>NZ_JAHLJD010000014.1:0-19200 GCF_020496225.1 Pseudonocardia sp. ICBG162
GTCGGCGTCGGTGGTGGCCGGGTCGAACCGGGCCCGGAACAGGGTGATCAGACCCTGCGCGACCTGCGGGTGCGCGACCAGGACGCCGGCCGTGTACTGCAGGGTGAACAGCCCGCCGAGCTGGCGGGTGTAGCGGCTGTAGGCCCGCAGGACGGCGGCCTCGCGCCAGTGCAGACCGGCCCGCAGGACGAGCGCGGAGAACCGGTCGGACTCGGCGTCGCCCCGCCAGGCCGCGGCGAACGCCTCCTCGAAGCGACGACCGGCGTCCTCGACGGTGACAGTGGGGACCGCGGGGGCACCGGCGGGCTGCGGGGGCCGGAGCCCGAAGTCGTAGAGCCAGCAGCGACGGCCGTCGGGGCGGCAGAACTCGTAGGGCCGCTCGTCGACGACCTCGACGTCGAGCTGCTGCAGCAGCGGCAGCACACCGGTGAGGGTGACCGGGTCGTCGCCGACGTAGAGCGCGAACCGGATGTCGCCCTCGATGCTGCGGTACAGCCGCAGGTCGAACGCGTCCTCGCCCTTCTCCCCCAGCGTCATCAGCCGCCGCAGGTCCTCGACGGCGCGCAGCGGGGTCACCGTCGCCTTGTAGGACTCGGGGACTCCGGCCAGCATCGGCCGGGCGGCGGGCCCGGCGTCGCCGAGCGCGGCGACGAGCAGGTCGTCCCAGGTCCGGGTCGCCTCGGCGACGTGGTCCTGCAGCTCGGCCAGGTCCACCGTGGCCGGCTCGGCGCCGGGGTCGGTGGTGATCGTCAGGTGCAGCAGCGCCAGCTCGACGTCGCCGACCTGGGCGGTGTAGCTGACGTCGGTGCCGCCGAGCCGGGTGCGCAGGATGTCGGTGATCCGCAGCCGGGTCGCGGTCGTGTAGCGGTCACGCGGCAGGTAGACCAGGCAGGACAGGAAGCGGCGGTAGGGGTCGGGGTGCACGAACAGCCGCACCGCGCGGCGGGCGCCCGCCTCCAGTACGCCGACGGCGGTGTCGTGCAGCCGCTCCTGCGACGAGGTGAACAGCTCCGCGCGCGGCAGCTGGGAGAACACCTCGAGCATCTGCTGCCCGGAGTAGGAGTCGGCCGGGAAGCCCGCGCGCCGGATGGCGCCACGGATGCGGCGGGCGACGACCGGGATGTCCAGGACCGACTCGTGCCGGGCCGGGACGGTCAGCATCCCGAGGAAGCGGTGCTCGCCGGTGACGGTCCCGTCGGCGTCGCGGGTGCGGACACCCACGTAGTACGGGTGCACCGCGCGCAGCACCCGGCTGCGCTCGCTGGCGCGGGTGAACAGGAGCAGGCCGGCGGGGTCGGCGGCGCCGGTCTCCTCGGGGAGGAAGACGTTCGCGCCGGCGTCGCCGGGGCGCAGCACGCCGAGACCGGTGTCGGTGTCGGGCCGCAGCCGCCCGTCCGGGTCGCCCCCGCTGTCGGTGCGCCGGGAGTAGTGGCGGTAGCCGACGAAGAAGAAGTGGTCGTCGACCAGCCAGCGCAGCAGGTCCGCGACCTCGGCCGGGTGCACGTCCCCCTCGTCGGCGTCGGCGGCCGTGGCGGCACCGGTGCCGGAGAGGTCGTCGGCGAGGGCGCGGGCGCGCAGGGTCATCGCGGCGGTGTCGTCGACGACCTGCCGGACCGCGGCGAGCGTGTGCTCCAGCTCGGCGTGCAGCGCGTCGGGGTCGAGATCCCCGGAGGACACGACGTCGACGTGCATCCACGACTCGACCGAGGCCCCCTCGGTGGGGTCGGTCGGGTCGGCGGCGGTGTCGACGCCGGTCAGCGTGCCGTCGGCGGCGCGGTGCACGACCAGGATCGGGTGCACGACGCGCCGCGCGGTGCCGCCGGCCCGGCCGATCCCGGCGAGCGCCGACTCGACGATGTAGGGCATGTCGTCGGTGACGATGTCGACCGTCACCGCGTCTCCCCCGGCGGCGGTCACCCGGACGGCGGCCCGGCCGGGTTCGCGGTGCGCACCGAGCGCGAGATGGGTGTCGACGACGGTCGCCGGCCCGGGCAGCTCCGCGCCGCCGGTCGCGTCGGTCTCGGGGGTGTGCCGGGCGTAGAGACGGACGAGGTCCGCGGCGGCACCGCTCCCGGGGCGGGGATCACCGCCCGGCCCGTCGGTGCTCGTGGTGTTCCCGGTCTGCCCCGTCGTCCCGCTGCTCACGATCCACTCCGGCCCCGTGCGTGTGCTGACGGCCGTCACCCTATCCCGAGGTACCGACACCATCGGCGGACCGGGACGGCCGCGTCCACGACGACCGGGCGAGCGGTTCCCGGCGGCCGGTCAGATCTCGCGGTAGGCCGCGAGGGCCCCGGCGAGGAGATCGGCGAGGCCCATGTCCTCGGGGATGCCGGCGGGGTCGGACGGGGCCGGCGTGGCCGGGGCGCCCGGTGTGCCGTCGGCCGGTGCCGACGTCGTCGCCGGGGCGCCGGCAGCGCTGTCCTGCCGTCCGGGCGTCACGGGTGACGCGCCGTCCCGCGTCCCGGCCGGGGTAGATGCGTCGTCGCGCGAGGGCCCCGTCGGCGGCTCGTCCCTCGTGGCCGGGCCGTCCTCCCGGTCCGCGGCGTCCGACGGCACCGATCCGTCCGCGGGGACCGCTCGGCGGGAGCGGGCCCGTCGGGTCGCGGGACCGGCGCCCGGCGTCCGGCGTCCGCCTGCGTCCGGTCGGTTCCCGCCGGGTCGGTTCCCGCCGGGTCGTACGTCCGTCGTCGGAGTGTGGACGGCGCCGGTCGCCGGTTCGTCGTCGCCGCTCGCGGCAGCGTCACCGCGCGCGAAAGCGTCACCGCGCGCGGCAGCGTCGCCGGTCGCGGCAGCATCGCCAGTCGCGGCAGCATCGCCAGTCGCGGCAGCATCGCCGGTCGCGGCAGCATCGCCGGGCGTCGGGGCGAAGACGGCCGCTGCGCCCCGCACCACGGTCGGTCCGGTCGCGGTACGCAACGTCCAGGTCCCCGCGCCCACGCCACTGCCGTCGGGCTCGCCGGACGCACGGTGGCCGGCGACCCGGGCGGACGTGGTCCCGCCCCCGTCGAACAGACCGGCGGTCCCGCCGTGTCCGTCATCGGCCGGTGGGGTGGTGTCCCGCCCACGACGACGCGGCAGCGCGGACTCCCCCGCTCCGTCGTCGACCCCGGACCACCGCACCGGCAGCCCGGAACGTTCACGGGCCGGGCCGTCGTAGCGGGAGGCGGCGCCGTCCGGCCCGGGGAGGTCGAGGTGGGCCCGGACCGCCTCGGCGAGGCGCCGATCCGGCTCCGGGGGCAGCGCGAACCGGGTGTCCAACGGGTCCGGCACCGACATGGGGTCCGCCGGGGCGGAACCGCCCCACACCTGCGCCCGCTCATCGCTCGCCGGTCCGGTGGGGTCGCCGCCCGCAGCGCCGCGGGCCCCGTCTCGGGCCTCGTCGCGGGCGGAGGGGTGCGGCTCGGCGAGGTGTCCGGGGCCACGATCCCGGGCACCGGAGTCGCGGGCGGCCGGGCTCCGGACGGTCCGGTCGCGGGCCGCCGGGTCCCGGACGGCTCCGTCGGAGCGCCGCCGCCCGCCGCTCCCGGGCCGCACGGTGAGACCGACGGCGCTCAACGACGCCGTCCCGTCGCCGGCGGCCCGTCGCCGCCCGCCCCGGGCCGCGCGCTCGCCGGACAGGTCCAGCGGCGTCGCCAGCGCCGGCCCCGCGACCGGCTCCGAGGCGGCCGACGGCTCACCGGCACCCGACCCCGCGTCCCCGGTCTGCGCGGCGCCGGAGTGCCCACCGACCCGGGCCGAGGGCGCCTCAGGGAGGGGCGCCGGCGTGTCCGGCCCGGTCAGCTCGGTGACGATCTCGTCGCCCTCGACACCGTGCGGTCCGACGGCCTGCATCCGCAGGGACGTCCCCGCCGGCAGCCCGCCCCGGCGCACGCGACCGCCGAGGTGCGTCGCGAGCGACCGTGCCCAGAGCAGGACGGTGACGTGGTCGACGTCGGGCAGGGTGACCCGCACCGTGTCGTCGTCGCGACGTGTGGTCCCGGATGGCGGAACCAACCGGCGGGCCCGGGTGACCACGTCGTGCAGGGCCCCCACCGCCGCCGTACCGGTGACGGTCTCGAGGTCGCCGTCGACGAGGTCGAGGACGATCGACCGCTCCGCCGGACCGGGTGGACCCGTCGGGGCCGCGGGGGCGGTCGGTGCCGCTGCCGGGCCGCTGTCCGGGACACGGGCCGCGGCGCGCGCGCTCGCCCGACCGGACCTCGGGTCGGCCTCGGCGAGGGTCGACTCGCCCGCAGCCCGCTCGGCGACGACGGCCGGCTCCGGAGCGGGAGCCCCGTTCCGGTGACCGTCGACGGGGCCTGGCCCGGCTGCCGGGTCGGCCCCGTCGCCGTCGCCGGACCGGTGGGCCCCGTCGTGCCGTGCTCCGTTCCGCGGAACGACGTCAGCCGGGCCGTGGGACCCGTTGCGGTGCGTGGCCGCAGGCGGCTCGGGGGCGCGCCACTCGGCCAGGAGGGCGTCGGCGAGCGGCGAACCGCCTGCCGCGTCGGGGGTCCACGACGGCCCGGTCCACGACGGGTCCCGGGGTGCCATTGGTGCCGGCCCGTCCGCGAGGAGCCCGGAGACGCCCAGCGGGTCGGCGGGGTCGATGCCCGCGGGTCGTCGACCTCCGGTGTCCGTCGTGTCGTCCGACGCCCGGTCAAACGATCCTGCGGCGCCCGTCGTGTCCGGCGTACCGGTGGTCCCTGTGGTGTGGGTCGTGCCCGGCGTACCGGTCGCCGACGACGCATCCGTCGTGAGGCCGGCCTCGCCGGGACGGTGACCGTTCCGGTTCGCGCCGGTGGACCGCTCCACGGTGCGGTCGGCGGGCGACGGGTCGGCGGTTGCGGCACCGTTCGTCGTGCCGGGGCCCAAGAGCAGGCTCTCCGACGGCGCCCAGCGCACCGGGAAGCGTCCGGCCGCGGGGAGGTCGTTCGCCGGACGGCCGTTCGTGGCCCCGGCTCCCGTGGCGCCGTCGTCCCCGGCTCCGGCTCCGGCTCCGCGACCGTCCCTGCTCACCGTGGCGGAGGACCGGTCGGCCCGGGGCCGATCGTCGGTCGGGCGATCGTGCTCGGGCTCGGTGTGGCCGGTTCCGGCGGGGCGGTCGGTCCCGGCACCGACCGTGCGTTCCTCGACGGGCGTCCGGGCGGGAGGGTCGTCTCCGCCTCGCTGGTCCCCGCCGGAGGACGACTCCGCACCGCCGGAGCGGGACGCGGCGAACCCCGGTTCCGGCGTACCGCGACCGACGCTGTCCCGGGTACCGACACCGGGCCCGCCCGTCGGAGCACCGGCGACGGCGCCTCCGGTCGCAGCCGGACGCTCGGCGGGTACGGCCGGCGCTCCGCCCGTGCGCGGGAACGGGGTGGGTCGCTCGGCGGTGCTGGTGCGGACGGCGGCGAGCGGCAGTAACGCCGCCACCGCGGCGCGGAAGCGCGTCCCGCGGTCGCGATCGACCTGGTCGGCCTCCATCGCGGCCCGCATCGTCTCGAGGGCCTCGCGGTACCTGCCCGAGCCCTCGTGCAGCTCGGACTGGGCGGTTCGGCAGGCTGCAACCAGCGCGGGGACGCCCGCCTGTTCGGCGCCGTCGGCGGCCTCGACCAGGGCGCGGGCTGCGTGGTCCGCGCGCCCCGCCTGCACCCGGGCGAGCGTGAGCCGCAGCAGCACGCCCTGACGACCGGCGTCCCCGGCGTCGCGCTGCACGGCGGCCGCGGCGACCGCGTCGGGCGGGACGTGCCCGGAGTCGAGCAGCGCAGTGATCCACTGGCTGAGCAGTGCCGCGGCGAGGTGGGTCGACAGCGGGCGGGACCCGGGCCGTTCCGGTGTCCATCCGAGCTGGGCCAGGCCGCGCAGCGCGCGGTCCACGGCGGCGTCGTGTTCGCGCCGGGCCCGGTGCACCGACCCGACGACGAGGTCCGCGTACGCCGCGGGTTCGCCACCGAAGCCGGACCCGCAGGCGTCGACGTCGCTGCGCAGCCGTTCGAGCTCGGCGGCGGAGGCGCCGGCGAGTGCGCAGCGCACCTCGACCGCGAGCCGGTCGAGGCGCAGCAGCCCCTGGTCCTCCCCCGGGGCGTCGTCCGGCAGTCCGACGACGAGTGCCCGAGCCGCCTCGAGCTCCCCGTCGGCCTGGGCGACCCCGGCCAGCTCCACCCGCAGACGGGCGCCCTCGGGACGGGTGAGGACCTCGGTGCCGGGCGCGCGGAGGGGCACGGGGACCGTGCTGTCACCCGGGTTGACATGACCGGTCACCCCGGCGACGACGGCGGTGGCGACGTCGCGGGCGTCCCCACCCGCGGCGTGGCCGTCGAGCAGCCAGCCCGCGGCCTGCAGCCAGCGCAGATCGTCACCGTCTGCGACGGCTCGCGCGCACGCCTGCTCCGCCAGTTCCGCGGTGAGCAGGGGCCGCTGCCAGCGCAGGGCCGCCGCCGTGCGCAGTTCGGCCGTCGTCGCGCCGGCGGCCCGACCTCCCAGGTCGAACGTCACATCGCCTCCCCTGAGTGACACCACCGTCCGGACCTCCCGAGGGAGCCGGTCACCCGTCGCCGGGGCCGGCCCGACCGGATGGGGAGGTCCGGACCGGGCGGTGATCAGTCGCGGGTGAGCTTACGGTGGGTGACCCGGTGCGGTCGCGCCGCCTCCGCGCCGAGGCGCTCCACCTTGTTCTTCTCGTAGGCCTCGAAGTTGCCCTCGAACCAGAACCACTCGGCCGGGTTCTCGTCCGTGCCCTCCCACGCCAGGATGTGCGTGCAGGTCCGGTCGAGGAACCAGCGGTCGTGGGAGATGACCACGGCGCAGCCGGGGAACTGCTCGAGCGCGTTCTCCAGCGAACCGAGGGTCTCGACGTCCAGGTCGTTCGTCGGCTCGTCGAGCAGGATCAGGTTGCCGCCCTGCTTGAGCGTCAGCGCCAGGTTGAGGCGGTTGCGCTCACCACCGGACAGGACCCCGGCCGGCTTCTGCTGGTCCGGGCCCTTGAAGCCGAACGCCGCGACGTAGGCGCGCGACGGCATCTCGGTGTTGCCGACCTGGATGTAGTCGAGCCCGTCGGAGACCACCTCGAAGACGGTCTTCTTCGGGTCGATCCCGCCGCGGTTCTGGTCGACGTACGACAGCTTGACCGTGTCGCCGATCTTGACCTCGCCGGAGTCCGGGTGCTCCAGACCGACGATCGTCTTGAACAGCGTCGTCTTACCGACACCGTTCGGACCGATCACGCCGACGATGCCGTTGCGCGGCAGCGTGAAGGAGAGGTCCTTGATCAGCTGGCGGCCGTCGAAGCCCTTGTCGAGGTGGGAGACCTCGACGACCTGGCTGCCCAGGCGCGGGCCCGGCGGAATCTGGATCTCCTCGAAGTCGAGCTTCTTGTGCCGCTCGGCCTCGGTCGCCATCTCCTCGTAGCGGTCGAGCCGCGAGCGGCTCTTCGCCTGGCGGGCCTTCGGGTTGGAGCGGACCCAGGCCAGCTCCTCCTTCAGGCGCTTCTGGAGCTTCTGGTCCTTCTTGCCCTGGACGGCGAGGCGCTCGCCCTTCTTCTCCAGGTAGGTGGAGTAGTTGCCCTCGTAGGGGAAGGTGCGTCCGCGGTCGAGCTCGAGGATCCAGCCTGCGACGTTGTCCAGGAAGTACCGGTCGTGGGTGACCGCGAGGACGGCGCCCGGGTAGCTCGCGAGGAACTGCTCGAGCCACAGGACGCTCTCGGCGTCGAGGTGGTTGGTGGGCTCGTCGAGCAGGAGCAGATCGGGCTGGGACAGCAGAAGCTTGCACAGCGCGACGCGCCGGCGCTCACCACCGGAGAGGTGGGTGACCTCGGCGTCCCCGGGCGGGCAACGCAGTGCGTCCATCGCCTGCTCGAGCTGGGAGTCGATCTCCCACGCGTCGGCGTGGTCGAGCTCCTCCTGGAGCTGGCCCATCTCCTCCATCAGCTCGTCGGTGTAGTTGGTCGCCATCTCCTCGGCGATCGCGTTGTACCGGTCGAGCTTGACCTTCACGTCGCCGAGGCCCTCCTCGACGTTCCCGAGGACGGTCTTCTCCTCGTTGAGCGGGGGCTCCTGCTGGAGGATACCGACCGTCGCCCCGGGCTTGAGGAAGGCGTCGCCGTTGTTCGCGTTCTCCAGCCCTGCCATGATCTTGAGGACGGTCGACTTCCCGGCGCCGTTGGGGCCCACGACGCCGATCTTCGCCCCCGGCAGGAAGCTGATCGACGCGTTCTCCAGGATGACCTTGTCGCCGTGCGCCTTACGCACGTTCCGCATCGTGTAAATCAGATCCGCCACGATGCGATGGTAGATCGGGCCCGCTCAGCCGCTCGAGGCCGGTGCGGTCGCCAGCCTCGCGAGCTCGTCGAGCTCCGCACTCTCGACCTCGTCCGGGGCGTCGTCGTACCCGTCGTGGTCCGGCTCTTCGGTGGGCGGGGTGCCCCATCGCATGGCGGCGTCGTCGGTGCCCCGGGCCTGCGGCACCGACGGCCCCTGTGACACCGACGGCCGGGGCGCGACGGCCGCCGGGGAGAAGCGGATGTCGAGCCCGACGCTGGACGGCTCGATCCGGATGCTCTGCCGCACGTCGCCCTCCCGGCCCGTCCACTCCTCGACGTACATCCGGCCGATGACGATGACGCGGTGCCCCTTCTCGAACGTCCGCACCGCGTGCTCGGCCAGGGTCCGCCAGCACGTCACCGTGTAGTAGGTGCACGCGACGTCGTGCCACTGCTCGGTCATCGGGTCCTTGCGACGGTGGTTGACCGCGACCGTCAGGTCCGTGACCGGGATGCTGTTCGCGGTGTAGCGCAGGACGGGGGTGCGGGTCAGGTTGCCGACGATGGTGGCGGTGTTGTCGCTCATCGGATCCTCCGAGGCTCTGGGGTGCGTTGTCCCCATGAGCTTCACCCGCCCACGCCCCGTCGACGGGGTCACGTCAGAGCCTGTGGACAACCGTGCCCGTTGGGGATGACCGGCCGTCCCGACCCGCTTCGGCCACGACGACTGTCGGTCCGGTGTGCTTCCCCCCACCCGGACATGTCCATCCCCGTAGCCGGCATCCCGGGGCGGTGACACCGCGGCCGCACGGATCCCGCCGTCACGTCATCTATCCCCTGCCGACCGGAGACACGGGCCCTGGGGACCCCGCCGCCTGATCGGAGCGGACACCATCGCCCGCCCGACGCCTCCTGCTCCCTCTCGCACCGGACGCGGGCTCTCGATCGCACAGCATCGAGCCTCCGACGCTCAGCGGCGTGCCCCGACACGATTCGTCGCAGGCCGCCGACCGTGGACGTCACGGACGCGGGCGGCGGCCGCCCCGGTGGCGGAGCCGTGTGGCCGCCACGAGCCGCGCACCGCACCCGACGGACGTGCCCGGCATCGGCCGACGGGCCCCGCGGCGCACACAGCGCTCTCCGGGCCACCCTGTGCCGCCTCGCACAGCCTTCGTCGACCTCGCACGCTCTGCGACTGAGAGCAGACGGCACGACCCCGCTCGTCGCCACCGTGTCCGCTCTCGCCGGCGGAGGAGCTCCCTCGGCGGAACGAGTCACCGATACCGCGCTCCTACAACGGAGCCTTCGCGCACGCCGCACCGGGCACCGCACGTCGCACACGTTCCTGCGACCTCGCAGCCCCTGCAGAGGGTGCGAGGTCGCAGGAAAGCGTGCGAGGTGCGCCGGCCCACCGGTGGTGCGGGACCGGGTGCGACTCCACGAGGGAGCACGCGCCTCGACCCCCGGCCCCGGAGGACCCCGTGCCAGGGCCGGGAACGGATGCACCGATCCCGCCCCGGACCGGCATAACGCATCGGAGCGAAAAAGGGTCCGGAAATGAGAAATGCCCCGGACTCGAAAGTCCGGGGCACATCCCATCAAAGTTGAATGTCGGCGACGACCTACTCTCCCACACCCTGGCGAGTGCAGTACCATCGGCGCTGGAAGGCTTAGCTACCGGGTTCGGAATGGGACCGGGCGTTTCCCTACCGCAATGACCACCGACAGCACTATCCAACTATCACCCCACCCCCAAAAACCTAGGGGCAGGGGTCGAGCACACACACCACCCCACACTCCCCCGGATCACCGGGGAAACGTGGATGGTTGTGGACTCAGGGTCACACAGTGGATGCGAACAACTCGTTGTGGCAAGCCCTCGGCCTATTAGTACCGGTCAACTCCACCCCTCACAGGGCTTCCATCTCCGGCCTATCAACCCAGTCATCTACTGGGAGCCTTACCCACTCGAAGGTGGTGGGAGACCTCATCTTGGAACAGGCTTCCCGCTTAGATGCCTTCAGCGGTTATCCCTCCCGAACATAGCCAACCAGCCGTGCCCCTGGCGGGACAACTGGCACACCAGAGGTTCGTCCGTCCCGGTCCTCTCGTACTAGGGACAGCCTTCCTCAAGTCTCCAACGCGCGCGGCGGATAGGGACCGAACTGTCTCACGACGTTCTAAACCCAGCTCGCGTACCGCTTTAATGGGCGAACAGCCCAACCCTTGGGACCTACTCCAGCCCCAGGATGCGACGAGCCGACATCGAGGTGCCAAACCATGCCGTCGATATGGACTCTTGGGCAAGATCAGCCTGTTATCCCCGGGGTACCTTTTATCCGTTGAGCGACACCCCTTCCACAAGGTGGTGCCGGATCACTAGTCCCGACTTTCGTCCCTGCTCGACCCGTCAGTCTCACAGTCAAGCTCCCTTGTGCACTTACACTCAACACCTGATTGCCAACCAGGCTGAGGGAACCTTTGGGCGCCTCCGTTACTCTTTGGGAGGCAACCGCCCCAGTTAAACTACCCACCAGGCACTGTCCCTGAACCAGATCATGGCCCGAGGTTGAGACACCCAATTCGACCAGAGTGGTATTTCAACAACGACTCCACCACCACTGGCGTGGCGATTTCACAGTCTCCCACCTATCCTACACAAGCCGAACCGAGCACCAATACCAAGCTATAGTAAAGGTCCCGGGGTCTTTCCGTCCTGCCGCGCGTAACGAGCATCTTTACTCGTAGTGCAATTTCGCCGAGTCTGTGGTCGAGACAGCGCCCAAGTCGTTACGCCATTCGTGCAGGTCGGAACTTACCCGACAAGGAATTTCGCTACCTTAGGATGGTTATAGTTACCACCGCCGTTTACTGGCGCTTAAGTTCTCCGCTTCGCCCCGAAGGAGCTAACAGGTCCTCTTAACGTTCCAGCACCGGGCAGGCGTCAGTCCGTATACATCGTCTTGCGACTTCGCACGGACCTGTGTTTTTAGTAAACAGTCGCTTGGGCCTGGTCTCTGCGACCGGCCGTCCCTAGCCCGCAAGGAGCCTCAAGACAACCGGCCCTCCTTCTCCCGAAGTTACGGAGGTATTTTGCCGAATTCCTTAACCACAGTTCGCTCGATCGCCTCGGTATTCTCTACCTGACCACCTGTGTCGGTTTGGGGTACGGGCCGCAACAGCACTCGCTAGAGGCTTTTCTCGACAGCATGGGATCACCCTCTTCGCCTCAATCGGCTACGCATCACCTCTCACCCTTATATGAGCCCCGGATTTACCTAGGACTCGGGCTACAGGCTTACACCACGACAACCACCGCGTGGCGGAGCTACCCTCCTGCGTCACCCCATCACTTGCCTACTACCAGATCGGATCCCACGCTCCCCCACAAACACAACTCCCGAAGGAGCCGAGGTGGGTTCGGATGGTTAGCATCACCAGATTCAGCATGGACGCACTATCACGAGCACGGGAATATCAACCCGTTGTCCATCGACTACGCCTGACGGCCTCGCCTTAGGTCCCGGCTCACCCTGGGCGGAACAACCTGGCCCAGGAACCCTTGGTCATCCGGCGGCAGAGATTCTCACTCTGCATTCGCTACTCATGCCTGCATTCTCACTCCCACACCCTCCACCCGTAAATCACTCCCGGGCTTCACCAGATGCAGGACGCTCCCCTACCCAACAACACCTAAAGATGTCATTGCCACGGCTTCGGCGGTGCGCTTGAGCCCCGCTACATTGTCGGCGCAGGACCACTTGACCAGTGAGCTATTACGCACTCTTTCAAGGGTGGCTGCTTCTAAGCCAACCTCCTGGTTGTCCGGGCGATCCCACATCCTTTCCCACTTAGCGCACGCTTAGGGGCCTTAGCCGGTGATCTGGGCTGTTTCCCTCTCGACCACGAAGCTTATCCCCCGCAGTCTCACTGCCGCGCTCTCACTCACCGGCATTCGGAGTTTGGCTGACTTCGGTAAGCTTGTCGGCCCCCTAGGCCATCCAGTGCTCTACCTCCGGTGAGAAACACACGACGCTGCACCTAAATGCATTTCGGGGAGAACCAGCTATCACGAAGTTTGATTGGCCTTTCACCCCTACCCACAGCTCATCCCCCAGGTTTTCAACCCTGGTGGGTTCGGGCCTCCACGACGTCTTACCGACGCTTCACCCTGGCCATGGGTAGATCACTCCGCTTCGGGTCTACACCCCGCGACTACAGCGCCCTATTCGGACTCGCTTTCGCTACGGCTACCCCACACAGGTTAACCTCGCCACGAAGCATAACTCGCAGGCTCATTCTTCAAAAGGCACGCCATCACCCTGTACCACGAAAGCACTGCAGGCTCTGACGGCTTGTAAGCACACGGTTTCAGGTACTATTTCACTCCCCTCCCGGGGTACTTTTCACCTTTCCCTCACGGTACTTGTCCGCTATCGGTCATCAGGTAGTATTTAGGCTTGACGGGTGGTCCCGCCAGATTCACAGCGAATTTCACGGGCTCGCTGCTACTCGAGAACACGCCCACAACAGAACCCAGTGTTTTCGCGTACGGGGCTATCACCCACTACGGCCGACCATCCCAGAGTCGTTCCGCTAACACAGATCCAAGTTGTCCCATCCTCGGCAGAAGATGAACGACACGTCTCACAACCCCGCACCCGCAACGCCTGCCGGCTTGACACGGACACGGTTTAGCCTCTTCCGCTTTCGCTCGCCACTACTCACGGAATCACTATTGTTTTCTCTTCCTGTGGGTACTGAGATGTTTCACTTCCCCACGTTCCCTCCACGCACCCTATGAATTCAGGTACGGGTAACGCCCCATGACGGGCGCTGGGTTTCCCCATTCGGACACCCTCGGATCACAGCTCGGTTGACAGCTCCCCGAGGCCTATCGCGGCCTCCCACGTCCTTCATCGGCTCCTGATGCCCAGGCATCCACCATGTGCTCTTAACAACTTGACCACAACAAGATGCTCGCATCCACTATGCAACACTCAACCCACAACCACACCCGACCAAGAAACAACCACCACCCACACACAAGCAGGCGTTAGGAAGCCCCCGACCAGAGCGGCCAAAGAAGAACCACCGTTCCGAAGAACCGCAGATGTCTTCTCAGGACCCAACAGTGTGCCAAGCCAACACGGTCCGACGTGCTGCGTTCCACCCAACGCACCCAACCCACGAACGGGGCCGCTGATGCGATTCAATGAAGGAACCACAGACACCCAAAATGAGCACAACTCACTTACGAGCGTGTGGTGCCCCATCACATGATGGGACTCCTTAGAAAGGAGGTGATCCAGCCGCACCTTCCGGTACGGCTACCTTGTTACGACTTCGTCCCAATCGCCAGTCCCACCTTCGACAGCTCCCTCCACAAGGGTTGGGCCGCCGGCTTCGGGTGTTACCAACTTTCGTGACGTGACGGGCGGTGTGTACAAGGCCCGGGAACGTATTCACCGCAGCGTTGCTGATCTGCGATTACTAGCGACTCCAACTTCACGGGGTCGAGTTGCAGACCCCGATCCGAACTGAGACTCACTTTAAGGGATTCGCTCCACCTCACGGTCTCGCAGCCCTCTGTATGAGCCATTGTAGCATGTGTGAAGCCCTGGACATAAGGGGCATGATGACTTGACGTCATCCCCACCTTCCTCCGAGTTGACCCCGGCAGTCTCCCATGAGTCCCCACCATTACGTGCTGGCAACATGGAACAAGGGTTGCGCTCGTTGCGGGACTTAACCCAACATCTCACGACACGAGCTGACGACAGCCATGCACCACCTGCACACCAACCACAAGGGAAGCCCTATCTCTAGGGATGTCTGGTGCATGTCAAACCCAGGTAAGGTTCTTCGCGTTGCATCGAATTAATCCACATGCTCCGCCGCTTGTGCGGGCCCCCGTCAATTCCTTTGAGTTTTAGCCTTGCGGCCGTACTCCCCAGGCGGGGCGCTTAATGCGTTAGCTGCGGCACAGAAACCGTGGAATGGTCCCCACACCTAGCGCCCAACGTTTACGGCGTGGACTACCAGGGTATCTAATCCTGTTCGCTCCCCACGCTTTCGCTCCTCAGCGTCAGTATCGGCCCAGAGACCCGCCTTCGCCACCGGTGTTCCTCCTGATATCTGCGCATTTCACCGCTACACCAGGAATTCCAGTCTCCCCTGCCGAACTCAAGTGATGCCCGTATCGACCGCACGCTCAGAGTTAAGCCCCAAGTTTTCACGGCCGACGCGACACACCGCCTACGAGCTCTTTACGCCCAATAATTCCGGACAACGCTCGCACCCTACGTGTTACCGCGGCTGCTGGCACGTAGTTGGCCGGTGCTTCTTCTCCAGGTACCGTCAATTGCTCTTCGTCCCTGGCGAAAGAGGTTTACAACCCGAAGGCCGTCATCCCCCACGCGGCGTCGCTGCGTCAGGCTTCCGCCCATTGCGCAATATTCCCCACTGCTGCCTCCCGTAGGAGTCTGGGCCGTGTCTCAGTCCCAGTGTGGCCGGTCGCCCTCTCAGGCCGGCTACCCGTCACCGCCTTGGTAGGCCATCACCCCACCAACAAGCTGATAGGCCGCGGGCCCATCCCCCACCGAGAAAACTTTCCACCACCAACCATGCGATCAGTGGTCCTATCCGGTATTAGACCCAGTTTCCCAGGCTTATCCCAGAGTGGAGGGCAGGTCACCCACGTGTTACTCACCCGTTCGCCGCTCGTGTACCCCCGAAAGGGCCTTACCGCTCGACTTGCATGTGTTAAGCACGCCGCCAGCGTTCGTCCTGAGCCAGGATCAAACTCTCCAACAAAACCCTGACTTACAACAAACAACTGGCCACAACACCCGACGGGATCGAATGCTGCAACCAAACAAACAATTTGGCACAAAACGCCAAACCGAATAAATAGCTCGACACACTGTTGAGTTCTCAAAAGACACCCGCACCGCAATCACCCGGACTCTTCAAGAAGAGCGGGATCCTGAAGACGGATCGCCTTGACCCACAAAGGTAACCACACCGAGAAACTCGGTGAACCACCGGGGGTCGCTGTCCGCGGGGCCTGTTGACCGAGCCTTTCAGGGCCCGTTCTGTCCGGCTCACTCGCTGACAGGAAGAAAGTTACGGCATGGCATTCGGGCACGTCAAACCGGGGTCGGAAACCCGTGCTGACCTGGGCAGACCCGTCTCCGGGCCGCACAGCACCACGGTCGAGCCCGACCCTGTCGAGCGACGAACGGTCGCCCTGACGAGCTCACTCCGGATACTGGTTGACCAGCGCCGATCGCGCAAGTGGAAGCTCGCGATGGGGGCCGGAACCAGCGCTCCACCCGTCGTTCGTCCCGCGCCCTCCTGCCCGCCAACTAATTTCAAGATTTTTTTCGACCGTCCGTCGTGGCGTCCGGTCGCGACGAGCGGTCGGCAGGCGGGAGCTCGTCCTCGACGGGGACCGGCCGGGGCGGGTGATCACGATCGTCGTCCGCGGGTGGCCGTTCGTCGTGGTGCCCCGTGGGAGCCGTCCGTTGGCACGCGAGACTCGGCGCGTGCAGCCCGACGGAGACGTCCTCCCGCCCGTCCTGCACCGGCTGCGTGCCGGAGCGGAGCTCACCGCAGCGGCCTGGTGCCGAACCCCGGGTGCGACGAGTCGGGTCCGGGCGACCGTCGTCGCCGGGCGGCTGGTGGTGGAGGCGGGGAACAGTGAGCCCCTGTGGATCACGGCGTCGCCCGTGGCGCTCCCGCTGCGGACGCGGTCGGTGGACCGGGTCGCCGTCCCGATGCTGCTCCCCCACCTACGGGACATCGACGGTCTGTTCGCGGAGCTGCGGCGGGTACTCGCCCCGCACGGCCTCATCTCGGTCCTGGTGCCGGCGCCCCGGTCGTTCGGCTGGGGTGGGGGCGCGCTGAGGAAGGCGGTGCGTGACGCGTGGCGGCACCGGTCGGCCGTCGAGCACCCGGAGTGGCTCGCGGCCGCCGCGGACTTCGCCGTGCTCGCCGACGACCGTCTCGACTTCACCCTCGACGGGGTCGAACCATCGGACGGGGCGGACGAGCTGTGCGCGGCCGGCGTCTACCCACCCGATCTGCCGGAGCGGGCCCGGGCGGACCTCGCGGCGCACCGTTCGGCGGTCCGCACGGTGCGGCTGCGCCGGGTGGTGGCCCGGCGCTGAGGGTCAGTCCGCGGTGGCGATCTCGGCGACGGCCCCGGCGATCCGCAGGTCCTGACCCGGGCCGTCGACGTCGTCGATCTCCACGACGTCGGCGACGATCGCGGTGATGTTGTCGGGCCCGCCGCCCTCGTTGGCGAGCGCGATGAGCTGGGTGACGACCTGGTCCGGCTCGGCGCCGGAGGCGAGCTCGCGGTGCAGGGCCTCGTCGTCGAGCACCGCGGTGACGCCGTCCGAGCAGAGCAGGTAGCGGTCCCCGGCAAGGATGTCGACACGGTCGAGGTCCGGGTCCGGCGCGTGGTCGGTGCTCAGCGCACGCATCAGGACGGATCGGCGCGGGTGGTGCGCCGCCTCCTCGAGGGTGATCTGGCCCTGGTCGACGAGCTGCTGGACCATCGTGTGGTCGTGGGTGAGACGGCTCAGCTCGCCACCCCGCAGCAGGTAGATGCGCGAGTCGCCGATGTGGGCGAGCGCGAGCTGGTCGCCGGTGAGGAGCAGCGAGACGACGGTCGTGCCCATCCCCCGCATCTCCGGCTCGTCCGCGGCGCGGCGGGCCAGCCGGTCCGTGGCGTCGTTGAGCGCCTCGGTCAGCTCGGCGGCGAGGTCGATGTCGGTGAGGTCCTGCGGGAGGCGGGCCTCCAGCTCGGTGAACACCGACACCGTCGTCGCACTCGCGATCTCGCCGTGGGCGTGACCGCCCATCCCGTCGGCCACGATCAGCAGTCGGCCGGTCGTCGCTCCGGAGTCCTGGTTCGACGTCCGGCGACGGCCCACATCCGACCCGAGCGCGGATCGCAGTCCCAGCACCATGGGGACAGTATGGACGTCACGGTCCGTCAGCGTCGCAGGCGAGGCCCGTTCGGCGTGTGCTTCAACCGGTCGGATGGCACTCCGCCCAGCACACGGGCCGGATCGGGTGGTTCCTGACGGCGGTGCCGCGGCCGTGATCGCTTGCCCTCCTCGCTACGGTGGGAGCGCACCGGACGAGGTCCGGGGCGGCCGGCCCTCGTAGCTCAGCTGGATAGAGCAAGAGCCTTCTAATCTCTAGGTCGCAGGTTCGAGTCCTGCCGGGGGCACACTTTCCGCACACGACCGTGCCCCGCCGGATCACGACGGGGCACGGCCGGTGGCGGGTCCGCGGGTCAGCGCAGGCGCACGCTCGCGTCCGGCTCGACGGCGCGGAAGGTGAAGCTCTCCTCCAGGTAGAGGTGCACCTCGCGGGCGTCGTGGTCGGAGTAGCCGATCGCCAGGTCCTGGCCGACGTCGAGCAGGAAGTCCCCGCCGCGCTGGCTGACGACCACGGCACCGTCGAGGCCGTGGGCGCGCAGGATCTGCCCGCCGAGGATGCGGCTCAGGTGCTCGAACAGCGGGTAGCCGCCGTGCTCGGCGGTCTCCACGATGCGGGTGTAGCCCTCGGGCGCGATCGCCATCGCGTAGGGGCCCTCGATGCCGTTGCGACGCAGCTGGTCCACCGCACGGGCGACGGCGCCGGGGTAGGTCTCGGGGTTGTCGCCCAGGGCCACGGTGTCGTACGGCGAGACGTCCGCGATGCCCTCGAAGCCGGCCTCCGGCCAGCCGTGGAAGATCGCGCGGTTCTCGATCGCGGCGGCCGCACGGGCGGCGCGGGCGAGGTCGTCGAACTCCGGGTCCTGGGCGCCGCGCTGCAGGTCGTCGATCTCGTCGCGGGACACCGTGAACGGGACCCGGAACTCGGCGAGCGGCTGCACCCGGCGCAGGCGGGCCGTGATGCCGTCGACGGCGACGCCCGGCGGCGGCCCGTCGAGCCGCTGCGAGCGACCGAGGTCGACCGACGACGTCTGCCAGCCCGCGGTCCCGGTCCAGTCCGCGAGGCGGCGCCCGGCCAGGAGCGGGGTCAGGCGCTCACGCGCCTCGTCGTCGACGGCCTTCCAGGCGGTCGTGGGGATGGGTGCCTTCTCCCGCAGGAGGTGGTCGTGCACGGCCATGTCTACTTCCCCTTCAGACTGCCGATGCCGAGCCCGTCACGGGTCGGGTCGGACGGGTCGATCTCGGCCTGGACCTCCTCGACGTAGCCCTCGGGGTCCTTGTCGGAGTTGTCGAGGCCCGCGGTGGTGGGGTGGGCGTCGAGGAACTCGGCGAACTGCCGGCCGAGCGACTCGCGCAGGCCGGTGGTGGCGTTCAGGCGGAAGTTGGCGAGGCCCTCGTTCTCCTCCTCGCCCATGTGCTCGTCGTTGGCGCGGCGGGCGGCCCACACCCCCTCCCACCACTGGCCGCTGCCGACCGGGCTGCGCTCGGCCTGCGCGACGCCGTCGCGGATCTCGTTGTGGTCCCCGATGGCGTCGAGCGTCTCGTCCTCCGGGTCCTCCCCGTGCGCGAGGAGCTGCGGGTAGAAGATCTTCTCCTCGGCGAGGGCGTGCACGTCGAGGCGCGCGGCGAGCGGCTCCCAGAGGCCGGCGAGCTCACGGGGATCGGAGTCGCGGCCTGGAGCTCGTCCAGCGCGGCGAACTGTCGACGGAACCAGGCGTGGTCGTCGAGGATCAAGGTGGTGATGTCCGGCACCCGCGCAGGCTACGACGGTCCGGGGCCGCCGTCTCGCCGAAGATCCGGCGGTCGTCGGGGGTGCCGGAGGCGGAGGGCGAGGTCGGCGGCGGCCGGCCGCTTCCTCCGGGTGCCGGCGGGTCGCGTCGGACAGCGTCCGCCGCAGCGGGCCGGCAGCTCCTCCGGGACGCGCGGTGGCGGTGCAGCCGGGCGACGGCGGACTCCACCGTGGTCCCCGGGTACTCCCGTTCCCCGGTGAGCGCCTCGAGCAGGACAAGGCCGAGTGCGTGC
>NZ_JAHLJD010000015.1:0-35533 GCF_020496225.1 Pseudonocardia sp. ICBG162
CACCTAAATGCATTTCGGGGAGAACCAGCTATCACGAAGTTTGATTGGCCTTTCACCCCTACCCACAGCTCATCCCCCAGGTTTTCAACCCTGGTGGGTTCGGGCCTCCACGACGTCTTACCGACGCTTCACCCTGGCCATGGGTAGATCACTCCGCTTCGGGTCTACACCCCGCGACTACAGCGCCCTATTCGGACTCGCTTTCGCTACGGCTACCCCACACAGGTTAACCTCGCCACGAAGCATAACTCGCAGGCTCATTCTTCAAAAGGCACGCCATCACCCTGTACCACGAAAGCACTGCAGGCTCTGACGGCTTGTAAGCACACGGTTTCAGGTACTATTTCACTCCCCTCCCGGGGTACTTTTCACCTTTCCCTCACGGTACTTGTCCGCTATCGGTCATCAGGTAGTATTTAGGCTTGACGGGTGGTCCCGCCAGATTCACAGCGAATTTCACGGGCTCGCTGCTACTCGAGAACACGCCCACAACAGAACCCAGTGTTTTCGCGTACGGGGCTATCACCCACTACGGCCGACCATCCCAGAGTCGTTCCGCTAACACAGATCCAAGTTGTCCCATCCTCGGCAGAAGATGAACGACACGTCTCACAACCCCGCACCCGCAACGCCTGCCGGCTTGACACGGACACGGTTTAGCCTCTTCCGCTTTCGCTCGCCACTACTCACGGAATCACTATTGTTTTCTCTTCCTGTGGGTACTGAGATGTTTCACTTCCCCACGTTCCCTCCACGCACCCTATGAATTCAGGTACGGGTAACGCCCCATGACGGGCGCTGGGTTTCCCCATTCGGACACCCTCGGATCACAGCTCGGTTGACAGCTCCCCGAGGCCTATCGCGGCCTCCCACGTCCTTCATCGGCTCCTGATGCCCAGGCATCCACCATGTGCTCTTAACAACTTGACCACAACAAGATGCTCGCATCCACTATGCAACACTCAACCCACAACCACACCCGACCAAGAAACAACCACCACCCACACACAAGCAGGCGTTAGGAAGCCCCCGACCAGAGCGGCCAAAGAAGAACCACCGTTCCGAAGAACCGCAGATGTCTTCTCAGGACCCAACAGTGTGCCAAGCCAACACGGTCCGACGTGCTGCGTTCCACCCAACGCACCCAACCCACGAACGGGGCCGCTGATGCGATTCAATGAAGGAACCACAGACACCCAAAATGAGCACAACTCACTTACGAGCGTGTGGTGCCCCATCACATGATGGGACTCCTTAGAAAGGAGGTGATCCAGCCGCACCTTCCGGTACGGCTACCTTGTTACGACTTCGTCCCAATCGCCAGTCCCACCTTCGACAGCTCCCTCCACAAGGGTTGGGCCGCCGGCTTCGGGTGTTACCAACTTTCGTGACGTGACGGGCGGTGTGTACAAGGCCCGGGAACGTATTCACCGCAGCGTTGCTGATCTGCGATTACTAGCGACTCCAACTTCACGGGGTCGAGTTGCAGACCCCGATCCGAACTGAGACTCACTTTAAGGGATTCGCTCCACCTCACGGTCTCGCAGCCCTCTGTATGAGCCATTGTAGCATGTGTGAAGCCCTGGACATAAGGGGCATGATGACTTGACGTCATCCCCACCTTCCTCCGAGTTGACCCCGGCAGTCTCCCATGAGTCCCCACCATTACGTGCTGGCAACATGGAACAAGGGTTGCGCTCGTTGCGGGACTTAACCCAACATCTCACGACACGAGCTGACGACAGCCATGCACCACCTGCACACCAACCACAAGGGAAGCCCTATCTCTAGGGATGTCTGGTGCATGTCAAACCCAGGTAAGGTTCTTCGCGTTGCATCGAATTAATCCACATGCTCCGCCGCTTGTGCGGGCCCCCGTCAATTCCTTTGAGTTTTAGCCTTGCGGCCGTACTCCCCAGGCGGGGCGCTTAATGCGTTAGCTGCGGCACAGAAACCGTGGAATGGTCCCCACACCTAGCGCCCAACGTTTACGGCGTGGACTACCAGGGTATCTAATCCTGTTCGCTCCCCACGCTTTCGCTCCTCAGCGTCAGTATCGGCCCAGAGACCCGCCTTCGCCACCGGTGTTCCTCCTGATATCTGCGCATTTCACCGCTACACCAGGAATTCCAGTCTCCCCTGCCGAACTCAAGTGATGCCCGTATCGACCGCACGCTCAGAGTTAAGCCCCAAGTTTTCACGGCCGACGCGACACACCGCCTACGAGCTCTTTACGCCCAATAATTCCGGACAACGCTCGCACCCTACGTGTTACCGCGGCTGCTGGCACGTAGTTGGCCGGTGCTTCTTCTCCAGGTACCGTCAATTGCTCTTCGTCCCTGGCGAAAGAGGTTTACAACCCGAAGGCCGTCATCCCCCACGCGGCGTCGCTGCGTCAGGCTTCCGCCCATTGCGCAATATTCCCCACTGCTGCCTCCCGTAGGAGTCTGGGCCGTGTCTCAGTCCCAGTGTGGCCGGTCGCCCTCTCAGGCCGGCTACCCGTCACCGCCTTGGTAGGCCATCACCCCACCAACAAGCTGATAGGCCGCGGGCCCATCCCCCACCGAGAAAACTTTCCACCACCAACCATGCGATCAGTGGTCCTATCCGGTATTAGACCCAGTTTCCCAGGCTTATCCCAGAGTGGAGGGCAGGTCACCCACGTGTTACTCACCCGTTCGCCGCTCGTGTACCCCCGAAAGGGCCTTACCGCTCGACTTGCATGTGTTAAGCACGCCGCCAGCGTTCGTCCTGAGCCAGGATCAAACTCTCCAACAAAACCCTGACTTACAACAAACAACTGGCCACAACACCCGACGGGATCGAATGCTGCAACCAAACAAACAATTTGGCACAAAACGCCAAACCGAATAAATAGCTCGACACACTGTTGAGTTCTCAAAAGACACCCGCACCGCAATCACCCGGACTCTTCAAGAAGAGCGGGATCCTGAAGACGGATCGCCTTGACCCACAAAGGTAACCACACCGAGAAACTCGGTGAACCACCGGGGGTCGCTGTCCGCGGGGCCTGTTGACCGAGCCTTTCAGGGCCCGTTCTGTCCGGCTCACTCGCTGACAGGAAGAAAGTTACGGCATGGCATTCGGGCACGTCAAACCGGGGTCGGAAACCCGTGCTGACCTGGGCAGACCCGTCTCCGGGCCGCACAGCACCACGGTCGAGCCCGACCCTGTCGAGCGACGAACGGTCGCCCTGACGAGCTCACTCCGGATACTGGTTGACCAGCGCCGATCGCGCAAGTGGAAGCTCGCGATGGGGGCCGGAACCAGCGCTCCACCCGTCGTTCGTCCCGCGCCCTCCTGCCCGCCAACTAATTTCAAGATTTTTTTCGACCGTCCGTCGTGGCGTCCGGTCGCGACGAGCGGTCGGCAGGCGGGAGCTCGTCCTCGACGGGGACCGGCCGGGGCGGGTGATCACGATCGTCGTCCGCGGGTGGCCGTTCGTCGTGGTGCCCCGTGGGAGCCGTCCGTTGGCACGCGAGACTCGGCGCGTGCAGCCCGACGGAGACGTCCTCCCGCCCGTCCTGCACCGGCTGCGTGCCGGAGCGGAGCTCACCGCAGCGGCCTGGTGCCGAACCCCGGGTGCGACGAGTCGGGTCCGGGCGACCGTCGTCGCCGGGCGGCTGGTGGTGGAGGCGGGGAACAGTGAGCCCCTGTGGATCACGGCGTCGCCCGTGGCGCTCCCGCTGCGGACGCGGTCGGTGGACCGGGTCGCCGTCCCGATGCTGCTCCCCCACCTACGGGACATCGACGGTCTGTTCGCGGAGCTGCGGCGGGTACTCGCCCCGCACGGCCTCATCTCGGTCCTGGTGCCGGCGCCCCGGTCGTTCGGCTGGGGTGGGGGCGCGCTGAGGAAGGCGGTGCGTGACGCGTGGCGGCACCGGTCGGCCGTCGAGCACCCGGAGTGGCTCGCGGCCGCCGCGGACTTCGCCGTGCTCGCCGACGACCGTCTCGACTTCACCCTCGACGGGGTCGAACCATCGGACGGGGCGGACGAGCTGTGCGCGGCCGGCGTCTACCCACCCGATCTGCCGGAGCGGGCCCGGGCGGACCTCGCGGCGCACCGTTCGGCGGTCCGCACGGTGCGGCTGCGCCGGGTGGTGGCCCGGCGCTGAGGGTCAGTCCGCGGTGGCGATCTCGGCGACGGCCCCGGCGATCCGCAGGTCCTGACCCGGGCCGTCGACGTCGTCGATCTCCACGACGTCGGCGACGATCGCGGTGATGTTGTCGGGCCCGCCGCCCTCGTTGGCGAGCGCGATGAGCTGGGTGACGACCTGGTCCGGCTCGGCGCCGGAGGCGAGCTCGCGGTGCAGGGCCTCGTCGTCGAGCACCGCGGTGACGCCGTCCGAGCAGAGCAGGTAGCGGTCCCCGGCAAGGATGTCGACACGGTCGAGGTCCGGGTCCGGCGCGTGGTCGGTGCTCAGCGCACGCATCAGGACGGATCGGCGCGGGTGGTGCGCCGCCTCCTCGAGGGTGATCTGGCCCTGGTCGACGAGCTGCTGGACCATCGTGTGGTCGTGGGTGAGACGGCTCAGCTCGCCACCCCGCAGCAGGTAGATGCGCGAGTCGCCGATGTGGGCGAGCGCGAGCTGGTCGCCGGTGAGGAGCAGCGAGACGACGGTCGTGCCCATCCCCCGCATCTCCGGCTCGTCCGCGGCGCGGCGGGCCAGCCGGTCCGTGGCGTCGTTGAGCGCCTCGGTCAGCTCGGCGGCGAGGTCGATGTCGGTGAGGTCCTGCGGGAGGCGGGCCTCCAGCTCGGTGAACACCGACACCGTCGTCGCACTCGCGATCTCGCCGTGGGCGTGACCGCCCATCCCGTCGGCCACGATCAGCAGTCGGCCGGTCGTCGCTCCGGAGTCCTGGTTCGACGTCCGGCGACGGCCCACATCCGACCCGAGCGCGGATCGCAGTCCCAGCACCATGGGGACAGTATGGACGTCACGGTCCGTCAGCGTCGCAGGCGAGGCCCGTTCGGCGTGTGCTTCAACCGGTCGGATGGCACTCCGCCCAGCACACGGGCCGGATCGGGTGGTTCCTGACGGCGGTGCCGCGGCCGTGATCGCTTGCCCTCCTCGCTACGGTGGGAGCGCACCGGACGAGGTCCGGGGCGGCCGGCCCTCGTAGCTCAGCTGGATAGAGCAAGAGCCTTCTAATCTCTAGGTCGCAGGTTCGAGTCCTGCCGGGGGCACACTTTCCGCACACGACCGTGCCCCGCCGGATCACGACGGGGCACGGCCGGTGGCGGGTCCGCGGGTCAGCGCAGGCGCACGCTCGCGTCCGGCTCGACGGCGCGGAAGGTGAAGCTCTCCTCCAGGTAGAGGTGCACCTCGCGGGCGTCGTGGTCGGAGTAGCCGATCGCCAGGTCCTGGCCGACGTCGAGCAGGAAGTCCCCGCCGCGCTGGCTGACGACCACGGCACCGTCGAGGCCGTGGGCGCGCAGGATCTGCCCGCCGAGGATGCGGCTCAGGTGCTCGAACAGCGGGTAGCCGCCGTGCTCGGCGGTCTCCACGATGCGGGTGTAGCCCTCGGGCGCGATCGCCATCGCGTAGGGGCCCTCGATGCCGTTGCGACGCAGCTGGTCCACCGCACGGGCGACGGCGCCGGGGTAGGTCTCGGGGTTGTCGCCCAGGGCCACGGTGTCGTACGGCGAGACGTCCGCGATGCCCTCGAAGCCGGCCTCCGGCCAGCCGTGGAAGATCGCGCGGTTCTCGATCGCGGCGGCCGCACGGGCGGCGCGGGCGAGGTCGTCGAACTCCGGGTCCTGGGCGCCGCGCTGCAGGTCGTCGATCTCGTCGCGGGACACCGTGAACGGGACCCGGAACTCGGCGAGCGGCTGCACCCGGCGCAGGCGGGCCGTGATGCCGTCGACGGCGACGCCCGGCGGCGGCCCGTCGAGCCGCTGCGAGCGACCGAGGTCGACCGACGACGTCTGCCAGCCCGCGGTCCCGGTCCAGTCCGCGAGGCGGCGCCCGGCCAGGAGCGGGGTCAGGCGCTCACGCGCCTCGTCGTCGACGGCCTTCCAGGCGGTCGTGGGGATGGGTGCCTTCTCCCGCAGGAGGTGGTCGTGCACGGCCATGTCTACTTCCCCTTCAGACTGCCGATGCCGAGCCCGTCACGGGTCGGGTCGGACGGGTCGATCTCGGCCTGGACCTCCTCGACGTAGCCCTCGGGGTCCTTGTCGGAGTTGTCGAGGCCCGCGGTGGTGGGGTGGGCGTCGAGGAACTCGGCGAACTGCCGGCCGAGCGACTCGCGCAGGCCGGTGGTGGCGTTCAGGCGGAAGTTGGCGAGGCCCTCGTTCTCCTCCTCGCCCATGTGCTCGTCGTTGGCGCGGCGGGCGGCCCACACCCCCTCCCACCACTGGCCGCTGCCGACCGGGCTGCGCTCGGCCTGCGCGACGCCGTCGCGGATCTCGTTGTGGTCCCCGATGGCGTCGAGCGTCTCGTCCTCCGGGTCCTCCCCGTGCGCGAGGAGCTGCGGGTAGAAGATCTTCTCCTCGGCGAGGGCGTGCACGTCGAGGCGCGCGGCGAGCGGCTCCCAGAGGCCGGCGAGCTCACGGGGATCGGAGTCGCGGGCCTGGAGCTCGTCCAGCGCGGCGAACTGTCGACGGAACCAGGCGTGGTCGTCGAGGATCAAGGTGGTGATGTCCGGCACCCGCGCAGGCTACGACGGTCCGGGGCCGCCGTCTCGCCGAAGATCCGGCGGTCGTCGGGGGTGCCGGAGGCGGAGGGCGAGGTCGGCGGCGGCCGGCCGCTCCTCCGGGTGCCGGCGGGTCGCGTCGGACAGCGTCCGCCGCAGCCGGGCCGGCAGCTCCTCCGGGACGCGCGGTGGCCGGTGCAGCCGGGCGACGGCGGACTCCACCGTGGTCCCCGGGTACTCCCGTTCCCCGGTGAGCGCCTCGAGCAGGACAAGGCCGAGTGCGTGCACGTCCGCGGCGGGCCCGACGGTCTCACCGGCGACCTGCTCGGGCGCGAGGTAGGCCGCGGTGCCCAGGACGGCGTCGGTCCGGGTCAGCACGGAGTGGCCCAGCACGCGGGCGATGCCGAAGTCGGTGAGCCGCGCCCGGCCGGTGTCGGAACAGAGCAGGATGTTGGCGGGCTTCACGTCGCGGTGCACCACCCCACGGGCGTGCAGGTGCGCGAGACCCGACGCGATGTCGGCGCCGATCCCGACGACCCGCTCGACCGGCAGCGGGCCACGGGCCAGCCGGGCCGCGAGTGTCTCCCCCTCGACGAGCTCGGACACCAGGAAGGGTCGGCCGCGGTCGACTCCCCCGCCCAGCAGCCGCACCAGGCCCGGGTGGTCCAGGTGCGCCATGGTCCGCAGCTCGCGGCACTGCCGGTCCACGCCACCGGCGTCGCAGCGGTCGAGGAACAGCTTGACCGCGACCACCCGGTCCTCGTGCGGGTCCCACGCCCGGTACACCGTCGCCGTCGACCCGATACCGACATGGGTCGCCAGGATGTAGCGGCCGGCGATCACGTCGGTCTCCGGGACCGGAGAACGCATCACTGCCATGACAGACGGTGCCGTCGACACCTGTGCACGTGTCCAGACCGGAGCCCGTCGATCACTCTCACGGGCACCCGTAAACAACCCGATGAGGCCATTCCCGGGACCCGGAAGGCTTTGCGGGACAGCGGCAGGACGACGGTCTCCCAGCGCTCCGCCGGTGCGGCCCGCCGTCCGCGACCGGGCGACCGGGGACGGCGGGCGGTGCCGGTGCGCCGGAGCCGCGCGACCGCCCTCGCGCCACCGGCCGACGACGCCGTGCGGGTCGTCGCACACCCCGGCCGCGGCCGGGCGGGTCGCCGCCGGGCCTGCGACGCTCGGACCGACCCGTCCACCGTCCGAGGGAGCCCGCAGCGCCATGGCAGTCGAGACGCCGGCCGGGGTCTCCGCGGCGTCGGCCCTGCTGGACGCGGGCACGGCGCCCGGCTCGGCGCTGCTGCTGCGCGCGCTGCTGGAGGCCGCGCGGCTGCGCTACGTCGGACGCCCGACGACGCTGCGTTCCCGCGGTTCGGAGGTACGGCTGGTGCCGACGGCCGTCGCGTCGTCGGGGCTCGGTGCCCGGGCGCTGACGACCGGACGGTTCGCCACGGTCACCCTGGCCGCACGCGCCGTCGTCCGGCCCGGCCTCTCACTGCGCGGGCTCACCGTGACCGCCGCGGACGTGCGGCTGCGCCCCGGCCTCACCCCGGAGCTGGTGGCCGGTCCGGTGGAGATCGAGGCCGAGCTCGACCCGGACTGGGTCGCCGGGCGCCTTCTGGAGCACGTACCGCAGGTCGAGGTGGGTGTCGACGCCGACGGCGTCGCCCGGGCCCGGCTGCGTCGCCGGCCCGGGCTCGGAGCCGCCGACCTCGCGGTGTCGGTGGACGGGCACACCCTGTCCTGGAAGGTCACCGGTCTGACCGTCGCCGGGCGCTGGATGGGGCCACCCCGGTCGGCGGAAACCCGTCGCTCGGTGCGGGCGATGGTCGACCGCAGCCCGCTGGCGGCGATCCGCTCGGGCCGGGTCGAGCTGCCCGGGCTGCCCGGTGCGCTGCGGCTGCACGGGCTCGATCTGGCCCCCGGTCGGATCCTGGTGCGCGGCGGCCTCGACGGGTGGCGCCGCACCGTCCCGCTCGCGCGGATCGACGACGTGCTGCGCGGCGCGCTGTCCCTGCTGGACCTGAGCCGCTGACCCGGGACGGCCGCCCGGCTGCCCGTAGGCACCCGCGAGCCCGTGCCCGGCCGGGGTGCCCGTGGCCGCCCGGCTGCCCGTGTCCGATCAGCCGTCCGACCGGCCGTGACCGCCCGGCTGCCTGTGCCCGGCCGGCCCGTACCCGTCCCGCCGGCCGGGCCGCCCGGTGCCCGGCCGTCGATCAGCACCTGGGCGTCGTCGTCCGGCGGCGGGACAGCGCTGAGGTACTGATCGACGGGCGAGGTGGGCGGTCAGCTGCGGCGGAGCCGCCGGGTGATGGCGCCCAGGCGCGAGGCCGGGCGGCGCGACGGGAGCCGGCCGGCGACGGCGTCGTCGAGCAGGGACCCGACGGTCTCGGCCGCGCAGGTGCGGTTGGTGCCGATCCCGCCGGACGGGCCCCGCTTGATCCAGCCGACGACGTAGTGGCCGGGACGGCCCTCGACGCGGCCCGCGTCGTGCGGGACGACGCCGCGGTCGTCGTCGAAGGGCAGGCCGGCGACCGGGCGGCCGCGGTGCCCGACGGCGCGCACGACCAGGTCGGCCGGGATGTCGGTCCCGTCGGCGGTGTGCACCCCGCGGGCCCGGGTGGTGCCGTCGACCCGTTCGGGCGCCGAGTGGAACCGGAACACCACCCGCGGGCGCTCCGCGGGCACCGACCAGTCGATCTTCTCCCGGCGGGCGCCGCGCAGCAGCGCATGCGACGGGGACGCCGCGGGGCCGTCGAGGGACTCCGCGATGCGGGGGTCGTGCTCGTCGACCACGACCTCGACCGTGCTGCGGCCCAGCAGCTCGCGCAGCTCCGGCGCGGTCGCGGCGACCGCCTCCGGGCCACGGCGGGCGAGCAGCACGACCTCGGTGATCGCACCGGTGCGCAGGGCGGCCAGCGCGGCGGGGTCGATCGGGGTGCCCTCCAGGTCCGCGGCGGGCGCGGTGAGGACCCGGGCGACGTCGATCGCGACGTTGCCGGTGCCGACCACGACGACCCGCTCCACCGCGGTGTCGACGGCGTCACGTGGCACGTCGGGGTGGCCGTTGTACCAGCCCACGACGGTGTCGGCGGCGATGCTGCCGGGCAGCCCCTCCCCCGGCAGGCCCAGGTCACGCGGCGCGGGCGCGCCGACGGCCCAGACCACGGCGTCGTGCCGGGCGGCCAGCTCCTCGGCCGAGACGTCCCGGCCGACCTCGGTGCCCAGCCGCATCCGCACCCGCGGGTGGGCGCGAAACCGGGCGAAGGACTCCCCGATCCCCTTCGTCGACGGGTGGTCGGGCGCGACCCCGAACCGCACCAGCCCGCCCGCGACGTCGAGCCGGTCGTAGAGCGTGACCGTCGACGAGGTGTGCAGCAGCAGGTCCTGGGCGGCGTACATCCCGGCGGGCCCGGTCCCGACGACGGCGACGTCGAGCGGGGCCATGTCCGCGGGCAGCGACCGCGTGAACGTCAGCGGGTACCAGTCGTGGAACAGCGGGGAGTCGCCCTCCAGCTTCCCGGCGACCGGCTTGCCCTCGTAGTAGTCCGCGTTGACCTCGGCGTACCCGGCGAGCGACGCGCTCAGCCTCTCCACCGGGAAGATCGCGTCGACCGGGCACGCGTCGGCACACGCCCCGCAGTCGATGCACGCCCGCGGGTCGATGTAGAGCATGTCGGTCGTGGCGAAGTCCGCCTCGTCGGGCGTCGGGTGGATGCAGTTGACCGGGCAGGCCGCGACGCAGGACGCGTCGGTGCAGCAGGTCTGGGTGATCGCGAAGGGCACGGCCGGCTCCGGGTCAGATCAGGTTCGCGCGACGGTAGAAGTACAGCGCGGGCCTGGTCAGCAGGCCGCAGGATCCCAGGAACTCCATGAGCCCGGCGCAGGAGGAGCGCAGCAGCGCCTTGTGGTGCTCGTTGGCCGCCGCCTCGCGCAGGGCACGCCCGGTGTCGAGGCCGACGTTGGCGTAGACCTTCTCGTTCCACATGCTGGTGACGATGAAGTACGCGGCCATCGCGACGGCCAGCGCCTGCCAGTGACGACGGACGGGGCCGGCGCCGCGCAGGTTCTCCTTGGTCTCCTCGCGGGCGAACTTCATGTGCCGCGACTCCTCCACCACGTGGATGTTGGAGATGGTCCGCACGAACGGGGCGACCCGCTCGTCGCGCATCCAGTCGCGCTGCATGACGTCGAGGACCTCCTCGGCGACCAGGATGGAGGCGTAGGCGGCCTCGCCCCGCCAGGTGGCGGCGCAGAAGCGGCCGAGCGCGACCGTGGAGCGCTTCGGGACGTACGCGGGGGCCCCGAGCTTCGCCGAGCCGCGGGCGAACATGATCGAGTGCCGGCACTCGTCGGCGATCTCGGTCAGCGCCCACTGGAACGACGGGTCGGTCGGGTCCTTGGCGTAGAAGTCCCGCAGGACCAGCTGCTGCAGGATCATCTCGAACCAGATGCCGGTGGAGGCGACCGAGGCGGCCTCGTGGCGGGTCAGCTCCTTGCGCTTCGCCTCGGACAGCTCCGCCCAGTAGTCGGTGCCGTAGAGGCTGCTCCACTCCGGGCTCATGCCGTGGTCGTCGGGGTTCAGCGGGGTCTCCCAGTCGACCTGGGTGGACGGGTCGAACGACAGCTCCGCGGACGAGCGCAGGAGACGCTCGGCCGTGTCGTGACGCTCGGCGGTGTGCCGGTCCGCTGCGTGCCGGACGTCCCCGGCCTCGAGCCCGTGCTCCGGAACAGTGGCGGTCATGTCGACTCCTCGCAGACAACGACGTCAGGTGCTGTAACCGCCGGTAACGTTACCACCGGTTACACGTGACGCAAGTGCCGGGACGCGGCACGGCACGATCACCGGCCGACGACACCGGTGCGGGTGACGCACCGTCCACCCGGGAGGGTTATCGTTGCGATGCGCAACTAACCTGGGAGGTCGCGACGTGACACCGGAACGGGACGGACCTGCGGTCGTCGGCACCGTGCGGGGGCGCTCCGGCACCCCCGTGCCGGGCGCGACCGTCACCGTCACCGACCTCGACGGGCGCCAGCACGGGCGGGCCGTCAGCGGCGGCGACGGCACCTACGCCGTGGCCCTGACCACCGGCGGGACCTATCTGGTGGTGACCCGCACCGACGGTGCCGGGCCCGACGCCGGGCTGGTCGCCGTCGTCGCCTCCCCCGCGCGGCACGACGTGACCGTCGCCGGCGGCGGCACGGTGCGGGGCACGCTGACCGACGCCGCGGGCCGCCCGGTCGGGGGCGCCGCCGTCACGCTGATCGACACCGCGGGCGAGGTCGTCGCGCACACGCCGACCGACCCGGCGGGCCGGTTCCTGGCCGAGACCCCCGGCACCGGCCCGCACACCCTCACCGCGACCGCACCCGGGCACGGGCCGCTGGCCCGCACGGTCGACGCCGACCCGGCCGGCCCGCCGGTGGAGCTGCGGTTCCCGGCCCTGGCCGGGATCGCCGGCATCGCCCGCAGCGGCGACGGCCGCCCGGTGCCCGGGGCGCGGATCGTGATCGGCGACAGCGACGGGCGCACCGTCGCCGAGACCACCACCGGCCGGGACGGCAGCTACGAGCTGCACGGGCTCCCGCCCGGACGGCACGAGCTGACGGCGAGCGGCTGGGCGCCGGTCGTCGTCGCGGTGCAGGTGGCGCGCGGCGCGACCACACCGGTCGAGGTGCGCTTCGGCGCCCCGGACCCGACCGACGACCGGATCGGCGACCCGACGAGGACGGAGCAGGGACGTGGCTGAGCTCTACGGACGGCTGAGCACCCCCGACGGCTGGCCGGTGACCGGCGCGACGGTCACCGTCATGGACGCCACCGGCGTGCAGCGGGGCCGGGCGGCCAGCCGGGCCGACGGCGGGTTCGCGGTGACGGAGCTGGCGTCGGGGCCGCACACGGTCGTCGTCGCCGCGGCGGGGTACGAGCCGTCCGCGCGGGCGGTCTCCCTCGCCGGGGACGGCACCGACCTGGGCCGCGTCGAGCTCGCCCGGGCGGGCGGCGCGGTGCTGCCGACCCCGGGCCTGTGGCGGATCGACCCGCAGCACTCCAGCATCCGGGCCACCGCGCTGCACCTGGGCATGAGCCGCATCCACGGCAGGCTGCGCCGGTTCTCCGGCGACCTACGGGTGGCCGACCCGTTCGAGGCCAGCTCGGTGAGCGTGTCGATCGACGCGGGCTCGGTGGACTCCGACGACCCCGACCGCGACACCCACCTGCGGACCGCGGACTTCCTCGACGTCGACACCCACCCGGCCATCGGCTACGAGGGCGACGGCCTGACCCGCGTCGACGCCACCCGCTGGACGGTGCACGGGATGCTGGCGCTCAAGGGCGTCAAGGCACCCGTCGACCTGCACATGACCTACGGCGGCACCGGCCCCGACCTGTGGGGCGGCACCCGGGCGGCGTTCACCGCCACCACCGAGATCTCCCGCGACGAGTTCGCGATCGACTGGAACCAGTCGGTGCTGGCCGGGGTCCTGGCCGTCGGCCGGACGCTGCGGATCGACCTCGACGTGCAGGCCGTCCTGCAGGAGGACTGACCCACCCCCGGCGCACGGCCGCCCCGCCCGGACACGTGGTCCGGGCGGGGCGGCCGGCTCGGCCCGGGCGGCCCTGTGCACAGCGGCCCGGGGCGGGTCTCAGCTCAGGCCGTCCAGCACGCCGAACGCGGGCGCGGTCAGGTCGACCGGCTTGAGCAGGTCCTCGGGCAGCGGCGCGGCCGGGACGTCCCGGAGCAGGTACACCGCGGTGTTCCCGTCCTGCCGGTCGCCCGCGGACGGGGCCGGGTCGGCCGAGTCGGCGGGGTGGGCCTCGCCGTCGTAGTGCCAGACGGAGCCGTCGTAGTGCGCGCCGCCGTGGCGGCCCTCGTGGTGGCCCTCGTCGGCGTGCGCGAGGCCGCCGGCCAGGGTGGCCAGCGCCCCGGCGCCGGCGACGGCGGCCAGCGCGCGGACGGTGGTACGTGCGGTCATCGTGTGAACCTCTCTGGTGGGGGGGAGCGTCCGGCCGGCTCAGCAGAGCGAGTCGGCCGGCTTGGGGTTGGTCAGGCCGAAGACCGGCCGCAGCCGCAGCCCGACCCAGGTGCCGCCGAGTGCGACGACGGCCCAGATCCAGCCGTGCAGGCTGAACGAGGCGATGCCGGAGAAGTAGGCACCGATGTTGCAGCCGCCCGCGAGGCGCGCGCCGTAGCCCATGGCGATGCCGCCGAGGACCGCGCCGAGGGCGAGCTTCCACGGGATCCGCTTGTGCAGCACGAACGCGCCGCCCACCGCGGAGGCCACCAGCGCGCCGATCATGATGCCGACGTCGAGGTTGGAGATGCGGTCGGCCAGCACCGGGGCGGCCAGCGACCGCGCGTTCGCCGGGACCTGCCAGTACGCCAGCCCCGCCATGTCGAACCCGACGGCCTGCAGGAGCTTCGAGCCCCACAGCGCGAACGCCGAGGTCACGCCCCACGGGGCGGCGGAGACGAACAGGACCGCCGCGTTGAGCACGGCGAGCACGACCGCGCCGACCCACATCGGCCACGAGCCGCGCAGGACCCGCGCGACGCCGCGCGCCGAGGGCGGGCGCTCGACCGGCGGCGGGGTCCGCCGGCGGGCGACCACCCAGGTGACCGCGGTGATCGCGGCCGTCACCAGCAGGGTGACGGCGACGGCGCCGGGGTAGCCGAGCAGCTGGGCCAGGTTGACGCTCGGCCCCTGCGGCACGGTCTGCGTCCAGAAGGTGTGGGTGAACACCGCGAACATCGAGCCGACGACGAACCCGAGCAGGGTCAGCACGATCGCGGACTGCCCGCTGCCGACGGCGAACAGCGTGCCCGAGGCGCACGACCCGCCGACCTGCATGCCGACGCCGAACAGGAACGCGCCGACGACGAGCCCGATGCCGATCGGGTTGGTGAACCCCTTCGGCTCGCCGGCGAGGGCGAAGCCGGACGAGAGGATCACCGCGAACAGCACCGACGCCGTCGCCAGCATGACCATGTGCGCGCGGATCGCGGCGCCCTGCCCGACGGCGACGAGCTGGCGCCAGCCGGAGGTGAAGCCGAACCGGGAGTGGAACAGGGTGAAGCCCAGGGCCAGGCCGAGCGCGGCGGTGCCGACCATCGTCGCCGGGGCCACCGTGCCCACCCCGACCAGGAACAGCACGGCCAGGACCAGGCCGACGGCGACGACCCGCCACTGCGGCGGGGCGGCGGCGCGGTCCTGCGGGCCGAACGCGGTGCGCCCGCTGCCGGGCAGCTCGCGCAACGCGCGGGCCAGTGTCCCCGGCGACCGGCCGGGCGGGTCCTTCGTGATCGACACGGGAGTCTCCTCGTGGGTGGTGCTGGTCAGGGGGTGGGTCCGGCGGGGGCGCCGGTCCCGGGGTCGGTGTCCGCTCGCCCGGGCTCGGTCAGCGCGGAGCCGATCCGGACGATCGCGCCGCCCGGGAACCAGGCGGCCTCGTTGGGGGCGCCGTGGTGCCCGCCGTCGTCGTCGGCGGTCATCGGCACGCTCACCGGGGCGGCACCGTACAGAGCCGGTGCCGGGTCGGTGTAGGCCTCTCCGGTCGTGGCCGCCCAGGCGCGCAGCCCCGACAGCGACGGGGCGGACCCCGGTGCGACGGCGGCGAGCGTCCGGACGTAGCGCTGCGGGACCTGTTCCTGCGGGCCGAAGTCCAGCGGGAGCAGGGTGCCCGGGCTCTGCCCGAGCACTCCCCCGGTCAGCAGCCACGGCGCGAGGTAGGTCCCGCCGAGCGCGGTCGGCGTGGTCTGCGCCGCGCGGGCGGTGTCGCGGACCGTCGTCGCGGCGTGCTGCCAGCCGGAGACGACGACCAGGGCGTCGTCCGGGCCGGGGGCCGGGCGCACCGGCAGCCCGGCGGCAGCGGCCGCGGTGCGGACGACGTCGGCGGCCGCCCGGGAGCGGGGCGACACGTCACCGGCGATCGCCAGACCCGGCGCCCCCTGGGAGGCGAGCGCGCGGACGGTGCCGCGCAGCGCCCGGGCGTCGGCCGGGTCGAGCCCCTCCGACGGGCACGGGCCGAGCGCGGGGTCGCCCCCGGCCAGGATCCGCCCGACGGCGGCGGACAGGCACTCCGGCCCGTCGGCACCGCTCGCGCCGGCGGGCGCCGTCCGGTCGGTGCCGACGTCGACCGGCACCGCGCGGGCCAGGCCCCCGGCGGTGACGGTGATCGAGGTGGTGCCCTCGGGCAGGTCGACCAGTGCCCAGCCGCCCGGGGCGCCGGAGCGGGCCGTGAACGGCACGTCCCGGTCCCCGGTGCGGACGGCGTAGCCGGCGGGGGCACCGGTCTCCCCGTGCCCGGCGGGCATCGTGGCGTCCGGCCCGGTCACGGTGACCCCGGCGCCGGTGAGCTGCACGAGGTTGGGGCCGGGCCGCATCGGGGCGACGGCCAGGGTGAGCGGTCCGGTGCCGAGGTCGACCGAGCGCAGCAGGGCCTGTCCGGGGACGGCCGCGGGCGCCGGCGCCGGGAGGGCGGCGAGCAGCGTCGCCGCACCGACGGCGACGACCGCGGCCAGCGCGGCGGGGGTGCGGACGCGGTCGCGCACCTCGTCGGCGCGGACGCGGTGGCCCGCACGGCGGGTCAGCACGCTCTCGGCGAGCAGCAGGGCCGCGACCGCGGCCGGGGCCACGACCGTCACCAGCGCGGCGCGGCCGAAGCCGGTGCCGTGCACGTCGGTGAGCGAGAACGGCCCGGCGACGGCGAGCCGCACCGCGGCGAGCACGGCCCCCACCGTGCCCGCCGCGATGCCGAGCACGCGCACCCGGGCGGGCCGCGCGTCCTCGTCGGTGCGGGTGGTGACCAGGTGCACCGCCGCACCGGCGGCCAGGGACCCGGCGACGGCGTACCCGGCGTCGAGCGCGAACCACGGTGCGACGCCGGGGGTACCGGCGAGCTGGAGGACCAGCAGCGCGGTCACCGCGAGCGCGGGGACCACGGCGAGGACCGGGCGCGACCCGGCCAGCAGGGCCGGCACCGCGACCGTGGCCGCGAGCAGGAACAGGGTCCAGCCGGTCGGCCCGGCGCCGGACCGGGTCACCGCGGCAACCGCGGCGGAGACGGCGACGAGCGCCGCGACTCCCGCGACGACCCGCTCGGCGCGTCCGGGCGCGCCGGCCAGAACCCGGACCAGACCGGTTCCGGCCACCACGGCGAGCGCGGTGAGCAGGACCAGCCGCAGGGCCGTGTCCGCGAACGGCACGCCGTCCTGGGGTCCCCGGGCGAGGACCGCCGGGGCGGCCCCCGCCACTGCACGGAGCAGGGCGGGGGAGTCCCCGGCCGGGCCGGCGGGCACGAGCCCGCCGGCCGGCACGAGCGTCACGATCGACGAGGGGGACATCATCAGTCCTTGATGTCCTCGTCGGCCGCGACGAACAGCATCGAGTGCGGCTTGGCGTTGCCGAAGTCGCCGTGCGGCCAGTGCTGGCGGTTGAAGCTCAGGCACGTGTCGCCGGTGTCCTCGTCCTTGAACGTCTCGTCCAGGCTGAGCCTGGATCCACCGCAGGTATGCGCCGGTAGGGGCGGGTCGTGACACACGAATGCCCTTCTGAGCTGGGAAGATGTGCTTACCACGGCAACATCGATCCCTGCAGAGAAGGGCATCCGCTGGATGCGACTATCCCACGCCTGCCGCGCGATCAGCGTGCGCTTCGATGATCCGAATCTCGTGTCGTGTGTCGGGCTGGTCCCGGTCATGGCGCTGGCCGCCAGGTGCGGGCTGCGGTCCCTGCTGGCCGAGACGTTGACCCTGACCGGGACGGGCGCCGCGAACGCGGCCGCGAAGATCACCGCGCTGATCGGCGGGATGGTCGCCGGGGCGGACTCGATCACCGACATGGACATGCTGCGCCACGGCGGCATGGGCCGGGTGTTCGACCAGGTGCGGGCTCCATCGACGCTGGGGACGTTCCTGCGCCGGTTCACCTTCGGTCACGTCCGCCAACTCGACGCCGTCGCCGCGCGCCTGCTGGCTCGGCTCGCCGCGGCGACCCCGCTGCTGAGGAGCGCCGATCAGGTCGCCTACCTCGATCTGGATGACACGGTGCGCCGCACCTACGGGTACGCCAAGCAGGGCGCCGGACGCGGCTACACCGGGGTGAAAGGGTTGAACGCGCTGCTCGCGGTGCTGTCCGCCCCGGCCGCGGCGCCGGTGATCGCGGCGACCCGGCTGCGGCGCGGCGCGACGAACTCCGCCCGCGGCGCGCCCCGGCTGCTGGCCGAAGCGCTGGGCACTGCACGCCGGATCGGTGCCGGCAGCGCCCGCCACGCGATGCTGCTGGTCCGCGCGGACTCGGCCTACTACGGCCACGACATCATCAACACCTGCCGCCGCGCCGGAGCCCGGTTCTCGGTCACCGCCCGACTCACCAAGACCGTGACCAGGGCGATCAGCAGCATCGACGACGATGCGTGGACCGCGATCCGCTACCCGAACGCGATCTACGACCAGGACGAGCAACGCTGGATCTCCGACGCCGAGGTCGCCGAAGTGTCGTTCACCGCGTTCACCGGCCGCCGCAAGGCAGACCACGTCACCGCCCGGCTGATCGTGCGCCGCGTGCGGCGTCTCAACCCCCGCACCGTCACGGCCGGGCAGTCGGAGATGTTCGCGGTCTACCGCTACCACGCGGTGTTCACCGACACCCCCGAGCCGATGCTGGCGGCGGAGGCCACCCACCGTGACCACGCCATCATCGAGCAGGTCATCGCCGAACTGAAGAACGGCCCGCTCGCCCACCTGCCCTCCGGGGTGTTCACCGCGAACGCCGCCTGGCTGGTCTGCGCCGCGATCTCCCATAACCTCACCCGCGCCGCCGGTGCCCTGGCCGGCGGCCGGCATGCCCGTGAACGCGCCGCGAGCCTGCGCCGACGACTCATCGTCACCCCCGCCCGGGTCGCGCACTCCGCGCACCAACAGGTAGTCCACCTCCCCCGGGACTGGCCCTGGGAACCCGGCTTGGACGAACTGTTCCGCCGCGCTCTGCACGACCCCCTCCCCGCAGCGTCCTGACCACCCCCCACCAGGGCCGACCGGAGAACACCAGTGGAACAGCCGGACAGTCCGGCGGCTCACCCGCGCCCCGGCACCACTACCAGTCCCAAAAGATCAACAACCTGGCGGCTCAAGATCGACGGTGGATCCAGGCTCAGTCGTCGAAGGAGATGAGCCGGATCGTCCGGGCGCCGACCGAGGCGCCGATCGGCTCCAGCACCGCCGGGTCGATCTGGCGGTCCACCCGCAGCAGCATGACGGCGTCGGTGCCGTCGGTGGTCTGTGAGATCTGGGCGGCCTCGATGTTGACCGCGGCCTCCCCCAGCAGCGACCCGACCCGGCCCATCACGCCGGGCCGGTCGGCGTACTCCAGCAGCACGACCTCGCCCTCGGCGCGCAGGTCGAAGTGCCGTCCGTTGATCTCGACGAGCTTCTCGACCTCGGCGCGGCCCGTCAGGGTGCCGGAGACGGTGACCTTCTCGCCGTCGGGCATGGCGCCGCGCAGCTGCACGACGCTGCGGTGGTTGGCGCTCTCCGGGCTGGTGGTGATCTCCACGGTGACCCCGCGCTCCTCGGCGAGCTGCGGCACGTTCACGAACGTCACCTGGTCCTCGACGACGTGGGTGAACACCCCGCGCAGCGCGGCCAGGCCGAGGACCTGGACGTCCTCGGTGGCCAGCTCGCCCGCGACGTCGACGGTGACCGAGGTCGGGGTGCGCCCGGCGACGGCGTGCAGGGTGGTGCCGAGCTTCTGCACCAGCGGCAGCCAGGGCCGGACCTCCTCGCCGACGGCGCCGTGGATCTGCACGTTGACCGCGTCCGGTACGAACTCCCCGGCCAGGGCCAGCTGCACCGAGCGGGCCACGTCGGTGCCGGCCCGGTCCTGCGCCTCGGCGGTGGAGGCGCCCAGGTGCGGGGTGACGACGACGTTCTCCAGCTCGAACAGCGGGCTCGACGTGGTCGGCTCGGTGACGTAGACGTCGATCCCGGCGCCGCCGACGTGCCCGGAGCGGACCGCCTCGGCCAGGGCGTCCTCGTCGATCAGGCCGCCGCGGGCGGCGTTGACGACGAGCACCCCCGGCCTGGTCAGCGCGAGCTGGTCCTTGCCGATCAGCCCGAGGGTCTCCGGGGTCTTCGGCAGGTGCACGGTGATCATGTCCGCGGTGCGGAGCAGGTCGTCGAGGCTCATCAGCTCGATGCCGAGCTGCGCGGCCCGCGACGGCGCGATGTAGGGGTCGTAGGCGACCAGCGTCATGCCGAACGCGGCGAGGCGCTGCGCGACGAGCTGCCCGATCTTGCCGAGCCCGACGATGCCGACGGTCTTGCCGTTGAGCTCGACGCCGCCGTAGGACGAGCGCTTCCACGCCCCGGAGCGCAGCGCGGCGTCCGCCGGCGGGATGTGGCGCGCGGTCGCGAGCAGCAGCGCGATGGCGTGCTCGGCGGCGGAGACGATGTTCGAGGTCGGGGCGTTGACGACCATCACCCCGCGCGCGGTGGCGGCGGGGACGTCGACGTTGTCCAGGCCGACCCCGGCGCGTGCGACGACCTTGAGGCGGCCGGCCGCGGCCAGCGCCTCGGCGTCGACCCGGGTGGCGGACCGGACCAGCAGCGCGTCGGCGTCGGCGAGCGCCGCCAGCAGGGCGGGGCGGTCGGTGCCGTCGACGTGGCGGATCTCGACGCCGTCCCCGAGCAGCTCGACGGCGGAGGGCGCGAGCGTCTCCGCGAGCAGGACGACGGGACGGTGGTCGGTGGCTGCGGTGCTCACGGTGTGCGGATGCTCCCGGGTCGGACGGGCCTGGCCTCGGCTCATCCTAGTACTACAGTCGCGTTTATGGGTTGTGGCTGCGGTGTTGGTAGTGGTGCTGTTGGGCGGTGTGTTGGTGTCTTCGTCGCCAGCGTGAGCGGCGCAGCACGTGGCCGGGGTCGGCGATCGTGTCCAGTGCGAGGGTGGCGATGAGGTGGCGGATCTCGGGCAGGCTCAGCGCGATGAGCTCGCCGCTGTCGGCGTGGAGAGCCCCCTTTTTGACCGTGTCACGGTGAGGAAGGCGTGCGCGAGCATGGAGAGAGTGATGTGCCGGTACCAGCCGGTGTATTGCCGGACTTGGTAATGATCGAGGCCGGTCTGGCCTTTCGCGGTCTGGAAGGTCTCCTCGATCGCCCACCGCGCGCCGGCGACCCGGGCCAGCTCGCTGAGCGCGACTCGCTTGGGCGTGTGGCAGAGGTAGTACGCCAGCTCTGAGGGGGCAGTCAGGCTGCGGCGGGCCAGCAGCCAGTACTCGGCGTCGGGATCGCGTTCCCCGTTGATCCGCGCCCGCGCCCACGCGTAGCGACGGTCGCCCTTCGATCCGGCGCCGGCTGACCTGCTGCGCCACGCGGTGGCCGGCAGTCCTGCGATGAGCGCGTCGGCCCGGTACTCGCTCCCGATGATCGACGAGGTGGTCTTGGCGATCACGCGCTGGTTGGAGGGGATCGCGAGCACGTAGCTCATCTGACGGTCTTCGAGGCTCTTGCGGAGCCGGTAGTGCTGTCCGTAGACGGCATCGCCGGTCACCCACGACGCCGGAACCCCGCCGTCGATCGCGCGGGCGATCATCTCGACCGCCAGCTCGGGCTTGGTGCGGAACTCACGATCAGCAGGGATCCCCGCACGGTCACATCGGGGGCGATCCTCGGTCCACGCCTTCGGCAGATACAGCTCCCCGTCCAGGAACGTCCGCCCATGCGGCGTCGCATAGGTCAGGAACACACCGACCTGCGCGTTCTCAATCCGACCCGCCGTGCCGGTGTATTGCCGCGCGACACCCGCCGACCGGTCTCCCTTCTTCAGGAACCCGGTCTCGTCGACGACGAGGATCCCAGCCCGGTCGCCCAGGTGCGCAACGACATACGTGCGCAGATCGTCCCGCACTGCATCGGGATCCCAGTCCGTCGTCGACAGCAGCCGCTGCATCGGATCCGGCACCGGCTGACCGGCCTGCTCGGAGATCGTCCACGAGTTCTTCCGCTCCCGCTCCGAGAGCAGCCCCCGCACATACGCGACCGCGTTCGCCCGCGGCTCCGAACGCGCGAACCGCGACCCAATCAACCGCGCGATCTCGTCCAGACCCGCCGCCCACTCCCGCACATCCGCCACACCAATATCGTCACCCACCGCCAAGGGTTAACACAGTCACGAACACCAGAACCGGAAACACACCGATCACCCTCAACATAAACGCGACTGTAGTACTAGGACGGCGCGACGGTCCGGCGGCGATGCGCGCACCACGACTTGGGCGGCTCCGGACGGAACTGCACGTGGGCACTCCGTCACTCTGCGGGAGAGCGGGGTGGCTGTCGCCGCCCCGCGACCGTCGGCCCGGGTGCACACTGTGCACGAGGGGGTGGCCGTGCATCCGTCGATCGAACGCGTCCGGTCCGAGATCGAGGCTCTGTGCCGCCGGCTCGGCATCCGCAGCCTGGAGCTGTTCGGGTCCGCTGCCGGCCCGGGCTTCGACCCCGACCGCAGTGACGTCGACGTCCTCGTCGACCTCGGTCCACGGGCCACCGACCGCTCCGGCCTCTACTTCGAGCTCAAGGAAGAGCTCGAACGGCTGCTCGGCCGAACGGTCGACCTCGTCGTGGACGACGCCGTCGTCAACCCGTACCTCCGACGGTCGATCGACGAGCAGCGTGTCGCCCTCTACGCCGCGTGACCCGCGCGCGTTCCTCTGGGACGCGCGACGTGCCGCGGGTCTCGTCGAACGGTTCGTCGCCGACCGGAGTCTCGACGACTACCTGTCGGACGTGTTGCTCCGTTCAGCGGTGGAGCGCCAGTTCGAGATCGTGGGCGAGGCGCTCAACCGGCTCTCGCGGGCGGACCCGGAACTCGCTCTCCGCGTTCCGACCTGCCCAGGCTCGTGTCGTTCCGCAACATCCTGATCCACGGCTACGCCGTGGTCGACGACGAGATCGTGTGGGACGCCGCGACGAACCGGCTCCCCGACCTGCTCTCTGTCCTCGACCGGCTGCTCGCCGACAGCCCCTGAACGCGCGGAACCCCCGCCCGGTGTCGCCGGTACGGGGGTTCCACGTCGCCTGGTCCGGATGGGTGCGTCCGGGCCCGGGCATCCGCGGGCCGTCTGGGGCCCGCGCGATTCATCCTGCCGGACGCATCCGGCAGTGGATCACTTGGCCTTCTCGCCGACCCAGCTCATGAGGCCGCGGAGCTTCTCGCCGACCTGCTCGATCGGGTGCTCGGCGCCCTGCTGCTGCAGCTTGGTGTAGTTGCCGCGGCCGGCCTCGTCCTCGGCCACCCACTCGCGGGCGAAGGTGCCGTCCTGGATCTCGCCCAGGATCTTCTGCATCTCGGCCTTGACCGCGGGCGTGATGACGCGCGGGCCGCGGGTGAGGTCGCCGTACTCGGCGGTGTCGGAGATGGAGAAGCGCTCGTTGGCGATGCCGCCCTCGTACATGAGGTCGACGATCAGCTTGAGCTCGTGCAGGCACTCGAAGTAGGCGATCTCCGGGGCGTAGCCCGCCTCGGTCAGCACCTCGAAGCCGGTCTGGACCAACGCGGCGGCGCCGCCGCAGAGGACGGCCTGCTCACCGAACAGGTCGGTCTCGGTCTCCTCCTTGAAGGTGGTCTCGATGACGCCCGCGCGGGCGCCGCCGATCCCGGCCGCGTAGGAGAGCGCGAGCGCCTTGGCGTTGCCCGAGGCGTCCTGCTCGACGGCGATCAGGGCGGGGACGCCCTTGCCGTCGACGAACTGGCGGCGGACCAGGTGGCCCGGGCCCTTCGGCGCGACCATGGCCACGTCGACGTTCGCCGGGGGCTTGATCAGCTCGAAGCGGATGTTGAAGCCGTGGCCGAAGAACAGCGCGTCGCCGTCCTTCAGGTTCGGCTCGATGTCCTGGGTGTAGATGAAGCGCTGCTTGGTGTCGGGCGCCAGGACCATGATCACGTCGGCCCAGGCGGAGACCTCGGCCGGCGTGCCGACCTCGAGGCCCTCGTCGGCGGCCTTCTGCCGGGACTTGGAGCCCTCGGGCAGACCGATCTTCACCTCGACCCCGGAGTCACGCAGGGACAGCGAGTGCGCGTGCCCCTGGGAGCCGTAGCCGATCACGGCGACCTTGCGGCCCTGGATGATCGACAGGTCGGCGTCGGCGTCGTAGTAGATGTTGACACTCATGGCTCTGGGACGGTTCCTCTCGGAGGTTGTGTAGCGACGACTGTCTAGCGGACGGCCGCGGCGGTGATGGACCGGGGGCCGCGGCCGACGGCCACCATCCCGGACTTCACCATCTCGCGGATCCCGTAGGGCTCCAGCATGCGCAGGAGCGCGTTGAGCTTGTCGGCCGACCCGGTGGCCTCGACCGTGACCGCCTCCGGGGAGACGTCGACGACCTTGGCGCGGAACAGCTGCACGGTCTCGACGACCTGGCTGCGCACCGTGGCGTCGGCCCGGACCTTGACCAGCAGCAGCTCGCGCTGCACCGAGGCGTCCGGCTCCAGCTCGACGATCTTGATGACGTGCACCAGCTTGTTGAGCTGCTTGGTGACCTGCTCCATCGGGAGCTCGTCCACCTCGACGACGATCGTCATGCGGGAGACGTCGGGGTGCTCGGTCGGGCCGACCGCGAGCGAGTTGATGTTGAACCCGCGCCGCGAGAACAGCCCGGAGACCCGGGCCAGGACACCCGGCTTGTCCTCGACCAGGACCGAGAGGGTGTGGAGCTCGCTCACTTCTCGCCCTCCAGGGCCTGCTCGGTGACGTCGGCGACCGCGTCGACCGACGCGGCCAGCTCGTCGTGCTCGAACTCCGGCCGGATGTCGCGCCGGACGTTGATCTCGTCGTTGCTCGTGCCCGCGGCGACCATCGGCCACACCTGGGCGTCGGCACCGACGACGAACTCCACGACGACCGGCCGGTCGTTGATCTCCATGGCCTGGTGGATGACCCGGTCGACGTCCTCCTTGGACTCGACCCGCAGCCCCTCGCAGCCCATCGCCTGCGCGAGCATCGGGAAGTCCGGGATGCGCAGCTTGTGGGTGTTGAGGTCGGTGTTGGAGTACCGCTCGCCGTAGAACAGGTTCTGCCACTGGCGGACCATGCCGAGGTTGCCGTTGTTGATGACGGCGACCTTGATCGGGATGCCCTCGATCGCGCAGGTGGCGAGCTCCTGGTTGGTCATCTGGAAGCAGCCGTCGCCGTCGATGCACCAGACGACGGCGTCCGGCTCGCCGACCTTGGCGCCCATCGCGGCCGGGACCGCGTAGCCCATGGTCCCGAGCCCGCCGGAGTTCAGCCAGGTCCGCGGCTTCTCGTACTTGACGAACTGCGCGGCCCACATCTGGTGCTGGCCGACGCCCGCGGTGTAGATCGCGTCCGGCCCGGCGATCGCGCCGATCCGCTCGATCACGTACTGCGGCGAGAGCGCGCCGTCGGTCGGCTCGTCGTAGCCGAGCGGGTAGCGGTCGCGCAGCCCGCCGACCTGCTTCCACCAGGCCGACAGGTCCGGCTCACCGTGCTCGGCGCGGTCCGCACGGACGGCCTCGACCAGGTCGGCCAGGACCTCCTTGCAGTCCCCGACGATCGGCACGTCGGCGCGCCGGTTCTTGGAGATCTCGGCCGGGTCGATGTCGGCGTGGATGATCTTCGCCCCGGGGGCGAAGCTCTCCAGCTTGCCGGTGACCCGGTCGTCGAACCGGGAGCCGAGCGCGACCAGCAGGTCGGACCGCTGCATCGCCGCGACCGCGGCGACGGTGCCGTGCATCCCGGGCATGCCCAGGTGCAGCGGGTGGCTGTCGGGGAACACACCGCGCGCCATCAGGGTGGTGACGACGGGCGCCCCGGTCAGCTCGGCCAGCTCCCTGAGCTCCTCGGCGGCCTCGGCCTTGAGGACACCGCCGCCGACGTAGAGCACCGGCTTGGCCGACTCGCGGATGAGCCGGGCGGCCTCGCGGATCTGCTTGCCGTGCGGCCGGGTCGTCGGCCGGTAGCCGGGCAGCTGCAGCTCCGGGGGCCAGGAGAACGTGGTCTGCTCCTGCAGCACGTCCTTCGGGATGTCCACCAGGACCGGGCCGGGCCGGCCGGTGGACGCCAGGTGGAAGGCCTCGGCGATCGCGCGCGGGATCTCCGTCGCGTCGGTCACCAGCATGTTGTGCTTGGTCACCGGCATGGTGATGCCGGTGATGTCGGCCTCCTGGAAGGCGTCGGTGCCGATCAGCGGCCGGGTCTGCTGACCCGTGATGGCCACCAGCGGCACCGAGTCCATGTGGGCGTCCGCGATCGGGGTGACCAGGTTCGTGGCCCCCGGCCCGGACGTCGCCATGCAGACCCCGACCCGGCCGGTGGCCTGCGCGTAGCCGGTCGCCGCGTGTCCGGCGCCCTGCTCGTGGCGCACGAGGATGTGACGCACCTTCGTCGAGTCCAGGAGCGGGTCGTACGCGGGCAGGATCGTCCCGCCGGGCAGCCCGAAGACGACCTCGCAGCCGATCTCCTCGAGCGAACGCACCAGGGACTGGGCGCCGGTCATGGGCTCGTCCACGATGCGCGGGCCGGGCACGGTGGTCTCACCGGGTGCCGGGGCCGCGCTGCGGGACGTGCCGGAGGCCGCGGACCGGCCGGGCGGCGGGCCCGGCTTCGGGCCGGGCGAGCCGGGCTTGGCGGGGACGGTGGTCATCTGGGTCTGCCTCGCTGGAGATCGTGTCGATCAGATGCCGGACATGGGCTGGACTCGGAGCTGGACATGAAAAAACCCCCGCCGCCCGGCACTCCGGGCGCTGCGAGGGTGAGCGCGTCGTCGTTCGAGAAGGTCGAACTCAGGCGACGACGCGCCCAAGAAGTACGAGAATTCGAACGGCGAACATGCATCGACGCTAGCACGCGTCCCACGGACGGAGTCAAACGACCCCACCCGTCCGGGCCGTGGGGTCACGGTCCGGATTTGTCACACTGGGGTCGTGAGCAGCACCGACGACCGCGCCGTCCCCCCCCGACCCCGCCTCCGCCGACCCGCAGCCGGCCCCGGGGGCGTCCCAGCAGGTGGACAGCGAGCTGGCGTGGACCCCCCGGGTCCGCGACGAGGGCCGCAAGCTCCGCGTGGGCTCGCGCGCGCTGGTGTTCAAGCCGAGCCGGCTGACCATCTTCGCCATCCTGGTCGCGGTCGTCGGGTCGACGCCGCTGGTGTTCAGCCTGCCGTGGTTCTGGGTCGTGCTGCTGGCCCCGGCCGCGGCGATCGCCTGGATCCTGCGGGTCCGCACCACCGTGGACCCGGAGACGCTGACCGTCCGCGGCGCGTTCTCCTCCCGCACCGTGGACTGGGACGACGTGCGCGGTCTGCGGATCGGCTCGCGCTCGCGGGTCAGCGCGGTGCTGGGCGAGGACGACGCCCTCGTCCTGCCCGCGGTGCACGCGCGCGACCTGCCCGCGCTCTCGGTCGCCAGCGGCGGCCGGTTCGCCGACCCGGCCGCGGTGACCGACCCGGAGGATCCGGCCGAGGGTCACTGACGCCCGTCGCGGGGCGTACGGTTGCGGGCGATCGGCCCGCCGGCCGGCGGGACGCGACCCGCCCCGCCGCCGTCGCGCCGCACCCCCCGGGCGGCTCGTGCCCACGCTCCGCGACGCGCCCACCGGGGTCCCTCACGAACCACCACGGAAGACCCGGCTGGAGAAGACCGATGCCCGCCCTGCGTTCCCGCGTCACCACCCACGGTCGCAACGCCGCCGGAGCGCGTTCGCTCTGGCGCGCGACCGGCATGGGCGACGACGACTTCGGCAAGCCGATCGTCGCGATCGCCAACTCCTACACCCAGTTCGTGCCCGGCCACGTGCACCTCAAGGACATGGGTGACCTCGTCGCGGGCGCGATCAAGGAGGCGGGCGGGGTCGCCAAGGAGTTCAACACGATCGCCGTCGACGACGGCATCGCGATGGGCCACGGCGGGATGCTCTACTCCCTGCCCAGCCGCGAGATCATCGCCGACGCGGTCGAGTACATGGTGAACGGCCACGCGGCCGACGCCCTGGTGTGCATCTCCAACTGCGACAAGATCACGCCGGGCATGCTGAACGCCGCGATGCGGCTGAACATCCCGACCGTGTTCGTCTCCGGCGGTCCGATGGAGGCCGGCAAGGCGGTCGTCGTCGGCGGGGTCGCGCAGGCACCCACCGACCTGATCACCGCGATCTCGGCGTCCGCGTCGTCCGAGGTGGACGAGGCCGGCCTGGCCGAGGTCGAGCGCTCGGCCTGCCCGACCTGCGGGTCCTGCTCCGGGATGTTCACCGCGAACTCGATGAACTGCCTCACCGAGGCGCTCGGGCTCTCGCTGCCGGGCAACGGCTCCACCCTGGCCACGCACGCCGCGCGCCGCGAGCTGTTCCTGAACGCCGGGCGCACCGTGATGGACCTGGCGACCCGCTGGTACCGCGACGACGACGCGTCCGCGCTGCCCCGCAACATCGCCACCCGCGAGGCGTTCGAGAACGCGATGGCGCTCGACGTCGCGATGGGCGGCTCCACCAACACGGTGCTGCACATCCTGGCCGCCGCCCAGGAGGGCGAGATCGACTTCGACCTCGCCGCGATCGACGCGATCTCCCGGCGCGTGCCGTGCCTGAGCAAGGTCGCGCCGAACTCGGACTACCACATGGAGGACGTCCACCGGGCCGGTGGCATCCCCGCCCTGCTGGGCGAGCTGTGGCGGGCCGGGCTGCTCAACACCGGGGTGCACACCGTGCACTCCCCCACGCTGGAGCAGTGGCTCACCGAGTGGGACATCCGGTCGTCGGCCCCGTCGGAGACCGCGGTCGAGCTCTACCACGCCGCGCCGGGCGGGGTCCGGACCACGCAGGCGTTCTCGACGGAGAACCGCTGGTCCTCCCTCGACACCGACGCCGCGGGCGGGTGCATCCGCGACCTCGAGCACGCCTACTCCGCCGACGGCGGCCTGGCCGTGCTGCGCGGGAACCTCTCGGTCGACGGCGCCGTGATCAAGACCGCGGGCATCCCCGAGGACATCTGGGAGTTCGAGGGCCCGGCCGTGGTGCTGGAGAGCCAGGAGGACGCCGTCTCGGCGATCCTCAAGAAGGAGATCAAGCCCGGCGACGTGCTGGTCATCCGCTACGAGGGCCCCTCGGGCGGGCCGGGCATGCAGGAGATGCTGCACCCGACCGCGTTCCTCAAGGGTGCCGGGCTGGGCAAGGTCTGCGCCCTGATCACCGACGGCCGGTTCTCCGGCGGCTCGTCGGGCATCTCGGTCGGCCACGTCTCCCCCGAGGCCGCCGCCGGCGGCACGATCGGGCTGGTGGAGAACGGCGACCGGGTCCGGCTCGACGTCCGCGCCCGGTCCCTGGAGCTGCTCGTCGACGCCGAGGTGCTCGCCGACCGGCGCGCCAAGATGGAGTCCTCCGAGCGGCCGTGGCAGCCCGTCGACCGGCAGCGCGTCGTGTCGAAGGCCCTGCGCGCCTACGCCCACATGGCGACCAGCGCCGACACCGGGGCGGTCCGCCGCATCCCCTGATCAGCACGTCCCGACGGCCCCGGTCCGCGCCCTGCGGACCGGGGCCGTTCGCGTCTAGGTTGGTTGTCATGGCTACCGGAATGCGTCTCGGAACCCGCCGTCTCGGCGACCTCACCGTCTCCGCCCAGGGCCTGGGCTGCATGGGCATGAGCCAGGCCTACGGCGACACCTCCGACCGCGCCGAGTCGATCGCGACGATCCACCGCGCCCTGGACCTGGGCGTCACCCTGCTCGACACCGCGAACGTCTACGGCGACGGCGCCAACGAGGAGCTCGTGGGCGCCGCGATCGCCGACCGCCGCGACCGCGTGGTCCTGGCGACGAAGTTCGGCATCGTCCGCGACGCCGCGGGCAACCAGGGCGCGCAGGGCGACCCGGCCTACGTGCGGCGGTGCGCCGAGGAGTCGCTGCGCCGCCTCGGCGTCGACCACATCGACCTCTACTACCAGCACCGCGTCGACCCGGACACGCCGATCGAGGAGACCGTCGGCGCGCTCGCCGGGCTGATCGAGGAGGGGAAGATCCGCCACTACGGGCTCTCCGAGTGCGGCGCGGACACCGTCCGCCGCGCCCACGCCGTGCACCCGCCCGCCGCGGTGCAGTCGGAGTGGTCGCTGTGGACGCGCGGCATCGAGGAGTCGGTCGCGCCGACGTGCGCCGAGCTGGGCATCGGCGTCGTGCCGTTCTCCCCGCTCGGACGCGGCTTCCTGACCGGCGCGATCACCTCGACCGGCCAGCTCGGCGAGGGCGACATGCGCCGCGGTCTGCCCCGCTTCTCCGACGAGAACATGGCCGCGAACCTCGCGATCGTCGAGGCGCTCACCGCCATCGCGCAGCGCCGCGGGGTCACCGCCGGGCAGCTCGCGCTGGCCTGGGTGCAGAGCCGCGGGGAGCACGTCGTGCCGATCCCGGGGACCAAGCGGCGGACCTACCTGGAGCAGAACGTCGAGGCCGCCGTGCTGGAGCTGTCGGCGGACGAGCTGGCCGAGATCGAGGCGGCCGCCCCGTCGTCGGCGGTGGCCGGGGAGCGCTACCCGGCGCACCTGCAGCGCAACGTCGGCCGCTGAGCCGGGCGCCCGGCCGTCGTCTCAGCCGGAGGCGGCGGCCGCGGCGCGGCGCTGTCCCGCGGCCTGCGCCCGCCGGGCGTACAGCACGGTCCAGCCGATCAGCACGCCCAGCACCGCGAGCGGGACGACGGCGTTCACCACCACCATCGTCGCGACCGGGAGCCGGTAGGTCAGCACGATCCGCACGACCGCCTCGGCGACCAGCACCACGCCCCACACCGCGGTGAGCACGCGCTGGGTGCGGCGGAAGCCGGCGTACTGCCAGAGCCCGTCCCACCAGGCCACCCGGGCCGGGTCACCGCCGGTGGCGAAGCGACGGCCGAACCAGAACATCAGCGGGCGCGGGAGCAGCACCAGCGAGCCCAGCAGGAGCAGGCCGAGCACGCCCGTCGTCGCGGACTCCTTGAGCAGCAGGATCCGCGGGTCGGAGAACACCAGCCCGACCACGGCGCCGACCACCAGGAACACCAGCACGAGCACGCCGAACTCGTCGATCCGGCGGCTGCGCAGCCAGGTGATGCCGATGTCGAGCAGCGGCCCGATGCTCCCGGCGAGCAGGGCGGGGACCGGGCCGACCCCGCGGTCGGTGAGGACGTCGTAGACCACCACGGGCACCGCGATGCTCAGCACGATCATCTGCGCCCAGGACAGTGCCTGCCCCATTCCGTTCCGGCCCGCTGCCTCTACCATCGGTTCCCCCGAACTGGACGGAATGGTTCACGACCGTGAGCAGAGGTGTAGAGCTGGGCGCGCTCGTGGCAAGGCGCAACCCGACGAGCGGTGTGGTCGCGTCGCTGCTGCGCGTCGCCGGTCGTGACGAGCTGCCCGCCGCCGTGCTCGTCGGGCTGCTGGGCGATCTCGGCATGCGCGAGCCCGCCGCGCGACGGCTGCTGGCCCGGATGCGCGAGGACGGCCAGCTCGCGGGCCGGCGCGACGGGCGCGCCGTGCACCTGCGCCTCGACGGCCCGTTCGGGGCGGCGGTCCGGCGCCTCGGCGACGACCTCGGCGCCCGTCCCCCGGAGTGGACGGGCTCGTTCCGGGCACTGCTGCACGCCGTCCCGGAGCAGGAGCGGGCCTACCGCGACCGGCTGCGGCGCACCGCCGTGCTCGCCGGGTACGGGGTGCTGCAGCCGGGCGTGCTCATCGCGGTGGCCGACCGCGGCGCCGAGCTCGCCGAGGTGCTGGCCGACGCCCCGCCCGGTGCCCGGGTGACCGTGGCCGGGCTCGCGGTGGACACCGCCGAGGCGGCCCGCGTCGCGGTCGGGGCGTGGGACCTCGACGGGGTCGCGGCCGTCCTGGCCGGTCACGCCGACCGCCTGGCCGCCGCCGCGGCGTCGCCGCCCGGGGGCGGTGCCGGGTGCCTGCGCCGCCTCGTCGAGCTGACCAACCCGGTGTTCGTCGACCTGGTCCGGGCGCCGGCGCTGCCCACGGTCCTGCTGCCGCCGGACTGGCCCGCCGCACGTCTGGTCGACGAGCTGCGCGGCGTGCTGGACCGCTGCGTCCCACCGGCACACGCCCACGTCCGGGCCCGGCTGGAGGCGGCAGGCGTGGGGTGACGAGGCGGACCCGATGTTTGCCGGTCCCCCCGCGGCGGACATCCGTCGGATAGGAGCGCGACCCGCGCCACCCCACGACGGAAGGGCACCATGACCGCCTACGTGACCACGAACCCCGCCACCGGGAAGACCGAGAAGACGTTCCCCGAGCTCGACGACGCGGCGGTCTCCGACGTCCTGGGCCGCGTCACCGACGCCTACCCCGGGTGGCGCGCGACCCCGGCCGCCGACCGGGCACGGATCCTGGTCCGGGTGGCCGAGGCCTACGAGGCCCGCAGCGACGAGCTGGCCGCGCTGATCGCGACCGAGATGGGCAAGCCCGTCAAGGAGGCAGCGGGCGAGGTCGCACTGGCCGCGTCGATCTACCGCTGGTACGCCGAGCACGGCCCGGACCTGCTGAGCAGGGAGACCCTGGACCCGCAGGGCGCGCAGGAGTCGGTGGTACAGACCGAGCCGATCGGGCCGCTGGTCGGGGTCATGCCGTGGAACTTCCCCTACTACCAGGTGGCGCGGTTCGTCGCGCCGAACCTGGTCGTCGGGAACACGATCGTCCTCAAGCACGCCCCGATCTGTGCCGCCTCGGCCGAGGTGATGGACGAGATCTTCCACACCGCGGGCGTCCCGGCCGACGTCTACGTCAACGTCTACGCGACCAACGAGCAGATCGCCGACATGATCGCCGACCCGCGGATCCAGGGGATCTCCCTGACCGGCAGCGAGCGGGCCGGTGCCTCGGTCGCCGAGACGGCGGGGCGCAACCTGAAGAAGGCCGTCCTGGAGCTGGGCGGGTCGGACGCGTTCATCGTCCTCGACGACGCCGACGTCGCCCGCACCGCGAAGGTCGCCGCCCGGGCCCGCCTGATGAACGGCGGCCAGGCCTGCAACTCCCCGAAGCGGATGATCGTGCCGACCGACAAGGTCGAGGAGTTCGTGTCGGTGCTGGTCTCGACGTTCGAGGCCACCGAGCACGGCGACCCGACCGACTCCGGCACCCGGCTCGGCCCGCTGTCCTCGGTCGCGGCGCGCGACGGCGTCGCCGAGCAGGTGCGCCGCGCCGTCGAGCAGGGCGCCACCCTGCACACCGGCGGCGAGGTGCCCGACGGCGACGGCGCGTTCCTCCGCCCGGCCGTGCTGACCGGCGTCACGAAGGACATGGACGCCTACTCCGAGGAGATCTTCGGACCGGTCGCCGTGGTCTACGGCGTCGACTCGGTCGACGAGGCGGTCACGCTGGCCAACGACGTGAGCTACGGGCTCAGCGGGTCGGTGTGGAGCGGCGACATCGAGCGCGCGCAGGAGATCGCCGACCGGCTCGAGGTGGGCATGGCCTACGTCAACGAGCACGGCACGACGCTGCCCGGGCTCCCCTTCGGCGGGGTGAAGCGCTCCGGCTTCGGCCGTGAGCTGGGCCGCTGGGGCATGGGCGAGTTCGTCAACACCCGGCTGCGTCGCACGGCCAAGCCGAAGGGCTGAGCCGGGATCAGCCGCGGCGGGCGGTGGCGAGCAGGTCGCCCAGCTCGTCGAGGGCCGCGGCGGCGACCCGGACCATCGAGGTGACCCGGTCGGGGTCCTGGTGGTCGGCGGCGAACGGCAGGAACTGCACGTGCGCCGCCGCCCGCGCCCACGCCGTCTCCACCGCGACCATGGCGGGCGGGTCCGGCGCGCCGAGCGCGGTGTGCAGGGTGTCCCGGTAGACCGCGGGCACCGGCGACGACGGCGCGTCGGCCGGGCCGTCGGACGGGGGCGCGGCCAGCACCACGACGTCGAGCGACCCCACCGCGACGCGGGCATTGCCCCAGTCCAGCAGCACCGCACCGGCCGGACCGGCGACGACGTTGCCGCGGTGGGCGTCGCCGTGGCACAGGGTGCGGGGCAGGGCGCGCAGCGCGGTGCGGGCGCGGTCGTCCCCGGCCCAGGCCACGACGGACGCGGCCGCGGCGTCGTGCCCGGCCGCCGTCAGCCGGTCCGCGGCGTGCCCGCACAGCCGCGCCCACCAGGCGTCGTCGACGACGGGGACGCCGCGCGGCCGGTTGCGCCGCCAGTGCGCGTGGACCAGCGCGAGGGTGCGCCACACCTCGTCGGGTACCGGGGCCCCGGCCGGCAGCGGCGCGCCGGGCTCGTGGTCGAGCAGCACCCAGCCGTCGCCGGAGCCGAGCATCCGCGGCAGCCGGACGGACCCGTTCACCACCGCGACGGCGCGCAGCGCGGCCGTCTCCACCGCCCCGGTGTGCTTGAGGACGACCGCGGTGCCGTCGTCGAGGTCGATCCGCTCGGCCCCGCCGGAGGCGTACCCGCCGGTCAGCGGGGTCCGGGCCCGCACCGCGAGGTCGCGACGGCGGCGCCGGGCGAGCGGGCGCAGCCACGCGTCGTCGGCAGGGGTCACCGGCGCAGCACGAACAGGACCAGCAGCGACACCGCGACCGCGACCAGCAGCGACAGCACCGACCACGGCAGCGGGCGTCGCTGATAGGTGCGCCCGGCGTCGAGGGCGATCCGCCCGGCCCCGGCGAACACCAGCGCCGCGGCCCCGGCGCCGAGCAGCAGGTCCAGCTCCAGGGAGTTCGCGCCGTCCGAGGCGAACAGCGGCACCGACAGGGCCGGCACCAGCGCCACCACCACGGCGACGACCTTCGTCGCGAGCAGGCCCGCCGCGGCGAAGGGCGTCAGCAGCCCCAGCACGAGCAGCACGCCGAGGACCAGCTGACCGACCGCGAGCACCCAGGCCAGCGGGCCGGCGAAGGACGTGAACCCGGCGTCGGCGAGCGCGGTCGCGCTGGCGTCGAGGCCGATCCCGCCCGCGACGCCGAACAGCTTGCGTGCCCCCGCCGCGGCGAAGGACGCCCCGACGACCAGCCGCAGCACGAGCAGCCCGATGTCGGAGGAGAGGTGGGCGGGGACCGGCATGCGCTCCGGGCGGGTCTTCTCCGCCGGTTCGTCGCCGGAGATGTTGCCCCAGTCGTACTGCTGCGTGGGCCCGCTCATGGTCGGCGACAGTACCGGCGCGCGCCTAGTAGGCGCCGGTCACGAGGTTCGGCGGCGCGTCACCGGCGGCGAACGCCGCGAGCTGCTCGGCCGCGACGCCGTAGGCGCGGCGCATCGCCAGCGGCACGCTGCCGCCGACGTGCGGGGTGAGCAGCAGTCCGGGCGCCGACCACAGCGGGTGGCCCGCGGGGAGCGGCTCGGGGTCGGTGACGTCGACGGCGGCCCGGATCCGCCCCGAGGTCAGCTCCGCGACCAGCGCGTCGGTGTCCACCACCGGCCCGCGCGCGCCGTTGACGAGCAGCGACCCGTCGGGCATGGCGGCCAGGAAGCCGGCGTCGACCATGCCGCGGGTCTCGTCGGTGAGCGGGACGATCAGCACGGTCGCGTCGTAGTGCGGCAGCAGCGCGGGCAGCTCGTCCCAGCCGTGGACGCCGTCGCGGGCGGTGCGCCCGACCAGCGCGGTCTCCACCTCGAAGGGCTCCAGACGGGCCCGGGTCTTCTGCCCGACGTCGCCCGCGCCGACGATGAGGATCTTCTTGCCGGCCAGCTCCTCGGTCTGGTGGTAGTCCCACTCGCCGCGGTCCTGGGCACGCACGAATCGGTCCAGGTGCCGGTAGACGGCCAGCAGCACCGACACCACCCACTCGGCGGTGGCCCCGCCGTGCGCGCCGCGCCCGTCGGAGAGGCCGACGCCCTCGGGCAGCCGCCGATCCACGTCTCGGCGCCCGCGGTGAGCAGCTGCACCAGCTCCAGGTTCGG
>NZ_JAHLJD010000016.1:0-12695 GCF_020496225.1 Pseudonocardia sp. ICBG162
AGCCGGTCTGGACCAACGCGGCGGCGCCGCCGCAGAGGACGGCCTGCTCACCGAACAGGTCGGTCTCGGTCTCCTCCTTGAAGGTGGTCTCGATGACGCCCGCGCGGGCGCCGCCGATCCCGGCCGCGTAGGAGAGCGCGAGCGCCTTGGCGTTGCCCGAGGCGTCCTGCTCGACGGCGATCAGGGCGGGGACGCCCTTGCCGTCGACGAACTGGCGGCGGACCAGGTGGCCCGGGCCCTTCGGCGCGACCATGGCCACGTCGACGTTCGCCGGGGGCTTGATCAGCTCGAAGCGGATGTTGAAGCCGTGGCCGAAGAACAGCGCGTCGCCGTCCTTCAGGTTCGGCTCGATGTCCTGGGTGTAGATGAAGCGCTGCTTGGTGTCGGGCGCCAGGACCATGATCACGTCGGCCCAGGCGGAGACCTCGGCCGGCGTGCCGACCTCGAGGCCCTCGTCGGCGGCCTTCTGCCGGGACTTGGAGCCCTCGGGCAGACCGATCTTCACCTCGACCCCGGAGTCACGCAGGGACAGCGAGTGCGCGTGCCCCTGGGAGCCGTAGCCGATCACGGCGACCTTGCGGCCCTGGATGATCGACAGGTCGGCGTCGGCGTCGTAGTAGATGTTGACACTCATGGCTCTGGGACGGTTCCTCTCGGAGGTTGTGTAGCGACGACTGTCTAGCGGACGGCCGCGGCGGTGATGGACCGGGGGCCGCGGCCGACGGCCACCATCCCGGACTTCACCATCTCGCGGATCCCGTAGGGCTCCAGCATGCGCAGGAGCGCGTTGAGCTTGTCGGCCGACCCGGTGGCCTCGACCGTGACCGCCTCCGGGGAGACGTCGACGACCTTGGCGCGGAACAGCTGCACGGTCTCGACGACCTGGCTGCGCACCGTGGCGTCGGCCCGGACCTTGACCAGCAGCAGCTCGCGCTGCACCGAGGCGTCCGGCTCCAGCTCGACGATCTTGATGACGTGCACCAGCTTGTTGAGCTGCTTGGTGACCTGCTCCATCGGGAGCTCGTCCACCTCGACGACGATCGTCATGCGGGAGACGTCGGGGTGCTCGGTCGGGCCGACCGCGAGCGAGTTGATGTTGAACCCGCGCCGCGAGAACAGCCCGGAGACCCGGGCCAGGACACCCGGCTTGTCCTCGACCAGGACCGAGAGGGTGTGGAGCTCGCTCACTTCTCGCCCTCCAGGGCCTGCTCGGTGACGTCGGCGACCGCGTCGACCGACGCGGCCAGCTCGTCGTGCTCGAACTCCGGCCGGATGTCGCGCCGGACGTTGATCTCGTCGTTGCTCGTGCCCGCGGCGACCATCGGCCACACCTGGGCGTCGGCACCGACGACGAACTCCACGACGACCGGCCGGTCGTTGATCTCCATGGCCTGGTGGATGACCCGGTCGACGTCCTCCTTGGACTCGACCCGCAGCCCCTCGCAGCCCATCGCCTGCGCGAGCATCGGGAAGTCCGGGATGCGCAGCTTGTGGGTGTTGAGGTCGGTGTTGGAGTACCGCTCGCCGTAGAACAGGTTCTGCCACTGGCGGACCATGCCGAGGTTGCCGTTGTTGATGACGGCGACCTTGATCGGGATGCCCTCGATCGCGCAGGTGGCGAGCTCCTGGTTGGTCATCTGGAAGCAGCCGTCGCCGTCGATGCACCAGACGACGGCGTCCGGCTCGCCGACCTTGGCGCCCATCGCGGCCGGGACCGCGTAGCCCATGGTCCCGAGCCCGCCGGAGTTCAGCCAGGTCCGCGGCTTCTCGTACTTGACGAACTGCGCGGCCCACATCTGGTGCTGGCCGACGCCCGCGGTGTAGATCGCGTCCGGCCCGGCGATCGCGCCGATCCGCTCGATCACGTACTGCGGCGAGAGCGCGCCGTCGGTCGGCTCGTCGTAGCCGAGCGGGTAGCGGTCGCGCAGCCCGCCGACCTGCTTCCACCAGGCCGACAGGTCCGGCTCACCGTGCTCGGCGCGGTCCGCACGGACGGCCTCGACCAGGTCGGCCAGGACCTCCTTGCAGTCCCCGACGATCGGCACGTCGGCGCGCCGGTTCTTGGAGATCTCGGCCGGGTCGATGTCGGCGTGGATGATCTTCGCCCCGGGGGCGAAGCTCTCCAGCTTGCCGGTGACCCGGTCGTCGAACCGGGAGCCGAGCGCGACCAGCAGGTCGGACCGCTGCATCGCCGCGACCGCGGCGACGGTGCCGTGCATCCCGGGCATGCCCAGGTGCAGCGGGTGGCTGTCGGGGAACACACCGCGCGCCATCAGGGTGGTGACGACGGGCGCCCCGGTCAGCTCGGCCAGCTCCCTGAGCTCCTCGGCGGCCTCGGCCTTGAGGACACCGCCGCCGACGTAGAGCACCGGCTTGGCCGACTCGCGGATGAGCCGGGCGGCCTCGCGGATCTGCTTGCCGTGCGGCCGGGTCGTCGGCCGGTAGCCGGGCAGCTGCAGCTCCGGGGGCCAGGAGAACGTGGTCTGCTCCTGCAGCACGTCCTTCGGGATGTCCACCAGGACCGGGCCGGGCCGGCCGGTGGACGCCAGGTGGAAGGCCTCGGCGATCGCGCGCGGGATCTCCGTCGCGTCGGTCACCAGCATGTTGTGCTTGGTCACCGGCATGGTGATGCCGGTGATGTCGGCCTCCTGGAAGGCGTCGGTGCCGATCAGCGGCCGGGTCTGCTGACCCGTGATGGCCACCAGCGGCACCGAGTCCATGTGGGCGTCCGCGATCGGGGTGACCAGGTTCGTGGCCCCCGGCCCGGACGTCGCCATGCAGACCCCGACCCGGCCGGTGGCCTGCGCGTAGCCGGTCGCCGCGTGTCCGGCGCCCTGCTCGTGGCGCACGAGGATGTGACGCACCTTCGTCGAGTCCAGGAGCGGGTCGTACGCGGGCAGGATCGTCCCGCCGGGCAGCCCGAAGACGACCTCGCAGCCGATCTCCTCGAGCGAACGCACCAGGGACTGGGCGCCGGTCATGGGCTCGTCCACGATGCGCGGGCCGGGCACGGTGGTCTCACCGGGTGCCGGGGCCGCGCTGCGGGACGTGCCGGAGGCCGCGGACCGGCCGGGCGGCGGGCCCGGCTTCGGGCCGGGCGAGCCGGGCTTGGCGGGGACGGTGGTCATCTGGGTCTGCCTCGCTGGAGATCGTGTCGATCAGATGCCGGACATGGGCTGGACTCGGAGCTGGACATGAAAAAACCCCCGCCGCCCGGCACTCCGGGCGCTGCGAGGGTGAGCGCGTCGTCGTTCGAGAAGGTCGAACTCAGGCGACGACGCGCCCAAGAAGTACGAGAATTCGAACGGCGAACATGCATCGACGCTAGCACGCGTCCCACGGACGGAGTCAAACGACCCCACCCGTCCGGGCCGTGGGGTCACGGTCCGGATTTGTCACACTGGGGTCGTGAGCAGCACCGACGACCGCGCCGTCCCCCCCCGACCCCGCCTCCGCCGACCCGCAGCCGGCCCCGGGGGCGTCCCAGCAGGTGGACAGCGAGCTGGCGTGGACCCCCCGGGTCCGCGACGAGGGCCGCAAGCTCCGCGTGGGCTCGCGCGCGCTGGTGTTCAAGCCGAGCCGGCTGACCATCTTCGCCATCCTGGTCGCGGTCGTCGGGTCGACGCCGCTGGTGTTCAGCCTGCCGTGGTTCTGGGTCGTGCTGCTGGCCCCGGCCGCGGCGATCGCCTGGATCCTGCGGGTCCGCACCACCGTGGACCCGGAGACGCTGACCGTCCGCGGCGCGTTCTCCTCCCGCACCGTGGACTGGGACGACGTGCGCGGTCTGCGGATCGGCTCGCGCTCGCGGGTCAGCGCGGTGCTGGGCGAGGACGACGCCCTCGTCCTGCCCGCGGTGCACGCGCGCGACCTGCCCGCGCTCTCGGTCGCCAGCGGCGGCCGGTTCGCCGACCCGGCCGCGGTGACCGACCCGGAGGATCCGGCCGAGGGTCACTGACGCCCGTCGCGGGGCGTACGGTTGCGGGCGATCGGCCCGCCGGCCGGCGGGACGCGACCCGCCCCGCCGCCGTCGCGCCGCACCCCCCGGGCGGCTCGTGCCCACGCTCCGCGACGCGCCCACCGGGGTCCCTCACGAACCACCACGGAAGACCCGGCTGGAGAAGACCGATGCCCGCCCTGCGTTCCCGCGTCACCACCCACGGTCGCAACGCCGCCGGAGCGCGTTCGCTCTGGCGCGCGACCGGCATGGGCGACGACGACTTCGGCAAGCCGATCGTCGCGATCGCCAACTCCTACACCCAGTTCGTGCCCGGCCACGTGCACCTCAAGGACATGGGTGACCTCGTCGCGGGCGCGATCAAGGAGGCGGGCGGGGTCGCCAAGGAGTTCAACACGATCGCCGTCGACGACGGCATCGCGATGGGCCACGGCGGGATGCTCTACTCCCTGCCCAGCCGCGAGATCATCGCCGACGCGGTCGAGTACATGGTGAACGGCCACGCGGCCGACGCCCTGGTGTGCATCTCCAACTGCGACAAGATCACGCCGGGCATGCTGAACGCCGCGATGCGGCTGAACATCCCGACCGTGTTCGTCTCCGGCGGTCCGATGGAGGCCGGCAAGGCGGTCGTCGTCGGCGGGGTCGCGCAGGCACCCACCGACCTGATCACCGCGATCTCGGCGTCCGCGTCGTCCGAGGTGGACGAGGCCGGCCTGGCCGAGGTCGAGCGCTCGGCCTGCCCGACCTGCGGGTCCTGCTCCGGGATGTTCACCGCGAACTCGATGAACTGCCTCACCGAGGCGCTCGGGCTCTCGCTGCCGGGCAACGGCTCCACCCTGGCCACGCACGCCGCGCGCCGCGAGCTGTTCCTGAACGCCGGGCGCACCGTGATGGACCTGGCGACCCGCTGGTACCGCGACGACGACGCGTCCGCGCTGCCCCGCAACATCGCCACCCGCGAGGCGTTCGAGAACGCGATGGCGCTCGACGTCGCGATGGGCGGCTCCACCAACACGGTGCTGCACATCCTGGCCGCCGCCCAGGAGGGCGAGATCGACTTCGACCTCGCCGCGATCGACGCGATCTCCCGGCGCGTGCCGTGCCTGAGCAAGGTCGCGCCGAACTCGGACTACCACATGGAGGACGTCCACCGGGCCGGTGGCATCCCCGCCCTGCTGGGCGAGCTGTGGCGGGCCGGGCTGCTCAACACCGGGGTGCACACCGTGCACTCCCCCACGCTGGAGCAGTGGCTCACCGAGTGGGACATCCGGTCGTCGGCCCCGTCGGAGACCGCGGTCGAGCTCTACCACGCCGCGCCGGGCGGGGTCCGGACCACGCAGGCGTTCTCGACGGAGAACCGCTGGTCCTCCCTCGACACCGACGCCGCGGGCGGGTGCATCCGCGACCTCGAGCACGCCTACTCCGCCGACGGCGGCCTGGCCGTGCTGCGCGGGAACCTCTCGGTCGACGGCGCCGTGATCAAGACCGCGGGCATCCCCGAGGACATCTGGGAGTTCGAGGGCCCGGCCGTGGTGCTGGAGAGCCAGGAGGACGCCGTCTCGGCGATCCTCAAGAAGGAGATCAAGCCCGGCGACGTGCTGGTCATCCGCTACGAGGGCCCCTCGGGCGGGCCGGGCATGCAGGAGATGCTGCACCCGACCGCGTTCCTCAAGGGTGCCGGGCTGGGCAAGGTCTGCGCCCTGATCACCGACGGCCGGTTCTCCGGCGGCTCGTCGGGCATCTCGGTCGGCCACGTCTCCCCCGAGGCCGCCGCCGGCGGCACGATCGGGCTGGTGGAGAACGGCGACCGGGTCCGGCTCGACGTCCGCGCCCGGTCCCTGGAGCTGCTCGTCGACGCCGAGGTGCTCGCCGACCGGCGCGCCAAGATGGAGTCCTCCGAGCGGCCGTGGCAGCCCGTCGACCGGCAGCGCGTCGTGTCGAAGGCCCTGCGCGCCTACGCCCACATGGCGACCAGCGCCGACACCGGGGCGGTCCGCCGCATCCCCTGATCAGCACGTCCCGACGGCCCCGGTCCGCGCCCTGCGGACCGGGGCCGTTCGCGTCTAGGTTGGTTGTCATGGCTACCGGAATGCGTCTCGGAACCCGCCGTCTCGGCGACCTCACCGTCTCCGCCCAGGGCCTGGGCTGCATGGGCATGAGCCAGGCCTACGGCGACACCTCCGACCGCGCCGAGTCGATCGCGACGATCCACCGCGCCCTGGACCTGGGCGTCACCCTGCTCGACACCGCGAACGTCTACGGCGACGGCGCCAACGAGGAGCTCGTGGGCGCCGCGATCGCCGACCGCCGCGACCGCGTGGTCCTGGCGACGAAGTTCGGCATCGTCCGCGACGCCGCGGGCAACCAGGGCGCGCAGGGCGACCCGGCCTACGTGCGGCGGTGCGCCGAGGAGTCGCTGCGCCGCCTCGGCGTCGACCACATCGACCTCTACTACCAGCACCGCGTCGACCCGGACACGCCGATCGAGGAGACCGTCGGCGCGCTCGCCGGGCTGATCGAGGAGGGGAAGATCCGCCACTACGGGCTCTCCGAGTGCGGCGCGGACACCGTCCGCCGCGCCCACGCCGTGCACCCGCCCGCCGCGGTGCAGTCGGAGTGGTCGCTGTGGACGCGCGGCATCGAGGAGTCGGTCGCGCCGACGTGCGCCGAGCTGGGCATCGGCGTCGTGCCGTTCTCCCCGCTCGGACGCGGCTTCCTGACCGGCGCGATCACCTCGACCGGCCAGCTCGGCGAGGGCGACATGCGCCGCGGTCTGCCCCGCTTCTCCGACGAGAACATGGCCGCGAACCTCGCGATCGTCGAGGCGCTCACCGCCATCGCGCAGCGCCGCGGGGTCACCGCCGGGCAGCTCGCGCTGGCCTGGGTGCAGAGCCGCGGGGAGCACGTCGTGCCGATCCCGGGGACCAAGCGGCGGACCTACCTGGAGCAGAACGTCGAGGCCGCCGTGCTGGAGCTGTCGGCGGACGAGCTGGCCGAGATCGAGGCGGCCGCCCCGTCGTCGGCGGTGGCCGGGGAGCGCTACCCGGCGCACCTGCAGCGCAACGTCGGCCGCTGAGCCGGGCGCCCGGCCGTCGTCTCAGCCGGAGGCGGCGGCCGCGGCGCGGCGCTGTCCCGCGGCCTGCGCCCGCCGGGCGTACAGCACGGTCCAGCCGATCAGCACGCCCAGCACCGCGAGCGGGACGACGGCGTTCACCACCACCATCGTCGCGACCGGGAGCCGGTAGGTCAGCACGATCCGCACGACCGCCTCGGCGACCAGCACCACGCCCCACACCGCGGTGAGCACGCGCTGGGTGCGGCGGAAGCCGGCGTACTGCCAGAGCCCGTCCCACCAGGCCACCCGGGCCGGGTCACCGCCGGTGGCGAAGCGACGGCCGAACCAGAACATCAGCGGGCGCGGGAGCAGCACCAGCGAGCCCAGCAGGAGCAGGCCGAGCACGCCCGTCGTCGCGGACTCCTTGAGCAGCAGGATCCGCGGGTCGGAGAACACCAGCCCGACCACGGCGCCGACCACCAGGAACACCAGCACGAGCACGCCGAACTCGTCGATCCGGCGGCTGCGCAGCCAGGTGATGCCGATGTCGAGCAGCGGCCCGATGCTCCCGGCGAGCAGGGCGGGGACCGGGCCGACCCCGCGGTCGGTGAGGACGTCGTAGACCACCACGGGCACCGCGATGCTCAGCACGATCATCTGCGCCCAGGACAGTGCCTGCCCCATTCCGTTCCGGCCCGCTGCCTCTACCATCGGTTCCCCCGAACTGGACGGAATGGTTCACGACCGTGAGCAGAGGTGTAGAGCTGGGCGCGCTCGTGGCAAGGCGCAACCCGACGAGCGGTGTGGTCGCGTCGCTGCTGCGCGTCGCCGGTCGTGACGAGCTGCCCGCCGCCGTGCTCGTCGGGCTGCTGGGCGATCTCGGCATGCGCGAGCCCGCCGCGCGACGGCTGCTGGCCCGGATGCGCGAGGACGGCCAGCTCGCGGGCCGGCGCGACGGGCGCGCCGTGCACCTGCGCCTCGACGGCCCGTTCGGGGCGGCGGTCCGGCGCCTCGGCGACGACCTCGGCGCCCGTCCCCCGGAGTGGACGGGCTCGTTCCGGGCACTGCTGCACGCCGTCCCGGAGCAGGAGCGGGCCTACCGCGACCGGCTGCGGCGCACCGCCGTGCTCGCCGGGTACGGGGTGCTGCAGCCGGGCGTGCTCATCGCGGTGGCCGACCGCGGCGCCGAGCTCGCCGAGGTGCTGGCCGACGCCCCGCCCGGTGCCCGGGTGACCGTGGCCGGGCTCGCGGTGGACACCGCCGAGGCGGCCCGCGTCGCGGTCGGGGCGTGGGACCTCGACGGGGTCGCGGCCGTCCTGGCCGGTCACGCCGACCGCCTGGCCGCCGCCGCGGCGTCGCCGCCCGGGGGCGGTGCCGGGTGCCTGCGCCGCCTCGTCGAGCTGACCAACCCGGTGTTCGTCGACCTGGTCCGGGCGCCGGCGCTGCCCACGGTCCTGCTGCCGCCGGACTGGCCCGCCGCACGTCTGGTCGACGAGCTGCGCGGCGTGCTGGACCGCTGCGTCCCACCGGCACACGCCCACGTCCGGGCCCGGCTGGAGGCGGCAGGCGTGGGGTGACGAGGCGGACCCGATGTTTGCCGGTCCCCCCGCGGCGGACATCCGTCGGATAGGAGCGCGACCCGCGCCACCCCACGACGGAAGGGCACCATGACCGCCTACGTGACCACGAACCCCGCCACCGGGAAGACCGAGAAGACGTTCCCCGAGCTCGACGACGCGGCGGTCTCCGACGTCCTGGGCCGCGTCACCGACGCCTACCCCGGGTGGCGCGCGACCCCGGCCGCCGACCGGGCACGGATCCTGGTCCGGGTGGCCGAGGCCTACGAGGCCCGCAGCGACGAGCTGGCCGCGCTGATCGCGACCGAGATGGGCAAGCCCGTCAAGGAGGCAGCGGGCGAGGTCGCACTGGCCGCGTCGATCTACCGCTGGTACGCCGAGCACGGCCCGGACCTGCTGAGCAGGGAGACCCTGGACCCGCAGGGCGCGCAGGAGTCGGTGGTACAGACCGAGCCGATCGGGCCGCTGGTCGGGGTCATGCCGTGGAACTTCCCCTACTACCAGGTGGCGCGGTTCGTCGCGCCGAACCTGGTCGTCGGGAACACGATCGTCCTCAAGCACGCCCCGATCTGTGCCGCCTCGGCCGAGGTGATGGACGAGATCTTCCACACCGCGGGCGTCCCGGCCGACGTCTACGTCAACGTCTACGCGACCAACGAGCAGATCGCCGACATGATCGCCGACCCGCGGATCCAGGGGATCTCCCTGACCGGCAGCGAGCGGGCCGGTGCCTCGGTCGCCGAGACGGCGGGGCGCAACCTGAAGAAGGCCGTCCTGGAGCTGGGCGGGTCGGACGCGTTCATCGTCCTCGACGACGCCGACGTCGCCCGCACCGCGAAGGTCGCCGCCCGGGCCCGCCTGATGAACGGCGGCCAGGCCTGCAACTCCCCGAAGCGGATGATCGTGCCGACCGACAAGGTCGAGGAGTTCGTGTCGGTGCTGGTCTCGACGTTCGAGGCCACCGAGCACGGCGACCCGACCGACTCCGGCACCCGGCTCGGCCCGCTGTCCTCGGTCGCGGCGCGCGACGGCGTCGCCGAGCAGGTGCGCCGCGCCGTCGAGCAGGGCGCCACCCTGCACACCGGCGGCGAGGTGCCCGACGGCGACGGCGCGTTCCTCCGCCCGGCCGTGCTGACCGGCGTCACGAAGGACATGGACGCCTACTCCGAGGAGATCTTCGGACCGGTCGCCGTGGTCTACGGCGTCGACTCGGTCGACGAGGCGGTCACGCTGGCCAACGACGTGAGCTACGGGCTCAGCGGGTCGGTGTGGAGCGGCGACATCGAGCGCGCGCAGGAGATCGCCGACCGGCTCGAGGTGGGCATGGCCTACGTCAACGAGCACGGCACGACGCTGCCCGGGCTCCCCTTCGGCGGGGTGAAGCGCTCCGGCTTCGGCCGTGAGCTGGGCCGCTGGGGCATGGGCGAGTTCGTCAACACCCGGCTGCGTCGCACGGCCAAGCCGAAGGGCTGAGCCGGGATCAGCCGCGGCGGGCGGTGGCGAGCAGGTCGCCCAGCTCGTCGAGGGCCGCGGCGGCGACCCGGACCATCGAGGTGACCCGGTCGGGGTCCTGGTGGTCGGCGGCGAACGGCAGGAACTGCACGTGCGCCGCCGCCCGCGCCCACGCCGTCTCCACCGCGACCATGGCGGGCGGGTCCGGCGCGCCGAGCGCGGTGTGCAGGGTGTCCCGGTAGACCGCGGGCACCGGCGACGACGGCGCGTCGGCCGGGCCGTCGGACGGGGGCGCGGCCAGCACCACGACGTCGAGCGACCCCACCGCGACGCGGGCATTGCCCCAGTCCAGCAGCACCGCACCGGCCGGACCGGCGACGACGTTGCCGCGGTGGGCGTCGCCGTGGCACAGGGTGCGGGGCAGGGCGCGCAGCGCGGTGCGGGCGCGGTCGTCCCCGGCCCAGGCCACGACGGACGCGGCCGCGGCGTCGTGCCCGGCCGCCGTCAGCCGGTCCGCGGCGTGCCCGCACAGCCGCGCCCACCAGGCGTCGTCGACGACGGGGACGCCGCGCGGCCGGTTGCGCCGCCAGTGCGCGTGGACCAGCGCGAGGGTGCGCCACACCTCGTCGGGTACCGGGGCCCCGGCCGGCAGCGGCGCGCCGGGCTCGTGGTCGAGCAGCACCCAGCCGTCGCCGGAGCCGAGCATCCGCGGCAGCCGGACGGACCCGTTCACCACCGCGACGGCGCGCAGCGCGGCCGTCTCCACCGCCCCGGTGTGCTTGAGGACGACCGCGGTGCCGTCGTCGAGGTCGATCCGCTCGGCCCCGCCGGAGGCGTACCCGCCGGTCAGCGGGGTCCGGGCCCGCACCGCGAGGTCGCGACGGCGGCGCCGGGCGAGCGGGCGCAGCCACGCGTCGTCGGCAGGGGTCACCGGCGCAGCACGAACAGGACCAGCAGCGACACCGCGACCGCGACCAGCAGCGACAGCACCGACCACGGCAGCGGGCGTCGCTGATAGGTGCGCCCGGCGTCGAGGGCGATCCGCCCGGCCCCGGCGAACACCAGCGCCGCGGCCCCGGCGCCGAGCAGCAGGTCCAGCTCCAGGGAGTTCGCGCCGTCCGAGGCGAACAGCGGCACCGACAGGGCCGGCACCAGCGCCACCACCACGGCGACGACCTTCGTCGCGAGCAGGCCCGCCGCGGCGAAGGGCGTCAGCAGCCCCAGCACGAGCAGCACGCCGAGGACCAGCTGACCGACCGCGAGCACCCAGGCCAGCGGGCCGGCGAAGGACGTGAACCCGGCGTCGGCGAGCGCGGTCGCGCTGGCGTCGAGGCCGATCCCGCCCGCGACGCCGAACAGCTTGCGTGCCCCCGCCGCGGCGAAGGACGCCCCGACGACCAGCCGCAGCACGAGCAGCCCGATGTCGGAGGAGAGGTGGGCGGGGACCGGCATGCGCTCCGGGCGGGTCTTCTCCGCCGGTTCGTCGCCGGAGATGTTGCCCCAGTCGTACTGCTGCGTGGGCCCGCTCATGGTCGGCGACAGTACCGGCGCGCGCCTAGTAGGCGCCGGTCACGAGGTTCGGCGGCGCGTCACCGGCGGCGAACGCCGCGAGCTGCTCGGCCGCGACGCCGTAGGCGCGGCGCATCGCCAGCGGCACGCTGCCGCCGACGTGCGGGGTGAGCAGCAGTCCGGGCGCCGACCACAGCGGGTGGCCCGCGGGGAGCGGCTCGGGGTCGGTGACGTCGACGGCGGCCCGGATCCGCCCCGAGGTCAGCTCCGCGACCAGCGCGTCGGTGTCCACCACCGGCCCGCGCGCGCCGTTGACGAGCAGCGACCCGTCGGGCATGGCGGCCAGGAAGCCGGCGTCGACCATGCCGCGGGTCTCGTCGGTGAGCGGGACGATCAGCACGGTCGCGTCGTAGTGCGGCAGCAGCGCGGGCAGCTCGTCCCAGCCGTGGACGCCGTCGCGGGCGGTGCGCCCGACCAGCGCGGTCTCCACCTCGAAGGGCTCCAGACGGGCCGGGTCTTCTGCCCGACGTCGCCCGCGCCGACGATGAGGATCTTCTTGCCGGCCAGCTCCTCGGTCTGGTGGTAGTCCCACTCGCCGCGGTCCTGGGCACGCACGAATCGGTCCAGGTGCCGGTAGACGGCCAGCAGCACCGACACCACCCACTCGGCGGTGGCCCCGCCGTGCGCGCCGCGCCCGTCGGAGAGGCCGACGCCCTCGGGCAGCCGCCCGATCCACGTCTCGGCGCCCGCGGTGAGCAGCTGCACCAGCTCCAGGTTCGGGACCTGCTCGATGATCCCGACCGCGTCGGAGCCCGCCAGGAACGGCGCGACCAGCACGCGGGCGTGGGCGGCCTCGTCGGGCAGCGGCTTCTCCGGGTCGTAGACGACCGGATCCAGGCCGTCCACACCGGACAGGATCTCGGCTCCGACGGTGTGCGGCACCAGGACGGTCAGGGCTGCTCATGACGCCCGACCGTACTCACCGGGCACTCACCTCGCGGGGCCTAGCCTGGTTCCTCGTGACCGCCCGGCTGCTGCTGATCGTCGCGACGCTCGTCGTGCTGCTGAGCGGCTGCGCCACCTTCCCCGACGCGGGCTCCCGCGACTGGCGCCCGCAGGCCGAGGGCGAGGGCGAGCTCGGCGG
>NZ_JAHLJD010000017.1:0-908517 GCF_020496225.1 Pseudonocardia sp. ICBG162
GGCGTCCGGTACGCGACGACGACCGCGCCCGGCGCGGAGACCACCGGCGAGATCCGGGCCGACCTCACCGTCGCCTGCGACGGGAGGCACTCGGTCCTCCGGACCGGGTCCGGCCTGCCCGTGACCGAGTACGACGTCCCGTTCGACACCTGGTGGTTCCGGCTGCCGCGCCGCCCCGAGGAGCAGCGGGCCACCCTGCGCCCGCGGATCGGGAAGGGGCGCTTCGCGGTGGTCATCCCGCGCGAGGGCTACTACCAGATCGGCTACCTCGCCCCCAAGGGCGCCGACGCGCGGCTGCGCGCCGCGGGCGTCGAGTCGTTCCGGGCCGACACCGCCGAGCTGATGCCGGAGTACGCCGACCGGGTCGACGAGATCGCGTCGATGGACGAGGTGAAGCACCTCGACGTGAAGCTCAACCGGCTGCGCCGCTGGCACGTCGACGGCCTGCTCTGCATCGGCGACGCCGCGCACGCGATGTCCCCGATCGGCGGCGTCGGGATCAACCTCGCGATCCAGGACGCGGTCGCCGCCGCGACCCTGCTCGCCGCCCCGTTGCAGCGGGGCACCCTCACCGAGCGGGACCTCGGCCGGGTCCGCAACCGCAGACTGCTCCCGACGGTGCTGGTCCAGGGCCTGCAGCGGATCATGCACCGCAACATCGCCGGCCCGGCGCTGGCGGGACGGCTCGACGGCCCCCCGGCTCCGCTGCTGCGGCTGATGCGCGCGGTCCCGGCCGCCCAGATCGTGCCCGCCTACCTGGTGGGTGTGGGCTTCCGGCCGGAGCGGGCCCCGGACTTCGCCCGTCGCGAGCCCGTCCCGGCCGGCTGAGCCGCGGCTAGGCTCGCCGGGTGCTGTCCCTGGACGCCCTCGACGTCGACCTGCTCGCCGCGCTGCGCGACCGGCCGCGGGCCGGGGTGCTGGAGCTCTCGCGCACGCTGCGGGTCGCCCGCGGGACGGTGCAGGCGCGGCTGGACCGGCTGGAACGTGCCGGGGTCGTCACCGGGTACGGCCCGGACGTCGACCTCCCGGCGGCCGGGTACGGCGTGCAGGCGTTCGTGACGCTGGAGATCGCGCAGGGCGAGCTGGGCGACGTCGCCGCCGAGCTCGCCGCGCTGCCCGCGGTCACCGAGGCGTACGCGACGACCGGCTCGTCGGACGTGCTGTGCCGGCTCGCGGCGTCGTCGCACGAGGACCTGCAGGACACCCTGCTCGCGCTCGGCCGCTCACCGCTGGTGGCCCGCTCCACCAGCGTGGTGGTGCTGTCCACCCTGGTCGCGCCGCGCTGGCGGCCGCTGCTGGAGCGCGACCACCGCGAGGGCCCGAGCCGGGCGCCCGCCTACCGGGACTGACCGGCCCCGTAGTTCGACGGTGCCGGCGCCGCGGCGGCCGGGGCACGATCCCCCCGTGTCGAGGACGGTGCTCGTGGTCGTGGTGGTGGCGGCGTTGCTGGTCGGGGCGGCGGGCCTCGTGTGGTGGTACGGCCCGGCCCGCCACGACCGCGTGCGTGAGCTCGCCCGGCAGGCGGCCGAGCGCGAGGCACCGGGAGCGCTGCGCGTGCTGTCGGTGCGGGGGCTCGGCGCCGTCGGTGGGTACGAGGTCACGGCCGCGGTCGTCGGCGACCCCGACGCGGTCGCGTCCTTCGCGACCGGCCCGGGCGGCGCCTGTCCACCCGGGTCGCGGTGCGCGCTCGCCGTCGGGCCCGCGGTGGCGCGGGCCCGGGCCGAGGCGGCGGAGCTGCGCAGCCTCACCAGGGCGCTCGACGGGTGCGGCGCCGACGTGGCGGGGATCCGCGAGCTGCGCCGGATCGACCGCCCCGGCGGCCCGGGCCCGGGTATCGACGACGCCGCGGGACTGGTCGCCGAGCTGACCGTCGTCGCCGGGCCGTCCACGGCCACCGACGGTGGCGCGGCGCTGCTGGCCCTCCTGGACCGGTGCGCCCTCGACGCCGCCCGGGCGCGCGCCGACCTGGCGGGGATCGACCCGGACGGACCGGTCACGCTGTCGGTGCGGGTGCTCGACCCGGCCGACGCCGTCCGGCCCGGGCCGCCCGGGCCCGACCGGCCGCGGGCGCTGGTCCTGCGCGAGGCGGCCGAGGCCGCGGCCGCGCGGGTGCGGCACCGCACGACGGTGCGCGCGACCCGGCACGGCGTGCACGAGGGCGCGACGCTCGACTTCGGCCCGGCCGGGGCGACCGGCTACCGGGCGGCCGCCGAACGGGTGGCCGCCGCGTACCTCGCGGCGACGGGCGTCCCGTCCGCGAACACCCCGGCGCTGCACTCGTTCCGCCAGTACCTGCCGGGCTCGACCGACCGGGTCCGCGCCTACGTGTCGTTCCGCTCCCCCGGGCGCACCGCGCCGGGCGACGACCGGGTGGTCGCGGTCGACGTCGGCGCGGACGGCTCCGACCCGGTGGCGCTGCGGGTGCTCGACGCCCCGCAGCCGTGGCGGCTCCCGTTCGAGCCGGGCCTGCGGTGACGCGGCGGCCGGGTCAGCCGAGGTGGTGCGCCGCCCGGTGCGCGCCGAGCACGTCCAGGCCGAAGTCGGCCGACGGGTCGCGCCACACCGAGTGGGCGTGGTTGGCGTCGCGCTGGGTGTTGTCCCACTCGATGAGCAGGCGCGGGCCCTGCACCCGGTAGTAGTTCGGGGCGCCGTCCTCCAGCGGCCCCGCCCAGGCGAGGTGCACGGCGTCGAGCTCGGTGTCGTCGTCGTAGCGGGAGATCGGCTGCAGCGGCTCGGCGACCCGCTTCAGGTAGGTGCCCAGCAGCGCGCGCAGCATCTCGCGGCCCCCGGCGTCCAGATCCGCCGCCGGCACGCCGGCCGGGGTGCGCGACAGCGCGACGGTCTCCTTCTGCGCGTCGGTGAACGCGGCCCGCTCCTCGATGGCCTCGCTCATGTCGTCGAGCTTGCGCTGCTGCTCGGGGTCGCCGAAGGACTCGGTGCGCCAGATCCCGGCCAGCGGGATCCAGTTGTCGCCCTCCTGCGGCTCGGTGCGGTTGGCGGCGACGAGGTCCGGCGGGGCCTTGTCCAGCAGCACCGCACGCTCGCGCAGCTCGGCGGGCAGCGAGCGGACGAGGTCGCGGGCGAGGTCCTCGACCCGTCCGAGCGGGCGGAGCACGGCGTCGCCGAGCAGCTCGGAGGTCGCGGGGTCGGCGCCCAGGAAGCACGGGGTCGAGGCGACCACGACGCCGTCGACGACCAGCATGTTGATCGAGACGTGGTGCCCGCCGAAGCGCCAGCCCCAGGTGCCGGTGTCCCCCGGCTCGCCGAAGACGCGCAGGTGGTACATCTGCGGGTCCCGGCCGCGGGTCCGGTCGAACAGCGTCACGAAGCCCTCGGTGTGGTCGAGGACGTTCTCCAGCCCCATCACGGTCGCGACGGTGACGTAGGCGGCCCGCGACAGCCCGGACGCGACCAGCTTCATGGCGGCGCGCTGCTGCGGCGGGAGCTGGTCGTGGAAGGTGAGCCCGCCGTGGTCGGTGGGGGTGTAGAACCAGCGGCGGCGCTCGGCGTCGGCGTCGCCGTCACCGGTCGGGGCGTGCCCGACGGCGACCTCCCGCTGCGCCGGGTCGAGGGTGTCCAGCCAGGCCAGCGCGGCCCCGGCCATCGCGTCCGCCGTCTCCCGGGTGTCCGCCGCACCGATCATTCTGCCGACGGTAGCGACTGCGGGCAGACTCCACCGGGCGAGATGCGCCATACTCGTTGTGCACAACCAATCGAGCCGGAGGCAACGATGCCCACTCCCACCGACGACAACCGCGACCTGCTCACCGTGATCGCCCGGATGCGCGCGAAGCCGGGCAAGGAGGAGGAGCTGAAGGCGGAGCTCGAGAAGCTGATCGAGCCGACGTCGAAGGAGGACGGCTACGTCAACTACGACCTCCACCAGGGCTGGGACGACCCCGCGGTGTTCTTCTTCTACGAGAACTGGGAGTCCGAGGCGAAGCTCGACGCGCACCTGCAGACCCCGCACCTGGTGCACTTCGTCGGGATCATGGGCGACCTGCTCGACGGCGAGCTCGTGATCCAGAAGCTGCGCCGCATCGCCTGAGCTCAGCTCCGCCGGTACCCGGCCGCCAGCTCCGCGAAGGCGGCCGGGTCCACCAGCGACGTCGTGTCGCCGGGCTCGCGCCCGGCGGTCACGTCGAGCAGCAGCCGTCGCATGATCTTGCCCGAGCGGGTCTTCGGCAGCTCCGCGACGAGCACGACCTCGCGGGGCCGGGCGACCGGCCCCATCTCGCGCGCCACGTGCGCCCGCAGCTGCGCGGCGAGGCCCTCGGTCGGGCCGTCGGTGACCGTCACGAACGCGACGACGGCCTGCCCGGTCGTCGCGTCCGGTGCCCCGACCACGCCCGCCTCGGCGACCCGCGGGTGCGACACCAGCGCCGACTCCAGCTCGATCGAGCCGAGCCGGTGCCCGGAGACGTTCATGACGTCGTCGATCCGGCCCTGCAGCGTCACGTACCCGCGCTCGTCGACGACGGCGCCGTCGCCCGCCTTGTACCAGCCCTGCTCGGCGTAGTCGGCGAAGTAGGACGCGCGGAACCGCTCCGGGTCGCCCCACACGGTCCGTGCCATCGACGGCCACGGCCGGTCGATCACCAGGATCCCGCCCTCGCCGGGGTCGCAGGTCCGCCCGTCGCGGTCGACCACCCGCACCGAGAGTCCCGGCAGCGGCCGGGTCGCCGAGCCCGGGACCAGCGACGTCACGCCGGGCAGCGGCGCGCAGATCGCCGCACCGGTCTCGGACTGCCACCAGGTGTCGACGATCGGGCACCGGCTCCCGCCGATCACCTCGTGGAACCAGCGCCAGGCCTCGGGGTTGATCGCCTCGCCGACGGTGCCGAGCAGCCGCAGCGACGACAGGTCGTGGCGGCCCGGGACGTCGCGGCCCCACTTCATGTAGGTACGGACCAGGGTGGGCGCGGTGTAGTACACGGTGACGCCGTACCGCTCGATGATCTCGAAGTGCCGGCCGCGCTCCGGGGTGTCCGGGGTGCCCTCGTAGATCACCTGTGTGACGCCGTTGGACAGCGGGCCGTAGACCTCGTAGGTGTGCGCGGTGACCCAGGCGAGGTCGGCGGTGCACCAGTAGACGTCGTCGGGCTTGTGGTCGAAGCAGGCCCACGCCGTCCAGGACGCCTGGGTGAGGTAGCCGCCCATGGTGTGCAGAAGACCCTTGGGCGTGCCGGTGGTGCCGGAGGTATAGACGAGCATGAGCGGGCTCTCGGCTCCGAAGGCCTCGGCCTCGTGGACCTCCGGCGCGGTGTCGACGACGTCGTGCCACCACACGTCGCGCCCGGGGGTCCAGCCGACCTCCGAGCCGGTCCGGCGGATCACCAGCACGTGCTCCAGCGACTCCACCCCGGCCGCGGCCTCGTCGGCGTTCGCCTTGACCGGGACGGCCTTCCCGCGCCGGTACTGGCCGTCGGTGGTGACGAGCAGCTTCGCCGCCCCGTCGGCGAGCCGGAACCGCAGTGCCGGGGCGGAGAATCCGCCGAAGACCAGCGAGTGGACCGCCCCGATCCGGGCGCAGGCGAGCATCACGACGACGGTCTCGACCAGCACCGGCAGGTACACGACGACGACGTCGCCGCGCCCCACCCCGAGCGCGGTGAGCGCGTGCGCGCAGCGGGCGACCTCGCGCTGCAGGTCGGCGTAGGTGACGGTGCGCCGGTCCCCCGGCTCGCCCTCCCAGTGCAGGGCGACCGTGTCCCCCGCACCGGCCTCGACGTGCCGGTCGACGCAGTTGCGCGCGACGTTCAGCGTGCCGTCGGCGAACCAGGTGACCTCGGGCCAGCGGCTGCCGTCGTAGCCCTGCTCGGGCGCGCGGTCCCACTCCAGGCGCCGGGCCTGCGCGCACCAGAACGCCTCCGGGTCGGCGGCGGCCTCGTCGTAGGCCGCCGCGGTGACGTTGGCGTGTGCGGCGAGCTCGGGCGGGGGCGGGTACATGCCCCGATCCTCGCCGCCGGATCCCGTGGGGCGCAGGCCGTCGTGAGGGGACTCACCGGTGGGCGAAGGCCCGGTGGTGGTCGTCGAGCAGGTCCACGCCGAAGTCGTTCTCCGGGTCGCGCCACACCGAGTGGGCGTGGTCCGCGCCGTCCTGGGTGTTGTCCCACTCCAGCAGCAGCCGCGGCCCCTGGAGCCGGTGGTAGTGCGGCTCCCCCGGCTCCAGCGAGCCCGCCCAGGCGATGTGCACCTCGTCGAGGGCGGCGTCGTCGTCGTAGCGGCCGGCGGGTGAGACCCCGGCCGGTGCCCGGTCCAGGTAGGCCGAGAGCAGGCGGCGCAGCAGGCCGCGGCCGCGGTCGTCGAGCGAGCTCGCCGGGACACCGCGCGCCGCGCCGGTGAGCGCGACGGCCTCGGTGCCGTCGACCGGGTCCACCGGCCCGGGCGGGCTCTCCCGCCGGATCGCCGAGGTCGGCAGCGGCCGGTCGCCCGGCGCGACCAGCGGCCGGTTCGCCGTCACCAGGTCCGGCGGGGCCCCGGCGGACAGGACCGCGGCCCCGGCGAGCTCGGACGGGAGCCCGCGGACGATCTCCCGGGCCAGGTCCTCGGTCGGACCGAGCGGGCGCGCGACACCCCCGCCGAGCAGCGGCGTCGTCGCGGGGTTCGCGCCGAGGAAGCACGGCGTGGCCGCGGCCACCCGCCCGTCGACGACGAGTGCGTTCACCGACACGTGGTGCCCCCCGAAGCGCCAGCCCCAGGTGCGCGCGCCCGGGTCACCGAAGATCCGCAGGTGGTAGAGCGCCGGGTCCCGGAACCGCTCCCGGTACGGCCGGGTGGGCCAGTCCTGCGCCCGGTCCAGGACGTTCTCCAGCCCCATGACCGTCGCCACGGTGGCGTAGCCGGCCTCGGACAGCCCTGAGGCGACGAGCCGCATCGCGCGCTGCTGCTGCACAGGGGTCTGCGCGTGCAGCGTCAGCCCCCCGTGGTCGGTGGGGGTGTAGAACCAGCGACGACGCTCGGCGTCGGACCCGGCGTCGCCGGACGGGCCGTCGCCGTGGGCGGTCGCGAGCCGGTCGTCGTCCAGGGTGTCCAGCCAGGCCGCGGCCGTGTCCGCCATCGCCGCGGCGACCGTCTCGCTCGTCGTCACACGGCCACGCTAGTCCGCCGGACGGGTCAGTCCGTCGCGTCGCGGACGAGCAGCGCGATCTGCACCCGGTTGTCCAGGCCCAGCTCGCGCAGCAGCCGGGACACGTAGGACTTCACCGTCGCCACCGACATGTGCAGCTCGGCGGCGATGTCGGCGTTGGAGCCGCCGCGGGCGACGGCCTCGGCGACGTCGCGCTCGCGGCCGGCGAGCCGGTCGAGCCGGGCCCGGGCGGCGCGCCTGCGGTCGACCGGCCCGGCGCCGTCGCCGCGGACGATGCCGATCAACCGCCGAGTGATCGCCGGGGACAGCACGGCGTCGCCGTCGGCGGCGGCGCGGACGGCCTCGACGATCCCCTCGGGCGCGGCGTCCTTGAGCAGGAACCCGCTCGCCCCGGCGCGCAGCGCCCGCACGACGTGCTCGTCGGCGTCGAACGTGGTCAGCACGACGACGGTCGGGGCGTCGGGCCGCGAGGTCACCTCCCGGGTCGCGGCGACGCCGTCGACGCGGCGCATCCGCAGGTCCATCAGCACCACGTGCGGCCGCCCCGCGGCGACGGCGGCGGGCACCTCGTCGCCGTCACCGGCGTCGCCGACCACCTGGATGCGCCGTACCGGTCCGGTGCCGTCGCCGGGCAGCGCGTGCCCGTCGAGCATCACCCGCAGCCCGGAGCGGACGAGCGGGTCGTCGTCGACGAGCAGCACCCGGATCGCGCTCGCGGTCATCCCGCCTCCTCCCGCCACGGCAGCACCGCGCGCAGCAGGTGGCCCGACGGCGTCGGGCCGTGGGTCAGCGTCCCGCCGGCGAGGGTCTCGACCCGCTCGCGCAGCCCGACCAGGCCGGTCCCGGCACCCTCGGGCGCCGGACCGGCCGCGGACGGCCCGGAGGTGACGGTGACGGTGAGGTCCCGGCCGGGCCGCCCGTCGAGGGCGACCTCGACCCGGGCCCCGGGTGCGTGCCGGGCGGCGTTGGTCAGTCCCTCGCGGACCACCCGGTGCACGACCCCGGCCAGCGGGCGCCCCGGCGGGGACACCGTCAGCAGCGCCGTCGACCGGAGGCGGACGTCCGCGCCGACCGCGCGGGCCTCGGCGACGAGCTCCTCGACAGCACCGAGGTCGTCGACCTCGTCGGGGACGTCGCCGGTGGGCTCGTGCAGCACCTGGACAATCGTGCGCAGGTCCTCCATCGCGCGGTGCGTGGTGTCGCGCAGCACCCGCGCGGTCTCGCGGACGGTGCGGGCGGGCAGGTCCCCGCGCAGCGCCAGCGCCCCGGCGTGCACCGACAGCAACGACAGCCGGTGCCCGAGCCGGTCGTGCATCTCCCCGGCGATCCGGCGCCGCTCGTCGGCGCGGGCCTGCTCCTCGCGCACCGCGCGCTCGGCCTCGGCGCGGGCGAGCCGCTCGCGCAGGTCGTCGACCATCGCGCGGCGGATCCCGGTCAGCAGGCCCGCGGTCACCGAGATGGCCTGGAACGCGACGGCGCCGCCGAGCAGCACGAGCACCGTCGGGCCGTCGGGGACGTTGCGGTACAGCGTGACCGCGGCGGCCCCCACCGCCAGGGCCAGCACCGGCAGCGTCTCCACCGCGCGGCGCCGGGTCGCGATCACGAACACCCCGACCAGCGGCAGGTAGGTGGCGACGGGCGAGACGAGCGGGCCGAGCACGGCCAGCACCGCGAACACCCGCGGCGCCCGGTAGCGCACCGCGATCGAGCCGATCATCAGCAGTCCGACGACGAGCAGCGTCCACTGCAGCACCCCGGCGGTGGCCTGCGTCTCGGCGACGGTGAGCCCGGCGGCGAGCACCGCGACCACCAGCACGGCGGAGATCACGGCGGGGCGGACCGGCACACGTCGACCATAGGGGGCGGACCGGCGCCGTCCAGCAGGTTTCCGCTCGAACGGGACGGCCACCGGTCCCCTCCCGTCTCCCGACCCCCCGGGATCGACGGTCAGCCTGCCGGGTGGCGTGACGGTGGCGCACCCGCCGAAGGTCGTGCGCACCACGACCGAAGTCGCCGGGCCGCGTCACCCGGAATGAGTACGATTCGGACATGCCGGAACCGCACAGCCACCGCGAGAGCGGGCAGCACGTCATCGAGCACGCGCTCGACCTCCTCGAGGCGGCCGACAAGGCGCAGGACTACCCCCAGGCGACCGACGGCCACACCGCCGCCACCGCCTACGCGGTGAGCGCGCTCTACCAGGAGATGCGCCACGGCGACGACCAGCTCGCGGTGCTGATCTCCGCGGTGCAGGAGCAGACCGCGGTGCTGCGCGAGATCCGGGACTCGTTGCGGGACGGGGCACGTACCGGAAATTGATGATGTCTCGGGCATCCACCGCGATCCCGGGATGACCGCTCCCCCGTCCTCGGTTGTGCGCGATCGAAGCGGCCGGCCGGACCGTCCGCCGAGCGGCCCCGGAGCGTGCGCATGTCCCAGCCGGTCGACCCCCGTCTGCGGGTCGCGGACCTGTTCGTGTTCCGCGGCCGCCGGGGCACCGTCCTGGCCCTGACCACCGACCGTTCCGCGGTGGGCGGTCTCGCGTCCGGCGCGACCTACGACCTGCGCATCGACGGCGACGGCGACGCGGTCGAGGACCTGACCTACCGGGTCGTCGTCGACGGCGCCGACCCCGCCGACGGCACCCGCCCGGTCGTGCTGCGCAGGCTGAGCGGCGCCGACGCCGAGGACCCGGCGGCGTGCGGGACGGTCGTCGCCGCGGGCCGCACCGGGTCGACCGTGGCGGGCACCGACGGGCTGCGGCTGTGGACCGGCACCGCCGCCGACCCGGCGCCGGTCGACCCCGGGCTGCTCGCCGCGGTCACCACCGCCGTCGAGCACGGGACACCGGTCGACCTGTCCGGCCGGGTGCTGCCCGCGGCCCCGCCGACCGGGAACCGGGTCGCCGCGGTCGTGCTGGAGATCCCCGACGCCGTGCTCGCCCCGGTCGCGATGCGCGCCGCGGGCCGGATCGGGGTGTGGGCCACCGTCGCGCCCGCCGCCGGGCAGGGCGGCCCGCAGACCCACCGGCGCGGCCTGCCCCTGGTCGGGGAGGTCCTCGCCGGGCTCGACGCGCCGCTGCGCGAGCACCTGGGCCGGGGCCGCCCGGCCGCCGACCGCGCCGAGTTCGGCGGGATGTTCGCGAAGAAGGCCGAGCAGGTCGTCGCCGCCGGTGCCGCGGTGGGCGACCCGAGCGCCTACGCCCGCCGGGTCGCCGACCGGCTGCTGCCCGACGTGCTGCCCTACACGATCGGCACCACCGCCTCGTTCGGTTTCGCTGGGTGGAACGGCCGCGACCCCGCCGACGACGCCGCCGGGGTCGTCTGCAGCGTCGTCACCGGCGTGGCGGTGCCGTTCGGGGCGGGACGGGCCACGGCCCACCGCGCGACGACGACCTGGCCGTACCTGCCGCTGCTCTGACCGGCATGGCCCGATCCGTTCGCGAGGTGGCCCGCGGGCCACTCCCGGTCCGGCCGGGTGCGGCCGAGCATCGGGGCATGTCCTCTCCGACCTTCCCCTGTGCCGCCGTCGTCGTCGCGGTCGGCGCGCTGCTCGTCGTCGTGAACGTCCCGCCGACCGCCGCGCTGGTCGTCGGTGCGGTGGCCGTCGCCGTCGCGGCCGGGGCGGCCCGGCTCGTGGGGCCGCTCGCGCTGCCCGTGCCGCCGCGGACGGTCGCGGTGCGGGCCGCCGCGGTCGCCGTCGTGCTCCTCGGCGGGCCGCTCGTCGCGGCCGCCGCCCTGGGGCCCGGCGCGGTGCCGCTGGTCGCCGCGGTCGTCGCCGCGGCGCTGCTCGCCGCACCCCTGCTCGTCCGGCGGGCTCAGCCGCCCCGGAAGGTCCGCCGGTAGTGCAGCGGGGGCACCCCGAGCTCGCGGCACACGTGGCGGCGCAGCGCCGTCGCCGTGCCGAACCCGACCTCGTCGGCGATCCGGCCGACCGGGAGGTCGGTGGTCTCGAGCAGCTCCCGGGTCCGCTCGACGCGCCGGCGCAGCAGCCACCCGAGCGGGCTCTGCCCGGTCTCCTCCCGGAACCGGCGGGTCAGTGTCCGCACGCCGACGTGCAGCGACGCGGCCAGCTCGGCCAGCGTCCAGGGCCGCGCCAGGTCGGCGAGCATCCGCTCGCGGGCCGCGGCGGTGCCCGTGCCCGGTCCGTCGTCCGCGACCGGCCGGGCGATGTACTGCGCCTGGCCGCCCTCCCGGTAGGGCGGGACCACGGTCCGGCGGGCGACGTCGTTCGCCACGGCGGCGCCGAAGTCGCGCCGGACCAGGTACAGGCACAGGTCGATGCCCGACGCCTCGCCGGCCGCGGTGAGCACCTCGCCCTCGTCGACGTAGAGCACCGCGGGGTCCAGGTCGACCCGCGGGAACCGGCACCGGAACGCCTCCGCGGACAGCCAGTGCGTGGTGGCGCGACGACCGTCGAGCAGCCCGGCCTCCGCCAGCGGGAACGCGGCCGTGCAGATCGAGGCCAGCCGGGTGCCGGGGCGTAGCGACGCCAGGGCCTCGCCGAGAGCGGGGTCGGCGACGACCGACGGCTCGTGGTCGTCCTGCGTGGCGAGCACGACCACGGTGTCGGCCCGGGCCAGCAGCTCCGGCCCGTGCCCGACCACGACGTGGAAGTCCGCGTCGGTCGGCACCGTCCCGGGGTGCAGCGCGCAGGTGCGCACCCGGTAGAGCGGCTCCCCGTCGGCCGACCGGGCACCGCCGAGGATCTGGTGCACCAGGCCGAGCTCCATCGGCCGCACCCCGGGGCGGACCAGCACCGCGACCTCGTGCCGCGGGGTGTCCTCAGGCGCCGACATAGGCCGCCAGGTGCTCGCCCGTCAGCGTCGACCGGTCCGCGACGAGCTCGGCGGGCGTCCCCTCGAAGACGACCGCGCCGCCGTCGTGCCCGGCACCGGGGCCGAGGTCGATGATCCGGTCGGCGTGCGCCATCACGGCCTGGTGGTGCTCGATGACGATCACCGAGCGGCCGCCGTCGACGATCCGGTCGAGCAGCGCGAGGAGCTGCTCGACGTCGGCCAGGTGCAGCCCGGTCGTCGGCTCGTCGAGGACGAACGTCCCGCCGGACTCCCCCAGGTGCACCGCCAGCTTGAGCCGCTGGCGCTCGCCGCCGGACAGCGTGGTCAGCGGCTGGCCCAGGGTGAGGTAGCCGAGCCCGACGTCGGCGAGGCGCTCCAGGATCCGGTGCGCGGCCGGGGTGCGGGCCTCGCCCGCCCCGAAGAACTTCTCCGCCTCGGCCACCGGCATGGCGAGGACCTCGCTGATGTCGCGCCCGCCGAAGGTGTACCCGAGCACCGAGGCGTCGAAGCGGCGACCGTCGCAGACGTCGCAGGTGGTCGCGACGCCGGCCATCATCGCCAGGTCGGTGTAGACGACGCCCGCGCCGTTGCAGTTCGGGCAGGCGCCCTCGCTGTTGGCGCTGAACAGGGCGGGCTTGACGCCGTTGGCCTTGGCGAAGGCCTTGCGGATCGGTTCGAGCAGCCCGGTGTAGGTGGCGGGGTTGCTGCGCCGCGACCCCTTGATCGCCCCCTGGTCGACGACGACCACCCCGTCGCGCCCGGCGATCGAGCCGTGGATCAGCGAGCTCTTGCCCGACCCGGCCACCCCGGTGACGACGGTGAGCACCCCGAGCGGGACGTCGACGTCGACGCCGCGCAGGTTGTGCCGGTCCGCCCCGCGGATCTCCAGGTACCCGCTCGGGGTCCGCACCGACGGCTTCAGCGACGCCCGGTACTCCAGGTGCCGGCCGGTCAGCGTGCCCGAGGCCCGCAGCCCGTCGAGGTCGCCGGTGTAGACGACGTGCCCGCCGTCGGAGCCCGCCCGCGGCCCCAGGTCGACGACGTGGTCGGCGATCACGATCGTCTCCGGCTTGTGCTCGACGACGAGCACGGTGTTGCCCTTGTCGCGCAGGCGCAGCAGCAGGTCGTTCATGCGGGCGATGTCGTGCGGGTGCAGGCCGATGGTCGGCTCGTCGAAGACGTAGGTGACGTCGGTCAGCGACGACCCCAGGTGCTTGATCATCTTGGTGCGCTGGGCCTCGCCGCCGGACAGCGACCCGGACGGCCGGTCCAGCGACAGGTAGCCGAGCCCGATCTCGACGAACGAGTCGAGCGTGTGGCGCAGCGAGCCCAGCAGCGGGGCCACGGACGGCTCGTCGAGGTCACGGACCCAGTCGGCGAGGTCGGAGATCTGCATGGCGCAGGCGTCGGCGATGGAGATGCCCCGGATCCTCGAGGACCGGGCCAGCTCGGACAGGCGCGTCCCGTCGCAGTCCGGGCAGCGCTGGAACACGATGGCCCGGTCGACGAACGCCCGGATGTGCGGCTGCATCGCCTCGCGCTCCTTGGCCAGGAACGACTTCTGGATCCGCGGGATCAGCCCCTCGAAGGTGACGTTGATGCCGTCGACCTTGATCCGGGTGGCCTCCTTGTAGAGCAGTGCGTTCAGCTGGGGCTTCGTGAAGCTGCTGATCGGCTTGTCGCCGGGGAAGAAGCCGGAGTTGGCGAAGATCCGGCCGTACCAGCCGTCGACGGAGTAGTTCGGGATCGTCAGGGCGCCCTCGACGATCGACTTCGACTCGTCGTACAGGGCCGTGAGGTCGAAGTCGGACACCGAGCCGCGGCCCTCGCACCGCGGGCAGGCACCGCCGACGATCTCGAACTCGCGACGCTCCTTGACCTGCTGGCCGTTCTTGCGGACGGTCACCGCGCCGGAGCCGCTGATCGTCGCGACGTTGAACGAGAACGCCTTCGCCGGGCCGGCGTAGGGCTTCCCGAGCCGGCTGAACAGGATCCGCAGCAGCGCACCGACGTCGGTGGCGGTGCCGACGGTGGAGCGCACGTCCCCGCCCATGCGCTCCTGGTCGACGATGATCGCGGTGGTGAGGCCGTCGAGGACGTCGACGTCGGGGCGGCCGAGGTTCGGCATGAAGCCCTGGACGAAGGCGCTGTAGGTCTCGTTGATCATCCGCTGGGACTCGGCGGCGATCGTCGAGAACACCAGGGAGCTCTTGCCCGAGCCGGACACCCCGGTGAACACCGTGAGCCGCCGTTTGGGCAGCTCGACGGAGATGTCGCGCAGGTTGTTCTCGCGCGCACCGTGCACGCGGATGAGGTCGTGGCTGTCGGCTGCGTGCATGGTGGATCCCCCGTCCGGCCCGTCTCAGGGCCGCTGCTGGATGCGGACCATCGTGCCCGCGGGGTCGCGGAAGGCACAGTCGCGCACCCCGTACGGCTGGTCGACCGGTTCCTGGACGACCTCGGCCCCGCTCGCCTGGAGCCTGTCGAACGCGGCCTCCAGGTCGTTACTGGCGAGCAGCACGGCGGTGTAGGTGCCCTTGGCCATCATCTCGGTGATGGTGCGGCGCTCGTCGTCGGTGACGCCGGGGTCCACCGCGGGCGGGGCGAGGACGATCGAGACGTCGGGCTGCCCGGGCGGGCCGACGGTGAGCCAGCGCATGGTGCCCTGGCCGACGTCGAGGCGGACCTCGAAGCCCAGGCCGTCGCGGTAGAAGGCGAGCGAGGCCTCGGGGTCGGTGTGCGGGAGGAATCCGGCGTGGATGGTGATGGCGGGTTCGGTCATGACGCTCACGCTAGGGAGGTCGCGGGTCCCGGTGCTTCTCGATTCCTGACCGGTCGGGTGACCTGCTTGGCGACGCACGCCGGGAGCCCCTGCGTGCCGTCCCGGGCGGCGCGCTTGTACGCCGACGGCGGCATCCCGACGAGCTCGGTGAAGCGGGTGCTGAAGGTGCCGAGCGAGGAGCAGCCGACGGCGAAGCAGACCTCGGTGACGGTGAGGTCGCCGCGGCGCAGCAGGGCCATGGCGCGTTCGATCCGCCGGGTCATCAGGTAGCTGTAGGGCGACTCGCCGTAGGCCCTGCGGAACGCCCGCGACAGGTGCCCGGCCGAGACGTGCTCGGCGCGGGCGAGCTCGGCGACGTCGAGCGGGCGCGCGTACTCGCGGTCGATCCGGTCCCGGACCCGGCGGAGCCGGACGAGCTCGCGCAGGTGCCCGTCGTCGCGGTCGCTCACCCGAGGAACTCCCGCAGCAGCGCCGCCACCTCGGCCGGGCGTTCCAGGTAGACCATGTGCCCCGCGTCGACGGGGGCGACGGTCAGGTCCGCGCCGAGCGCGGCGCGGCAGGCGTCGAGCCAGTCGTCGGAGACGTAGTCGGCCCGGCCGGCGGGGACGACCAGCGTCGGCAGACCTGCCGGTGGGACGACCGCCGGGCGCGCCATCTCCGCCCACGCGGCCACCAGGGACGCCTGGCTCAGGCGCCAGCGCCAGGCGCCGTCGCGCTGTTCGAGGTGCTCGTCCACCTCGGCGTCGACGAGCGCGCCGGGGACGTCGGCCCAGCTCTCGGCCTTGGCCGCGCGGGCGGCGTCGCGGGTCGGGAACGTGACGTCGGCGCGGGTGTCCTCGGCCGCGTCGAGCATGTCCTGCGGGTCGAGCCCGAGTGCGGGGTCGAGCAGCGCGAGCCGGTCGACGCGGTCGGGCGCGGTCCGCGCGAGGTGCGTGGCGACGGCGCCGCCGAAGGAGTGCCCGACGACGGCGGCGCGCCCGACCCCCTCGGCGTCGAGCACCTCCACCAGGTCCGCGACGTGGCGTTCCAGGTTCCACGGCGGCGCCCACGGCGACCGCCCGTGCCCGCGGACGTCGACGGCGATCCAGCGCAGCCGGGGCAGCGCCGCGAACAGCGGCCGCCAACGCAGACCGTGGCCGGTCACGCCGTGGACGGCGAGGACCGGTGGCCCGGCGGGGTCGCCGGCGTGGTGCACGTGCAGGGACATGCACCCATTCTGCACGTTGCCGGTCCGGCAAAGAAACTTGCTGTTGCGCGCGGCCGCTCGCCAGGCTGGGGTCATGGACACAGCACAGCGCCACGACGTCGTCGTGATCGGCGGCGGCCCGGCCGGACTCAACGGGGCCATGATGCTCGCCCGCTCCCTGCGGTCGGTGGTCGTCGTCGACTCCGGCATGCCCCGCAACGCTCCGGCCGCCGCCGCGCACGGCCTGTTCGCCCGCGACGGCGTCGCCCCGGCCGAGCTGCTCGCGACCGGCCGCGAGGAGGTCCGCCGCTACGGCGGCGCCCTCGTCGACGGCGAGGTCGTCGGCGCCCGCCGCACCGGCGACGGCTTCACGGTGACCCTCGCCGACGGCACCACCCTCGACGCCCGGCGGCTGCTCGTCACGACCGGGCTGGTCGACATGCTGCCCGACGTGCCGGGACTCGCGCAGGGGTGGGGCGCCGACGTCGTCCACTGCCCCTACTGCCACGGCTACGAGGTGCGCGACCGCCCGATCGCGGTGCTCGGGACCGCCCCCGGCTCCGCGCACCACGCGCTGCTGTTCCGGCAGCTCAGTGCGGACGTGATCTACGTGTCGCACTCGGCGGAGCCGACCGCGGAGCAGCGGGAGCGCTTCGACGCGCTCGGCATCGCCGTCGTCGACGGGCCGGTGAGCGAGGTCGTACGGGAGGACGGCGCGATCACCGGGCTGGTCACGCCGTCCGGCGTGCTGGCGCGCGAGGTCGTCGCGGTGGCGACCCGGATGGAGGCCCGCGCCGGCTTCCTCGCCGAGCTGGGCCTGGTCCCGGTCGAGCACCCGAGCGGGATGGGGCAGCACCTCGTCGCCGACGCGATGGGCCGCAGCACGGTCGAGGGCGTGTGGGTCGCGGGCAACGTCACCGACCTGAGCGCGCAGGTGGGGGCCGCGGCGGCCGCGGGGGCGTTCGCGGGGGCCGCGATCAACGCCGACCTCGTCGAGGCCGGGGCGCTCGCCGCGCTGCGGGAGGTGGCACGCCTCTAACCTGGGGGCGTGCTGGTCATCTTCGGGCTGTCGGGCAAGGAGCGCCCGCTGGGCCTGGTCGCGCTGGGCTGCGGGAACTGCGGTCACCCGGGTCCGCAGCCCGCCGTGCACCGGAGGACCCGGTTCACGCTGTTCTTCGTGCCGGTGCTGCCGCTGCGCAGTCGCTACGAGATGCGGTGTCCCGTGTGCGGGACGGGGCGGACCCTGTCCCGCGACGACGCCCGCCGGCACGGCGCGCGGGTCTGAGGAGCGCGGGGCCCTGACCGCCTCGGTCGCCGCCCGAGGAGCCTCATCACCCCAGCTCAGGGATTCGCGATAGCGAACAGAAACTAGAGATCGAACACACGTTCGAGTATCCTCGATGGTGTGACCGCCACCCAGGGACCACCCGCCCACGCCACCGGCGTGCCCGGCGGCGGGTTTCCGTCCGGTGACCTCACCCTGCTCCGGTTCCTCGTCGAACAGGCCCTCAGCGCCGACACCTGCGCGTGGTCCGAGTCGGAGTTGATCGACCAGATCCAGGAGATCGAGTCGCTCCAGGCCTCGCTCGCCGCACTGCAGTCCACCCGGATCCGGGCTTTCGCCCGCTCCCACGTGGAGAACGGCCCGGCCGACCTGGATCCCGGGAAGCTCCACCGCAGCGTGGTCGCCCAGATCCAGCTCGCCTGCCGGGTCTCCACCACCGAGGCCCGAACCCGGGCGGCGAACGCCCGCGACCTGCACTCCGGGCTCGACCGGATCCGCGGCCTGCACCGAGCCAGCGAGCTCAGCGCCGCGAAGGTCACCGCGATCGCCGTCGAATGCCGCGACCTCGACACCACCCAACGCGCGCAGGTCGACGCCCGGCTTGCCACCAACCGGGACCTGACCCGGTACGGCATCGGCCGGCTGCGGGCGATGACCCGGCGTCTGGTCGCCGAGATCGCCCCCGACCGCTTCCGCGCCCGCGTCCACGCCGCCAAGGCCGAACGCCGAGTGACACTGCGCCCGGCACCGGATGCGATGAGCTACCTGACCACCTACGTCCCGGTCGAACAGGGCGCCGCCTGCCTCGCCGCGCTCCAGAGAGCGTTCGTCGAGGTCCAGGTCGACCCGCAGCCGCTGACCCGCACCCGCGGGCAGGTGATGGCCGACACCCTCGTCGAACGCGTCACCGGACAGGCCACCGCGACGGCGGTGAACCTCGAAGTACAGGTCACCGTGCCCGTGCAGGCCCTGCTCGACCCGCAGTCACCACTGCCCGCCGAGATCCCCGGCCTGGGGCCCGTTCCGGCCGACCTGCTCGCCACCTCCGAGGGGACGAAGTCCCTACGCCGCCTGCTCACCGACCAAGGCATCGTCATCGGCGGGGACTCCCGCAGACGTACCTTCACCGGACTCCTCGCCACCCTCGTGAAAGCCAGAGCGCAGAACCGGTGCACCGAGCCCTACTGCGACGCACCCGTCCGCCACATCGACCACATCCGGCGGGATGCCGACGGTGGACGCACCGAACTCGACAACGGACGTGGAGTCTGCGAGTTCCACAACCACGTCCGCGAACAATCCGGCTGGCACGTGGCCCGCGCCCCCGACGGGGCCGTCGTCACCACCACTCCGACCGGGCACACCTACCGCGGACCGGACTGATCGCGGCGTACCCGGTCGCGCCCGGTGCCGGGGCGGTGTCCGCGGCACCGGGCGGACACCGGGCCGTCCGGTCTCAGGTCGGCAGCAGGTACTCCTCGCTGGCGTGGTGGCACGCGCTCGGATGGTGCCCACCCGGCCGCGTCACCAGCGGCGGCTCCTCGGTCGCGCAGATGTCGGTGGCCTTCCAGCAGCGCGTCCGGAACCGGCAGCCGCTCGGCGGGTCCACCGGGCTCGGGACGTCACCGGTGAGCCGGATCCGCTTGCGCCCCTCCCGGACCGACGGGTCGGGCACCGGCACCGCGGAGAGCAGCGCCTGGGTGTACGGGTGCGACGCCCGGGTGTAGATCTCCTGCTCGGTCCCGAGCTCCACCATCTTGCCCAGGTACATCACGCCGACCCGGTCCGACAGGTGCCGCACGACGGACAGGTCGTGGGCGATGAAGATGTAGGACAGCCCGAACTCGCGCTGCAGGTTCCCGAGCAGGTTCATCACCTGCGCCTGGATGGACACGTCGAGCGCGGACACCGGCTCGTCGCACACGATGATCTCCGGGCGCAGCGCGAGCGCGCGGGCGATCCCGATGCGCTGCCGCTGCCCGCCGGAGAACTGGTGCGGGTAGCGGTTGACGAAGTCGGGGTTGAGCCCGACGACGTCGAGCAGCTCCTGCACCTTCGCCCGCCGCTCCCCCTTCGGCGCGACCTCGGGGTGGATCTCGAACGGCTCCCCGACGATGTCGGCGACCGTCATCCGCGGGTTCAGCGACGTGTACGGGTCCTGCAGCACGATCTGCATCTGCCGGCGCAGCGCCCGCAGCTCCGCCCCGCGGCGGGCGAAGATGTCCTCGCCGTGGAAGCGCACCGAGCCCGACGTCGGCGGCTCCAGCCGCATCAGCACCTGGGCCAGGGTCGACTTCCCGCAGCCGGACTCGCCGACGATGCCCAGCGTCTCGCCCTTGTTCAGCGAGAACGAGACGCCGTCGACGGCGCGCACGTGGCCGACGGTGCGCTTGACGACCGCACCGACCTTCACCGGGAAGTGCTTGACGAGGTCGTCGACCTCGAGAACGGGCTCGCTCATACGAGGTCCTCCGCGAACAGGCACGCCGACGCCCGCGCTCCGGGCAGCGGGATCAGCGGCGGGTCGGTGCCGAGGCAGCGCTCCACCGCGCGCGGGCAGCGCGGGTGGAACGGGCAGCCGTCGGGGATGGCGGTGAGCGTCGGCGGGAGCCCGGTGATCGCCTGCAGCTCGGTGCCCTTGCTGTCCAGCCGCGGGATCGACGCGAGCAGCGCCTCGGTGTACGGGTGGGCCGGGTTCGCGAAGAGCTGGTGCACGTCGCCCTGCTCGACGATGCGGCCCGCGTACATCACCGCGATCCGGTCGGCGACCTCCGCGACGACGCCGAGGTCGTGGGTGATGAGGACCAGCCCCATCTCCCGTTCGCGCTGGATCTCGGCGAGCAGGTCCATGATCTGGGCCTGCACGGTGACGTCGAGCGCGGTCGTGGGCTCGTCGGCGATGAGCACGTCCGGGTCCAGCGCCAGCGACATCGCGATCATGACGCGCTGGCGCATCCCGCCGGAGAACTCGTGCGGGAAGTTCGTGACCCGCTGCGCCGCCCCGGGGATCCCGACGAGGTCGAGCAGCTCGACGGCGCGGGCCCGCGCGTCGCGCTTGCTCATCCCCCGCCGCGTCCGCAGCTGCTCCCCGATCTGGAACCCGACGGTGAACACCGGGTTCAGCGCCGACAGCGCGTCCTGGAAGATCATCGCGACGTTCTCGCCGCGCAGCTCGCGGCGCCGTTCCTCGGTCGCGGTGAGCAGCTCCTCGCCGCGGTAGCGGACCGAGCCCGCGGTGACGGTCGCGGGCGGGGTCGGCAGGATGCCCATCACCGTGTTCGCGGTGACCGACTTCCCCGACCCGGACTCCCCCAGGACGGCGAGGGTCTCCCCCGCGTGCACCTGGTAGCCGACGCCGTTCAGCACCCGGGCGACGCCGTCGCGGGTGCGGAACTCGACGTGCAGGTCCTCCACCTCGAGCAGCGGGGTCATGACCGGCCCTTCGGGTCGAACGCGTCGCGCACGGCGTCGCCGAGCAGCACGAAGGCCAGCACGGTGACGACGAGGAACGCGCCGGGGAACAGGAGCAGGTGCGGCGAGGTCCGCAGGTAGCTCTGCGCCTCGCTGATCATCACGCCCCAGGAGACGACGGGGTCGCGCAGGCCGACGCCGAGGAACGACAGCGTGGCCTCGGCCCCGATGAACGCACCGAGCGCGATCGTCGCGTACACCATCACCGGGGCGATGGTGTTGGGCAGCATGTGCCGCCGGATGATCCGCCACGGGCTCGCGCCGAGCGCGCGGGCGGCCTTGACGTAGTCCTGGTTGCGGGCGGCGATCGCGGCGGACCGCATGATCCGCATGACGATCGGCCAGGACAGCAGCCCGATCGTGCCGATCACCAGGCCGCTGATGCCGATCACGCTCTGCCCGACCGACGCGCGGAAGGTGGAGAGCACGACGATCGCGCCGAGGATGAACGGCACACCGAAGAAGACGTCGGCGACGCGGGCGAGCAGCGAGTCGACCCAGCCGCCGGCGAACCCGGCGATCAGGCCCATGACGGCGCCGACGAGCACGACCGCCGTCGTCGCCAGCACCCCGACGACGATCGAGACGCGGGTGCCGTAGACGGTGCGCGCGTAGACGTCGCGGCCGAGGTGGTCGTAGCCGAACCAGGCCTGGGCCGAGGGGTCCTCGCGGGCCCGGGACAGGTCGCCGAGGGTGGGGTCGACCGAGGTGAACAGCTGCGGGAACGCGGCCATGACCAGTAGGAACGTGATGAGGCCCGCCGCGACGAGGAACAACGGGCGACGGCGCAGGTCGTGCCAGGCGTCGCCGCTGAGGCTGCGGGTGCGGGCCGTCGCCTCGGCGCGACCGGCGGCGGCGACGGGCTTGTCTGCGGTGGCGGTGGTGGGGTCAGTCAAGGCGGATCCTCGGGTCGAGCAGCGCGTAGGTGACGTCCACGACGAGGTTCGCGAGCAGGTAGACGATCACCAGCAGGACGACGACGCCGGTGACGACCACCCCGTCGAGCCGTTGGATGGAGCCGAAGATGAGCCCACCGATCCCGCGGATGTTGAAGATGCCCTCGGTGACGATCGCCCCGCCCATGAGCGTGCCGAAGTCCGCGCCGAGGAAGGTGATCACCGGGATCGCCGAGTTGCGGGTCAGGTGGACCCCGACGACACGACGCCGGGTCAGGCCCTTCGCGGTCGCGGTGCGGACGTAGTCGGCGCGCAGGTTCTCCGCGATCGACGTCCGGGTCAGCCGGGCCACGTAGGCCAGCGACAGGCTGCCGAGCACGTAGCCGGGCACGACCAGGTCCAGGAACCCGGGGTTCGCCGGGACGGTCGGCGGGATCAGACCCAGCCGCAGCCCGAGGACGGACTGCAGCACGTAGCCGGTGACGAAGACGGGCACGGCGACCAGGAACAGGGTCGCGGTGAGCACGACGTTGTCCAGGAACCCGCCCGGCCGCAGACCGGTGAGCACGCCCGCGGTCAGGCCGATGATCGCCTGGATGACCAGCGCCACGACGGCGAGCTGGATCGTGACCGGGTAGGCGTTCGCGATCAGCGTGGAGACCTCCTGGCCGCGGAAGTTCTCCCCGAAGTCGCCCCGCACCAGGTTGCCGAGGTAGGTGGCGTACTGGACGAAGATCGACCGGTCGAGCCCGTACTCCTCCCGCATGCGTTCGATGAACGCGGGCGGGCACGCCTGGTCGCCGCACTTGCCGGCGAGCGGGTCGCCGGGAAGCGCCCAGACCATGAAGTAGATGAGGAACGTGGTGCCGAGGAACACCGGCACCAGTTGCAGGAGTCGTCGCAGGACATAGCGCCCCACGGGTCACCTCCGGGTTCGGGTGCCCGGCGGTTCGCGCCGGGCACGTGCACCGGCGGCCGGGTGGTCACCCGGCCGCCGGTGTGTGGTGGTGGGGCGGCGTCACTCCTGGACGGTCACGGTCTCCAGGTCCAGCTCACGGCCGTAGGTCAGCTCGACGTTCTGCAGACGCGGCGACCAGCCGAACTGCGCGGACTGGTCGTTGATCGCGACGGCAGGCATGTCCTGGATCAGGACGCGCTCGGCCTCGGCCCACAGCGCGTAGGCCTCCTCGGCGGTGGCGGCGGTCGAACCCTGGTTGACCAGCGCGTCGAAGCGCGGGTTGGTGTAGCCGCTGTTGTTGTTCGCCGCACCCGTCGTGTACTGCGGACGCAGGACGTAGTCCATGGTCGGGGTCGAGGCGACCCAGCCGGAGCGGAAGATGCCGGTCAGGCTCTCGGCCCGGCGCTGGTCCAGGAACTCCGAGAAGGTCGGGACCGGCACGAAGTTGCACGGCACGCCGAGGGTGTTGCTGATGCTGACGCAGGCGGCCTGCATCCACTCGCGGTTGATCGCGGAGTCGACGTTGGAGATCAGCTCGATCGGGCCGGTGAAGCCGGAGGCGTCGAACTGCTGCTTGGCCCGCTCCGGGGAGAAGGTGCACAGCTCGCCGCACTGGTCGTCGACCTTGCCGGGCACGCCCTCGGGGATGAAGCCGGTGGCCGGCTTCACGAGTCCGTTGTAGACGTTGTTGATGATCGCCTCGCGGTCGACGGCCATCGAGATCGCCTGCCGCAGCTGCGGGTCGGTGTAGCGCTGGTCGTAGATCGGGAACGTCATCGTGTTGGTGCCGGCGTAGGGCTGGTTGCCGTTCCGGTCGGCGAGGTCCTGCTGGTACAGGTTGTCGATCAGGAACGAGCCGGGGATGGTCTCGAGGAAGTCCAGGTTGCCGCTGACGACATCCTGGTAGGCGGCCTCGCTGTCGGCGTAGAACCGGAACTCGACACCGCCGACCCCGACCGGCTGCTCGCCGCCCCACTCGGCGAAGCGGGTCACGGTGACGTTCTGGTCGGGCACCCGGGACTCGTAGCGGAACGGGCCGTTGCCGACCGGGTTCGCCTCGAACGCGGCCGGGTCGGCGAAGAACGACTCGGGCATCGGGTAGAACGCGACGTCGCCGAGGGTGTTGACGAAGACCGGCGACGGCGAGGTCAGCGCGACGGTGAAGGTGCGGTCGTCGACGACCTGCAGGCCGGACATGGCCTGCGCCGTCGGCTCACCCTCGTCCGGGTTGACCTGGTCGAACCCGGCGACGTTGGAGAAGAACTCCGAGCTGGACTGCGCGTTGGTCTTCAGCGCGACGTAGTTCCACGCGTCGACGAAGCTCTTCGCCGTGACCGGCGTGCCGTCGTGGAAGGTCCAGCCGTCCTTGATGCGGATCGTCCAGTTCTGCGAGTCGGTCGACTCGATGGACTCGGCGACCTTGTTCTCCGGCTCGCCCTGCTGGTTGTAGTCGACCAGCCCGGACCACAGCGCGTCGAGGATCTTGCTGCCGCCGACCTCGCGGGTGTTGCCCGGCAGCAGCGCGTTCTCGGGCTCGGTGCCGTAGACCGAGATCGTGGGGGCGCCCTGGGCGTCGCCCGTGGTGCCGCCTCCCCCGCCGCCACAGGCGCTGAGCACCAGCGCGGAGGTCAGGGAGAGCGCGAGCAGCGCCGCGACTCGAGTTGATCGCATCAGAGTCCTGTCTGTCCGGGACGGCCGCTCCCCGCGTGGTGTGCAGGCGGCCGGTGCGGTTCGGTGGTGGGTCGCACGGTAACCACAGCATCCCGGTTCTCCGGTTACGAATCCATTGCGTCCGCCGCCATTGCGTCGAGCAACACGGAATTGCGCGCGACGGTCGGTGATCGGATCGCGACGTCACGTCCGGCCCGATCCTCACGGAAAACACATCAGTGCAGGTCGGACGCATTCCGGTGCATTCTTCCGCTACGCAACATTGCATTGCGCATCGCAATTACCTGGTCACCGGTGTGACGAGTGCCACATAGCTGAGCCACTGCGAGCCCGTGAGCAGCGACGGCACCTCACGGGAGTGCACCGGCGCCGGACGGCGGGGCAGGCGTCGCCCCACGTCGTGGAACCCGCTCGCCACGACGCGGGACCACCCGTCGCGCGAGAAACCACCGTCCGCGCGCATTTTCTGGCTGCTTTCCCACGGAATGTCTGTCGCTATCGCAGCGGTGATCCGCCGAGCCCGGGACGCCGACTCCGACGCCGCAGCAACCCATTGTCCGGCAATTCAGGAGAATGGGTCAGAATCGCATCGGAAACGGGGCACGGACACCGCCGGCGTGCGCTCCACCTGCGGGACCGCGGGATCGCGGCCCGACCGGCCCCGCCTCCGGCGACGACGGCGCGCTTCCGCGGGACGTCAAACGCTCGACGTGTGCATTTCAGGAAGATCGCCTGAAACGGTCATTCGAGTACGGGCGTACCAATCGTGGGTGGTCAGCGCGGCGACGCCTGCGTGAACAGATCGCCCTTCAGGTAGATGTTCCAGTCGGCCGCCTTGAGGCCGTGCCCGCCGGAGCGCAGGTGGTAGCTCATCGCCGGCCCGGAGAAGGCCGTGTCGGTGGTGGGCTTCCAGCCCGTCGTGCCCAGGCCGTTGTCGCCGAGGCCGTACAGGTCGTAGATCTTGCTGGCCGCCTCGTAGGCGAGGAACTCGCCCTCCGGGTCGGCGTTGGAGTCGTCGCTGGCGCTGGCGATCACCAGCTTGCGCGGCGCGACCAGCCCCATCAGCTCGTGCTGGTCGACGGGCAGCTCGTCGACCTTGTTCCCGTAGGCCTGGTAGGTCTTCGGGAACCAGTACGGGAAGGAGCTGTTGACCCGCGACACCGTCTCGGCACCCACTCCCCCGTCGCCGCGGCGGGCGAGCTTCGCGCCGGTCGACCCCGAGTTGTTGGAGATGACCGCGGCGAAGCGCGGGTCCTGGGCGCCGGCCCAGAGCGCGGCCTTGCCGCTGCGGGAGTGCCCGATGACCGCGATCTTCGACGGGTCGATGTCCTTGTCGGTCTGCAGGTAGTCCATCGCCCGGCTCGCGCCCCAGGCCCAGGCGGCGATGGCCCGGCCCGCGTCGTCGGGCAGGTCGCTCCCGGACGGGTAGAACAGGTTGATCATCTTGCTGCGGTAGCTGCCGCCGTCGTCCGGGGCGATGTCGTTGGCGTCGATCTGGGCGAAGGCGTACCCGGCCTTCGTGATCGTCGAGACCGGTGCGTAGTCCGAGGACTGCCCCGGGTCGTCGGAGACCGAGCCCCGGTGGTCGATCATCAGGAAGGTGCCGCGCGGGGTCTGGCCCTTCGGGACGAACAGCCGCAGCGTGAACTTCCCGGTGCCCTCCGGCCCGGTGATGCCGATCGTGACCTTCTTGAGGGTGACGTCGCCGTCGTCGCTGGTCCGCACGTCGAAGGTCTGCTTGGTCGGCTTGGGCAGCGGCTGGCCGTAGACGTTCTCGCGGAATGCCGCGAGAAGCTCCGCGCGCCGGGTCCCCTCCCACTGGGCGACGTCGGTGACGCCGGTGCCGTCGAGCATGCGCAGCGGGTTCGGGTACTGCGTCCCGTCGATGGTCACCGTCGCCGCGACGGACAGGCCCGCCGCCGGGACCGACGTGTAGGCGGCGGGTGCGACCGGCGTGGCCGTGGCCCCCACCGCGCCCACGCACCCGGCCGCGGCGACCGCGCCGACGACGAACAGCGACGTCGCCGTCCTCGCGACGGGGTGCAGGACGCGACGACGGCTGCGCGGGCTGATCGGAGTGGACACGGTCCGAACGCTACCGAGGCGGGGACCCTCTGCAACCGCCGTTGCCGGTATCACGTCGATCGGGGGACAAGATCACACACCTAACGTGTGACTCCTGCCGTCACAGGTGTTGCCGCAGGTGACGACGGGGTACGGCGGGTCCGCGCGGCGCCCCGGAGGGGGTCTGCCGACGTTCGCGGCTGCGAACGGTCAGGGCCGCAGCGCGGTGTCGCGTGGGTCCCCGGCCACCGACAGCGACCGCAGCTTCCGACGGTTCCACCGTGCGCGCCGCGCCCGCAACCACGGATCGACGATCCGTGGATACCGCGCCACGACCCGGCCAGGCTGGACCCCATGCCACGCACCCCTGACCTCACCCTCCCCGACCTGACCGGGCGCCGCGCCGTCGTCACCGGCGGCAGCGACGGCGTCGGGCTCGGCATCGCCGACCGGCTCGCCGCGGCCGGTGCCGAGGTCGTGCTGCCCGTCCGCAACGCCGCGAAGGGCGCGGCCGCCGCCGACCGGATCCGCGACCGGCACCCCGGTGCCACCGTCTCGCTGCGCGAGCTCGACCTGTCCTCGCTGTCCTCGGTCGCCGCGCTCGGGGAGACCCTGCGCGCGGAGGGACGCCCCGTCCACCTGCTGATCAACAACGCCGGCGTGATGACCCCGCCGGAGCGGCGGACCACCGCCGACGGGTTCGAGCTGCAGTTCGGCACCAACCACCTCGGTCACGTCGCGCTCGTCGCGCACCTGCTGCCGCTGCTGCGCGAGGGCCACGCCCGGGTGGTCTGCCAGATCAGCGTCGCCGCGGCCCGCGGCACGGTCCTGTGGGACGACCCGGACTCCGAGCGGTCCTACGACGGCATGGCCGCCTACCGGCACTCGAAGATCGCGTTCGGGCTGTTCGCCCTGGAGCTGGACCGGCGCAGCCGCGCCGCGGGCTGGGGCATCACCGCGAACCTGTCGCACCCGGGAGTCGCGCCGACCAACCTCCTGGACGCTCGGCCCGATCTCGGCCGGGAACGGCGGTCCGCCGGTCGACGGGTGATCGGGGCGCTGTCCCGGGCCGGTCTGCTGGTCGGGACCGCCGACTCGGCGGGGCTGCCCGCGCTGCTCGCCGCGACCGCACCGGACGCCGGGCACTCCGTGTTCTACGGGCCGAAGGGTCCGGGCCGGGTGGGCGGACCCCCCGCCGAGCAGGAGCTCTACCGCCCGCTGCGCGACGCCGACGCCGCCCGCCGGGTGTGGGACCTGTCGCAGCAGCGGGCCGGGGTGTCGTTCGACGGCGCCGCCACCCCCTGACAACCCCCCTCGCCGACGCCTCCAGGACACCGGCGGACCCCACCGCCGCGGGCCCGTCCGGAGGGGATCATGGAGACGTCGACGTACGGAGGTGCCCAGTGGTGGACCAGTCCCCCCAGGAGCGCGAGATCCTGCTGCACGGACAGCGTGTGAGCTACCGCGAGACCGGCCGGGGCGAGGGCCCGACGGTCCTGCTCGTGCACGGTCTCGCCGCGAGCTCACGCACCTGGGCCCCGGTGTTCGAGGCGTTGGGCGGCGGGCTGCACGTGATCGCGCCGGACCTGCTCGGCCACGGTGTCAGCGAGGCCCCGCGCAGCGGCGACTACTCCCTCGGCGGGTACGCGACCGGGCTGCGGGACCTGCTGGCCGCGCTCGACGTCGAGCGGGCGACGATCGTGGGGCACTCGTTCGGTGGCGGCATCGCGATGCAGTTCGCGCACCAGTTCCCCGAGTTCACCGAGCGGGTCGTGCTCGTGTCCTCCGGCGGTCTCGGCCACGACCTGACCCTCGCGTTGCGCGCGGCGAGCCTGCCGGGCACCGAGCTGGTGCTCCGCTCGGCGGCGTCGCTGACCCCGCCGTGGATGCGCCGCGCCGCGCACCGGCTGGCCCACCGCGTCGGCGCCGCGCCGCGCTCGGACATCGACGGTGTGCACACCGCGCTGGAGACCTTCGCCGACCGCGGCACCCGCGGCGCGTTCGTCCAGACCGCGCGGGGTGCGCTGGAGCCGTCCGGCCAGCGCCTCGACGGGGCGCAGCGCCTGCACCTGCTCGAGGAGGTGCCCGTGCTCCTGGTCGGGGGGAACCGCGACCGGGTCATCCCGCTCGCCCACACCCTCGCCGCGCACGACCGGCTTCCCGACAGCCGGCTGGAGGTCTTCGACGGCGCGGGGCACTTCCCGCACGCCGAGCAGCCGGACCGGTTCGTGGGGCTGCTGCGGGACTTCGTCGACGGGACGGCTCCGGCCGAGGGCGACCGGGACGCGCTGCGCCGCCGGATCCTGGGGCTCCCCCGGGTCGGCTGAGCCGGCCCGCAGTTCTACTCGTAGCCCTCGTCGCGCAGCGCGGAGCGGTAGCTCGCGTCCATGGCGCGGCGGGTGAGCCCGCTCGTGGCGGTGGCCAGGCCGCGGGCGAGCGCCCTCGTCGCGCGTCCGCCCCGGGCGGCCAGGTGGGCGGCGCCGATCGCGGTCAGGTCCGGTGCCGGACCCACCGGTTCCGCCCAGAGCGCGTCGACGGCCGGGCACCGCACGAGCTCCGCGCTCCCGACCCGCAGCACGACGGCGGCGTCGGGCGCCTTGTCGCGCAGCGCCATCGTTGCGAGCAGCGCCGGGTCCACGTCGACCCGGGCGGTGCCGGTGAGCCGGACGACGTCGCCGCGGCCCGGTACGACGGCGAGCACCGACACCTCGGGGCAGCGCATCAGGTTGTGCAGGGTGTCGGCCCGCCGGTTCCCGCGGCGCTCGGCGAACGCGACGGTGTCCCCGTCGAGCACCCGCAGCAGGCCCGGCCGGTCCCCCCGCGGGCTGGTGTCGCCGTGGCCGTCGCCGTCGCGGGAGCTGATCACCGCGAACGGCGAGGTCGCGAGGAACCCGGCCACCCCCGGCGCGGCGAGCGGACCGCCCGCGGGCGGTGTGACGGCGACCGGGTCGGGCACCGCCGTCCACAGCTCGGAGCGCATGACGCAGCGCGCGCAGTGGACGTAGCCCTCGGTCAGCCGGACCTGCACCCGGCCGTCGCGGGTTCCCTCCGCGGTCCCGTTGCACCGGAACGTCTCACCGAGGCCGGGGAGCAGGAACAGCATCGACACGCCCTCGCCGGGCCCGGGTGCCTCGTCCAGCGGCACCGACAGCACGGTGTCGGACTCGGCACGGACGACGCCGGGGCTGCCGCCGGCCAGGATGGTGCCGGTCCGGGTGCCGACGGCGACGACCGGGGCGGCGGCGAAGATCGCGCGACAGCCGTCGTCTAGCACCGGCGTCGACTTGAGCAGCGCCGGCCGCGGCGGGGTGCCGATGAGCGCGTCGACCTCGTCGGACGTCGTGAGTGTCTGCATGTGATCGACGCTAGGGTGGCGCTCGTGCGGCAGGTGGCCGACCATGGCCGCGAAACGGCCAGCTGGGGGTGCCCGTGCCGGAGACCGTGCTGGCGACCGCGCGGACGGAGTTCGACCGCGGCTTCACCGTCGACCTGCACGTGCACGACTTCCACCTGCTGAGCTGGTCGGCAACGGCGACGGTCACCCACCGGACGTCCGAACGCGACTGGCTCGTGCCGCCCACCCACGCGCTGTGGATGCCGGCCGGGGTGCCGCACACCATCGACGTCGTCCGCGGCGGGCTCGGCTACGGGGTGGTCCTGACCGGGACGACGCCGTGGACCGAGCCGACGGGCGTGCTCGTCACCCCGCTGGTCCGGGAGCTGATCGTGCACCTGGGCACGGCCCGCTCCCCCGCCCGGAGACAGGCCGAGCAGCTGCTCGTCGACCTGCTCGAACCCGTCCCGAGCACCACGTTCACCCTGCCCGTCCCCACCGACCCGCGGCTGCGGACCATCACCGACGCCCTGGTCGCCGACCCCTCGGACGGGCGCGACCTGGCCGCCTGGGCCGACCACGTCGCCGCCGGCGTCCGCACGCTGACCCGGCTGTTCCAGGCGGAGACGGGCATGACCTTCGCGCAGTGGCGCACCCACGCCCGCATCCGCGCCGCGCTGATCCTGCTCACGAACGGTACGTCGGTCGGGGCGACGGCCCGGGCGGTCGGATACCGCAAGCCCGGCGCGTTCGCCGAGGCGTTCCGGCGGGTGACCGGCCGGTCCCCGAGCGACGTCGGCTGACCGCTCACCTCAGGTGCCGGGTCCCAGGTGCCGGGTGAGGAACCGGGCGGCGTCGTCGCCCTCGAAGGCGGGGACGCCGGTGTGCCCGCCGGTGTTGGCGTGCAGCGTCTTCTCGCGACTGCCGAGGGCGTCGAACAGCTCCAGGGCGTGCCGCCGGTCGTTGCCCTCGTCGTCCCACTGCAGCAGCACCAGCAGCGGGACGGTGACCGTCCGGGCCTCCGCGACGATCGCGCGGGGCACGTAGCTCCCGGCGAACAGGACCGCGGCCGCGATGCGCGGCTCGACCACGGCCATCCGGACGCCGAGCGAGATGATCCCGCCCGACCAGGCGACCGGCCCGCACAGGTCCGGCCGGGCGAGCAACGCGTCCAGCGCGGCCCGCCACTCCGGGGTCGCCTGCTCGACCAGCGGGAGGACGAGCCGGTCGACGACGTCGTCGGGCACCGGCTCACCGGCCCGTACCGCGCGTCGCAGGTCGGCGCGGGCCCGGTCGGCCTCGGGGTGGCGGGGCCGGTCGCCGGTCCCCGGGAGCTCGAGGGTCGCCGCGGCGAACCCGGCCGCGATGCAGGACCGGGCCCGGGCGAGCAGCCGGGGGTGCATCCGGCCCAGGTCGCCGGGGTGGCCGAGGAGGACCAGCGGGGACGGGGTGGTCGCGACGGCCGGGGTCCAGAGGACGCCGGGGACGTCGTCGAGGGAGAACGCCGTCTCGACCAGGTCGTCGTGGCGCTGTTCGGTGAGGAGTCGCATGGTCGTGCCCTTCGGGAGAGGGCGCTCCCGGGCGACCTACCGCCCGGCCGTGTCCCCGGAGGGGAGCACCCGGCTGTCTGCTGCGGTCACGGGTCCCACCTCCTCGGTTCGGTGCACGGCTGCGGGAACGGTAGTGCGTGCCGCGGCCGGTCGGCCAGCGGGTTTCCGCGACCGCGCGCGGTTCAGCCCCCGGTGCCGGACGGGCCCCCGGTCGCCGGGACGGGCCGGACACCGAGACGCTCCGCGACCCGGCGCGCGGTCCCCTCGCGGCGCGCGGTGAGGTCCCCCTGGGCCTCCCGCGCCCGGGCCAGCACCTCAGGGGGCGCCGTGTCCGGGGTGCCGGCGTCGAACGGGGGCTCCGGGGCGTACTGCATGCCCAGCTGGATGACCTCGGCCGCCTGCCGCCCGCGCAGCTCGGCCGCGAGCCGGAGCGCGCCGTCGATCCCGGCCGTGACCCCGCCGGCGAACACCCACGTGTCGTCGACGACGACCCGGCGGTCGTCGCGGACCGCACCGAAGAACGGGAGCAGGTGCAGGGCCGACCAGTGCGTGGTCGCCCGGCGCCCCTGCAGCAGGCCGGCCGCGCCGAGCAGGAGCGCCCCGGTGCAGACCGACAGGACGGCGCCGGCCCCGGACGCCTGGTCACGGAGCCAGGTCAGGACCTCCTCGTCCTCCATCAAGGCCTCCTGGCCGGGGCCTCCGGGGACGTGCAGGACGTCGAGGCGCGCCGGCTCGGCGATGGTCAGGTCGGGGAGCACCCGGAGCCCGCGCATGTCGCGGACCGGGCCCTCGGCGGCGCCGACGAGCCGGTAGGACGAGTTCGGGATCCGGGACAGGACCTCGAACGGCCCGGTCAGGTCGATCTGGTCGAAGCCGTCGAACACCAGCGAGCCGATCTCGAGGTGCTGGTCGTCGGGGATCACGGGGGCCTCCCTGGGTGGAACGGACGGGACACGACCACGATCGCGTGCCCGGGGCCCGCGGCGTGAGTGGCCGGCGCGCCGGGAACCGGTACTTTCGCGCCGTGCTCAGCCCCGCGACCGGTCCGGCGGCTCGCCGCGGAAGGTGCGCCGGTACTGCGACGGCGACACGTGGACGAGGTCGTGGAACCGGCGCCGGAACGCGACCGTCGAGGTGAAGCCGCAGCGGGCGGCCACCTGCTCGACCGGCAGGTCGGAGGCCTCGAGCAGGTGGCGGGCGCGGAGGATCCGCTGCCGGGTCACCCACTGCCAGGGCGGGATGCCCACCTCGGCGCGGAACAGCCGCCCGAAGGTGCGGACGCTGTAGCCGGTGCGGCCGGCCAGGTCGGCGAGCCGGAGGGGGTCGCCGAGGTGGTCGTCGATCCAGGCCAGCAGGGCGGCGATGTCGACGTCGGAGGGTTCCGGCACCGGGTGCTCGACGAACTGCGCCTGGTCCCCCGACCGGTGCGGCGCCACCAGGCTGCGGCGCGCGACCGCGTTCGCCACCTCGACACCGCAGTCCTCGCGCACGATCCGCAGGCAGAGGTCGATCCCGGCCGCCACCCCGCCGGAGGTCAGGACCGCGTCGTCGACGACGTAGAGCTCGTTGTCGACGACGGTCGCGGCGGGGAACAGCCGCCGCAGCTCGCCGGTGACGTGCCAGTGGGTCGTCGCGCGGCGGCCGTCGAGCAGTCCGCTGTGCCCGAGTGCGAACGCTCCGGTGCAGATCGACACGAGGCGGGCGCCGCGCGCCGACGCCGCCCGCAGCGCGGCCGCCGCCGGTTCCGGCAGCGGGGAGAGGATGTCCTCGTACCCCGGCACGACGACCGTGTCGGCGTCGGCCAGCAGCTCCGGTCCGCCGTCGACACCGATGTCGACACCCGCCGCGGACGGGACCCGCCGGCCGTCCGGGGAGCAGACCGCGAGGTCGTAGTGCACGGGGCCGGAGTCCCGGTGACGGTGGCCGAAGAACTGCGTCACTGCACCGAAGTCCAGGACGACGACGCCGGGGAGCAGCAGCACCACGACGCGGTGCGGGTCGTGCGTCACACGGTCACCTCCCGCGGGCTCGTGGGGAACGCGCCTCTCCTACGGTGGCGTCGTGCTGCGCTGGAACGACCCGCTGCCCGTTCTGCCGCGCCGCACCATCATCGCCGGGGTCTCGGGATCGGGTAAGACGACCCTCGCCGCCCGCCTCGCCCCGGTCCTCGACGCTCCGCACACCGAGATCGACGCGCTGTTCCACGGCCCGGGGTGGGTGCCGCGCCCGTCCTTCCTCGACGACGTCCGACGGCTGGCCGGGTCCGACACCTGGGTCACCGAGTGGCAGTACTCCACGGCGCGACCGGTCCTCGCCGCCCGCGCGGACCTGCTGGTCTGGCTCGACCTGCCGTTCTGGACCGTCACGTTCCCCCGGGTGCTGCGCCGGACCCGGCAGCGCAACCGGGGCCGTGAGGTGCTGTGGAACGGCAACGTCGAACCACCACTGTGGACGGTGCTGGTCGACCGGGAGAACATCCTCCGCTGGGCGGTCTCGACGCGGCACAAGTACCGCGAGTCGGTGCCGATCCTGGCGCGGGAGCGCCCGACGCTGCCGGTGGTGCGGCTGAGGTCCCCGGCCGAGGTCGAGGGGTGGGTCACGGGGGCGCTGCGTGACGCCGCCCGGCGATAGGCCGGGGATCCCGGCTCTCCACAGTTCTGTGGATCCGGTACCGCCATTTGCAACACCCGATCTCAGCGTGCGACGTAGGGGTCATGACAACCTCGCAGACCCCACAGGGCCCCTCCCAGAACATTCCGGCCGGTCGGTACCCGCAGGCGGGCGCCCACCCCCAGCAGGTCCGGTACCCGCAGCCGGGCCAGATCCCGCAGCAGTGGGCCCCGCCCACCGCACCCTGGGCGCAGCAGCCGCCGCAGCAGCCCCCGGCCCCGACTCCGGTCTCGAAGCGACGGCGGAAGTGGCCCTTCATCGTCGGCGGAGCGGCCGCGCTGATCGTCGCCGCCGCCGCAGCGGGTGCCGGCAGTGGATCGACGGAGACCTCGACCGCGGCGGCCCCGACCTCCGCGCCCGCCGTCACCCCGCCCACCGCGGTCGTCGCACCACCCCCGGTCACGCTGACCGCGCCGAGCACCACGGCGTCCGCCCCCGAGACGTTCGCCGCAGCCCCGGCGGCGCCGGCGACACCGATGCTGTCGGTGAGCCGGCAGAACGCGGTCGACTCGGCCGAGAGCTACCTCGCCTACACCGCGTTCTCCCGCAAGGGTCTGATCGAACAGCTCGAGTTCGAGAAGTTCTCCACCGCGGACGCCACCTACGCCGTCGACCACGTGACCGTCGACTGGAACGAGCAGGCCGCGAAGTCGGCGAAGAGCTACATGGACTACAGCTCGTTCTCCCGCGGGAGTCTCATCGACCAGCTCGAGTTCGAGGGCTTCACGGCCGCGCAGGCCAGGCACGGGGCGGACGCGGTCGGGCTCTGATCCTTCGTACCCACTGCGGGCGCGCATCCCGCGCGCCGTCGTCACGCACCCGCGGGCGTCCATGGGACATGAGCCCCACATCGCCGGTCCTGGACGAAAGGAGCTCGTCCCTTCGGGAGCGAGAGCCCATGCCCCATGTTCCAAGCCTCTTACGAGAGTGTGACCAGGAACCGTCCACAGTCAGTCGAATGTCTGCCGCCAGGACACTCTGATCCGGCTGGCGTTGCTGTCGACCACGAGATACCAGTAGGCGTCGTACGGCACCTCCAAGACAGCGGTGCCGAACTCGACGAAGCCACCGTAGTACCCGTACTCGTGGCCGTCGAGGTAACTTTAGTACTCGTCCGCGTCCATCAGCGCAACCCTGGCCGCAGATCCTCGCAAGGCCACCTCAATGAGCGCACCACCTGCGAACGACCCAAGGTCGAAGTACAAATGCTCCACAACATCAGTTGTAGCGCGTGTTCGCGGTGTGCACTGCCAGGAAAGATCAGCTTGGCGAGCGAGGAGCGAATCGGACGCCCGAGCACTTCGGTGTGAATGCGGCCCGGCTTGCATTCCTGCTGTTGGTGAGGCTTGTTCAACGCGCTGACCTGCCGGTCGTCTACCGGCTCGGTGCGGCCCGTACCCGGGGCGTCTGGGAGGGATGTTCCCTCGATGTTCCTCGTGATCATCGGACCGGACGGCTCGGCGTCTCCCCTGCCCACTCCCCTCCCTGCCCCGATACGAGGCCGCACGAGCATGGTTCGGGTGGTGTCCAGGGCCGCCGGCAGGCGGTCGCGGAGCGACGGTTCTGTGTGGGGCTAGGGGTCCCCGCGCAGGTTCGCCCTGGATGGCGCGCGGACCATGTACGACCATCGGCCGGCTCGGGGCTGGGGTGGTCACACAACGGCATCGCGCGACTCTCCACAGTTCTGATGACCAGGCTGAGGTTGAGCTAACGCAGTACATGCCCTGTCCGACAAGCGGGCGAACCGCTTACAGGAAGAGGGGCAAGATGATGGTGAGCAGCGCGGCCGACGTCGCAGGCATCGCGGCCTACAGCGCGGATGTCGACCCCGGCCTGATCGCCATCATCCAGGCGACCGAAGCCGGTCAGCCAGGCCCCCAGCTGATCAACATTCTCGTGGGCACCTGGCTCGTCCAGGGACGACCGGTGAGCAGCAAGTCCTACGTCGACGCCACTCGCGACTCGCTGTTCAACTCCGTGTGGAACACCCCTGACGCACGCCGTTTCCGAGGCTCGGACGCTGACAAGCGGCAGGCCGTACTCGACGTCATCCAGCCGGCGGTCGGTGTGATCGAGCAGTCGGCTGCTGCCCCCGCGCCCGTGCTGCACCTGGTCGACGTCATGGTCGCGGCTTCCTCGGGGCCGTCGCTCCACCCGCCGGCGTTCCGGGTGAAGGCCTCGTCGGTTGACGCGTGGTGGATCAACGACTTCGAAGTGAAGCAGCCGAAGGGTGGCGGCTCGATCGGAGTTGGCTTCAGCTTCTGAATTCCGTGCCAGTTGTCGAGGACTTCCACGCTTTTCTGCTGGACCTCGGTGGCGGGCGTGCGCGCGCGGCTCGCCGGGCCGGAGGTATAGGCGATGCCGCAGCGGCGCCGCCCGTCCGGCCCGTCAGGGCCGGCTTGAAAACGTAAAGAAAATTCTCACAGACAGGAGGGACATCATCGTGGCCATCGTTCGTTGCGCACTCGCAATTATCCAGAAGCGAGGATCAGAAACGACCCCCCCTACGCAGATTGCCGATCTGACGACGCAGGAGCAAAGCTTCCTGGACCGTCACGTGTCAGAGCTACGACGCTCAGCAAGAAAAGAAGGCGCGATCCGAGCTCGATTTAGAGACGACTCCGAACTGGAAGACCAGTTTCGAACCTTGAGAGATACCTCTTCTGCAGAGAATCTCTTCCTAGAGACGTGCAGCTTTCTCGTTTCAGCACTAGCCGACGCGATGAAGTTGACAACGCGAGCCGAAGATTGCGTTGTAGCAATCGTCACCTCGAATGAAGTCAACAGCGAAGAAAGGCACTCGACGCTGTTGAAGCTGGACGCCGAGATCGAGGGGGCGAATCTGTCCGCGCAGCCAGACGGAAGTATCCGACTCGAAGTCTTCGAGCATCTCCTGCCCGCACCCGGGAAGCTCCAGAAGGGCCTCTCATGGCCTGACCCGCGAGACGATTCAGAACTGATCCTGCTCGACACAAACCGTACAGCTGCGGCCCAGTACTTCCAGAATGCTTTCGCCATCGAAGCATCGCCCAGGCCCATTGATGCAGAGAAAGCCCTAACCGACGCGATCCAGAAACTGGACGCACCTCGCGCAATTGAAGCAGCGTAGAAAGCATCTCTAAAGTCAGGACCGGCCGATCTGATCGCTGCCGAACTAGAAGAAGAGTATCCCGAACTGGACACCTCGGCGTCCGAGCTTGGAGGCTCCGGCGGGTACGCTGGGTCAATCCGACAAGGACAGATGGGCCGGTCGACCCAAACGTACAGGTCTGACGGAATCGAACTCAAGATCCCCACCACTGAACTCCACCGACTCACGGTGTCTCCAGACGGAAGCAGCTACGTGACTACGATTCGAACTTCACATCCTTTGGGACCTACTAGCAGCAGCCCGTGAGTGTCGCACCCCTCGACTAGAATGCCGAGATGATCCACATGGCGTACCTTGACACCACTCGCCAGATGTGCGAAGCAATTCGAGATCTCGTCAATCAGGGGTGGACCGAATCAAGGACTGAGTTCAGATCAAAGCCAAAGCACTCGTGGACAGGAACTGCCCGTTCTGCGACACAGGAAATTGAGGCGATCACGCCCTGCATCACTGACGTCCGCCTCGTGGGGCAATGGGGAACCGTCGAACTTGAGCTGCTCTACATCAACGGGTCCTTGGGGGTTGCACCTCAACCTGATGTCGACCTAGAAGGAACGTTCGACTCCTCCGTTCGCGAGGATGCCGATCGCGCATTCTCTGGCGACTTAGATGCGGCGCTCGATCTGGAGGGAAAATGGGAGATTGAGGCCGGAGTCGACATCGCTCGATCTACTGGTGCTGAGGATCCGGATCGGACCTGGGTCTACGCTGGCTCCCAAGCGGAGCTTACAGCGATTCTTCGCAACCGCCCGTGGTGGACCTTGCGAGATCTGATCGATTGCGACAAGCACTCTGTTTTCCTGGTGGACGAAGACTCAGCGATGATCTGCGGATCTCAGAGCTTCTCAGTGATCGGGTGGGACTGTTCGATAGAGAGTCTCCCGCGCACCGCGACAGTCAACCCACCAAAGGGCTTCGAGCAGCTTCCCAAGCTCCCATCTGTGCAATCATTAAAGCTCACCGAGTGCGATCATAGAATTCATAAACCCCTGGAGAATACCCTATACCGGGCTGCTGCTGCAGCAGCATGGGCGTCGCTAGCAACGAACGCCCGTATCGAGGGAGATCTGGTCGAGCTGGAGTACTTTGGATTCCAAAGAGTGTCTTTCGGGATGCCACTGTCCGGACCAGAGATATCTCTAGGATCCTGCCGACAATCAACTGAGCTAGCAGAGTGGGCTCAATCCAACGAGCCGGATAAGCTGCTGGCCATTAGACAGGTAATTAGCCTCAACAGGAGCCCTGTCATCTGGAGTCTAGCGGATGAGATTAGGCGAGCCGCCCAGCCCGTGTTCGTGGCGCTAAGAAGCTCTGCAATATCTGAGGCTCTGAAGTCAGTAAGAGAAGCACGGAACTCCGGACTAGCTATCGCTCGACAGACGTCAGAAGCCGCAACTGCATTAGCAAAAGGCGCGGTTGAGCGGACTATAGCAACGTTAGCGGCGGTCTTCGGCGTCGTGGTCGCACGAGCCAGTCAAGTCATCCCAGTAGAGATTGCCGATGGCCTACGCATAATTGGCGCTGCGTATCTCGTCATTCTTTCCACGTGGGCCCTGTTCGTCGAGGGTCCGATCGTCACAGGTGGCATTACCGCTTTGAAAAGCGACGTCAGAAAATACAGCGACTTCATTTCTGACGATGAAGCGGATGTTATTACGGGCCTCGAAGCAGTCTCGCGAGCCAGACGTCATGCATGGACCGTTCGAATAGCGGTACCCACCGCTTACATTGCAACCGCTCTCGCGGTTCTCACTGTAGCTCGATAGATTCGTTCTTCTTCGTCGCCTACTCACCAGAATCTCGCTGCTACCATTTGTGCATGATGAACCTAGGCGAGCGAGAGGCCCGGTCGATGGCCCGTGAGCTTCTTGCGGGTGAAATGCCGCGACGGTGGCGTCATGTGCAAGCCGTTGCGAATCGCGCAAAGATCACCCTAAGGGAATCAGGGCCGCAGGACTACTTAAGGGGGCTCGTAGACGCCGCCTGGCTGCATGACATCGGATATTCTAGTTCGGTATCGAGACTTGGCCTACATGCCTTAGATGGCGCGATAGCGGCTCGCGCTCAAGGCTGGAGTCGGTCTGTTTGCAACTACATTGCATTCCACTCTGCCGCAAAATTCGAGGCAGCCGAGTTGGGACTGAACGGCTACATAATTCAGTTCGCGGATGATCACTGCCTTGCCCGTGACCTCCTCTGGTATTTAGACATGACCACAAGTCCGGACGGCGAGCGCGTCTCGTTCGACGAGCGCATGGCTGAGGTGCGGGAGCGCTATCCCACCGAGCACTACGTAAGCCGCGCCCTCGACCGCAGCATGGCCGACCGCCGTGGTGCGGTGGACCGCGCCGAGTCGTGGCTGTCGTCCGTCGGCCTGGCTGGTCAGGTGTAGTAGGGATCCTGCCGGCTGAACCCGTGCTCGATTCGAAGGCGGATCGATGGGTGGACGTCGATGCCGTCCAGCTCGGCCCGCTCGACCCACAGCACTTCCGAGGACTCGTCGCTCGTCCTCGGCTCCCCGCCTACCGGCCGGGCGCGGAAGCAGATGGAGAACTCCTGTCGGACCTCGCCGTCGGTGTAGGCCATGACGTGGTCGGGGTTGCTGTAGATCCCGACGAGGCTTGTGACCTCGATGTGGATGCCGGTTTCCTCGTCGGTCTCGCGGAGCGCGGTCTCGGTCATGGTCTCGCCGAGCTCGTGGCGGCCGCCGGGGAGCGCGTAGAGGTTGTTGTCGGTGCGGCGGATCATCAGCAGCCGGTCGTGCTCGTCGGTGACGAACGCGCTCACGGCGATGACGATGCTGGTCGCCTTCGGGGCGTCGGGTTCGTGGAAGTGGTCGGTCCGGGCCACGCGCCGGTCACCAATGCGCTGGGGTCGAGGTGCTCCACACGTCGACGAAACTACGCGCATAGGTGTCGAACAGGTCCCCGGCGCCGAGCTTGCGCAGATGTAGCGCCGGGGCGTGGGCGCCGGGGACCCCGTAGACGTGGGTGTTGATGATGGCCTGGTCGTCGAACCGGAAGATCGAGTTGTAGAGCGTGGTCGTGTGGAACCGGAACTCGATGCCCGGGGTGTCCAGTAGCGGCCGGTACGCGGCCAGCCCGTAGCGGATCCGCGCGGCCAGCGTCCCAGTCCCGAGGCGTTCCTCCTGGCTGCGCAGCTCGACAGCGTCGCTGTCGGGGTCGCCGAAGTTGATCCGCACGGTCACTCCGGCCCCGGCCTTCTCAGCCACGGTGCGAATGAAGTCCGGACGCTCGATGAGGAACTGGCCGGCGTGGACCAGGACGTCGATCCGGTCCGTCGCCGCGGCGAGCAACTCGTCCCACAGCTCGGCCGGGACCGCTCCCCGGTGCGGGTAGGCGGCGACGATCTCCGAGGCCGCGATCCTCGCCTGCCGCTCCGGCGGCACCGCTGCGGGCCACAGGTAGGACTCGCTCTGCCCGACCAGCGCCGAGAGCGCGGCCCGGTGCCGGGCGTACGGGGTGCGGCCCTGGGTGGCCCACCGCTCGACGGTCTTGGCGTCCACACCGATCTGCTCGGCCGCCGTCGCGGGCGTGAGGCCGGCGCTCATCAGCGCGTCGCGCAGTCGCTCGTTCGCCATTGCCGTACCCCTCCGTGGACACGAGCTGGGACGTCTTGATTCTAGCTGAGACGTCCTGAGATGTCCCTCTGTGTGGTCGGGCCGTCCCGGTGATTTCCGGAGTCTTGGACCTGCCCCGCTACGAGGGCCATCCCGATTCAGTCCCTGGAGGACGGTCATGGCAACGATCAAGGTCGACACCACCGGCACCCGCTACACCGTGGGCGCGGCTCCGCGTCCGAAGAACGACATGGACGGCCGTCAGCGCACCGACCGTCAGACCGGGACGCCGCTGTTCACCACGCAGCTGGTCAAGGTCGACGCCGAGGGCGCGGAGATCCTGACCATCACCACCCCGGGCGCCCCGCAGGTCGAGCAGGGCGCGGAGGTGCGCCCGGTGGGGCTGATCGCGATCCCGTGGCAGCAGGGCCAGCGGGCCGGTGTGGCGTTCAAGGCCGACCGGATCGAGCCCGCCCACGCCCCGGCGTCCAAGGCGTCCTGACCCCGTCTGTCGGCGGTGCGGGTCGGGGCTGTCTTCCCCGGAGTCCCGGCCCGCACCCCGGCGCCTCGCCGCTCCCCGCCCCGTCGCTCGCCCCGCGTCCGGAAGGCCCTGTCATGGCTCGCAACGCCGCTCCTGCTCGCACCTTCGGTGCCGGGAAGTCCCGTGTGGACTCCTTCGAGATCATCTCCGCCCCGCCCGCCAACCCTGCCGTCCGCGTCGCCGCCCTGCTACTGCGGCTGCGCGCCGAGCTGTTCGTCCTCGCCGTCGCGGTGTGGGCGTGGGTGGCGCTGGGCCCGGATCACGTCCGCGACGAGGCCGGCCGATTCCTCGCCGTCCCGGGCACCGGCTTCGACACCACGGCGCGGGTCGCGCTGTTCGTCGCGGTCGGGCTGGTGCTGGCGGGGCTGCCGTGGACGCGGCGGTTCCTGTTCCACCGCGCCCAGGCCGTACTCACCCGCCACCGTGTCCGTCAGGTCCTGGTCGAGTGCCGGGTCCTGAACTCCCGCTCGCGGGCGTGCCCGTTGACGGTGTGGGCTCGTCCGACGCGGGTTGGTGAGGTCGTGTGGGTGGTGCTGCGGGCTGGGATCGCCCCGCACGCCGTCGCGGATCAGGCGGAGTAGCTGGCGTCGGCGTGTTTCGCCCGTGAGGCGCGGGTGGTGGTGTGGCCGCGGTTCACCAACGTCGTGCGGGTCGAGATCATCCGCCGCGACCCGCTGGCGCCGAACCTGATCCGCTCGGACCTGTTCCGCTACGCCTCCGGCGACATCCACGACCCGGGCTGGCCCACCCACGACGGCCCCGACTCCGACGTTCCGACCCCGCGCCGGGAGCCGTCCCGCCTCGTGCTGCCCGCGGCACCGCAGCCCGCGTTCGACAGCCCGTCCGACGGCGGGCGTGGTGGGGACTGGTCGGAGTATGTCTGAGCACCCGCCCACACAGCCCCTACCGCTGATCACCGATGACGAGGATGCGTCGGGTCGGCTGGTGCGCCCGCTGCTGGTCCTGCGCCGCTGGGCCGATGAGTACCGCGCCCACCGCCGCGAGCGCCGCACCGATGACGGGCCGTCGATCTGGGAGCCGATCCACCTCGGCACCGGCGAGGACGGCCGTCCGGTCCGGGTCCCGCTGATCTACCGCAACATGCTGCTCGCCGGGGAGCCCGGCGCGGGCAAGTCGGTGGGCCTGAACAACATCGTCGCCCACGCCGCCCTCGCGATCGACTGCCGCCTGTGGTTGTTCGACGGCAAGATCGTCGAACTCGGCTTGTGGCGGTCGTGTGCGGACCGGTTCGTTGCCAACAGCCTCGACGAGGCCATCGCCGCTCTGCTGGACCTGCAGTCGGAGATGGACTCCCGCTACGCCGTCCTCGACGACGATCGCCGCCGCAAGATCGCCCCCGCCGACGGCGTCGCGCCGATCGTGGTCGTCCTCGACGAACTGGCGTACTTCTCGGCGACGGTCGGGACCAAGCGCGAGCAGGAAGCGTTCTCGGTCCTCGTGCGGGACCTGGTGGCTCGGGGCCGTGCGGCGGGGATCATCGTGGTTGCGGCGACGCAGCGTCCTTCGTCGGACATCATCCCGACGTCGCTGCGGGATTTGTTCGGGTACCGGTGGGCGTTCCGCTGCACGACCGACGCGTCGTCGGACATCGTGCTCGGGCACGGCTGGGCGTCCCGTGGTCACTCCGCGGCCTCGGTGGCGCCGGAGACCAAGGGCATCGGGTTCCTGCTCGCCGAGGGTGGTGTCCCGCGCCGGATCAAGGCTGCGCATCTGTCCGACGAGCAGGTCTACGCCCTGGCCGACCGTGCCGCCATGCGACGGCTCGCCGCCGGGATCGCCCACGGCCAGGACCTCGACGACACCACCGGTGGTGCCGCATGACCGCCCGCCTGACGACGGCCGAGCTGGTCCACGCCGGGCTGCGCCGGTGCGCGGCTGCTCGCCGTCAGGTCAGCGCCCGCTACGAGCACGGAGACGTCACCGCCGCTGAGTGGGCCGACGCTCTCGCGACGTTGCACGCCCGCGACGCCCGCTGGTGGTCTGTGCTCGCCCGCAGCGCCGTCGCCGACCACACGATCCCGCTCGTCTACGTCGCGGCTGTGTCCGACGCCGAGGCCGGCGCCCTGCGCGCTGCCGCCGACTGGGCTCATACCGCCCGCGAGTACACCGGCACCGCTGTGGCTCGGGTGGCGTGATGAACACCGGCCACGGATCCGCGACCGTCGACAGCCTCGCGGCCCGACGCCTGTCCCGCCTGGCCGGAACCACCCCCGCCGCCGACCTCGTTACCGCCGCCGGACGCCGCGAGGACTTCGTTGGGTGGCTGCGCCACGTCACCCCCGCTGCCGGGTGCGCCCACCCGATCCGGCTGTCCGGGACGGTATTCCGGGTCGAGGAAGCCACCGGCCGCATCACCAGCGAGCGCCACACCGCGGAGATGCCCGACGGGCTGATCTACACCGCCTGCGGCAACCGCCGCGCCTCCGTCTGTCCGTCGTGCGCGGAGACCTACCGCGCCGACACCTTCCAGCTCGTCACCGCCGGACTCGTCGGCGGCAAAGGCACCCCCGCCACCGTCGCCGGGCACCCGTGCGTGTTCCTGACCGTCACCGCCCCCTCGTTCGGCCCGGTCCACGCCCACCGCACCGACCGGAAAGGCCGGCCTCTCCCGTGCCGCCCCCGTCGCGAGGAGACGAGCTGCGAGCACGGGACCGGGCACGCCTGCTGGGAGCGCCACGCCGAAGACGACCCGCGCGTCGGGCGGCCGCTCTGCCTGGACTGCTACGACCACCCGCACCAGGCGGTGTGGAACCTGCACGTCGGCGAGCTATGGCGCCGCACGATGATCGCCGCCACCCGCAACCTGCGCCAGCTCGAGAAACTCACCGGGCACAAGCTGCGGCTCTCCTACACCAAGGTCGCAGAGTTCCAGGCCCGCGGCGCGGTCCACCTGCACGCCCTGGTCCGACTCGACGGCCGCGACCCCGACCCGGCCCTGACACACCTGACCCTGCCGCCCCCGCCCGGGATCTCCGCCGCCCAGGTCGCACTGCTGCTCCGTGGAGCGGTCACCGAGACCTCGTTCACCACCGCCTCGCACCCCTCCCGGCCGCAGGGGTGGCCGATCGCGTGGGGTGAGCAGGTCGACCCGCGCCCGGTCCGGCTGGCCGCTCGCGACCTCGACGACGCCGCGGAGATCACCACGACCGCCGTCGCCGCCTACCTGGCCAAGTACGCCACGAAGGCCACCGAGACCGCCGGGCACCTCTCGACCCGGCTGCGGCCGGACACGGTGCGCTCCTACACCGACCACACCACCCACACCGGCCGTCAGATCGATGCCTGCTGGCGCCTCGGCCAGCGCCCCGGCGGCTGGGACCCCGAGGACTGGTCGACCTCGTGGGGTCGGTTGTGGCGGTGGGCGCACATGCTCGGGTTCGCCGGGCACTTCTCCACCCGCTCCCGGCGCTACTCGACCACCCTCACAGCGCTGCGGCAGGCGCGCCGGGATTGGCAACGCGACCACACCGACCCCCGCCCCGCCGCCGACGACGTCGAGCGCCTCGACGAGCGCGAGGACACCACCGAGGTCGTCATCTCCGCACTGCACTTCGCCGGCATCGGCTGGCACACCACCGCCGACGCCCTGCTCGCCAACACCGCGGCCGCCCAGGCCCGGGCCAGGAGGCGCGCCGCCCGCGAGGAACTGACCAGCACGGCCGGATGAGGAAGGAACGGAGATGACAGAAAGCCACTCGATCCTGCGGCTACCGGACCGGAGCGATGACGCGGTCTCGCTGCGCGACATCCCGGCGCCGCAGGTCTACACCGTGCGTCAGGTGGCCGGCCTGCTCGGGCTGAACCTGGGGATGACCTACGACCTGATCCGAAAGGGCGAGATCCCGGCCAAGCGGCTTGGCCGCCGGTGGCTCGTGCCGCGTGAGTCGTTCCACGCCTGGCTGCTCGACATGGCGTCGGCGTCGTGAGCATCCACGTCACGCCGCAGGGGCAGTATCGGGCCAAATGGCGCGACCCGTCCGGGCGGCAGCGGTCGAAGAACTTCGCGACCAAGCGCGAGGCGCGGGACTTCCTCGCGACGGTGCGGACGACGGCGTCGAACGGCACCTACGTCGACCCGCAGGCCGGCCGTCAGCGCTTCGCCGAGCACGCCGAGGCATGGCTGGCGAGCAGGACCGGGGAGTCCACCACCCGGGCCCGGGACGCCTCTGTCATGCGCACCCACGTCCTCCCGCAGTGGGGCGACTGGCAGCTCGGCAAGATCGATCACCTGTCCGTGCAGAGCTGGGTGAGTGAGCTCGGTCGCCGCCGCTCCCCCGCGACGGTCGCCGAGGCGCTGCGGCTGACCTCCGGTGTCCTGCGCTCGGCGGTGCGGAACCGGCTGATCCCGTACAACCCGTGCGAGGACGTGACCCTCCCCCGCCGCCGCAAGCACGACCACGACGACCGGGTGATCACCCGTGACCAGCTCTCGGGCGACCTGCTCCCGGCCGTCCCGGCCCGGTACCGCATGCTGGTCGCCACCACGGCGTGGACGGGGCTGCGCTGGGGCGAGGCCGTCGGGTTGCAGAGCGACGCCCTGGACCTGGCCGGAGGGACGCTGCGGGTCATCCGCACCGTCGTCGAGGTCAGCGGGAACACCGACTACAAGCCGTACCCGAAGACCGGGGCCGGCCGCAGGACGGTGCCACTCCCCCGCTGGCTCGTGCCGCAGCTGCGTGACCACGTCGCCCGCTACGGGCTCGGCGAGCGGGGCTTGGTGTTCGCCAACGCCGTCGGCAAGCCGCTGCGGCGCACACTGTTCCGCTCCCGGATCTGGCGGCCGTCGCTGGTCCGGGCCGGGCTGCTCGGCTCGGTCGAACACACCGGCTCCCACGAGTTCACCGGCCGCTGGATCGACGACGAGGGACGCGCGAACACACTGGTCCGCGAGACCTACGCGGCGGCCGTCAAGGCGGTGGCGAGCGCGGCGGGCACCGGACTGCGGTTCCACGACCTGCGCCACTCGTACGCCACCTGGCTCGTCGACGACGGCGTGCCGCCGAACATGGTGCAGCGGGTGATGGGCCACGAGAGCGTCACCACGACGCTGCAGCTCTACACGCGGCGGACCGAGAACCACGACCGCATCCTCGACGCCCTGGGCGGCTCGATGCTCGGCGCCGACGGCCCCGACGACGAGGACCAGGACGACGGCCCGGCCGCAGGAATGGCGGTGCTGCGGTGATCCGGGAATGTTCCCTGAATGTTCCCCGGGAACGACTGAGGCCCAACCCGAATTACTCGGATTGGGCCTCTGACCTCCGTGGGCGATACTGGGATCGAACCAGTGACCTCTTCGGTGTGAACGAAGCGCTCTCCCCCTGAGCTAATCGCCCTCAGCGGTGAAACCAACTCTACACAGCCCGTCCCACCGCCGTTCACGGGGGTCACCCGTGGATCACTGCGGGCCTGTGACCAGCTCCGATCCCGGAACGGGCACCGGCGGGGGCGGCGGCTGGATCAGCGGCAGCAGCGGCGAGTGCAGCCACTCCCAGTGGATCCCCACCCAGCCGCCGGCCGTCTCGAAGATCCCGAACAGCCACGCGCACACCGCGACCGTGCCGAGGATCAGCGTCATCACCAGCAGCTGCACGACACGGTTCTGGCGGCCCATCCAGGCCACCCAGCCGTCGTAGCGGACACGGACCCAGTGCAGGAGCCGCTGCGCCCAGCTGAACTCGGCGGCGAGCACGCCCAGGCCGAGGAAGATGATCGCCCAGCCGGGGCCCGGCGCGGGCAGCGCGATGATCCCGATGATCACGATCGCGGTGCCCAGGACCCCCATGGTGATGCGGTAGGTCAGGTCCAGCACCGGGTTGCGGGCCACGCGGGCCCGGAACGCGCGGTAGCGGACCTTCGCCCGCCGGTACTTCTTGCGGATGCCGGTGTACCGGCGCCCGGAGGTGGTCCTCCCGGACGCCGGCACACCGACGTCGTTCTTCTCCGTCGTACTCAGGTCTCCACCTGCCCGGCCGCGACTACCTTGGTCGGCGCGGGGGGAGCCTCCCTTCCGCGCTCGAGCGAGACGGCGTATGTCCCGTAGGTCCCGCTGTCGGGCGATTCTACGGACACCGGTCCCGACTGCCCCGCTCGCACGTCGAACGTGCCGACCGCGCGCGGAGTTCCGTCACCGTTGAGTCCCCACAGGACATAGGTCTGGTCCGCGGTCTCGTTGGGGTCCAGCCCCATCGGCATGACCTGGCGCTGTCCGTCCTTCACGACGACCGCGGCCACCATCGGCGCCCCCGGCTCCGCGGAGAGGAAGGCGTGCGGTGTGCCGGGCTGTGCGATGGCGGAGAGCACGTCGCGCAGCTCCTGGGCCTGCGCGAGGCTCGCGTCCCGCTCGGCCTGCAACGACTGGATCTGCCCGAACGCCGCTCCCCCGCCCACGATCACCGCGAGTGCGACGGCTGCGGCGACCAGTACCCGTCCGGGGCGGCGCAGCCACCCGTTCCGGGCCGGACCTCGTCCGGCGCCTCCCGACGGGCGTGTCGCGGGCCCGGTGGACCGCTCCGACCGTGCAGGGCGGGCGCGCGGCGCGGCGTCGCCGGCCCGCGACCCCTCGTAGGCGGCGCCGTCGGCGGAGGACGTCTCGTCGCGCAGGGCGTGCCGCGGCACCGCGCGGTCGGACTCGCGTCCGACCTGCGGGGCCTGCCGGGCCTGCTCCAGGATCGACTCCCGCAGCGACGGCGGCGGCTCGACCTGCGGCACCGCGCTCCCGAGCACGGTCGTCGTCTCGGCGACGTCCGCGGCGAGCCGTCGGCATTCGTCACAGCCCTCGAGGTGCTGCACCACCTCGATCTCCTCGTCGGGCTCGAGAGCGTGGAGCGCCCACCCGACCGTCTGTTCGTTCATCGGACAGGCCCTCCCCTCGTTGCCGTTCACGACAGCCCTCCTGCCAGGTCTCCCCCGGCCTCCCCGAGCACGGGTCCCAGCAGGTTCCGGAGCTTGGCCACCCCGGTGAACATGCGGGACTTCACGGTGCCCAGCGGCACCCCGGTCATCGCGGCCACCTCGCGTTGGGTGTAGCCGCCGTAGTACGCCAGCGCGAGGACCTTCCGCTGGTCGGCGGGCAGCTGACCGAGCGCGTCGCGCACCTGGCCCGCGACGAGCGCGCCGATGGCCCCCTCGTCGGCGCCCGGGCCGGGCGGGGCGTTCCACTCCGCGCCGTCGTCCGACGCCGGGACGGTGCGGCGCCGGATGGCGCTCTCCCGGCGGACGGCGTCGACGGACTTGTGGTGCACCAGGGTCAGCAGCCAGGTGCCGAAGCGGCCCTTGGCCGGGTCGAAGCGCGACGGGTCGCGCCAGAAGGCCAGGAAGACCTCCTGCACGACGTCCTCGGCCAGCCCCTCGTCGGCACAGATGCGCCGTGCGAGGGAGTAGGCCTGACGCCCGAAGCGGTCGTACAGCTCACCCAGTGCGGTCGAGTCGCCGGACACGATCCGTTGCACGAGTCGCGTGTCCCCGGCGTCGTCACGACGCGACGGGTCACGGCGCGCGGCAGCGCCGACGGCCCGCCCGTGCTCGGGGCGGTCCGGCGGATCGGCGATGCCTGCCACCAGCGTTGTCCTCACGATTGCTGTATTCGGTGCCCGAACCCGTTCCGGTTCGGACTCCGACGAGAGTAGTCGTCATGGGCTTCCCGGCTCACACGCCAGGACGTCGCCAAGCCCGTTCAGCCCTGTCGTCGCACGCAGCGAGTTACACCGTTGTGACTCGATCGGGGGTCATCCCACGGTGATCCACGTTCTTGCGCATCGAACCCGTCACCCCGAGGCCTTCTCTCTCGTTCCCACACTGACGCCCCACGCAACGCCCCCACGAAAGAGGATCACCGATGCGCGACGAGTCCAAGACGATCCGGGCGACGGCCATGTTCGAGCTCATCGCTCCGGACGCGCCTGTCGTGCCTGTGAAGGTCGAACTGTCCTACACGAGCCGCGACCCCTACGCCGTGCAGGCCTCGTTCAAGACCGGCCACGACACCACGGTCGACTGGGTCTTCGCCCGCGACCTGCTCGGCGACGGCCTGGTCGACTCCGCCGGCACCGGCGACGTCCGGGTGCAGCCGATGAGCGACGACCCGACCCGGATCGAGCTCGAGCTCACCTCCCCCTCGGGCCACGCCCTGTTCACCACCTCCGCGGCGACGCTGTCGGAGTTCCTGCAGGCGACCTACGACGCCGTGCCCGCCGCCGCCGAGTACTCGTGGCTCGACTTCGACGCCGCCCTCGCGGACCTGCTCGACACCACCGCCCGGGACTGACCCGACGTACCCCACCACCGGGCGGAGCCCGTCTCCGCACGTGAGAGGACATCCGGTGGTGGAGAGAGGGGGCGGTCGGACCCCCCTCGGGGCGGGTGCTAGTGTTCTCTCACCGCACCGCGGACGGGCCTCACGGCCCGGGACGCGGTGCACGGTGCGGACGTAGCGCAGCTGGTAGCGCATCACCTTGCCAAGGTGAGGGTCGCGGGTTCGAATCCCGTCGTCCGCTCGGAGACTTCTCTTCCCACGCGCGATTAGCTCAGCGGGAGAGCACTACCTTGACACGGTAGGGGTCACTGGTTCAATCCCAGTATCGCGCACCAATTTCCCGGATCCCCGGGGCCGCACATCGGCCCCGGGGATCTCGCTTTTCCGGATGTGCCCGGGCACGAGCGGATGCGACGACGCGGTCGGCCGAATGCCCGCGGCGCGCTCCCCCGGCCGCCTCCGGCCGTCGTGGCGCCGCTGACCTGGACGGACGATCATCGGGTACCCCCTCGACAGCGGCCACGGACGGTGCGCTACTGTTCTCCCAACGCACCGGGAACTTGCGGAAACGCCTCGGGAACGGTGCGACATGCGGACGTAGCGCAGCTGGTAGCGCATCACCTTGCCAAGGTGAGGGTCGCGGGTTCGAATCCCGTCGTCCGCTCTGCCGGGCCCCGACAGCAGGCCGGTTTCCGGCGGCGTGGCCGAGTGGCTTAGGCAAGGGCCTGCAAAGCCCTGTACGCGGGTTCGATTCCCGCCGCCGCCTCGCGCGATTAGCTCAGCGGGAGAGCACTACCTTGACACGGTAGGGGTCACTGGTTCAATCCCAGTATCGCGCACCATTCCCGGATCCCCGGGGCCGGAAGTCCGGCCCCGGGGATTCTGCTTTCCGGACTCATCAACATTGACGAAGATGCCCAGCCGGGGCTAATGAAGGTCCACACCCCCACGACGACGGAGCAGTTCCGGGGTACACGATGACCAGTCCGCAGCAGCGCCACGGTGCACGTCCGCACCAGTCGCCCGACTCCTCCCCTGCTCCGCAGTTCGATCCGCCGGCTGGGCAGGCTCCGTGGTGGGCCATTCCGGCCCAGCGCACCACCGAATCCACCCCCGTGGTCCCGCCCCGCGTCCGCGGTCCGCGCTGGACGCTCGCCTTGGCCATCGGAGTGGTGGCGACGATGGCGGTCATCGGCGCGGCGGTCGTGTCCACCGGCCCGCGCGACAGCGCTCAGACCGACACGGCCGCGGCACCTGCGGCTGCCGCACCGACCTACGCCTACAGCGCCCCGACGACGTCAGCACCGCCTCCGGATCCTGCGCCGCAGAGCTTCACGGGGACAGGAGACGAGGTCGTGCGCCTCGACTCTCCCCGTGACACGGCGGTCGTCACGTTCTCCTGCAAGGACTGCTCCAGCAATGTGATCGTCAAGTCGGACGAGGACACCCTCGTCAACGAGATCGGGAGCTATTCCGGGACGACCTTGTACGGCATCCGGGGATCGTCGTCGACTGCTCCCCTCACTCGGCTCCAGATCACTGCGGACGCCGCATGGACGCTGACGATCGGAGGCATCGACACGGCACGCGAGGTCGGCTCCTTCCCGGTGAAGGGCTCCGCGGACGACGTCATCATGGTCGACTCCCCTCGCGACGTCGCCCGCCTCACGCACGATGGCGACAGCAACTTCGTCGTGTACGCCATCAGCGGCTCCGACTCCGACCTGGTCGTGAACGAGATCGGCGCGTACGAGGGGACCGTCATACTTCCCGCCGACGGTGGGCGCCTTTTGCTCGTCATCACCGCCGACGGGAACTGGACAGTCGACTGAGGGCTCAGCGCACCTGTTCCACCGGGCGCACGAGCATCTCGTTGACCGCCGCATGCCGCGGGCGGGTCACGATGTAGACGACGGCGTCGGCGATGTCGGCGGGCTCCAGCACCCCGCGTTCGCCCTTCGAGGTCGCGTCCGGCGCGTACTCCGCACCCGAGGTCGTCATCTCCGAGGCGACCAGGCCGGGCTCCACGAGGCCGACCCGCACGTGGCGTTCGGCGTACTCCTGGCGCAGCGCCTCGCAGAACGCGCCGACCCCGTGCTTGGTGGCCGCGTAGACGTTGCTCTCCGGCGACGGGACCCGGCGCCCGGCCACCGAGCTGATCGTCACCACGTCGGCGACGCCGCGCGGCCCACCGGCCGCCGTCGCCAGGTGCGGCAGGGCCGCGTGCGTCGTCGACAGGACGCCCGTGAGGTTGACGTCGATCATCGTGCGCCAGTCCGCGACGTCGGCCTCGGCCGCCGGGCCCCAGGACCCGGAGCCGGCGTTGTTGACGAGGACGTCCAGCCCGCCGTGCTGCTCGACCACCGCCGCGACGGCGGCGTGCAGCGCGTCGTCGTCGGTGACGTCCACCGGGTGCACCGACGCCCTCGGCAGCTCCGTCGCCAGCTCCTCGAGGCGCTCCCGGCGCCGGGCCAGCAGCGCCACCGTCGCCCCCTCGGCGGCCAGCGCCCGGGCGGTCGCCTCACCGATTCCGCTCGACGCACCCGTCACGATCACCGTCGTCCCGTCCAACCGTCCGCTCATGACAGCGGGGTACCCGCGGACCCGGCCACGTACTGATCATCGCCGGGGGTGCGGCGCGGCGCCCGGGAGCGAGTGCGTTATCGTGGGCCGGCACGCGCCGGGGACGGTGCGACTGCGGACGTAGCGCAGCTGGTAGCGCATCACCTTGCCAAGGTGAGGGTCGCGGGTTCGAATCCCGTCGTCCGCTCCACATCACCAGGGTCGCCACCCGTTCCGGTGCCGGGCGAACCCACCCTCCGAGTCGATCACCTGTCCGGTGATCCAGGCCGCCTCGTCGGTGCACAGCCACGCGATCAGCCGGGCCGGGTCGTCGGGCTCGCCGAACCGGCCGAACGGGAACATCGGGGCCATCGCCCGGAACGCCTCCGCGCCGAGGTAGCCGGTGTCGACCGGCCCCGGGTTCACCGTGTTGACCCGCAGACGTCGGTCCGCGAGCTGGTCGGCGAGGGTCGGGGTGATGCCCGCGACGGCCGACTTCGCCGCGGCGTAGGCCACTTCGCCGGGCATCGGCCCGCGTGCCTGCCCCGAGGTGAGCAGGACGGCCGCGCCGCCGGGGCGGGTGTCGTCGTGCGCGTTCGCCCATGCCTGGACCAGCAGGATCGACGCGCGGGCGTCGACCGCCCAGTGCCGGTCCAGCTCCTCGGACAGCTCCCCCAGCGGACCGTCGGAACCCGACAGGGCCTGGTTGGCGACGAGCAGGTCGACCGGCCCGGCGAGCTCCCGGGCGGCGTCGAGCAGGAGCTGCGGCGCGGCCGGGTCGGCGAGGTCGGCGTGCACCCCGGCGACCGGCGCCGTCGCGTGCCCCCGGACCTGCGCGAGAGCGGCGTCGACGTCGTCGGCACCCCACTCCTGCGCCGCGTCGTGCGGGGCGAAGTGGTGCACGACGACGGCCGCGCCGTACGCGGCGAGCCGGCAGGCGGTCGCATGCCCGATCCCGCCGCGCCGGCCGCCTCCGGTCACGAGCGCGGTGCGGCCGCGCAACGGCATCGGGTCCCGGCGCAGGGTGCTCACGCCCCGACCCTGGCCGACCGGCACCCGTTCGCGCGAGCGGAATCGTCGGTGCCCTGCCCTACCGTGCCGCCATGACGACATGGACGGAGTTCGTGACCGCGGCGCCCACGATCTCCGAGGTTTTCGCGCGCCGCCACGCCGCCGCCGGGAGCCTCGCCATGCTGGGCACCCTGCGCGCGGACGGCTTCCCCCGGGTGTCCCCCGTCGAACCGCGGGTGTTCGAGGGCGAGCTGTGGCTGAGCGGCATGCCCGGGACCCGCAAGTTCGACGACCTGCGCCGCGACCCGCGGTTCACCCTGCACACCGCGACCGTCGACTCCCGGGTCACCGAGGGCGATGCCAAGATCTGGGGCACCGTGCACGACGTGCGCGACCCGGAGCTGCACCAGCGCTTCGCCGAGGCGCGGTACGAGGAGATCGGGCTCGACCTGCGCGGCCGGGAGTTCGGCTTCTTCCCGGCCGCCGACATCCTGAGCGGGTCCTCGGTCCGGGTCGGCGGCGGCCACATGGACGTCACCGTGTGGCGGGCCGGTGGGACCGAGGAGGTGGTCCGCAAGCACTAGCTGTGATGCCCAGGCACGTTGGTCGAGATCGTGTGACGACACGGTCTGATCTGTAGATGGGCGAAGGCCTCCCGGGTGTGGAGTGGAGCTGTCGAGGAACCGCTCCGCACCCAGGAGGCCTTCGTGTCCCACGCTACCCACTCCAATGCCGCGCTCACCTGTCGTGCCCGACTCCGACTCGCTCGCTTGGTCGTCGATCTAGGCTGGTCTGTGGCCCGCGCCGCCGAGCGCTACGACGTCTCGTGGCGGACTGCGAACAAGTGGGCCCAGCGCTACCGCGATGAAGGCCCGGCCGGGATGCACGACCGGTCCTCGGCCCCCCGTCACCAGCCGAACCGCACGCCGGCGCCGGTGGTCCGCAAGATCGTGCACCTGCGCTGGAAGCAGCGCCTGGGACCGGTCGAGATCGGCGACCGGCTCGACATGGCGTCCTCGACCGTGCACGCCGTGCTCGTGCGCTGTCGCATCAACCGGCTCACCCACATCGACCGGGCTACTGGCGAGCCGATCCGCCGCTACGAGCACGAGGCGCCCGGCGACTTGATCCACGTCGATGTCAAGAAGCTCGGCAAGGTCCCCGACGGAGGCGGATGGCGCTACGTCGGTCGTCGACAAGGCGAGAAGAACCGTGCGGTGACCTCGACACGAACCGGTCTGCCCAGGAGTCGGTACCACCAGCCTCTGCTGGGCACCTGCTACCTGCACACCGTCATCGACGATCACTCTCGAGTCGCCTATGTCGAAGCACACGAGGACGAGACCAAGCAGACCGCGGCCGCGGTCCTGCGTAACGCGGTCGCCTGGTTCGCCTGCCGCGGTGTCACGGTCAAACGCGTGCTCAGCGACAACGGCGGCTGCTACAAGTCTCATCTCTGGCGCGACACCTGTGCCGAGCTGGGCATCACCCCGAAAAAGACACGGCCCTACCGGCCGCAGACGAACGGGAAGATCGAGCGCTTCCACAGGACCCTGGCCGAGGGCTGGGCCTTCAAGAAGCTCTACAACTCCGAGTCAGCCCGACTCGCGGCTCTGCCAGCATGGGTCCACGACTACAACCACCACAGGCCCCACTCGGCAATCGGAAAGGCCACACCCATCACCAGGTTGAACAACCTGGCTGGGCATCACAACTAGCCGCGGGCGGTCTCCGGGGTGATCGCGCAGCGCAGCCGCGCGGGCAGCGCCTGCGGGTCGGGGGCGCCGCCGTCCTGGAGCCAACGGGTCACCGCACGCACGTCGTCGGTGCTGCGGACCGGGCCGACCGCGACCACCGGCGACTCGGGACGGGTGCGGGCGGCGTCGCACGCCTGCACCAGCACCATCAGCCCGGGCCGCCGCGCCGCGCAGACCCCCGGCCCGAGCCGGCACCCCGCGGTCACGAGCACCCCCTGGGCACTGTCCTGCACCACCGCACGCAGACCCTCGACCAGCACCTCGTCGACGCCGGGCAGGGCCGCGACGGTGCCGTGCGCGTCCTCGTCGAACCCCGACGGCGCGTGGGCGCAGGCCCCGCACCGGACCACCGTGAACCCGTCCACCGGCACCCCTTCCTGCAAACAGTAATCGTTGTCGATTACAGTCGACGGTAACACCCGCGAAGCAGGAGGAACACCGTGAAGCCCGGCATCCACCCCCCGTACGGTCCGGTCGTCTACCGCGACACGTCCACCGGCGACGAGTTCCTGACCCGGTCGACCGAGACCTCGCGCGAGACGATCGAGTGGTCGGACGGGAACACCTATCCCCTGATCAAGGTGGACACGACCTCGGCGTCGCACCCGTTCTGGACGGGCAACGCCCGGGTGCTCGACGCCGCGGGCCAGGTCGAGAAGTTCCGCCGCCGCTTCGGGGAGCGCACGCGCGGCTAGTACTACAGTCGCGTTTATGTTGAGGGTGATCGGTGTGTTTCCGGTTCTGGTGTTCGTGACTGTGTTAACCCTTGGCGGTGGGTGACGATATTGGTGTGGCGGATGTGCGGGAGTGGGCGGCGGGTCTGGACGAGATCGCGCGGTTGATTGGGTCGCGGTTCGCGCGTTCGGAGCCGCGGGCGAACGCGGTCGCGTATGTGCGGGGGCTGCTCTCGGAGCGGGAGCGGAAGAACTCGTGGACGATCTCCGAGCAGGCCGGTCAGCCGGTGCCGGATCCGATGCAGCGGCTGCTGTCGACGACGGACTGGGATCCCGATGCAGTGCGGGACGATCTGCGCACGTATGTCGTTGCGCACCTGGGCGACCGGGCTGGGATCCTCGTCGTCGACGAGACCGGGTTCCTGAAGAAGGGAGACCGGTCGGCGGGTGTCGCGCGGCAATACACCGGCACGGCGGGTCGGATTGAGAACGCGCAGGTCGGTGTGTTCCTGACCTATGCGACGCCGCATGGGCGGACGTTCCTGGACGGGGAGCTGTATCTGCCGAAGGCGTGGACCGAGGATCGCCCCCGATGTGACCGTGCGGGGATCCCTGCTGATCGTGAGTTCCGCACCAAGCCCGAGCTGGCGGTCGAGATGATCGCCCGCGCGATCGACGGCGGGGTTCCGGCGTCGTGGGTGACCGGCGATGCCGTCTACGGACAGCACTACCGGCTCCGCAAGAGCCTCGAAGACCGTCAGATGAGCTACGTGCTCGCGATCCCCTCCAACCAGCGCGTGATCGCCAAGACCACCTCGTCGATCATCGGGAGCGAGTACCGGGCCGACGCGCTCATCGCAGGACTGCCGGCCACCGCGTGGCGCAGCAGGTCAGCCGGCGCCGGATCGAAGGGCGACCGTCGCTACGCGTGGGCGCGGGCGCGGATCAACGGGGAACGCGATCCCGACGCCGAGTACTGGCTGCTGGCCCGCCGCAGCCTGACTGCCCCCTCAGAGCTGGCGTACTACCTCTGCCACACGCCCAAGCGAGTCGCGCTCAGCGAGCTGGCCCGGGTCGCCGGCGCGCGGTGGGCGATCGAGGAGACCTTCCAGACCGCGAAAGGCCAGACCGGCCTCGATCATTACCAAGTCCGGCAATACACCGGCTGGTACCGGCACATCACTCTCTCCATGCTCGCGCACGCCTTCCTCACCGTGACACGGTCAAAAAGGGGGCTCTCCACGCCGACAGCGGCGAGCTCATCGCGCTGAGCCTGCCCGAGATCCGCCACCTCATCGCCACCCTCGCACTGGACACGATCGCCGACCCCGGCCACGTGCTGCGCCGCTCACGCTGGCGACGAAGACACCAACACACCGCCCAACAGCACCACTACCAACACCGCAGCCACAACCCATAAACGCGACTGTAGTACTAGGCCCGCGTAGCGTCGGGAGGCATGCGCCACCGCCGTCGCGAACGGGTCCAGGTCGTCACCGACCTGACCGAGCCGCTGACGGTCGAGCACGGTCGTCGCATCCGGATCCGGCTCGTCGCGATGGTGGTGTGGATCGCGGGCTGGATCGTCGCCGGCGCCCTGTGGCGCGACGGCTGGCTGGCCACCGCGATCCTGCTGACCAGCGGCCCGGGGCTGTGGATCCTGTGGTGGCTGTTCGTCCCGTCCCGGGAGCGGGGACGGCGCGAACCGGTCGGGCGCCGGGCCCCGCGGGCACTGCCCGCGCCGCGGGACCCGCGGGAGTGATCGGGTGGGCGGCCGCGGGGTTCCGCGACCACCCACCCCGGCATCCGGCGTCGTGGGCCGGAGGGTCATCCCGTCCTGCTGATCTCCACCATGTCCTCGCGCGGCACGACCTTCGTCCGCTCGCGGCCGCGTGCCTCGCCGAGGCCGCGCTCGTGCTTGTCGAGCGCGAGCCAGCCGGTCCAGGTCGTGTACGCCACGCCCCGGCGCTCCAGCAGCGCGTCGACCTCGGCCGGGTCGCGGCGGGGCGCCCGGGGCAGCTGCGGCGCGTCGACCAGCAGGCTCGCGACGGTCTCCGAGGCGCAGCCCTTGGTGTGCCCGATCAGCCCGACCGGGCCGCGCTTGATCCAGCCGACGGCGTAGACGCCGGGCAGTTCCTGACCGTCGATGTCGTGCACCCGCCCCTTGCGGTGCGGCAGCACGCCGCGCTCGTGGTCGAAGGGCAGCCCGGCCAGGTGCGAGCCGGTGTAGCCGATCGCCCGGTAGACCGCACCGACCGGGATGTCGGTGAACTCGCCGGTGTCGCGGACGTCGCCGTGGCCGGTGTACTCGGTGCGCTCGATCCGGATGCCCTCGACGCGGTCGGTGCCGAGGATCCGCTCGGGGCGCGAGAGGAAGTGCAGGTGCACCCGGCGGGGATCGCCGCGCCGGTCGCGCAGCGCCCACCCCTGCAGGGTCCGCACCACCATCTCGACGTGCTTGGCCGAGCGGACCTCGGCGGCGGCGACGTCGTCGAACTCGACGTCGGCCGGGTCGACGACCACCTCGACGCCCGGCACGTGGTCGAGCTCGCGCAGCTCCATCGGGCTGAACCGGGCGTGCGCGATCCCGCGGCGGGCGAACACGTGCACGTCGGTGGCCGGGTTGACCGCGAGCCCGGCGTGGACCGAGTCCGGGATCTCGGTGCCCGACAGGCCCTCGGCGGTGCTCGCCAGGATCCGGGCGACGTCCAGGGCCACGTTCCCGGCACCGATCACCGCGACCGACGACGCGTCGAGCGTCCAGTCCCGGGGCACGTCGGGGTGGCCGTCGTACCACTGCACGAAGCGGGCGGCGCCGTGGCTGCCCGGCAGGTCGACGCCGGGGACGTCGAGGTCCCGGTCCCGCTCGCAGCCGGTGGCCGCGATGACCGCGTCGTAGTGGTCGCGCAGGTCGGACAGGGTGATGTCGGTCCCGAAGTGGACGTTGCCGAACAGCCGCACGCCGGGGCGGTCCAGCACGCGGTGCAGGGCGTGCACGATCTGCTTGATCCGCGGGTGGTCCGGGGCGACGCCGTAGCGGACCAGCCCGAACGGGGCGGGCAGCTTCTCGAACAGGTCCACGGCGACGTCGGCATCGGACTTCAGCAGGGTGTCGGCGGCGTAGATGGCGGCCGGACCGGCGCCGATCACGGCGACGCGCAGCGCAGTCATCGTTCTCCTCGGGTGTCGACGGACCCCGAGGCTATAGCAAGGTAAGCCTTACCTAACTATGACGCGGGCAACACTGTGCGCGGCAACAGGTCCGGGAAGTGGCCGCCGACGCGCTCGGAGTGGCGTCGCCACTCCCGCGGGTAGCCCAGCGACACCTCGACGAACGGGACGCCGTCGACGGTGACCGTCCGCGGGATGTGCAGGTGGCCGTGCACGACCACCCGCGCCCGGTAGCGGCGGTGCCAGTCGGCCGTCGCCGTCGTGCCGCACCAGAGCGCGAACTCCGGGTACCAGAGGACGTCGCAGGGCTCGCGGACCAGGGGCCAGTGGTTGACCAGCACCGTCGGCAGGTCCGGGTCGAGCGCGTCGAGGCGGGCCGCCGTCGAGGCTACCCGGGCCGCGGACCACTCGGCCCGCGTGGCGTACGGGGCCGGATGGAGCAGGTACTCGTCGGTGCAGACGACACCGGCGGCGTAGGCCGCGGCCAGCCCCTCCTCCGACGTCGTGGTGCCGGCGGGCAGGAACGAGTAGTCGTAGGGCACGAACAGCGACGCGACGACGGCCGGTCCACCCGGGCCGTCCCACACCGGCCACGCGTCCTCCGGGGTCAGCACCCCGACATCCCGGCAGCGACGGACCAGCTCGTCGTAGCGGGCGACGCCGGCGAGCTGCTCGACCGCGTCGGCCCGGGCGTTCTTGGCGCGGGTCCAGAGCTCGTGGTTGCCCGGGGTCCACAGCACCTGCGTGAAACGCTCCCGCAGCACGGCGAGCGTGGCGACGACGCTCTCGATCCGCTCGTCGACGTCACCCGCGACGATCAGCCAGTCCCCCGGGTGTCCCGGGTGCAGCCCCGCGGCGATGTCGGCGTTCTCCGCGTGCCGCACGTGCAGGTCACTGACCGCGAGCAGGCGCGGCTCCCCGACGGCGGTCACCCGCCATTGGTACCCGGTGGGGTCCGGCCCACCGTCCGCCGGGGCCGGAAACGTACCTACCCGCGGTAACTTACTCCTGGTAGCTTCGGAACCGAGCTCGACGACGAGGCGGGGAGGCCGGGATGGCGGCATCGCGAGGAGTACGACGGTGGATCCGGTGGGTGCTGCGGCACGGGGCGATGCGGCGGGAGGTGACCCGTCAGGCGGCCAAGGGTGACCTGGGCGCGCACATGATCATCAACCCGGACGCGGTCCGGGACCCGTACCCGGCCTACGAGCAGATCCGTGGACAGGGCCGGATGGTGCGTTCCGCGCTGACCTGGACCACGGTCGACCACGAGATCACCACCGAGGTGCTGCGCAGCCCCGACTTCTGCGTCGGGCTGCGCATGCCGGAGAACGCGCCGGGCCTGCTGCGCGCGCTGCTCGCCGCGGGCGGGACCTGGCCGCTCGGGCCGGCCGAGCCGCCGTCGCTGCTGTCGATCGACCCGCCGGACCACAACCGGGTCCGCAAGCTGGTCACCCGCTCGTTCAGCGCCAAGGCGATCTCGTCGCTGCGCGGGCGCACCGAGGAGGTCGCCGCACAGCTGCTCGCCGACCTGGAGGCCCGCACCGGCGCCGACCGGCGGGCCGACGTCATCTCCGGCTACGCCTCACTGCTGCCCGCGACCGTCATCGTCGAGATGCTCGGGGCGCCGGTGGAGATGCGGGAGAAGTTCCTCGAGTGGGGCGAGGGCGGCGCCTACTCCCTCGACATGGGCCTGGACTACGCGACGTTCCGCCGCACCGAGCGCGACATCGATGCCCTCACCGACTGGATGACCGGGCACTTCGAGCGGCTGCGCCGCGAGCCCAACGACTCCATCCTGTCCTCGCTGGTCGCCGCCTACGACCAGGAGGAGGGCCGGCTCACCCACGACGAGCTGCTGTCGCTGGCGATGCTGCTGCTCGCCGCCGGGTTCGAGACGACGGTCAACCTCATCGGCAACGGCACCCGACTGCTGCTGACCCACCCCGACGAGCTCGCCCGGCTGCAGGCCGACCCGGCGCTGTGGCCGAACGCCGTCGACGAGGTCCTGCGCTACGACTCCCCCGTCCAGCGCACCGGGCGCGTCGCCGCGCGCGACACCGAGGTGTGCGGGTTCCCGGTCAAGCGGGGCGCGCTGGTGCTCACCCACCTCGGCGGCGCGAACCGCGACCCGGACGTGTTCCCCGACCCCGCCCGGTTCGACGTCGGGCGCGCGGGCGCGGACCGGCACGTGGCGTTCAGCCAGGGGATCCACTACTGCCTGGGTGCGGCGCTGGCGAAGATGGAGGGCGAGGTCGGGCTGCGGGCACTGTTCGACCGCTACCCCGACCTGCGCGCCGACGGCCCGGCCGAGCTGCGCGGGACCCGGGTGCTGCGCGGCTACCGGACGCTGCCGGTCCGCCTGGGCGACGCCCGGGTCCCCGTCGACGCCTGAGCTCAGGCCCGGTTGGTGGCGCTGGTGACCGTCGTCGTCACCAGGCTGATGATCGACATCCCGATCACGAGGTGGATCACCGCGGTGGCGATGCGGACGGTCCAGGGTTGCTCGGTGAGGATCAGCGGGGACACCGCGGCCAGCGCGGTGAGCAGCCCCGCGATCCAGCCGAAGTAGGACATCGGGCTCGGCACCGCGACCAGCAGCAGGTGCGCGAGCCCGGTGGCCGCCAGCCCGGCGACCGCCGCCCAGATCGCGAGGCTCTGCGCCGCGGCCCAGCCGTCGAGCGGCTCGGAGACGGCCGGGGCCAGGTACGGGATCTGCAGCAGGACCTGCAGGATCAGCAGCCCCACCAGGGCGATCAACGCGGCGATCACCGCCGTCGCCACACCGCCGGCCCACAGCCGACCGGGGTTCACCCCGCTGCGGGGACGCGGCCGGGCGGTCTCCCGGCTCATCTCTCGGGTGCGGTCGTCGGCCTCGGACATCGTCGTACTCCCCCGGTCGCGGACGGGCCGTGCGCGGCGTCGGTGTGGCGCGGCGCGACGGGGACCACCCGGGCCCGGGTGATCACCTGTGGTGGGCAGCAGACTACGCCCCGCGAGGACGCCCCGTCGGCCCGCGCCGCAACGCGGCGAGCGCGGCCTCCGCGTCGGCGACCACGCGCTCACGACGGCGCTCCAGGGCCTCCCCGGACTCGGCGTCCGAGCCCATGTTGCCCTGGGCGTAGCGCGTCCAGACCCCGGTCCCGATGCAGGCACAGCGCCAGTGCGCGAACGCCACCCAGTACGGCAGCTGGTCCAGCGCGCGCCCGGAGCGCTCGGCGTAGCGGGTGGCGACGAGGTCGCGGTCGGGCCAGCCGGGCGCCGCGGTCGGGCCGCTGGTGATCGCGGGCAGCGTGTCGCCCGGACGCTCCCAGGACGCCAGCAGCCACCCCAGGTCGGCCAGCGGCTCTCCCAGGGCCGCGAGCTCCCAGTCGAAGACGCCGGTGATCCGGCCGCCGCGGAACGACAGGTTCCCCGGCCGGAAGTCGCCGTGCGCGATCCGCGGCCCGCCGGCCGGCTCCGGCGGCATCGCCTCGACCAGCGCGGCGTGTGCGGCGTCGAGCGCGGCGAGGTCGGTGAACGCGCCCGCGTGCGCCTGCCGGTGCCAGCGGCGCAGCTGCCGTTCCAGGTAGCGGCCGGGCCGCTGCAGGTCGCCGAGCCCCACCTCGGCCGGGTCGACGGCGTGCAGCGCCGCGAGCACCTCGGCGGTGTCGAGACCATAGGCCCGCCGCTCCGGTTCCGGGACGGCCTCGCCCGCGGCACGGTCCCCCGGTACCACCCCGTCCACCCAGCCCATCAGGTAGAAGCCGGCGCCCAGCACCGCGGTGTCCGCGCACAGGGCGACCGGCTCCGGCACCGGGACCGCGGTGCCGGCCAGCGCGGTCAGGAAGCGCCACTCCCGGCCCATGTCGTGCGCGGTGGCGAGCACACCCCCGGTCGGCGGGCGGCGCAGCGCGTACGGCGTGCCGCGGGCGTCGGTGACCCGGAAGGTCAGGTTGGAGTGCCCGCCGGAGATCCGCTCCACGGCCACCGGGCCGTCGCCGAGCTCGACCTGCGGCACCTCGGCGGCCAGCCAGCGGGTCAGGGCGACCGGGTCCACCCCGTCGTGTGCGTCGGTCATCCCCCGATGCAACATGATCGCCCCCCGCGCCGACCACCCCCGTTTCGGGCGCGACGATTGCGGGCACCTCTCCCCTGATCATGACCGGTCGCGTCCGGCGCACCCCGGCGCCGTCGACGACGACCGGTGGGAGAGGAACCCGTGAGCGACCAGATCACCGTCACCCGCACCGTGTCCGCCACCCCGCAGCAGCTGTTCGCGCTGCTGTCGACCCCCACCCGGCACCAGGAGATCGACGGCGCCGACATGCTGCGGGGCGTCGAGGGCTCGACGGAGATCAGCGGTGTCGGCGACGAGTTCGTGATGAACATGCACAACGGCGACCTCGGCGACTACCAGATGAAGAACACCGTCACGTCCTTCGAGAAGGACCGCGTGATCGGCTGGGCGCCGTCGCTGCACCCGATCGACGCGAAGAAGGACACGATCGGCGACGTCCGCGCCGAGGGCCACACCTACACCTGGCACCTCGCGCCCGAGGGCGACGGCACGACGGTCACCCAGGTCTACGACTGGAGCGGCGTGCAGGACCAGGACTTCCGCGGCTTCTTCCCGATGCTCAGCGAGGACCAGCTCGCGGACTCGATCGAGAAGGCCGGACGGGCCGCCTCCTCCTGAGACCGTCCACACCCGACGGCGCCGCACCGGTCACCGGGCGGCGCCGTCGTGCGTTCCGGGGGCACCGGCCGGAGCCGTGTCCTGCGACAGCGGCAGCACGAGCCGGGCCAGCAGCCGTTCGGCCTCCGCGGCCGGGTCCGCGGTGAGTCCGGTGTGGACCGGGCCGGGGCACACGATGGTGCTGCGCGCGGTGGTGAGACGCCGGAAGCGGCGTCCGATGTCCTCCCCCGCGCCGGGCCCGCGGGCGGCCAGCGCGCCGGTGGCGTGCCGGTCCGAGCGCGGCGGCTCGGGCACCGCGGCCACCGCGGCCACGGTCGCCAGCAGCTCGTCGACGGCGTCGGCGTCGGCGGCCGGGTCGAGCGCGGCCAGCCGGGCGCGGTCGAGGTGGACCCGCACCGCGAGGACGTCGCGGGCCCGGCAGTGCAGCAGCACCCCGGCGTTCATCGACTCCCCGCGCTCCACCCGCGGCACGACCCGCAGCAGCGCATACTCGTAGGCGACGAGGCCGCTCACCGGCCCTCACCGCCGCCGACTCCGCCGATCCGCAGCCAGGGCGGACGGCGTGGGGCACGGTCGACCGGCCGCGGCCTGCCCGCCGCCACCGTCGCGGCGACGCCCGGCAGCCAGTCCCCGCGCGCCGCGACCCGGGCCGCGAGCGCCTGCACGTAGGCGGCGCGCACGGCGTCGGGGGCCCCGACGCCGTCGACGTCGGCGATCCACTCGTCGGGGACCAGCGCCAGCACCCCCTCGAGCAGGTCCGGGGTGACCAGCGGGGCGAGTGCGGTGTCCGCGGCGTCGAGGTCGGGGTGGGCGCCGAGCAGCACGTGGTCACCGGCGTCGAACGGGCGGTGGGCGAACCGCGGCGCGGCCGACCAGTCGTGGGCGAAGGTGAGCGTCGCGCCGTGGTCGATCAGGTAGGGCCTGCGGTGCCAGAGCAGCATGTTCGAGTTGCGCCAGGAACGGTCGACGTTGCCGACGAGCGCGTCGAACCAGAGCACCCGGCCGGCGAACCCGGGCCCGACGTCGAACGCGACCGGGTCCAGGTCGAGCGCGCCGGGCAGGAAGTCGACGGCCAGGTTGAGCCCGTCGGAGTTCCGGAGCAGCTCCTGGACCTCCTCGTCGGGCTCGGTGCGCCCGAGCGTCCCGTCGACGACGATCGTCGCGATCCGCGGGACGGGCAGACCCAGCGCGCGGGCGAGCTCCCCGGAGACGATCTCGTTGACCAGCACCGGGCGGCCCTGCCCGGCGCCGGTGAACTTGACCGCGTAGGTGCCGAGGTCGTCGGCCTCCATCAGCCCGGGAAGCGACCCGCCCTCGCGCAGCGGGGTCACGTACCGGATCGCGGTCAGCCGGGGCAGCGCCCGCCCCTCGGTCGTCCGCTCGTGGCTCACCCGCGGAGGTTAGCGCCGGACACGGATGAGGCCCGCACCCCGTGGCGTCGGGGTGCGGGCCGTGGTCGCGCCCGCGGGCGGGCCGGGAGGAGGGTCACCGGCCCGCCCGGCTTCGGGGCGCGCGGGCGGGCCGGGAGGTACGGGTCAGACCGAGACGGTCTGGCGCGGGATCGCCTGGGTCTGCTCCATGCGGCGGGCCGCCTGGCGGGACAGGAGCTCGTCGACGCTGAACCGGCCCGGGCCGGTGGACATCAGGATCAGCGTGGCGCAGATGATCGTGCCGACGAGCGCCCAGCCGTTGTCGGCCATGAACAGGCCGTTCTTGCCGTGGACGAACCAGATCGCGCCGGCCATCACGAAGGTCATCATCGCGCCGGGCAGGACCATGCGGACGCCGAGGGCGACCGAGAGGGGGAACACGAGCTCGACCACGATCGTGAACGAGGCCGCGCCGATGGCCAGCGGGATGCCGAACTTCGCGAACACGGCGGCGGTGTCGAAGAGACCGGCGTCGATCTTCTTCCACGAGTGCATGACCATGATGTAGGCCAGCAGCAGGCGGGCGACGAGCAGCGCGACGTCGCGCGGGGTTCCGGTCAGGGAGCGGTACACGGTTCCTCCAGGTACGAGATGGTCACCGCGGGTGAGCTCGTCACCACGGAATGCACAAGACCCTAGAGGCACGAACGCGCTACGCCGCCCGGATCAGCCACACTGCGCGACGAGACGGCCGCAGCACGCGACGAGATGTACGCCACCGCGTGTCACCCGACCGGGGGTCGCTGTGGCCGGTGGCCCACACGGCACGACCGGTCGAGCGGTCGCCCCGATCCCGCGTCGTCGCAGGTCGCGGGCACACAGCGTGTCCCTGCCGGAGCGGGCATCACCCGGACGTCGCAGTGACCGGCGACGCACCCGCCACAGGATCACCGACGGTCGGGGCGGGGTGCAGCCCGGCGATCCGGACAGGCCGCTCGTCCCGCACGAACCTGCGCGCGACGGGCGGTACGCCCGAGCGGCCCAGTGACGCGCCGCCGGGTCGCGCCGTCGCGCTCGGACCCCCGCGCTGCGCAATGATGGCCGTCGTGTCCGACACGAACAGCCACGACATCACGGCGACCACGGAATGGACGGCGCTGACCGAGCACGCGGCGGAGGTCGAGCCGCGGCACCTGCGGTCGCTGTTCGACGACGACCCCGATCGCGCCGGCGCGCTCACCGCCACCGGGGCCGACCTGGTGCTCGACTACTCCAAGCACCGCATCACCCGCGAGACCGTCGGGTTGCTGACGGACCTGGCGCGGGCCGCCGGCCTGCCCGCCCGCACCGAGGCGATGTTCACCGGTGAGCACGTGAACACCTCCGAGGACCGGGCCGTCCTGCACACGGCGCTGCGGCTGCCGCGCGACGCGTCGCTCACCGTCGACGGCCAGGACGTCGTCGCCGACGTGCACGCCGTCCTGGATCGGATGGGCGAGTTCACCGACGCCGTGCGCTCCGGGGCGTGGACCGGGTCCACCGGGGAGCGGATCCGCACGGTGGTCAACATCGGAATCGGCGGCTCCGACCTGGGCCCGGTCATGGCCTACGAGGCGCTGCGCGACTACGCCCAGCGCGACCTCGAGTGCCGGTTCGTGTCCAACATCGACCCGACCGACCTGTACGAGAAGACCCGCGACCTCGCCCCGGCGACCACGCTGTTCGTCGTCTCGTCGAAGACGTTCACCACGCAGGAGACGCTGACCAACGCCCGCAACGCGCGGTCCTGGCTGCTGTCCGGGCTCGGGACCGACGACACCGGGGCCGTCGCGAAGCACTTCGCCGCGGTCTCCACGAACGCGGAGAAGGTGTCGGAGTTCGGCATCTCCACCGACAACATGTTCGGGTTCTGGGACTGGGTCGGCGGCCGCTACTCGCTGGACTCGGCGATCGGGCTGTCGCTGATGTGCGCGATCGGCCGCGAGCACTTCGCGGAGTTCCTCGCCGGCATGCACGCCATGGACGAGCACTTCCGGCGCACCCCGCTCGAGCAGAACCTGCCGGTGATCTCCGGGCTGCTCGGCGTCTGGTACGCGAACTTCTTCGGCGCCGACACCCGTGCGGTGCTGCCGTACTCCCAGTACCTGCACCGGCTGCCCGCCTACCTGCAGCAGCTGACCATGGAGTCCAACGGCAAGTCCGTGCGCGGCGACGGCACCCCGGTCACCACGACCACCGGCGAGATCTTCTGGGGCGAGCCGGGCACCAACGGCCAGCACGCGTTCTACCAGCTGCTGCACCAGGGCACCCGCCTCGTGCCGTGCGACTTCATCGGTTTCGCCCGCCCGCACCACGACCTGCCCGGCGAGGACGCGGCCGACTCCCACGACCTGTTCATGGCGAACCTGTTCGCCCAGTCCGCGGCGCTGGCGTTCGGCAAGACCGCCGCGGAGATCGAGGCCGAGGGCACTCCGGCCGACGTCGTGCCGCACAAGGTGATGCCGGGCAACCGGCCGTCGTCGACGATCCTGGCCGAGAAGCTGACCCCGTCGGTGCTCGGGCAGATCATCGCCTTCTACGAGCACGTCACCTTCGTCGAGGGCACGATCTGGGGCATCGACTCCTTCGACCAGTGGGGCGTCGAGCTCGGCAAGGTCATGGCCAAGCAGTTCGGCCCCGCGCTCCACGGCCCGAACCCGCCGGACGCCGCCGAGGCCGGTCTCGACGCGTCCACCGCCGCGCTGATCGGCCGCTACCGCGCCTGGCGCGGCCGCTGACGCACCTCTCCCGGCGGGCCGTCGTCCCGCCGGGAGAGAATCGGCCGGTGAACGATCCACGGTCGGCCCCGCTGCGGGCCCGCGTCACCGGTCCGGTCGCAGCGGTGCTGCTCGTCCTCGCGGCGGCGCTGCTCGCGCTGGCCGCGACCGGGGTGCTGCAGACCGCGGACACCGCGACCGCGGTCGGGCTGGCCGCGGACCGGGTCCCGGGCGTCACCGTGGTGGCGCTGATCGTCACCGAGATCGGCAACACCGTCGGGAGCACCGCGGTCGGGCTCGTCGGGGGCGCGGTGCTCGCGCTCCGGGGCCGGGCCGCCGCCGGTCTGTGCCTGGCCGCGACGCCGCCCGTCGCCAGCGTGGTGTTCACCGTGCTCAAGCAGCTCATCGACCGGCCGCGGCCGCCCGCGGAGCTGCAGGTCACGTTCATCGCGAACGAGTCGCTGCCGTCCGGGCACGCGACGATGGTCGCCGCCGCGTGGACCGCGCTGGTGCTGGCGCTGTGGCCGGTCCTGCGCTCCCGGGGGCGGACGCTGCTCACCGCGTTCGCCGTGCTGTGGGCGGGTGCCGTCGGGTTCAGCCGCCTCTACCTGGGCGTGCACTGGCTCTCCGACGTGCTCGCCGGGTGGACGCTGGGCGCGGCGCTCGCGTTCACCGGGGTGACGGTGCTGTCGCTGGTGCTCGCAAGGCGGACCCGGCGACCCGACACCGCCGCGGCCTGACCCGGCCGGGCCCCGTCCGGGCGCCGGTCAGCCCGCGGGGTCCCCGTCCGGCGTCCCGGCGCCGGTCAGGTCGCCGGTGATGCGCGTGGCCCGCTCCCCCGCCGCGGCGAGGGTGCGGGCGTGGTCGTGCCAGGCACCGATGTCGTCGGCAGCCACGCCGCGCGCAGTGCCTCGGTCGCCGTCGTCCACTGCCGCAGCAGCGCGACCCCCTCCGCGGCACCGCCTGCCCTCCGGTGGGTGCGCAGCGCACCGGTCATCGCGAGCACGGCACGCATCGCGGTCGCGACCTTCCCGGTGATCTCGATCGGCACCGGGAGCCCCGCCGTGGCGTGCGCGACGGCGGCGGCGCGGGTCAGCAGCAGCACCGCGGCCACGACCCCGACCAGCACGACGACGGCCGCCACCCAATACGCCGTCCCCGCCACTGGGGTGAACGCGAGCACCAGCACGACGAGCAGCAGCACCGGGACGCCCCACCGGGCACCGCGGGCGGTCCGCACCAGGGTATGGGCGCGGCGCTGGGCCGCGGGGTCGGGTGGGGTGTCGTCGGCGCGCACGAGGCCGCGGTCGAGGTAGAGCAGAGCGGTGTCGGACGCGTCCGGCATGGGGTGATTGTGCACGGCCCCCGGTCAGACCTGCTCCTGTGGGCACCACCAGGTCGACCGCCCGCCGACGGTCCCGTGCACCATCTCCGCGCCGCAGCGCGGGCAGTGCCCGCCCGGGTGCCGGTGCTCGATGACCTCACCGGTGTGCACGCCACCGTTCGCGATGGCCCGCTCCAGCGCGCGGTCGAGGTTGCGGTGCAGCCGGTCCAGGTCGGTGCGGGTCAGGTCACGCACCGGGACCTTCGGCGAGATCCGCGCCTGCCACAGCGTCTCGTCGGCCAGCAGGTTCCCGACGCCGGCCAGCACGGACTGGTCGAGCAGCCGGGCCTTCACCGCCGACGTGCCGCGCAGCAGCCGGTCGCGGAACTCGGCCGGCTTCATGCCCTCCGCGTCGGGGCCGAGACCGGACAGGTCGGGGTCGAGCCGGACCCGGCCGAGACGGCGCTTGTCGAACAGCCGGAACTGCCCGCCGTCGTCGAAGGTCATGGTGAACCGGTCCCACTCGGCCTTGCGCGGCTGCCGGTCGGGGCGGGCGGGGCCGCCGCCGATGCGCTCTCCGTCGGAGTTGGTGACGACGATCCGTCCGCCCATCCCGAGGTGCACGCCGAGCGCGGGCCCGGCCTCGCCGTCGGTGGTCTCGGTGTCGCACCACATGGTCTTGCCGATCCGGTTCGCCCGGGTGAGCCGCCCGCCCTTCAGCGCCGAGGCGATGTCACCGGGCCGGTGCGGGCGGCAGACCCAGTCGTCGCGGTCGTCGACGGCGGTGATCGTGCGGCCGACGGCCTCGGCGAGGACCGTGCGTGCGTTCTCCACCTCGGGCAGCTCGGGCATGACGATCAGTGTGGCGTGGTCGGGGAACACCCGCGCGCCGGTCCGTCGTTGGGGCCGGTGTGATTGCTGGTGAACGGATGAAGGTGCGGGCGCCCGAGCTGCGCGGACGGCGGTGGCTCAACACCGGCGGCGAGGACGTGACCCTCGCCGGGCTGCGCGGGCGGATCGTGGTGCTCGACTTCTGGACGTTCTGCTGCGTCAACTGCCTGCACGCCCTCGACGAGCTGCGGCCCCTCGAAGCCGAGTTCGGTGACGTCCTGACGATCATCGGGGTGCACTCGCCGAAGTTCCTGCACGAGGCGGACCCGGCCGCGGTCGAGGCCGCCGTGGAGCGCTACGCCGTCACCCACCCCGTCCTCGACGACCCCGAGCTCACCACCTGGGACGCCTACGCCGCCCGCGCCTGGCCGACCCTGGCCGTCATCGACCCGGACGGGTTCGTCGTCGCCCGGATGGCGGGCGAGGGCCACGGCCCCGGGCTGGCCGCGCTGGTCCGGGAGCTGGTCGACACGCACGGAGACCGGCTGCGTCGCGGGGACGACCCGTACGTCCCGCCGCCCGCGCCGGGCACCGCGCTGCGGTTCCCCGGCAAGCTCGTCGCGCTGCCCGGCGGCACGTTCCTCGTCTCCGACACCGCCCACCACCAGCTCGTCGAGCTGGAGCCCGACCTGGAGACCGAGGTGCGCCGGATCGGGTCCGGGGAGCGCGGGCTCACCGACGGCGCGGCGGCGACGGCGCGGTTCTCCGAGCCGCAGGGGCTGCTGGTCCTCCCCTCCGGCGACGCCGTGCTGGTCGCCGACACCGTCAACCACGCGGTCCGGCGGGTCGACCTGGCCGACGGCACCGTGTCCACCCTGGCCGGGACCGGCGGGCAGCTGCGCGAACGGGTCGCGGTCGGTGCCGCGTCGGCGCTGCTGTCCTCGCCGTGGGACCTGGCGTGGTGGGGCGGGACGGTCGTCGTCGCGATGGCGGGACCGCACCAGCTGTGGACCCTCGACCCCGCCACCGGCGAGGCCCGGGTGCTGGCCGGGACCACCAACGAGGGGCTGCGCGACGGCGCGTTCGACGAGGCGTTCTTCGCCCAGCCGTCCGGGCTGGCCGCCGGCCCCGACGGGACGCTGTGGGTCGCCGACTCCGAGATCTCCGCGCTGCGCCGGGTCGGCGACGGCCCCGGCGCCGCGGTCGCGACGGCCGTCGGGCAGGGGCTGTTCGAGTTCGGGCACCGCGACGGCCCGGCCGCGCAGGCGCTGCTGCAGCACCCGCTCGGGGTGACCGTGCTGCCCGACGGCTCGGTCGCCGTCGCCGACACCTACAACGGCGCCGTGCGCCGATTCGACCCGGCGACGAACCTGGTCTCGACGCTGGCCGAGGGGCTCGCCGAACCGTCGGACCTGCTCGTCGACGGAGAGACGCTGGTCGTCGTCGAGTCCGCGGCGCACCGGCTGGTACGGCTGCCCGTCCCGGCCGGGTCGCTGGTGTCCGGCGACGCCCACGTCGTCCGGCGGACCCCGACGGCCCTCGCCCCGGGCGTGGCGCTGCGGATCGGGTTCGCCCCGCCCACCGGGCAGCACCTCGACGACCGCTACGGCGACCCGACGTCGCTGACCGTGGCGGCCGACCCGCCGTCGCTGCTGCTGTCCGGCGGGGGCACCGCGACCGGGCTGACCCGCGAGCTGCGCCTGGACCCGGGCGTCGGCGCCGGGGTGCTGCAGGTCGCGGTGACCGCGGCGGCCTGCGACGACCCGTCGGACGGGTTCGCCGCCTGCCACCGCTACCAGCAGGACTGGGGCATCCCGGTGACCGTCGACGACGGCGGGCCCGCCGAGCTGGCGCTGGACCTGCGCTCGGTCTAGCCCAGCCAGGCCAGGACCGCCATCACGCGGCGGTGGTCGTCCGACGACGGCGGCAGCCCGAGCTTGGTGAAGATCGAGGAGATGTGCTTCTCCACCGCGCCCTGGGTGATCACCATGAGCCGCCCGATGGCGATGTTGGTGCGGCCCTGGGCCATGAGCTCCAGCACCTCGCGCTCGCGCGGGGACAGCTCGGCCAGGGGGTCGCGCCGGCGGCGCTTGGTGAGCAGCGCGGAGACGACCTCGGGGTCCAGCACGGTGCCGCCCGCGGCGACCCGGCCGAGCGCGTCGGAGAGGTCGGCGAGCTTGGACACGCGGTCCTTGAGCAGGTACCCGACCCCGCCGCCGGCCTCCAGCAGGTCGGTGGCGTAGGACTCCTCGACGTACTGGGACAGCACCAGGATCCCGACCGACGGGAACCGCCTGCGGATCTCCAGCGCGGCCCGCAGCCCCTCGTCGGTGAACGAGGGCGGCATCCGGACGTCGACGACGGCCACCTCGGGCTGGTGCTCCTCCACCGCGGCGACGAGCGCGGTGCCGTCCCCGACGGCGGCGAGCACCGTCGCGTCCGCCTCCTCCAGCAGCCGGACCAGGCCCTCGCGCAGCAGCACCGAGTCCTCGGCGAGGACCACCCGCATCGTCATGGACCCATCCTGGGTCACGCGTCCCCCAGGCCGGCGACCGGGACCTCCGCGGTCAGGACGGTCGGGCCACCGGGCGGGCTGTCGACCTCCAGGCGTCCCTCGACGATCTCCAGCCGGTCGGCGAGCCCGGCCAGGCCGTGGCCCTTGCCCGGGTGGGCGCCGCCGCGGCCGTCGTCGCGGACGCCGACCCGCAGCAGGGTCTCGTCGACGGTCACGGTGACCGTCACCGCGGTCGCGCCGGCGTGCTTGGCGATGTTGGTGAGTGCCTCGGTCACCACGAAGTACGCGGTGTTCTCGACCAGGGCGGGCAGCCGGGCGCCGTCGGCGAGACCGACGTCGAGGTCGACCGGGACCGGGCAGCGCCCCGCGGCCGCCCGCAGCGCCGGGCCGAGCCCGCGGTCGGCGAGGATCGGCGGCGCGATGCCCCGGGACAGCGCGCGCAGCTCCGAGAGCGCCTCGCGGCTCTGCTCCAGGGCCTCGTGCAGCAGCGGGCGGGCGCGCTCGGGGTCGTCGTCGAGGCGCCGGACGGCGGACTCCAGGTCCATGCCGAGCCGCACCAGGCGCTGCTGCGGCCCGTCGTGGATGTCGCGTTCGAGCCGGCGCAGGGTCTGCGCCTCGGCCGCGACGGCCGCCCGGCGGCCGGCGGCCAGCGCCAGTGCGCGGGCCCGCAGCGCGGCGGTCTGGTTGGTGAGCAGGCCGCGGGCGAGCAGCGCACGCATGTCGGTCAGCCAGCGCACGACCGTCGGCAGGGTCATCAGCAGCAGGACGCCGAGCCCGGTGTTGAGCGCGACGTCGCCGAGGGTGGAGTCGATGCCGGTGATCGAGCCGAACAGCGTCCAGTTGTTCGGCCCGCGCGGCAGCGACCACTGCCAGAACACGTAGAACAGCCCGCCCAGGCCGGTGACCGACCACACCAGCGCGACCGCCGCGGTCACCGTCCGCACCGGCAGCGCGGTGACGGCGTGCGCGACGTCGCGCCAGCTCTGCGGGTCGGCCAGGGCCCGGAACAGCCGCCCCATCAGCGAGCGCCCGCGGTTGGGCCGGTAGTGGTGCGGCGGGAGCGGGCCGCCGGTCGCGGCCTCGGTGGCCCGGCGCTCCAGCTCGGCGAACCCGCGCGCCGCGGCCAGCAGCCCGACGGTGATCGGCAGCCCGATCCAGATCACGAACGTCCCCGCGCCCAGCACCAGCCCGACCAGGACCACGACCCCGCTGACGACCGCCAGCGGCAGCCCGGTCAGCAGGTAGGCCATCTGGGCACCGAGCCGGGTGCGCCCCGGCCACGACGACGGCCAGCCCGGCGGGTGCGGGAGGTGCAGGCCCCCGTCGCGCAGCAGGTACTCGCGCAGCGCCCCGTTGCCCCAGCCCTCCAGCGCGCGGACCAGGTGCGGGTCCAGCGGGCTGCCGCCCGGCTCGTCGGGGGCGGGGCGGGGGCGGGTGGCGACGTCGCGGTCGGCCGGCTCCTCGGACATGCGGTCCTCCTGCTCGGCGCGGCACGGGTGCACCCCGAGGATAGGCGGTGACGAACACCCCGCCGGGGTCGCGTGGGACGGGGGCGACATGGTGAGCTACCCCTCGGTAACAGACGCGACGACGCGAGAAGGTGTGCCCGTGGACCCCGCCGACCTCATCGACGTCCTGGACTCCGTCCGTGACTTCATCCGCACCGAGGTGGTGCCGCAGGAGGAGCGGATCGACGCCGAGGACGCCGTCCCCGAGCGCATCGTCGCCCAGTGCAAGGAGATGGGCCTCTACGGCTTCACCATCCCCGAGCAGTACGGCGGCCTCGGCCTGACCGCCTCGCAGGAGGTCCGGCTCGCGTTCGAGCTGGGCTGGACGACCCCCGCGCTGCGCTCGCTGTTCGGCACCAACAACGGCATCGCCGGGCACGTGCTGCTGGAGGGCGGCACCGAGGAGCAGAAGAAGCAGTGGCTGCCCCGGCTGGCCTCCGGCGAGGTCACCGCCTCGTTCGGACTGACCGAGGCCGACGCGGGCTCCGACCCCTCCTCGCTCACCACCCGGGCCGTCCGCGACGGCGACGGCTGGGTCCTCAACGGCTCCAAGCGCTACATCACCAACTCCCCCGTCGCCGACGTGATCATGGTGTTCGCACGGACCGACCCGGACGCCCCCGGCAACCGCGGCATCTCGACCTTCCTCGTCCCGAAGGGCACCCCCGGCCTGTCGGTCGGGCCGAAGGACCACAAGATGGGCCAGTTCGGCGCCTGGACCGCCGACGTGTACCTCGACGACGTCCGCGTCCCGTTCGAGAACGTCGTCGGCGGCGAGGAGGGCATCGACAAGGGTTTCCTCGTCGCCGCGAAGTGCCTCGCCCACGGCCGGCTGCACATCGGCGCGGTCTGCGTCGGGATGGCCGACCGGCTGGTCCACGAGACCGTCGAGTTCGCCAGGACCCGCGAGCAGGGCGGCAAGCCGATCGCCCGGTTCCAGCTGGTCCAGGGCCTGGTCGCGGACTCGGTGACCGACGCCCGCGCGGGCCGCGGCCTGGTCCTCGACGCCGCCCGCAGCTTCGACGACGGCACCGACATGGTCTCCGGGCCCGCCGCCGCGAAGTACTTCTGCTCGGAGATGGTGGGCCGGGTCGCCGACCGCGCGGTGCAGGTGCACGGCGGGGCGGGCTACATGCGCGGCGTCGCCGTCGAGCGGTTCTACCGCGACGCCCGGCTCTTCCGGATCTACGAGGGCACCAGCCAGATCCAGCAGGTCATCATCGCCCGCGACGCGCTCGGCCGCGCCGCCCGGGGCTGACCGCACCCCGGCGGTCCGGCCCGGCCGGACCGCCGGTCATCCCCCGGCGACCACGCCCCGCAGCGCGGCGGCCACCGTGCGGACCTCGGCCGCGAGGTCCCCCTCCTCCTCGGCGGAGACCCAGCGCGCGAACGCCGTGCGGAACACCGCCGCGCCCGCCTCGGCCGCCACGGTCGCCGCGGGGTCGGCCACACCGCGGGCGCGCAGACCGTCGGTGAGCACGCCCACGACGGACTCCATCTTCACCAGCTCCCGTTCGCGCAGCGACGCGTTCGCCGCGAGCACCCCCTGCCGGCGCCGCGCGAACGCCCACCGCCCCTCGAACGTGGCCGCGACGTGCTCGAGGGCACCGGTCAGCGCCCGTTCCGGCGGCAGGTCCGGGTCCGCCGCGGCCAGTCCCGCGGCGAACAACGACACGAACGACTCCCCGGAGTCGCCGCCGAACAGCACCTCGCGCTTGTCGGCGAAGTGCCGGAAGAAGGTCCGCTTGGTGACCCCGGCCCGGGACGCGATGTCCTCGACCGTCGTGCCGTCGAAGCCGTGCTCCTCGAACAGGTCCAGCGCCGCTCCGCGCAGCCGCCCGGCGGCGTCCGGCTCCCATCTGCCCATCCCCCGAGCCTACGTGACGACACCTGGTGTCATCGCGGTGTACAGTGATGGCACCAGATGACATCACTGGTCATCACGGTCACACGGAGGCACCTCATGCGCATCCTCGTCACCGGGGCGACGGGCTGGATCGGCTCCGCCCTCGTCCCCGAGCTCCTCGGCGCGGGCCACCGGGTCGTCGGGCTGGCCCGTTCCGACGCCGGCGCGACCGCCCTCGACACGGCAGGGGCCGAGGTCGTCCGCGGCGACCTGGACGACCTCGACCTGCTGTCGACCACGGCGTCGCAGGTCGACGGCGTCGTCCACCTCGCCTTCAAGCACGACCTGGCCTTCGGCGGCGACTTCCCGGCCGCGGTCGCGGCGGACCGCGCGGCCGTCGCGGCGCTGGCCGCGCCGCTGCGGGGCACCGACCGCCCGCTCGTCATCGCCTCCGGGCTCGCCGGGCACGGCTCCGGCGCCCCCGTCGACGAGGACGACCTGCCCGCCACCGACAGCCCCGCGGCAGGCCGGATGCTCACCGAGCGGGAGGTCCTCGACCTGGCGGCGGCGGGCGTGCGCTCGGCGAGCGCCCGGCTGGCGCCGACCGTGCACGGGGCGGGCGACACCGGCTTCGTGTCCGTGCTCGTCGAGACCGCGCGGCGGACCGGGGTCAGCGGCCACGTCGGCGACGGGGGCAACCACTGGCCCGCCGTGCACGTCGGCGACGCGGCCCGGCTGTTCCGGCTGGCCTGCGAATCCGCCCCGGCCGGCACGGTGCTGCACGCCGCGGGCGAGCAGGGCGTGACGATGCTCGAGATCGCCGGGGCGATCGGCCGCGGGCTGGGCGTGCCGGTGCGGGAGGTCCCGAGCGAGCACTTCGGCTGGCTGGGCACCTTCGCCGGGCTCGACGTCGTCGCCCGCAGCGACCGGACGCGCGCCCTGCTGGGCTGGCAGCCCGGCGGGCCCACGCTCGTCGAGGACATCGAGCGGCACTACGTCGGCACCCCCGCCGGGCACGCGAGCGCCTGAGCACCCCGGAACGACGAACGGCCCCACCCCCGGTAACGGGGATGGGGCCGGTTCGCGTGGTGGTCAGTGCGCGGCGGGACCGCGGTGGTACTCGAACACCAGGCCGCCGACGGCGATCAGCACCAGCGTCATGCCGATGACGATCATCCAGGCGTACCAGAAGGCCACACCCAGGGCGGCGAAGGCGGCCGCGGCGGCCAGGCCCAGCGGCCAGTAGCTGCCGGCGGAGAAGAAGCCCACCTCGCCGGCGCCGTCGGACACCTCGGCCTCGGGGTTGTCCTCGGGGCGCTCCTCGAGGCGGCGGGAGACGAACCGGAAGTACGTGCCGACGATCAGCGACAGACCCGCGGTCAGCCACAGCGCGGTCACGCCGACGACCTCACCGGCGATGAACATGTACGCCAGCGCGGCCAGGATGAAGAAGCCGGTGACGATCTCGAAGAGCCGGGACTCGATCTTCATGGGTGCGCGTCCTCCCTCAGCCCGTGACCTGCGCGGCCAGCTGGCCGCGGTCGGTCGAGAACGGCTGCGTGCTGATCGCCTCCGGCGCGCACCACTCGCCGCAGTTCAGCGCCTGCAGCGCCTCGCCGGTCGAGTAGGCCTGCCCGGTCTGCGGGTTGGTCTCCTTGCGGAGCTGGATGTACCGGTCGAACAGCGCGGGCTCCAGGGCACGCACCTCGAAGTTCATCTGCGAGTGGTACGTGCCGCACAGCTCGGCGCAGCGACCGACGAACGCGCCCTCACGGTCGATCCGGTCGATGATGTAGGTGTTGTCCTGCTCGTTCCGCTCCGGGAACGGGAAGACGTCGCGCTTGAAGAGGAACTCCGGCACGTAGAACGAGTGGATCACGTCGGGCGAGCGCTGCGTGAACTGGATCGACCGGTCGGTCGGGAGGACCATGATCGGGATCGTGTCGCTCGTCCCCAGCGTGCTCACCGGGCGTCCGCCCTGGCCGGCCTCGTCGGGGTAGGAGAACTCCCAGTTCCACTGGAACCCGACGATGTCGACCCGCAGGTCGGCCGGGCCACCCGCGGTCGGGTTCTCCTTGTCGATGTAGTTCTGCACGTTCACCGTGAAGCCGAAGAGCACGGCCACGATGACGGTCGGGATCGCCGTGAAGACGAGCTCGACCGGCAGGTTGTACTGCGTCTGGCGCGGCAGCGAGCCGTCGTCGTCCTTGCGCTTCCGGTGCAGGATCATCGCCCAGAACATGGCGCCCCAGGTGATGACACCGACGACCAGCGCCGCGATCGCGGACCAGGTCCACAGGTTGCGCATCGACTCGGCCTCGGGGGTCACCCCCTCGGGCCACCCGAACCGGATGACCTCCTGGACCGAGCAACCGGCCAGAGCCGGAGCCGCCAGCAGGCCGACCACGGCCACCTTCGCCGCCCGGGCGATCCGGGAGCGGCCTTCGGTTCGGGCCACTGCACGCCGCCTTCCTGTCGTCTCCTGCGTACGCCGCACTGCCAGCACGTTCTTCCTTGCTCCGCCGTCACGACACCGCGGTCGAAGGGGATCATGTGCCACCCGTATGGAGCACCTTCTTCGACCTCGCGTAGAGCCTAGACGAACCCCGGTCGGGCCGCGCCCCCCGGGGGTTCCCGGACAGGGCGTGAACGTCGTCACCGCCGCAGGGGAAACAGGCAGTCTCGCAGCGGGAAGACCGTTTCGCACCGGGGCGCGCGAGACCCGTCCGGCTGACTCGGCATACTGACCGGTGTGTGCGGACTGCTGGGATTGCTGACCGCCGGGGCGGACGCCGCGACCCGGGTCGACCCGATCGCCGACGGGCTGCGCTGTGCGCGGCACCGGGGACCCGACGAGAGCGAGACGTGGAACGACCACGACCTCGTCCTCGGGTTCAACCGGTTGTCGATCATCGACGTGGACCATTCCCACCAACCCCTGCACTGGGGGCCGGTGCCGGGCGAGGACACCCGCTACACCATCGTCTTCAACGGCGAGATCTACAACTACCTCGAGCTCCGTGAGGAGCTGATCGAGACCTACGACGCGGCGTTCGCCACCGACGGCGACGGCGAGGTCATCGTCGCGGCGTTCCACTACTGGGGCCCCGACGCCGTGCAGCGCCTGCGCGGCATGTTCGCCTTCGCCATCTGGGACGTCGTGGAGCGCGAGCTGTTCCTGGCCCGCGACCCGTTCGGTATCAAGCCGCTGTTCCTGGCCACCACCCCGGTCGGCACCGCGTTCGCCAGCGAGAAGAAGTCGCTGCTGTCGCTGGCCGGTGAGCTGGAGATCGGGCTGGACCTGGAGCCGGCCGCGCTGCAGCACTACCTGACCCTGCAGTACGTGCCCGAGCCGATGTCGCTGCACCGGATGATCTCGCGCGTCGAGTCCGGCACGCACGTCACCGTGCGCCCCGGCGAGGAGCCGCTGCACCAGCGCTACTTCGCGCCGAAGTTCATCTCGCTGCCCAGCCACGCCCCGGCCAGCGCCGAGGCGGAGGCGATCGTGCACGGCGAGATCGCCGACGTGCTGCGCGACTCGGTCGCCAAGCACATGCGGGCCGACGTGACCGTCGGTGCGTTCCTGTCCGGCGGGATCGACTCCACCGCGATCGCGGCGCTCGCCAAGGAGCACAACCCGAACCTGATCACCTTCACCACCGGGTTCGAGCGCGAGGGCTACTCCGAGGTCGACGTGGCCGCCGAGTCCGCTGCCGCGATCGGCGTGCGGCACGTGGTCCGCACCGTCAAGCCGGACGAGATGATGGAGGCCCTGCCGCTCATCATCTGGTACCTCGACGACCCGGTCGCCGACCCGGCGCTGGTCCCGCTGTGGTTCATCGCCCGCGAGGCCCGCCAGCACGTCAAGGTCGTGCTGTCCGGCGAGGGCGCCGACGAGCTGTTCGGCGGGTACTCGATCTACCGCGAGCCGCTGTCGCTGTCGCCGTTCGAGAAGGTCCCCGGCACGCTCAAGCCGCTCATGCGCCGGGCGTCGCGCAAGATGCCCGAGGGCATGCGGGGCAAGGACCTGCTGCGCCGCGGGTCGCTGTCGATGGAGCAGCGCTACTACGGCAACGCCCGCATCTTCCGCGACGACCAGCTCCACGAGGTCCTGCGCGGCTACGACCCGCGGGTGTCGCACCAGGACGTGACGGCGCCGCACTACTTCGCCAGCCACGACTGGGACCCGGTCGCCCGGATGCAGCACGTGGACCTGTTCACCTGGCTGCGCGGCGACATCCTGGTCAAGGCCGACAAGATGACGATGGCGCACTCGCTGGAGCTGCGGGTGCCGTTCCTCGACCCCGAGGTCTTCGACATCGCCTCGTCGCTGCCGCAGTCGCAGAAGATCACCCACGGCTCGAACGGCACCACGAAGTACGCGCTGCGCCGGGCCTGCGAGGGCATCATCCCGCCGCACGTGCTCAACCGGCCCAAGCTCGGCTTCCCGGTGCCGATCCGGCACTGGCTGCGCGACGAGATGTACGCCTGGGCGCGCGACATCCTGCAGAACTCCGGTGCCGGGCACCTGATCGACCTGCAGGCCGTGCACCGCATGCTCGACGCGCACCGCGAGGGCCCGGTCGACCACTCCCGCCGGATCTGGGCGGTGCTGGTCTTCCTGCTGTGGCACGGGATCTTCGTCGAGAAGCGGATCGTGCCCGAGGTCCCGACCCCGACCTACCCGGTCAAGATCTGAACGGTCCCCGCACGACGACGGGCCGGCACCCCCGCGGGGGTGCCGGCCCGTTCTCGTACGGCGGGGGTCAGCCGGGCAGGACGGCCCGGATCTCGTCGGCGGCGGTGTCACCGAAGGCGTCGCGCAGCCGGGTGAGGGCGGCGTCGCGGTCCCAGGTCCATTCCTGCGGGCCGTCGGACTCCAGGACGTAGGTCGCGATGAGCGCACCCAGCTGGGCCGAACGCTCCAGCGGCAGCCCCGCGCCGAGCGCGGTGAGGAACCCGGCGCGCCAGGCGTCGCCGACACCGGTCGGGTCGACCAGCTCGGTCGGCGGGACGACGTCGATCCGGGTCTCGGTGCCGTCGGCCTCGACGATCAGCGCGCCCTTCTCACCGAAGGTGGTGATCCGGGTTCCGACCTTGGCGCCGATCTCCTCGGCGGTCCAGCCGGTCTTCTTGAGCAGCAGCTCGAACTCGTAGTCGTTGGTCACCAGGTAGGTGGCGCCCTCGATGAGGCGCCGCACCTCGGGGCCCTCCATGCGGGCCAGCTGCTGGGACGGGTCGGCGAGGAACGCGTAGCCCTTCTCGCGGCACTCGTCGGTGTGGCGCAGCATGGCCTCGGGGTCGCTGGCGCCGATCAGCACCAGGTCGAACCCGCCGACGCGCTCGGCGATCGGGGCGAGCTCGATCTCCTTCGACTTGGCCATGGCGCCGGTGTAGAAGGACGCGATCTGGCGCATGTCGTCGTCGGTGGTGCAGACGAAGCGGGCGGTGTGGACGTCGTCGTGGGTGTGCACCCCGGAGGTGTCGACACCCAGGTCGTCGAGGACCTGCTTGTACTCGGCGAAGTCGGCACCGACGGCGCCGATCAACACCGGGTTCTGGCCGAGCACACCGAGCGCGAAGGCGATGTTGCCGGCCACGCCGCCCCGGCGGACCGTCAGGTCGTCGACCAGGAAGCTGACCGAGATCCGGTCCAGCTGGTCGGCGAGGATCTGCTCGGAGAACTTCCCCGGGAAATGCATGAGGTTGTCGGAGGCGATCGACCCCGTCACGGCAATAGGCACACAGGGGACCCTACGTCACCCACGGCGAAGGGCCCCGCCGGAGATCACCGGCGGGGCCCTTCGGAGGTGCTGCTGTGCGACGTCAGTTGAAGCTGTCGCCACAGGCGCAGGAGCCGCCCGCGTTCGGGTTGTCGATCGTGAAGCCCTGCTTCTCGATGGTGTCGACGAAGTCGATCGTGGCGCCCTGCAGGTACGGGGCGCTCATCCGGTCGACGCCGACCTTGAGACCGTGGAAGTCACGGAAGAGGTCACCGTCGAGCGACCGGTCGTCGAAGAAGAGCTGGTAACGCAGGCCGGCACAGCCACCGGGCTGCACGGCGATGCGCAGGTGCATGTCGTCGCGGCCCTCCTGCTCGAGCAGGGTGCGCGCCTTGACGGCAGCGGAGTCGGTCAGCTCCACGCCGTGCGTCTGCTCCGTGGTCGCGCCCGCGTCCAAGGTGTTGTCAACGGTCATGACTCTCCCAACAACGTGCGTGGTCCGCCCTGTTCCCACCGGGCGTCGGAATCCATAGTACGACGTCGGGCGGGTCCGCATCCGGGCGGAGACCGTGCGATTCGCCGACGGGCGGGTGACGGGGCTCACCGGCTCCAGCGGGGAGCGACGCGTTCGGCCAGGTCGGCGAGGGTCCCGGCCGGGTCGGCCATCGAGGCCTCCAGGCCGAACTCCTCCGCCACCCCGAACGCCGCGTCGACCCCCGCCGCCGCGGCCTCCCGGCGGCCGACGCTGACCTGCCCGGCCAGCACCACGCACGGCGTCCCGCGGTCGGCCGCACCCCGGGCGACGGCGGTGACGAGCTTGCCGCGCAGCGACTGCCAGTCGAAGCTGCCCTCCCCGGTGACGGCGACGTCGGCGGCGTCCAGCTCGGCGTCGAGCCCGACCAGGCCGCGGACCAGACCGGCACCGGACTCGACCCGCGCGCCGAGGGCGAGCAGCGCGGCGCCGAGACCGCCCGCGGCGCCGGCCGAGGGCAGGTCGCGCACCTCGCGCCCGGCCAGGTCGGCGAGCACCCCGGCGAACACGGTCAGCGCGCCGTCCATCTCGGTGACGGCGGCGTCGTCGGCGCCCTTCTGCGGGCCGAACACGGCGGCGGCGCCGTGCGGTCCGAGCAGCGGGTTGTCGACGTCGCTCGCCGCGACCAGGGTCATCCCGCCCAGGTCGGGGGTCCCGTCGAGGCGGGCGCAGCAGTCCAGGGCCGCGCCGCCGGGCGGGAGCGGGAGGCCGTCGTCGTCGACGGGGACGGCGCCGAGCGCGGCCAGCAGACCGGCGCCGCCGTCGGTGGTGGCGGACCCGCCGAGCCCCACGACGGCGGTGGTGACGCCGGCGTCGCGGGCGGCGGCGAGCAGCTCCCCCACCCCGGACGTCGTCGCCGTCCGGGCGACCCCGGGGACCCGGTCCTCGCGCGGGACGTGGTGCAGCCCGCACGCCGAGGCGCACTCCAGGTAGGCGGTGTCGCCGACGCGCAGCCAGGACCCGGTCACCGGGTCACCGAGCGGGCCGGTGACCTCCCGCTCGTGCACGGTCCCGCCGAGCGCGGTGTGCAGCACCTCCGCGAAGCCGGTGCCGCCGTCGGCGAGGGGGACGATCGCGACGTCGGCGCCGGGCACGCCGCGCCGCCAGCCCGCGGCGATCGCTTCGGCCGCCTCCCGTGCGCTGAGGGTTCCGCCGAAGGAGTCGGGAGCCACCACGATGCGCATGCGGGGCAGGCTAGCGGCGGCCCGTATTGTGGACACCTGTGAGGTTCCTGCGCCGCTCCGAGAGCTCCGACCAGGCCGGTCAGACGGCCGTCGAGTCCCCGGCGGGCACGGACGCTGCGGAGACGGAGGACGAGGGCGCGACCCGCTCGCGTCCCCACACCACCCCCGGCAAGGGCCGGGCGACACCGAAGCGCCGTGACGCCGAGGGCAGGCGGCGCGGTCCCGCGCCGCCCCCGCCGCGCACCCAGCGGGAGGCCGCGAAGCTGGCCCGCGCCACCCGGCCGTCGAAGGACGAGCGCCGGGCGAAGGCGCTGGAGCGCCGCAAGCGGATGGACGCCGGCGACGACCGCGTGCTGCTCCCCCGCGACCGCGGCAAGGTGCGGGCCTACGTGCGCGACATCGTGGACTCGCGCCCGCACGTCATCGGGCTGTTCCTGCCGCTGGCCGCGCTCGTGCTGGTCGCCGCGCTGATCCAGAACCCGGTGATCCAGCAGTACGTCACGCTGTTCACGTTCCTGATGCTGATCGTGATGGTCGTCGAGGGCACGCTGCTGGGCATGCAGGTCCTGAAGAAGGCCCGCGCGAAGTTCCCCGACGAGGAGATCAAGGGCCTCGGCACCGGGTGGTACGCGTTCTCCCGCGCCACCCAGCCGCGCCGCATGCGGGTGCCCAAGCCGCGCGTCAAGCGCGGCGACACGGTCTGACACCGTCCCGGCGGGCCCCGGCTCTCAGAGCACGAGCGGCCCGCCGGGCAGGTCCAGCACGGCCTGCAGCGACGGCGTCTCCCCCGCGACGACCTCGGCCTCCCCACCCGCACCGACGGCGTCGAGCAGTGCGGTCACCCGCTCCGGATCGGGGTGGGTCAGGCGCAGCGTGCGCAGGCTCGCCGGGACCGGCAGGTCGGCCGACGGGTGCCGGGTGGCGCCCCAGTCGATGAGGAACGGCAGCACCCCGCCCGCGTCGTCGGGAGGGAACGCGAGCCGCCACGCGAGAAGCGTGCCGTCCGGGCGCCGACGGGACATGTCCCTGGCGGGTCCCGGGTCGTGCCCGGCGGCGCGGGCCGCGTCGAGCGCGGCGTCGAGGTCGTCGACGCGCACCGCCCAGGTCACCAGCGCGGGTGCGGTCAGGGTGTCGATCCGGAACGGGCGCGGTGCGCCCGGCTCGTCCTGCGCGGGGTCGGGGCCGACGACCTCCAGGTACCGGCCCGGCCCGATCCCGGCCAGCCGGTTGCGGGTGCCGACACCGACGTGCGGCCCGCCCTCGAGCGTGTGGAGATGACGTCCGGCCAGGTCAGCGGCGGTGTCGTCGACGTCGGGGGTGGCCAGGACCAGATGATCGAGCACCTTCGCGACGCTACCGGGGACCGGTAGGACACGATGTGCGGCGTGACTCCTCCCGTCGAACTGCGGACGCTCGTCCTCGGGGGCACGCGCTCCGGCAAGTCGCGGCACGCCGAGGAACTGCTCGGCGACGACGCGGCGGTCCGCTATCTCGCGACCGGCCGGCGGATCCCCGGCGACACCGACTGGGACGCGCGCATCGCCGCGCACACCGCCCGGCGCCCCGCCCACTGGACCACCGAGGAGGTCGGCGGCACCGAGCTGGCCGCCGCGCTCGCCCGGCCCGGCCCGGTGCTGGTCGACGACCTGGCGACCTGGCTGACCGGGGTCCTCGACGACGCCGGTGCCTGGGACGCCCCGGTCGTGCCCGCCGCGGTCGACGCCGCCGTCGACGGGCTGGTCGCCGCGGTCGCCGCCGCGCCGGGTCCGCTGGTGCTGGTGTCCGCCGAGACGGGGCTGGGGGTCGTGCCGGACACCCGCGCCGGGCGGCTGTTCCGCGACCGGCTGGGCGAGCTGAACGCCGCCGTCGCGCGGGTGTGCGACGACGTCGTGCTGGTGGTGGCGGGGCGGGCCCTCGCCCTGCCCGCTCCGGCCACGGACGCCTCCGCCGCTCCGGCCGGCATCGCCGCCGCACCCGGACCTGCGGCGCCGGCCGCGGGAGCACGCGCCGATCTCGCCGCCGCGGGACCCGCTGCCGGGCTCGACGCCACCGGCTCGCCCGGCTCCGCCACCGGGTTGCCCGGCTCCGCCACCGGGTCGCCCGGCTCCGCCACCGGGTCCGCGGCTCCCGACGGGAGCGATGCTCCGGCCGGCGGGGCCGCCGGGGCCGAGGTCGCCGACCCTGACGGTGACGTCGCGGGCACCCCCGCCGGGGTCCCGGGTGCGGTCCTCCCCGCGACCGGGGCGGCCGCGGGCGCCGTCGCCGGGGCCGCGACGACACCCGCCTCGGTCACCGAGTCCGACGTGGAGATCGTCCCGGTCACCGTCGGACGGCCGGACTCCCGCAGCCGCCGAGAGGCCGTCGCCCTGGTCGAGGGGCTCGCGATGCCCACCGGCGGGCTCGGCAGGCTCGGCGAGCTGGGCGTGTGGCTGGCGTCCTGCCAGGGCACCTGTCCCCCGCAGGCGCCCGTGCGCGCCCGGGTGGTGCTGCTCGCCGCCGACCACGGCATCGCCGCGAACGGCGTCTCGGCCTACCCGCCGCAGGTGTCCGCGGTGCGCGCCACCGCCGCCGCGGCCGGACGGCTGCCGGTCACCGTCGCCGCGCGGGCCGCCGGGGCGACCGTGCGGGTCGTCGACGTCGGGCTCGTGTCCGGGGCCGAGGGCGCCGAGCCGGGCTGGCTCGTCGCGCACGGCACCGGCCGGATCGACCGCGAGGACGCCCTGGACGGCGAGCGCGCCACCGCGGCGTGGCTGACCGGGCGGCGGCTGGCCGACGCCGAGATCGACGCCGGCGCGGACCTGCTGATCCCGGCGACGCTCGCCGTCGGCGTGACGACCCCCGCCGCGACGATCGTCGCGGCCGTGACCGGGGCCGAGCCCGTCGCCGTCGTGGGGCGGGCGTCGGGGATCGACGACCGCGCCTGGATGCGCAAGGCCATCGCGATCCGTGACGCGCTGCGCCGGGCCCGTCCGCACCTGCGCGACCCGCTGGCGCTGCTGCGCACCGTCGGCGGCACGGACCTGATCGTGCTCGCCGGGTTCCTCGCCCGGGCCGCGGAGCGCAAGGTGCCCGCGGTGCTCGACGGCCTGGCCGTCGGCGCGGCGGCCCTGCTCGCCGACGAGCTGGCCCCCGGCGCGAAGGACTGGTGGGTCGCCGCGCAGCCGTCGACCGAACCGGCCGCGACGCTCGTCCTGGAGCACCTGTCGCTGGTGCCGCTGCTGGACCTGGCGGTGCGCACCGAGGACGGCACCGCCGCGGTGACGGCGCTGCCGCTGCTGGTCACCGCGGCGCGCCTGCTCGCCGAGACCGGGACCGCGCACGACACCGGCGTCGTCCCGGGTGACGTGACGGCGCCGGCCGGCCTCGGCCGGTGAGCGGACCCCGGCCCGGTCCCCTCGCCGGGCTCGCGCTGGCGGTCAGCTGGCTGACCGTCGTGCCCGCCCGGGTCCGCACCTCCGACGAGGGCGCGCTGCCCGACGGCGTCGCCGCGGCCGCCCTGCGCTGGGCGCCGCTGGTCGGCGCCGGGCTCGGCGTCGCGGGCGGGGCGCTGCTCACCGGGCTGGTCGCCGCCGGGGTGTCCCCGCTGGTCGCGGGCCTGCTGACGGTCGGGGCGGGAGCGCTCGCGACGCGCGGGATGCACGTCGACGGCATCGCCGACACCGCCGACGGCCTGGGCAGCTACGGCCCGCCGGAGCGGGCGCTGCGGATCATGGCCGACGGCGGGGCCGGACCGTTCGCCGTCGTCACGCTGCTGGTGGTGCTGGGCGCCCGCGCCGCCGCCCTCGCGCAGCTGGCGTCCGCGCCGCCCGCGGTCGTGCTCGTCGTCTGCGCGCTGGCCGCGGCGACCGGGCGGGCCGGGTTCTGCTGGGTCGCGCGCCGCGGGACGCCCGCCGCGCGGCCCGGCGGGCTGGGGGCGACCGTCGCCGGGTCGCAGCCGGTGTGGGTGGCGCCGCTGTGGTGGACCGGTCTGGCGGCGGCCGGGGCGGGGGCACTCGTCGGCGCAGGCCGGGCGGGGGCGGCCGCCGGGGCGGTGCTCGCGGTCGCCGGGGCGGTGCTGCTCGCGGCGCTGCTGGTGGTGGGCCTGGCCCGGCACACCCGGCGACGCTTCGGCGGGATGAGCGGCGACGTCCTGGGTGCGGCCTGCGAGCTCGGCGGCACCGCGGTCCTCGTCGTCCTGGCGGCCGCGCTCACCGGATGACCCGGGGCTTCATCGAGCCGGTCCACGCGGCAGGCGGCCCCATGATCACCGGTTGTGGAGCACATCGTTCGCGAGGCGGACGCAGGACTCCACAACCGGTGATCATGGACGGGATTCGCAGCTGCGACGGGTTCGGCGGGATCGGGGCCGGGCCGTGCGGGGCGCCGCCATCCTGCGCCGGTGCCCCCTGCCCCGCTCCCCGCTCCGTCGACCTCGCTGCGTGACCTGCTGCTCGCCCAGGACGGGGTCCTGTCCGCGGCCCAGGCCCGGGCCACCGGGCTGTCCCGGCAGGCCGTCCGGCGACGGGTGGCCCGCGGCGAGTGGGTCGACCTGCACCCGGGCGTCCTCGCCGAGGCGACCCGCGTCCCGACCGCGGCGATGCGCGTCCGGGCCGCGGCGCTCTGGGCCGGGCCCTCCGGGCTGGTCCACGGGCCGGCCGCCGCGTGCTGGAGCGGGATGACCGACCGGTGCCCCCGCGACGTCGGAGTGACGCTCCCCCGCGGCACCCGGCGGCTCGCGCCCGGCGGCATCGCGCTGCGGCGGCGCGACGTGCCCGGTCCCGACCGGACCTGGATCCGGGGCGTCGCCGTCACCGCCGAGCACCTGACCGTGCTGGAGACCTGCGCCGTGCTGCCCGACGGGGCCGCGTTCCTCGACCGGGTCCTGCAGCGTCGCGTCGTGCACCCGGCGCTGCTGCACGAGGCCTACTCCCGCAACGCGGGCGCGCACGGCATGGCCGCGGCGCACCGGCTGCTGGTGGCCCTGGTGGCCGCGCTCGACCGCGCGGACTCGGAGCTGGAACGGATGCTGCTGCGGCTGCTGCGCGCCGCCGGGATCGGCGGCGTCGTCCGCGGGCTGCCCGTGGGCGGCGGGCGCGAGATCGATCTGGCCTTCCCCGCCGAGCGGGTGGCGATCGAGCTGGACGGCTGGGCCTGGCACACCGACCCCGACCGGTTCCGGGCCGACCGGGCCAAGGGGAACGCCCTGGTCACCCAGGGGTGGACGCTGTTGCGCTTCACCTGGCACGACGTGCACGACGCACCCGAGGGCACCGTCGCCGCGATCCGGCGGGCCCTGCGCCGGTGATCACCGGTTGTGGAGCGTTCCGTCCGCGGGACGGGCGCGGAACTCCACAACCGGTGATCATGCGTCGGGGCCGGACGGCCGGCCCGGGACCGGTGGACGATCCCGGGCCGGCTCAGACCGACGCGGAGGCCGGCACCAGGGTGTGCATCCAGCCGTGCGGGTCCGGGGCCGCGCCGCGCTGGATCGCGGTCAGCGCCTCGCGCAGCTGCAGGGTGACCGGGCCGGGCTCACCGTTGCCGACGGTCACCTCTCCGCCGCTGTGCTTGACCGTCCCGATCGGGGTGATCACCGCGGCGGTGCCGCAGCCGAACACCTCGGTCAGCACGCCGCTGGCGGCGCCGCCGAGCCACTCCTGGCCGGAGATGCGGCGCTCGACCACGGAGATCCCGAGGTCCTTCGCCACCGTGATCAGCGAGTCCCGGGTGATGCCGGCGAGCACCGAGCCGCGCAGGTCCGGCGTCGCGACCTCGACCGAGCCGTCCTCGGAGCGGAAGACGAAGAACAGGTTGTTCGAGCCCATCTCGTCGATCCACTGGCGCTCCTCGGCGTCGAGGTAGGCGACCTGGGCGCAGCCGTGCTGGGCGCCGACCGCCTGCGGCAGCAGCGACGCCGCGTAGTTCCCGCCGCACTTGGCGGTGCCGGTGCCGCCGAGGGCGGCGCGCGTGTACTCGGTCTCCAGCCACACGTCCATGGGCTTGACCCCACCGGCGAAGTACGGCCCGGCCGGCGAGGCGATGACCGAGTACAGGTACTCCGACGACGGCCGCACCCCCAGCCCGACCTCGGTCGCGATCATGAAGGGCCGCAGGTAGAGCGAGTCCTCGGTGCCGGCCTCGGGCACCCACTCGGAGTCGACCGCGAGGAGCTCGGACAGCGAGGCGAGGAAGAGGTCCTCGGGGAGCTCGGCCATCGCGAGCCGGCGCGCGGAGCCGGCGAACCGGGCGGCGTTGGCGTCGGGCCGGAACGAGGCGATCGAGCCGTCGGGCTGGCGGTAGGCCTTGAGACCCTCGAAGATCTCCTGCCCGTAGTGCAGGACCATCGACGACGGGTCCAGCGTCATCGGGCCGTAGGGCACGACCGCCGGGTCGTGCCAGCCGGTCCCGGCGGTCCACCGGATCGTCACCATGTGGTCGGTCATGTACCGCCCGAAGCCGGGGGCGGCCAGTACGTCGGCGCGCCGCTGCGGGGACGCCGGGGCGGGGTTGCGGGTCACGGAGAACTTCGGCGCGCTCATGCCCCGAACGGTATCCCCGCTGTCCACGGGGCAAACAGTCGGATTCCCGAAGAACGGGACCCTCAGCGGACGTGTGAGGGCACCAGCGGCGGCTTCACGACCTCCACCGGCAGCGCACGGCCCCGGACGTCGATCACCAACCCGTCGCCGACCGCCACCCCTCCCGCGGTGTCGACCAGGGCCAGCGCGACGCCGGTGCGCAGCGTCGGGGAGAACGTCCCCGAGGTGACGACGCCGACGGGGCTGCCGCCCTCGCCGTCGAGGACGGTCATGCCCGCCCGCGGGACACCCCGCCCGGTCGCCCGCAGCGCGCGCAGGCGCCGCGCCGGGCCCGCCGCGCGCTCGGCGAGCAGGGCGTCGCGGCCCCAGAACGCCGGCTTGTCCCACCCGACCGCCCAGCTGCTCCCGGCCTGGACCGGGCTGATCTCGATGGACAGCTCGTGGCCGTGCAGCGGGTAGCCCATCTCGGTGCGCAGGGTGTCGCGCGCCGCGAGACCGCAGGGGCCGCCGCCGACGGCGCGGACGGCGTCGAGCAGGGCGTCCCACATCGCCGGTGCGGCCTGGGCGGCGAGGACGACCTCGTAGCCGAGCTCGCCGGTGTAGCCGGTGCGGCAGATCCGCACACCGCCGTCGTTCAGGCCGCCCTCGAGGTCGGTGAACGCCATGTAGTCCAGGCCCGCGACGCCCTCCCCCGCGGCACCGAGCGCCGCGCCCAGGGCCTCGGCGGAGCGGGGCCCCTGGACGGCGAGCACGGCGAGCTCGCGGTGCCGGTCGGTGATCGTGACCCCGGGCGGGGCGTCGGCGGCGAGCGCGGAGACGATCCGGGTGGAGTTCGCGGCGTTCGGGACGAGCAGCAGGTCGTCGTCGGCCGCCAGGTAGACGATCATGTCGTCCTCGACGCCGCCGCGGTCGTCGCAGGCCAGGGTGTACTGGGCACGGCCCGGGCCGATGCGGCCGAGGTCGTTGGTGAGGCAGGCGTTCAGGTGCGCGGCCGCGCCCGGCCCGGAGATCGGGACGGTGCCGAGGTGGCTGACGTCGAACAGGCCCGCCGTCTCGCGAACCGACGTGTGCTCGGCGACGGTGCCGCCCGGGTAGGAGATCGGCATCGACCACCCCCCGAACTCGCCGAGGGTGGCGTCGAGGGCGACGTGCCGGTCGTGCAGCGGGCTGGGCAGGAGCTCGTCGGTCACGCGCCCGACCCTATCGGCCTCAGGCCGCCTGTTCCTCGGGATCGCTGCGGCGCACGGGTTCCTCGGCCGCGGCGCGGGCGCGGGAGCGCGCCGTGACGGCGCACAGCACCCAGCCCGCGGCGAGCGCTCCGGCCGTCGCGACCAGCGGCCACGGCGGCATCGACGCGGCGACGGCCAGGCACCCCACCCCACCGGCGACGGCGACGAGCGCCGCCCGCACCGGGCGTCCCGGCAGCCGGAGCACCGCGGCGTGCAGCACCGCGTGGTGGACCAGGGCCGCGACGACGGTGACGACGATCGCGGTCGTCGCGGACAGCAGCAGGGTCATCGCCAGGGTCAGCACCCCCAGCGTCAGGTCGGCCACCCACGGCGTGCCGCGCGACCCGCCCCGGCCCAGGAACGCGGGCAGCTCCCCCTCGCGGGACAGCCGGGCGGCGCCGGCCGCGGCCCGCGACAGCGCCCCGAGCAGTGCGGCGACCGTCGCAGCGGCGGCGCCGACCCGCACCAGCACCCCCACCTGGGCGCTGCTGCTGGTGTCCATCAGCGCGGCCAGCGGGGCCGACGCCGAGGCCAGCCCGGACGCACCGAGCCCGCGCAGCAGGGCCGCCGACAGCAGGAGCAGCAGCACCGTCGTGATCACGACGGCGAGTGCGGGGGCCCGGCGGATCGCCCGCACCGGGTCCCGCAGGCTGCCCCCGAGCTCGGCGACGCGGGACAGCCCGGTGAAGGCGAGGAACACGAACCCGGCGGCGGCCAGCACGCCGAGCGGGCCCGGCTCGATCGCGGCCTGCAGCGTGGCGACGGCCGGGTCGTCGGGCGTCCCGGCGCCGTCGCCGGCGATGCCGGCTCCGGTGGCCGCGGCGGGCATCGCCGAGGACAGCACCGCGTGCGGCCCGTCCGACCGCAGCCCCACCACGATCGCGACGGTCAGGGCGAGCACCGTGCCCACCACCAGCCCGCGCGCCGCACCGGGCGAGATCCGCACCCCGAAGGCGTTCACCGCGACGACGGCGAGCACCGCCACCACCGCGATCGTCACCGGCTGGGTGGGCAGCACGTAGGCACCGAACACCAGCGCCGCGGCCGACCCGGCGGCGGCCCGCGAGGTCACCCGCGCGACCGCCCCGAGCCGTAGTGCGGGGGCGGGCAGGTCACCGCGGGCCAGCTCCGGACCGGCCGGGCGGGCGAGCGACAGGTGCGCGGTCGAGCCGACCACGCCGAGCGCGAGCAGCGCGGCGAGGAGCACCCCGAGCGGGAACCAGGTGCCCGCCGACGCGGCCGCGGGGCCGAGCGCGGCGTACAGCCCGGTACCGAACGTCGCCGACAGGGCGACGACGACCGCGGTCACGGTCGGGATCCGGTACGGGGGGCGGGGCACCCGTTCACCTTCCCATCCACCCCTGTGCCGCGCGGCGCCGCGGGGGTGTCATTACCATCTCGGTCCGGTCTCGTCGTCCCGCCCGCCACCCCGCTCCCCACCCACCCGGCGCACGGGACGTGTGCATCGGCCACGCAGGGTGAGATCGGGCGACCCGGAGCCACTCGTCCGATACCCACCGTTCCCGTCCGACCCCGAGGAGTGCCACCCGTGCCGATCGACGTCCCGACCCTCCCGCAGACCGCCGCACACAGCGGTGCCGAGACGGAGGCGGTCGTCGACGCCGTCGTGGTCGGTCTGCACGCCCCCGCGGCCGACGCCGCCGACGGCACCGGCCCGGCGCTGGCCGCGGGCGCCGCCGGCGTCGACGCCGCGTTCTCCGGCGAGCTGCTGGAGCTGCTCACCACCGTCGGCGCGACCGGGAAGGCCGAGCAGGTCGTGTCGCTGCCGACCCGCGGCGCGCTGTCCGCGCCGCGGCTGGTCGCGGTCGGTCTGGGCCGCCCGGCCGAGGGGCCGAAGGCGTCCGAGGCGGTCCGCCGCGCCGCCGGTGCCGCCGCCCGCACGCTGGCCGGGACCGGCTCGGTGCTGAGCACGCTGTCCGCGGTCGACGCCGAGGCCGCGGTCGTCGGCGCCGTCCTGGGCGGCTACCGCTTCGACCGGCACCGGACCTCCACCGACGCCGCGGCCACCCCGGTCGGCAGCTGGTCGTTCACCGGTGCCGACGACGCGGCCGTGCGGCGGGCGACGCTCGTCGCCGAGGCCGTCGTCACCGCCCGGGACCTGGTCAACACCGCGCCGAACGTGCTGGTCCCGGAGACCTTCGCGGCGCACGCGGTGGCGCTGGGCGAGCGCGCCGGGCTGGTCACCGAGGTCCTCGACGACGCCGGGCTGCGGGAGAACGGCTACGGCGGCGTCACCGGCGTCGGGAAGGGGTCGGCGAACCCGCCCCGGCTGGTGCGCCTGACCTGGAACGGCGGCCCGGCCGCGTCGAAGCGGGTCGCGCTCGTCGGGAAGGGCATCACCTTCGACACCGGCGGCATCTCGCTCAAGCCCAACGCCGGCATGGCCGACATGACCTCGGACATGGGCGGGGCGGCCGCGGTCGTCGCGACCGTCGTGCTCGCCGCGAAGCTGGAGCTGCCGGTCACGGTGACCGCGACCGTGCCGATGGCGGAGAACATGCCGTCGTCGACGGCGTACAAGCCCGGCGACGTGCTGACCATGTTCGGCGGGACCACCGTCGAGGTGCTCAACACCGACGCCGAGGGACGGCTGATCCTCGCCGACGCGATCGTCCGCGCCGCCCAGGACGACCCCGACTACCTGGTGGAGACCTCGACGCTGACCGGCGCCCAGCTCGTCGCGCTCGGCATGCGCACCGCCGGGGTGATGGGCTCGGACGAGCTGCGCGACCGGGTCGCCGCGCACGGCACCGCCACCGGCGAGGACGCCTGGGCGATGCCGCTGCCGGAGTACCTGCGCGGCGAGCTGGACTCGCGGGTGGCCGACATCAGCAACGTCAGCGGGCAGCGGTTCGCCGGGATGCTGCTGGCCGGCACGTTCCTCAAGGAGTTCGTGCCCGCCGGGCTGCCGTGGGCGCACATCGACATCGCCGGGCCGTCGTTCAACACCGGCGGGCCGCGCGGCTACACCACCAAGGGCGGCACAGGGGTGCCGGTGCGCACCCTGCTGGCGTTCCTGGAGGACGTGGCCGCGAACGGCTGAGCGCGGCTCAGCGGTCCTGCAACGCGTCCAGCGCGACGGCGAAGGCGGCGGCCAGGCGGAAGTCGATGCGCGGGTCCGGGACGGAGACGTCGTAGGAGTCGCGCAGCGACCACCGCCGGTCGCTGCTCATCAGCAGCGTGCCGCCGGAGTCCTCGGTGACGTCGAAGTGGTACGGCAGCGGCAGGTTCTCGGCCACCCGGCGCAGCAGGGCGACGCCGAGGCTGCGCTCGCGGCCGGTCGCGGCGACGCCCGGCGCGGTCAGCGTCCAGGTCGAGCGCAGCAGGCTCGCCCCGAACCGCTTGCCGAAGGTGCCGATCACCCGGCCGTGCTCGTCGAAGACGTCGTGCTCGGCGCGGACGTCGAGACGCTGGCGGGCGCGGAAGGAGAACACCGCGCGGGAGCGGCTGTCGTCGGACCAGAAGGTCACCTGCTCCTTGAAGGCGACCCGCTTCTGCTGCGCGAACGCCATGAGCGCGCCCGCGCTGCCGTCGGGGTTCGCGGCGTGCACGTCGTAGCGGTTCACGCCGAGGGTGATCCGCTGGCGGACGAGGAAGCGGGGCAGGTGCATCGCGGCCGTCACGGGGCCCGAGTCTGACCGGACCGGATCCGGGCGGCGACACCGGACCGGGGGTTACCCACGGGTAGGGCATACTGCCGCCCATGAGCCGGCAGCGTCGTCGACACGAGGTCCCCGCGCACTCCCCCCGTTCCGCGGTGGTCACCGGCGCGGCCCGCGGCATCGGCGAGCAGATCGCCCGCGAGCTCGTCGGGCGCGGCTACCGGGTGCTGGTCACCGACCTCGACGAGGCCGCGGCGCGGGCCACCGCGACCCGGATCGGGGCGGCCGCCGGCACCGCCTGCGACGTCACCGACCCGGCCGCGTCCGCGGCGGCGGTGGCCCGGGCCCGCGAGCTCGCGCCGCTGGGCGCCTGGGTGAGCAACGCCGGCGTCGGGTTCGACGGCACCGTCACCGACATCGCCGAGGCCCGCGCCCGCGCGCTGGTCGAGGTCAACCTGCTGGGCCCGATCTGGGGCGCCCGGGCCGCGTTGACCGCGTTCCGCGAGCAGGCGGCGGCGGGGACCGCCCGGGGCGGCGAGATCGGCGTGACCGTGTCGCTGTCCGGCCTGGGACCGGTTCCGGGCCTGTCGGTGTACGCGGCGTCGAAGGCGGGCGCGCTGTCCATGGTGTCCGCGCTGGCCTCGGAGGTGCGCCGGGAGGGCATCGGGGTGCACGCGGTCTGCCCGGACGGGGTGAACACCGAGCTGCTGCGCTCGATGACGCCCGGCGGCCAGGGCCAGGCGCTCGTGCGGTCCGGGGTGCTGGTCACCCCCGAGCAGGTCGCGACGGCGCTGGTCGGGATGTTCGGCACCGGCCGGGTCTACCGGACGCTGCCCGCCTGGCGGGGTGCGCTGCTGCGCCTCACCGCGCTAGCCCCCGGGCCCGCGCTGCGCCTGGAGCCCGCGATGCGCGCGCTCGGCGAGCGGCGCGCCCGCTCGCTGCGCCCCTGACCCGGCGGGTCAGGCGTCGCGGTCCTTGGCCCGCAGCTCGCGCAGCATCCGCTCCTGGCGCTCGCGCTTGCGCAGGGCGCGGTCGCGGGCGTCGTGCTCGCGCATCCGGTTCGGGTACCCGACGAGCTGCACGTCGTAGATCGGCATCTGCAGCGACCGGGCCAGCTTCTTCGCCGCGTTCGGGTTCGCGACCCGCCTGCGGGTCCACTCGCCGTCGTGCGCGACGAAGACCACCGTCGTCTCCGTCACGGTCGTGCGCGGCTCGACGAAGGCCTCGACACCGATCCGGGCGGCCGACCACTCACGCAGGTGGGCCTCCCCCTCCGCGTACGCGCCACGCCTCCCGCCGGAGCCGGATCCCCGGCCGGACCTGGGGCCCGACGGTCCACGTGACCGGAACAGGTCGAGCAGACCCATGCGCGTCATCCTCTCGTCGATCCGGTCGCACCCCTACGAACCGGACACGGTAGCTCCGAGTGCCCAACGAACGGGATCACGGATTTGCTCCCGACACCCCAGTGGCGCAGTCGCGGCCGGATGACAAGATGGTCGCCGCGTAGCGGGGTCCCGTCCGGCGGAGCCGGTCCACCGGCGGTGACCCCCGGAGGGAGCTGATCGGTGTCCGACCCGGGTGCTCGTTCCGCCGACCTGGTGATCCTGGGCGGCGGCTCCGGTGGCTACGCCTGCGCGCTGCGGGCCGCGGAGCTGGGCCTGTCGGTGGTCCTGGTCGAGAAGGACAAGCTCGGCGGCACCTGTCTGCACCGCGGCTGCATCCCCACCAAGGCGCTGCTGCACGCGGCCGAGGTGGCCGACCACGCCCGCGACGGCGCGCAGGTCGGCATCCGTTCCACCTTCGACGGCGTCGACATGGCCGGGGTGAACGCCTACAAGGACGGCGTGGTGTCCCGGCTGTACAAGGGCCTGCAGGGCCTGGTCGCCTCGCGCGGGATCACCGTGGTGCCCGGTGCGGGCACCCTGGAGGGTCCCGGCACCGTCCGGGTCGGCGACGAGCGCATCACCGGACGCCACGTCGTGCTCGCCACCGGCTCCTACGCCCGGTCACTGCCCGGCCTGGAGCTGGACGACCGCATCGTCACCTCCGACGCCGCGATCTCCCTCGACGAGGCCCCGCGCCGGGTCGTCGTGCTCGGCGGCGGCGTGATCGGCGTCGAGTTCGCCAGCGTGTGGCGTTCGTTCGGGGCCGAGGTCACGATCGTCGAGGCGCTGCCGCGGCTCGTGCCGAACGAGGACGAGTTCTGCTCCACCCAGCTCGCCCGGGCGTTCCGGCGGCGCCGGATCACCGCCCGCACCGGGGTGCGGTTCGCGAAGGCGACCCGCAGCGGCGACACCGTCACCGTGTCGCTGGAGTCCGGTGAGGAGATCGAGGCCGACCTGCTGCTGGTCGCGGTCGGCCGCGGCCCCAACACCACCGGTCACGGCTTCGCCGAGGCCGGCGTCGCGATGGACGGCGGCTTCGTGACCGTCGACGAGCGGCTGCGCACGAACCTCGACGGCGTGTACGCCGTCGGGGACGTCACCCCCGGCCTGCAGCTCGCCCACCGCGGCTTCGCCCACGGGATCTTCGTCGCCGAGGACGTCGCGGGGCTCGCGCCCCGCCCCGTCACCGACGACGGCATCCCGCGCGTCACCTACTGCGACCCCGAGGTCGCCTCGGTCGGGCTGACCGAGCAGGCCGCGCGGGACCTCCACGGCGAGGTGCACACCCTGACCTACGACCTGGCCGGCAACGGGAAGTCGCAGATCCTGCAGACCTCCGGGGCGGTCAAGCTCGTCGCCCAGGGGCCCGCCGGACAGGGCGGACGCGTCCTCGGCGTGCACATGGTGGGCTCCCGGATCGGGGAGCTCGTCGGAGAGGCGCAACTGGTCTACAACTGGGAGGCTCTGCCCACCGACGTCGCCGCCCTGATCCACGCCCACCCCACGCAGAGCGAGGCCCTCGGAGAGGCCCACCTCGCGCTGGCCGGGAGACCGCTGCACACCCACGGCTGATCCCGGCCCCACAACCCGAACACCCACGCGGAACAAGAGGAGCTCCACCCGACATGGCCGTCACCGTTGAGATGCCCGCCCTGGGCGAGAGTGTCACCGAGGGCACCGTCACCCGCTGGCTCAAGGCCGAGGGCGACACCGTCGAGGTCGACGAGCCGTTGCTCGAGGTCTCGACCGACAAGGTCGACACGGAGATCCCGTCGCCCGCCGCGGGCGTCCTGAAGCGCATCATCGCGGGCGAGGACGACACGGTCGAGGTCGGCGGCGAGCTCGCCGTCATCGGCGACGCCGACGAGGCCGACGACGCCGGTTCGTCCGACTCCGGCTCCTCCGAGAAGGCCGAGGAGCCCGCGGAGTCCGAGGCGGAGCCCGAGCCCGAGCCGGAGCAGGCCGAGGAGGAGGCCCCGCAGCCGTCCTCCGGTGGCTCGTCGTCCGGTGGGGGCTCCGGCACCCCGGTCACGATGCCCGAGCTCGGCGAGTCGGTCACCGAGGGCACCGTGACCCGCTGGCTCAAGCAGGTCGGCGACGCCGTCGAGGTCGACGAGCCGCTGCTCGAGGTCTCCACCGACAAGGTCGACACCGAGATCCCCTCGCCGGTCGCGGGCACCGTGCTCGAGCACACCGTCGCCGAGGACGAGACCGTCGAGGTCGGCGCGCAGCTCGCGCTGGTCGGCGACGGCTCCGCCGCCCCGGCGCAGGACGAGGCGCCGAAGCAGGAGAAGGCTCCGGAGAAGAAGGAGGAGCCGAAGAAGGAGGCTCCGAAGGCCGAGCCCAAGCCGGAGCCGAAGGCCGAGCACCCCAAGGCCGAGGAGAAGCAGGAGAAGGCCCCGGCCGGGTCCGAGGACTCCCCCGCCGGGAAGATCGAGCCCTCCTCGAACGGCTCGGGCTCGGGTTCGGGCGAGAAGCCCTACGTGACCCCGCTGGTGCGCAAGCTGGCCCAGGAGCACGGCGTCGACCTCGACTCGGTCACCGGCTCCGGCGTCGGCGGCCGCATCCGCAAGCAGGACGTCCTCGCCGCCGCCGAGCAGGCGAAGGCCCCGGCGCAGGAGAAGCCGTCCGCCCCGGCGGAGCAGCCCGCCTCCGGTGGCGCGCCCAAGGAGCCGAAGGCCGTCCCGACCCGCGCGGACAACGCGCCGGAGCCGGGAACCACGGTCAAGCTCCCGCGCCTGCGCCAGGTCATCGCGCAGCGGATGAACGAGTCGCTCGCCACCTCGGCGCAGCTGACCACCGTCCAGGAGGTCGACCTCACCCGCATCGTCAAGCTGCGGAACCGGGTCAAGGAGGACTTCAAGCGTCGCGAGGGCGCCAACCTCACCTTCCTGGCCTTCATCGCCAAGGCGACCATCGAGGCGCTCAAGGCGTTCCCGTCGCTGAACGCCTCGATCTCCGAGGACAACAAGCAGGTCACCTACCACGGCTCGGTCCACATGGGCATCGCCGTGGACACCCCGCGCGGCCTGCTCGTGCCGGTGATCAAGGACGCCGACGACCTGTCGCTGGCCGGGATCGCCAAGAAGATCGCCGACGTCGCGGCCCGCACCCGCGACTCGAAGATCGGTCCGGACGAGCTGTCGGGCGGCACCTTCACGATCACGAACATCGGGTCCGCGGGCGCGCTGTTCGACACGCCGATCATCAACCAGCCCCAGGTCGCCATCCTGGGCACCGGCGCGATCTCGAAGGAGCCGAAGGTCGTCACCGGCCCCGAGGGCGACGACGTCATCGCCGTCCGCTCGGTCTGCTTCCTGCCGATGACCTACGACCACCGCCTGGTCGACGGCGCCGACGCCGGCCGCTTCCTGTCCGCGGTCAAGGCCCGGCTGGAGGAGGGCGCCTTCGAGGCCGAGCTCGGCCTGTAGGCACTCCCCGCGACACACGGCGGCCCGTCCCGGTTCACCCGGGGCGGGCCGCCGTCGTCACCGGTCCGGGTGAGCGGGTGACGATGGTCGCGGCATGTCCGGCTCGCGCGTCCGCCCGGGACCGGGAAGGATCGCGGCCGTGCGAGTCGTCGTGGCCGGTTCGTCCGGACTGATCGGAACAGCCCTGGTCGCCCACCTGAGGGGCGCGGGGCACGAGGTGCTGCGCCTGGTGCGGCGCACGCCCGCCGCCCCCGACGAGCGCGGCTGGGACCCGCCCGCCGGCACCGTCCAGGACGGCACCCTCGACGGCGCCGACGCGGTCGTGAACCTCAACGGCGCCGGCATCGCCGACCGGCCGTGGACCGGCGCCCGCAAGCAGCTGATCCGCGACTCTCGCAACGTCCCCACCGACGTCCTCGCCGAGGCCGTGGCCCGGCACAGGGTCCCGGTGCTGGTCAGCGGCTCGGCCGTCGGCTACTACGGCGACACCGGCCAGGTCGTCGTCGACGAGTCCGCGCCGTCGGGCTCGGGGTTCCTCGCCGACGTGTGCCGGGACTGGGAGGCCGCCACCGCACCCGCCGTGGACGCCGGCGCCCGGGTGGTGCTCGTCCGCACCGGTCTGGTCCTGTCCCCCTCCGGTGGGCTGCTCGCGATGCTGCGCCCGCTGTTCAAGGGGTTCCTCGGCGGGCGGATCGGCAAGGGCACCCAGTTCATGCCGTGGGTCTCCCTCGACGACCAGGTCGCGGCGATCCGGTTCGCCGTCGAGACCGAGGCGCTGTCCGGCCCGGCGAACGTGACCGGCCCGGTGCCGGTCACCAACGCCGAGTTCACCAAGGAGATGGCCGCGGCCGTCGGGCGGCCCGCGCCGTTCCCGGTGCCCGGCCCGGTGGTCTCCACCGTGCTCGGCGAGATGGGCCGCGAGATGCTGCTCGGCGGCCAGCGGGCGGTGCCGGCGGCGCTGCTCGAGGCCGGGTTCCAGTTCCGCCACCACACCGTCGGCGACGCGCTCTCGGCCGCGGTCGGGTCATGACCCCGTCCGACGTCGACGTCCTGGTGGTCGGGGCGGGCCTGTCCGGCCTGCGCGCGGCCACCGTGCTGCACCGGCACGGGCTGACCGTGCGCGTGCTGGAGTCCGCCGACCGGGTCGGCGGGCGGATGGCGACCGACGTCGTCGACGGGTTCCGCTGCGACCGCGGGTTCCAGGTGCTGAACACCGGGTACCCCGCGCTGCACGCCGCGCTCGCACCGCACGGGCTCGACACCCTCGCCGCGCGGCCCTTCGAGCCCGGTGCCGCCATCCGGGCCGGCGACGGCGAGCTGCACCGCTTCGTCAACCCGCTGCGCCGCCCCGCGTCCGCCCCGGCCACCGCGCTGGACGACCTGTTCGGCCCGATCGAGAAGGCCAAGCTCGTCGCGTGGACGGCGAAGGTGCTGGCGTCGCCGCCGTCGCGGACCGCGACGCTGGTCGACTCCTCCGCCGCCGCGGACCTCGACGCCGCCGGGCTCGGCGGCGCGGTCACCGACCGGTTCCTGCGCCCCTTCCTGTCCGGCGTGCTCGGCGAGACCGCGCTGGAGACCTCGGCCGCGTTCGTGCGGCTGGTGTGGCGCAGCTTCGCCCTCGGCACGATCGTCGTGCCCGACGACGGCATGGAGGCGCTGCCCCGGCGGCTGGCCGCGGCCCTGCCCGAGGGCACCGTGACGCTCGGGACCCGGGTACACGCCGTGCGCGGCGGGCCCGCACCCGCCCTGGACACCGACGACGGCACCCTGTCCGCGCGGGCCGTCGTCGTCGCGGCGGACCCGCGGACGGCCGCCGCGCTGCTCCCCGGGGTCGCCGAGCCGCGGATGAACGCGCTGACCACGTTCTTCCACGTCCCGCCGCAGGCCCCGACGGCCTCCCCGCTGCTGCACCTGGACGGCACCGGCGGGCCGGTCGTCAACACGATGGTGATGACCGCGGCCGCGCCGGGCTACTCCGCCGACGGGCGCCCGCTGGTGGCGTCCTCGATCGTCGGGACCCCGGGGTCCACCGGGGTCGACGAGCCCGCGGTGCGCCGCGAGCTGGCCCGGATCTGGGGCGTCGGCACCGACGACTGGGCGCACCTGCACACCGCGCAGGTCGACGAGGCGCTGCCGCTGTTCGAGGCGGGGCGCCCGGTGCGCCGCGACGTCGACCTCGGGGAGAACCTGTTCGTCGCGGGCGACCACCGCGACACCCCGTCCACCCAGGGTGCGCTGGTCAGCGGCCGCCGGGCCGCGCAGGCCGTCCTCGCCCGGTTGGGCGCGGCGTAAGCTCGCCGCCATGCCCGCACCGCACCTGTCCTGCCGCGCCGGAACCGACGACGTCCGGGTCGACCGGCTCGGGCGCGTGGAGTACCAGGCGGCGTGGGACACCCAGAAGGCGCACGCCGAGGCCCGCAAGAACGGCGGGCCGGACGTGCTGATGCTGCTGGAGCACCCGCCGGTCTACACCGCGGGGCGGCGCACCCGGCCGGAGGACCGGCCCACCGACGGCACCCCGGTCGTCGACGTCGACCGCGGCGGGCGCATCACCTGGCACGGGCCGGGACAGCTCGTCGGCTACCCGATCGTCGCCCTCGGCGAGCCGATGGACGTCGTGGACTACGTCCGCCGCCTGGAGGAGGCCCTCATCCGGGTCTGCCACGACCTCGGCGTGACGAGCGCGGGCCGGGTCGAGGGCCGCTCGGGCGTCTGGCTGCCCGCGCAGGGCTTCACCCCCGAGCGGAAGGTCGCCGCGATCGGCGTCCGGATCGCCGGCGGGGTCACCCAGCACGGCTTCGCGATCAACTGCGACGCCGACCTGGGCGACTTCGGGAAGATCGTGCCGTGCGGGATCGCCGACGCCGGCGTCACCACGCTGACCGCGGAGCTGGACCGGGAGGTGACCGTCGACGAGGTCGCCGGCCCGGCGGCCGCCGCCGTGCTGGACGCGCTCGACGGCCGGCTGCCGGTGGCCGAGCACCCGGTCGTCCGGCAGGTCGACCTGATGTCCGGCCTGGGCTGATCCCCCCGGCCCCGGTGCCTCAGGCGAGCTGGGGCACCACCGTCGCGGCGAAGTCCTCGATGTGGGCGAGGTCGGACAGGTCGAGGACCTGCAGGTAGACCCGGGTCGTGCCGGTGACCTCGGCCCAGCGGCCGAGCCGGTCGACGACCTCGCCGGGGGTGCCGGCGAGGCTGCTCGCGCGGACCTCGGCGGCGTCGCGTCCCACCGCGGCCGCGCGGCGGTCGACCTCGGCGTCGTCCTTGCCCAGGCACAGCATCTGCGCCACCGAGTAGGTGAGCGAGCCCGGGTCGCGTCCGGCGGCGGTGCACGCGTCGCGGACCCGGCCGAACTGGGCGGCGACGGCCTCGGGCTGCTGGAACGGCACGTTGAACTCGGTGGCGAACCGGGCGGCCAGCGCCGGGGTCTTCTTCTTCCCCATCCCGCCGACGATCACCGGCGGCGCGTCCTGCACCGGGCGCGGCAGCGCCGGGGAGTCGGTGACGGTGTAGTGCCGTCCCTGGTGGGTGAAGCGCCCGCCGAGCGGGGTCGCCCACAGCCCGGTGAGGATCTCCAGCTGCTCGGTGAGGATCTCGAAGCGCTCGGCCAGCGGCGGGAACGGGATGCCCAGCGCCCGGTGCTCGGCCTCGAACCAGCCCGAGCCGAGCCCGACCTCGACGCGGCCGCCGGACATGTCGTCGGCCTGCGCGACGGCGACGGCGAGCGGCCCGGGCAGCCGGAACGTCGCGCTGGTGACCAGGGTGCCGAGCCGGATGCGCTCGGTCTCGCGGCCGAGCGCGGCGAGGGTCACCCAGGCGTCGGTCGGGCCGGGGAGGCCGCTGCCGTCGCCCATCGCGACCCAGTGGTCGGAACGGAAGAACGCGTCGTAGCCGGCGTCCTGCGTGGTGCGGGCGACCCGCAGGAGGTCGGTGTAGCGGGCGCCCTGCTGGGGCTCGGTGAAGATCCGGAAGTCCACGGGTCGCGACGCTAGCCGCCCCGGCCCGCTCGCGCCGCCCGACCACCGGCGGCGGCCGTGGGGGCCCGCTCGCTACGGTCGCGTCGTGCACCCGATCCCCGACCAGACCGGCCGGACCGTCGTCGTCACCGGCACGACCTCCGGGCTCGGTCTCGCGCTGTCCACCGCGTTGGCCCGGGCCGGCGCCCGGGTGCTGATGACCGCCCGCGACGTGACCCGCGGCCGCGCCGCGGTGCGCGGGGCCGGTGGTGAGCTGGTGCTGCTGGACCTCGCCGACCTCGGCTCGGTACGGGCCGCGGCGGCGGAGATCCGGGAGCGCACCGGGGACCGGGTGGACGTGCTCGTCAACAACGCGGGCGTCGCGATGGGGCCGCGTGCGGACACCGCGGACGGTTTCGAGCTGCAGATCGGCACCAACCACCTCGGGCCGGCCGCACTGACCTGGCTGCTGATGCCCGCGCTGCGGGCCGCCGGCGACCCGGAGCGGCCGTCGCGGGTCGTCACGACGTCCAGCCTCGGCCACCGCACCGGCCGGCTCGATCCCGACGACCTGGGGTGGCGGCGCCGGCGCTGGTCCCCGAACGCGGCCTACGGCGCGTCGAAGCTGGCGAACCTGTTGTTCGCCGCGGAGCTGGACCGGCGGCTGCGGCTGTCCGGGGACCCGGTGCTCTCGGTCGCCGCGCACCCGGGGATGACCGAGTCGTCGCTGCTCGCGAACTCCTTCCGGCGGGGCGCGACGCTGCAGGCGCGGCTGTTCGCCCCGTGGGAGCGCTGGCTCACCTCACCGGTGTCCGAGGGCGTCGGGCCGCAGCTCGCCGCGGCGACGGGACCGGTCCACGGCGGCGACTACCTGGGCCCCACCGGGCTCGGGGAGGCCCGCGGCCCGGCCGGTCCGGCGCGGCGCTCGGCGGCCGCGCAGGACCCGGTGCTCGCGGGCAGGTTGTGGCAGGTCACGGCCGCCGCGACCGGCATCACACCGGACCCCGGGCGTAGGCTGGACGCGTGACCATCGCACCCGAAGGCCGCAAGCTCCTCCGCCTCGAGGTCCGCAACAGCGAGACCCCGATCGAGCGCAAGCCGTCCTGGATCCGCACCCGCGCCAAGACCGGTCCGCAGTACACCGAACTGAAGGGGCTCGTCCGGTCGGGCGGCCTGCACACGGTGTGCGAGGAGGCCGGTTGCCCCAACATCTACGAGTGCTGGGAGGACCGGGAGGCGACGTTCCTCATCGGCGGGGAGCAGTGCACCCGTCGCTGCGACTTCTGCCAGATCGACACCGGCAAGCCGGCCGACCTGGACACCGACGAGCCGCGCCGGGTGGCGGAGTCGGTGCAGCAGATGGGGCTGCGCTACTCCACCGTCACCGGCGTCGCGCGCGACGACCTCGACGACGGCGGCTCCTGGCTCTACGCCGAGACCGTCCGCAAGATCCACGAGCTGAACCCGGGCACCGGCGTCGAGCTGCTCGCCCCGGACTTCAACTCGATCGACGCCCAGCTGACCCCGGTCTTCGAGTCCCGGCCCGAGGTGTTCGCGCACAACCTCGAGACCGTCCCCCGGATCTTCAAGCGGATCCGCCCGGCGTTCCGCTACGACCGGTCGCTGGAGGTCATCACCAAGGCCCGCGAGTTCGGTCTGGTCACCAAGTCGAACCTGATCCTCGGCATGGGCGAGACCCCCGACGAGGTCGTCTCCGCGCTGCAGGACCTGCACGACGCGGGCTGCGAGATCATCACGATCACCCAGTACCTGCGCCCGACCAAGCGCCACCACCCGGTGGAGCGGTGGGTCAAGCCCGAGGAGTTCGTCGAGCACTCGCAGGCCGCCGAGCAGATCGGGTTCGCCGGTGTGATGGCCGGGCCGCTGGTGCGCTCGTCCTACCGGGCCGGCCGGCTCTACGCCCAGACCGTGGCCCACCGCGGCGAGGAGCTCTCCCCCGCCCTGGCGCACCTGGCCGACTCCGGCCCGGCCGCGCAGGAGGCCAGCTCCCTGCTGGCGCGCGGCTGAGACCTCCTCGCACCGTCGATCACCGGTCGGAAGTAGGCTGGTCACATGCCCGGCAAGCCCCGTAAGCCCTCGCCCGAAGAGAAGAAGGCGCTCAAGGCCCAGAAGAAGGCCGCGTCGAAGCAGCGTCGCCAGCAGATCTGGCAGGCGTTCCAGATGCAGCGCAAGGAGGACTCCAAGCTCCTCCCGATCATGATCGGCGTGTTCGTCGGGTCGATCGTGGTCGTCACGCTCATCGGGTGGCTGCTGGGCCTGGTCTGGTTCTTCGTGCCCTTCGGCATCCTGATCGGCGCGCTGGCGGCGTTCAGCATCTTCGGCCGCCGCGTCCAGAAGTCGATCTACGTGAAGGCCGACGGGCAGCCGGGCGCCGCGGGCTGGGCGCTGGACAACATGCGCGGGCAGTGGCGGATCACCCAGGGGATCGCGGGCACCACCCACCTCGACGCGGTGCACCGGGTCATCGGGCGGCCCGGGATCATCTTCGTCGCCGAGGGGGCCCCGCACCGGGTGAAGACCCTGCTCGCGCAGGAGAAGAAGCGCACCGCGCGGGTCGCCGGCAGCACCCCGATCTACGACGTGATCGTGGGCAACGAGGAGGGCCAGGTCCCGCTCAAGGGGCTGCAGCGCCACCTCATGAAGCTGCCCCGCAACATCTCCGCCGCCGAGATGGACTCCCTGGAGGGCAAGCTCAACGCCCTCGGCAGCCGCTCGGCCGCGATGCCCAAGGGGCCGATGCCCCAGGGCGCCAAGATGCGCAGCATCCAGCGCACCGTCCGCCGCCGCTGATCCCGCCGCCGGCCGGGCCGCGGCGGGCCCGGTCGCAGGGCCCGCGGCGGCGACGGCCGCCGGGTCAGTCGGTCGGGTCGCCGGACGCCTGCTCGCCGCGCAGGTCCGCGAGGACGCAGTCGGCGCAGGTGCTGCCGCCGGGCACCCGGTAGTACAGGCAGCAGGACCGGCGCCGGAACGTCCAGGCGTGGTCCGGTGCCACCGGTGCCCGCCGCTCCCCCGTACCGGTCAGCCGGGGGTGCTCCAGCAGGTCCGCGGCGACGGCGGCGACGGCGTCCGCCGCATCGGGGCGCTGGATGTCGAGCACCCGCTTGGCCCCCGCGACCGACGACGCGACGTTGCCCCACAGCACCGTCCCGGACACCCCGAAGCGCTCGCCCGCGATCTCCACGAGCGGGGTGAGCACGTCGTCGACCAGCGGGGCCAGCGCGTCCGGTGCGGGGAACGGGCAGCGCACCACCCGGGGCGGGTCGAGCGCGACGACGTCGCCCAGCGGCGTCGCCGACCACCACAGCGTCTCCGGGCGCAGGTCGACCAGGACACCGTGCAGGGCCAGCGCCGCGACCGGGCCGGACAGCAGCTTCGCCGCGAGCCCCTGCACCGCGATCGACGCGGCGATCCGCCGGCCCAGCGGCGGCTCGGCCCCGAGCGCCACCCGGGTCCGTTCGACCCGGTCCAGCAGCGCGTCGGGGGCGAGGACGGCGGCGAACGGGCGGACCGACCGTCCGGCGGCCCGCTCCTCGGTGACGTCGAGGAGCTCGAAGAACGGCCCGACCGCCGCGAGCCCGGCCAGCACGTCGCTCACCGGCGGGGTGGTGGCCGGGCGCGCGATGTCGGTGTGGTCGGTGGTCACGGTGGAAGCCTCGCATCCCGGATCGTCCCGGTCGAGGTGTTCGTGAGGGTCCCGGCGAGCGGTCCGACCCACAGCACCACCCCCGCAGCGGCGACGACCGCGACCGCCTGCGCCGCCGTCGACGACGCCACCAGCGCGGCGAGCACCGTCAGCCAGAGGAGGCCCCGCGCGGTCGCCCGTCCCGTCGCCGTCGCCGCCACCGGGAGGCGCGTCACGGCCGGGCACCGGCCGGTTCGGGCAGCGGCAGCCCGGTCACGATCCGGGCCGCCGCCGCACCCGCGCGGCGCCCGTGCGGGCGGTCCCCGGCCCTCTGCGGGCCGGCCGGTGCGGCCGGGTCCGGAGCGGGTTCGGTGAAGGCGGGCCGGTCGGCGGGCAGCTTGGTGTGGTGCACGACCACCGAGCCGTCGGCGCCGACCCCGACGCCGACGTCGAGCCGGGACCGCTGCGCCGCCCGGTGGGCCAGCGCGACGACCCCGTCGGTGCCCCCGACGGCGTCCGGGTCCGGCCAGGTCGTGACCGGGACGCCCTCCTCCTCGGCGCCGGCGAGCACCTCGCGCAGCACCGGGTCCGGGGTGTCCGGGTGGTGCCCGACGACGACCGACGGCGGCTCCGGGGCCGACGCCGGGCCCGGGCGGCTCATGCCGCCGGCTCCCCGCTGCTGACCAGCGAGCTCGCGTGCGCGTCGACCAGACCGGAGGCGACGGCGTTGCGCGGCCCCTCGGTGCCGTGCACGTTGCCGGTACCGCAGACCACGCCCGACCCGGCGAGCGCGTCGGCGATCATCTGCGGGATCTCGAAGTCCAGCGCGGACCCGCCGAGCAGCACGACGAAGTCGAGCATGCGCAGCGACCCGCTCGGGGCGACCTGGCGCAGCGCCCGCAGCGCGTTCACCACGAACACCCGGCGCTTCGCCTCCCGGCGCACCCGCACGACGTGGTCGATCGAGTGCCGCGTCTTGATCGGGACGGGCCCGTCCGGGGTCATGACGACGACCCGGGCGAACACGTGCGAGGGCAGCGGCTCGGTGAAGAACTGCACCGAGCCGTCCTCGTGGCGGATGTGGAAGAAGCTCTCCACCTTCGCCAGCGGGAACCACTTGACCTGCTCGGCGGTCTCGCGGTCGTCGAGCGCCAGCTCGGAGTCGATCAGCTTGGTGACCAGCTCGCCCGCGCCGGCGACGTGCACCGCGGTGCACGTGCCGTCCCGCAGCAGCAGCGCCGCGTCGGTGGAGCCGCCGCCCATGTCGAGGATCGCGATCGGCGTGTCGGTGCCCGGGGTGGTCAGGGCCCCGCGGACCGCCATCTCGCCCTCGACGCCGCCGATCCGGGCCGAGCAGCCGAGCGTCTCGGCGACCTGGTCGGCGACGACCTGCATCCGGCTGCGGCTGGTGCGCACCATCGCGGCGAGCGCGACGGCGTTCTCCAGCGACACCTCACCGGCCAGCCCGCCCCGCACCTCGCGCGGGACGAACGTGTCGATGGCCAGCACGTCGCGGATCCGGATCTCCCCGGCCGGCTGCCCGGTCACATCGGTCATCGTGTCCCGGACCTGGGCGAGCATCCCGCCGACGTGCGTGCCGGGCTGGCCGGTCGCGTCGTCGAGGGGCTGCACCCGGGCCAGGATCTCCATGATCTCGTCGGCGCCGGCGTCGACGTCGATCCGCAGGGTCTTGCCGGCCCCGGTCAGGACCAGCTCCCCCACCGGGACGCGCCGGTCGGTCACGTCCCCGGCCGGGGTCCGGACAACGACGGCCGACCGGTTCCCGGTCAGCGCCCGCGCCACCGGCGCGACCTGCCGGGTCTGGTCGGGGTCGAGCTCGAACACCGTGGCCAGGCCGTAGGAGTCCGACAGGGTCCGGATGGTGCGCCCCGGCAGGGCCACCTCCACCGCCGCGGACATGCCGAGCGGCACCCGCTCGACGGCACCGACCTCGTCGACGATCGGGATCGAGACGTCGATCCGGTTCGCGACGAGCACCGCGTCGTCCTGCGCCAGCACGGCCGCGACCAGTTCCAGGCCGCGTCCGAGCGCGTCGTTCAGCACCCGCGCGACGCGGTCGAAGTCCCACCCGCGCCCGACGACGGCGATCACCGGTCCCTCGGGCACCGGGCCGGGGCCGGTGAGGTCCTCCACCGCGACGGTGACGCCGACCCCGATCCCGCTGCCGCCCGGCGTCGCCGGGTTGTGCCCGATCATCGTGGACTCGGTGATGATCGTCTCGGTGATCGTCTCCATGGCGAGACCGCTGATCACCGGTGTCGCCTCGTTGAGCAGCACCTCGTCCAGCTCGTCGGCGGAGCGCCGGGCCCCTTCCAGGGCCCGGCGGACCGCCTTCACCGCGCCGTCGGTGTTGTCCGGGGTCCCCTTGACCCCGGTGGTGCGGGTCAGGGCGGTCCCGAGGTAGGTGACCCGGCCGCCGGCGTCGATCGAGGCCACGCAGGCCTCGGTCGTCGAGTTGCCGATGTCCACGCCCACGACCAGCCGCGAGCCGTCCGTCCCGTGCACCTGTGTCTCCTTCAGCCTGCGACCGGTGCGCCGAGGGCGACCTCGACCGGACGCACCCCGTTGCGGATCTGCTCGAACTCCTTCAGGTGCAGCAGCGCCGCCTTGGCCTGCCAGCGGGGGCGGGCCATCTGGTCGTTGCGGGTCGGCACCGGCTGCGGCGACTCGCCCTTGGCGTACTGCGCGGCGTTGGAGCCGATGCCGCGGAACACCTCGGCGTCGAGCAGCGGGGACTGCGGGAACAGCTCCAGGTTCGACAGCCGGGCGAGGTCCTTCTGGTGGATCATCGTGGTGCCCCGCGACAGCAGGCCCACGCAGATCCCGGAGCCGGACAGCTTCGCGCCGGTGTGGGCGATGGCCGCCAGGTCGGCGGTGTCCCACACCCGGATCAGCCGCGACGTCACGCCCTGCTCCTCGATGCCCGCCATGAGCTGGCGCAGCACCTCGGCGTGCGGGACGTTGACGATCGTGCGGGTGAAGAACCCGGCGAACGCCGGGGACACCGCGATGACGACCTCGTCGGGCCGGGTGCCGCGCTCGGCGGGCCCGATCTCGGTGAGCGACAACGGGTTCTCGGTAGCGATGCTCACGAGACCTCCTCCTCGGGGTTCTCGGCGCTGGTGACGTGGCGCAGCTTCTTCAGGGCGTTCCACCGGTCGCCGGTCAGGCGGTAGCCGGTGCCGGGACCGGCGTAGTCGTTGGCGTCGTTGATGGCGGCCTGCGGGACGAAGTTCTCGTCGAGGATCGCCGAGGTCTGGAGCAGGTCGCCGGACACGCGCTGGCGCAGGACCTGCAGCAGGTTCTCCGCGACGTCGTGGAAGCCGGTGCGCTCCAGGATCTTGACCAGGTCGAGACCGGTGATGCCGCGGTCCATGACCGACTGGGCGCCCTTGAGGTCCTCGAGGACCTCGCGCAGCGGGTAGTCGGCGCTGGAGTTGGCGTAGGTGGCCGCCTCGATCTCCTCGTCGGTGATCCGCGGCAGGTCCAGCTCGGCGAACACGGCCTGCATCGCGCGGGCCGCCTTCTCGCGCACCGCGAGGATCTCCGGCTCGCGGACGTGGCGCAGGCCGCCGTCGATCTGGAGGTCGCGCTGGATGGTGTTCCAGTCGTCGTAGTCCTCGACGTCGAGGTTCGACCCGGCGAACATGTTGTCCGAGTTCGGCACGCCGGAGAAGCCGGAACACACCAGGTCCTGGCCGGACAGCAGCTGCGGCATGAGGCGGCTGGTGCGGCGCATCGCCGAGTGCGAGAACGACTGGTCGTTGCCGGCCGCGCACTCGAGGTCGACCATGTTGCAGACCAGGTTCTCGGCGGCGACGGCACGGATGCCGCCGGGGACCGCGCCCGGGACGCCGATGCAGCTGATCGAGCCGTTCTGCAGGCCCTGGACGCCGGCGCCCTTGGCCATCAGGATGCAGCGGATCTCGAGGAACAGCATGGAGCGGCCCTCGGCGTTGCCCATCTGCACCTCCGACCCGGTGCCCGAGGTGAAGCGCATCTTGATGCCGCGGGAGGCGTAGGCGCTGGCCAGGAACGACTTCGACCACGGGGTGTCGTCGCCGTCGACGAAGACCGACTCGGTGCCGTAGACCGAGATCGTCTCGGCGTAGCCGGTGATGCCGCGCATGCCCAGGTCGAGCTCGGTGGCCTCCTCCAGCGCGCACTGGGTGATGACACCGCCGCGCCCGGACTGGGCACCGACCTGCAGGCCGATGGCGACGAGCGGGGCGTAGCGCAGGACGCCGAGGGTCGTCTCCATCTCGGCGAAGCCGCGCAGCGCGGCCTCGGCGGCGTCGGCCGCGACCTGGATGGGGTTGTCCCGGGCGCTGGTGGAGTGCGCCTGGTTGGCGGGGCTGCGACGAGCCCGCATCTTCTGCATCGACATCATGATCTCGACGACGTTGAGCAGCTTGACGACGTCGAGCAGCTTGGCCGGGGTGAGACCACGGGTGATGTCGAGCAGGTCGGCCCGGGTCACGCCCGGGTCGACGAGCATCCGCGCGATGTCCTTCGAGGGGATCGCGGTGGCCCGCTCGGCGACCTCGACGTCGATCGCGTGGTCGGCGATGAAGGTGTCCATGAAGTCGAACGCGGCGCGCTCGCGCCCGTCCATCTCCACGATCACGCCGTTCTCGACGCGGACGCTCGGCTGCGGGTCGAAGTCGCTCTCCATCGCGACGAGACCCTTCTCCGGCCACTCCTCGACGAAACCGTCGAGGTTGACCGGGCGGGACTCGAGCATGTCGGTGCGCTTCGAGGTCCGGGCCCCGGTCGCCGGGGTGCCCACCTCGGGGAGGGTGCTGGTCATCGGTCAGTCTCCTTCGCGGGCGAGCAGGTCGCGGGCGGCGTAGACCTGCGCGGCCTCGCGGACGAGCGCGGCACAGGTGGCGGCGGCGTAGTCGTTCTCCAGCCGGTCGGCGATCTCCGCGAGCCGGGCGGCCGACGAGGCGCGGGGCCGCAGCGCGTTGTAGATCGCGAGGACCTCGTCGTCGGGGACGGCGGTGAGCTCGGCGGCGCGCCGCATGTTCTCGGCGAGCTGGCGGCGGCCGACCGCGTCGGAGATCTGGCCCTGCAGCTGCAGCGTCTCGGCCGAGATCCGGAGGTCCTCGTTGCGGATCTCCCCGGACACGACGGCGGCCATGGTGACCTCCGCCAGCGGCCGGCCGGTCGGGGTGCGGAGCAGGTCGGGCCGCTGCACGGACAGCGGGTAGTCGGTGGGGCCGAGGGTGGTGGTCATCGGGTCTCCTCCAGGCGGGACGGCAGGGGCTGCTCGACCGGGGCGTCCGGCTGCGGGACGCGGCCGACGGGGACCTCGCCGGTCGCGGCGGCCTCCAGCTCGGCCGGGGCGAGGAAGCGCTCGACCAGCAGGACGAACGCGCCGCCACCGATCAGACCGCCGAGCAGCGGGGCGACGATCGGCAGCCACCAGTACGGGACGCCCGCGCTCGTGACGAACGCGGTGTCGTAGCCGGTGACGAACGAGGCCAGGCGCGGGCCCAGGTCACGGGCCGGGTTGATGGCGTACCCGGCGTTGGCACCGAAGGCGATGCCGATGCCGACGACCAGGAACCCGATCATGAAGGGCGCCATGTTGGCGCCGGGCGGGTTGTTGAGGGCGTTGGTCAGCGCGAAGATCACGAAGACCAGCAGGGCGGTGCCGACGATCTGGTCACCGAACGCGGCGAAGATCGTGACGTGCTCACCGGGCAGGGTCGAGAAGATGGTCTGGGTGGCGACGGTGTGACCGGGGTCGGCCGCAGCGATCGGGCCGGCGTAGACGGCCCGCACGACGAGGGCGGCGAGGAAGGCGCCGGCCGTCTGGGCCAGCGAGTAGGGCAGGACCTTGCGCCAGGAGAAGCCCTTGAACACGGCCAGTGCCAGGGTGACGGCCGGGTTGAGGTGGGCACCGCTCACACGGCCGGCGATGTAGACGCCCATCGTGACCGCGACGCCCCAGCCCCAGACCAGGGTGCCCCAGTCGCCCGCCTTGCCGTCGGAGGTGACGACCTGGGCGACGGTGCCGCAGCCGATGAGGATCAGGACGAAGGTCCCGGCGAACTCGGCTGCGAGCTCGCCCGCGTCCCCGCGGCTCACGCGAGTGCCGCGACGGCGGCCTCGGCCACCGTCACGTCCTGCTCCACCGAGCCGGCGCTGACCCCGACCGCGCCGACGAGCTCGCCGTCGCGGTGGATCGGGATGCCGCCACCGAAGATGACCATGCCGCCCGCGGTGTGCTCGAGGCCGTAGAGCTCGGCACCGGGCTGCACCAGCGGAGTCAGCGCGGCGGTCGGCAGGTTCATCAGGATCGACGTGCGCGCCTTGCGCTGGGCGATGTCGATGCTCGCGCGGATCGCGCCGTCCTGGCGGGCGAAGGCGAGCAGGTGACCGCCGTCGTCCACGATCGCGACGTTCATCGGCTGGCCGATCTCGGTCGCCTTCGCCAGTCCGGCGGCCAGCGCCTTCTCGGCGTCCTGGAGGGTCAGTCGCTGCATCCGGGCCTCACTCCTCGTCGAGTCGAGCTGCCCGGTTCCGTACCGGGCCACGACGAGGACGCTATGAGCGCGGTCACCGGTGAGATATGAGGACTCTCCCTACCTCACCCCCACCCCCACACCCTCCGGGGAGGGCCGTATGGCCCAGTCGGCGCCGGTGCGGAGGGGTCGACGGATCGGTCGCCGCGGCGGCGTCGACCGGGTGGCCCGGCCGGCCGCGGCGACGGCGGCCACGCCGTCGGGCGTGCGGGCCGGGGATGCCGTCGGTCAGTTGCCCGCGCCGAAGCGGGCCAGCATGGTCCGGTTGCGGGCGCCGGTCTTCCGCAGCACCGCACCGACGTGCTTCTCCACCGTCTTGACCGAGATGGCCAGCCGGGTGGCGATCTGCTTGTCCGCCAGCCCCTGCTCGACGAGTGCGCGGACCTCCCGCTCCCGCAGGGTGAGCGTGTGCTGGCCGCGGGCCGGCTGCAGGCCGGTGGGCGGCACCACGAGCGAACCCGCCGTGTACGGGGTGGGCGGGTCGGGCCAGCAGGCCCGCACACGTGTCCCCCACCCGGGGACGCTGTCGATCTCCAGCCGGCCGCCCGCCGCGCGCACGGTGGACTCGACCCGGTCCAGCCCGGACCGGGGCGCGGTGACGGGGTCGAAACCGCGGCCGTCGTCCTCGACGAGCAGGCGGACCGTGCCCGCCTCGAACGCCAGCCCCACCCGCAGCGTGCACGCACCGGAGTGCAGCACGGCGTTGTCGAGCAGCAGCCGCGCGACCTCGTGCACCCCGGTCGCGACGACCGGGTCCGGCACCCGCTCGGTACCCAGGGTGACCACGCCGCCGCGGGCACCGAGCGCGCGCAGCGCGCGGTCCAGCTCGGCCCGCAGCTCCGGCAGCAGCTGCGGCGCGGCGGGGGCGGTCGCGACCGCCGGGACGTCGGCGAGCAGCCGGGCCGCCATCACCGCGACGGCCGCCTGCTCGGCGAATCCCTCGACCGCGGCGACGTCGGAATCGCGGAAGGATCCACCCCCGCCGAAAGCACAGGCTCCGAGGAGTTCGTCGTCCCACCAGAGGGGGGTTCCGAGCACGTCCGGTGCGCCAGGGCCGGCCCCCTCCACAAGGAGGGTGCGGGGCTCCCGGACCAGACGGGCCAGGACGTCCTCGACCGGGGGCAGCGGGTCCCGGTGCACGACCGGCGCCGGGTCGCCCAGCAAAGCGACGGTGCCGCCACCACCGCCCAGCCTGCTGGTCGTGCGCCGGACGAGGTCGTCGAGCAGCGTCGTCACACCCCGGTCCTGCACCGCACCGTGAGTGAGGATCACCCGGTCCTCCCGGTATCCATCTTGCATCTATGTCGCGTTCCTGGAGGGGAACGGTAGGGATGTCGGCCGGGGTGGGCAAGCCTCGCGAACCCGGGCCGGACGTGATCAGGCATCATTCGGACGTGGACGACGGGTCACGGGCGAGCGGTAGCGCCACCGAACGGGCGTACCGGTTCGCCAAGGCCGGGATCCTCGACGGCTCCCTGCCCGCGGGCGAGCTGATCAGCGAGGGTCAGGTCGCGCGGCCGCTGGCGCTGAGCCGCACACCGGTCCGCGAGGCGTTCCTGCAGCTGCAGGCCGAGGGACTGCTGAAGCTCTATCCCAAGCGCGGCGCGCTCGTGGTGCCGGTCTCCCCCGGTGAGGTGGACGCCGTCGTCGAGGCCCGCGACGTCATCGAGTCGCACGCGATCGCCACCGTCGTGGGGGTCGACGACGAGACCCTGGAGCACATCGCCGCCGCGATGGACGCCGCGATCGACGACCAGCTCGCCGCCGTGGCCGCGCGCGACGAGCTCGCCTTCGTCGAGGCCGACCGCCAGTTCCACACCGTGCTGGTGCGGGCCGGGTGCCGCAGCATCCTGCTGGAGGTCTACGGGACGCTGCGCGACCGGCAGCTGCGGATGAACATGGGCGCCCTCGGTGGCCGCTTCCCCGGCCGGGCCGAGCGCCTGGTCTCCGAGCACCGGCAGCTGCTCGCCGGGCTGCGCGCCCGGGACCGCCAGGGCGCCGTGGCCGTGCTGCGGGTGCACCTGGCCGGCACCCGGGCGTCGGTCCTGGGCGCCCCGCCGGCGAGCGCCTGAGCCGCCGGGCCTCAGCCCCGCAGCACCCGCACCACGACCGTGCGGCTCGCGCGGTCGTGCCAGCCGCGGCCGTCGGTGTCGCGCAGGAACGGCGGCAGCACCACCGCGATCATCGCGGTGCGCAGCAGCGCCCGCGGCACGCCGACGTGGGTCGCCATGTCGGTGCGCGCGACCCGCATCCCCAGCGCGAGGTGCCCCGGCGCCGTACCGAGCACCGACACGGACAGCGCGGTGATCACGAACCAGGTCCCGAGGACCCACCAGCTGAACTCCGGGGTGCCGAGCGCGTCGACCCCGGCGACCAGCAGCACCAGCAGGTAGGACAGGAACCAGTCGAGGCAGACGCCGGCGACCCGGCGGCCGAACCCGGCGACGGAGTAGTGGCCGGTCGCCGGCAGCCCGAGACGCTCGCCGGGGTGTCCGGCCGGGGCGGAGCCTCCGGCGGATGAACCGGGGAGCCAGGACTCGATCCAACGGGCCATGCTCTCTAGCGTAGGCGCCGTAGCCGCACCACCGAGCGGGACCGGACCGGACACCGATGACGAACGTGATCGATGTCGCGGTCGGGTCAGTTAACGTCGGTGAAACAGGTGAGTGATGGGTGAGCAACACGCCACTCCTACCGTCACCCACGATCTCCACCAGCGAATGAAGGAGCCCAGAGAGTGTTCAGCAACGCCGAAGAGGTACTCAAGTACATCTCGGACGAGAAGGTCGAGTACGTCGACATCAGGTTCTGCGACCTGCCCGGCGTCATGCAGCACCTCACCGTCCCCGCCAAGACGGCCGGCGACCTCCTGGAGAACGGTGCCGCCTTCGACGGCTCCTCCGTCCGCGGTTTCCAGGCGATCAACGAGTCCGACATGGCGCTGCACCCGGACACGACGACCGCCCGTCTCGACCCGTTCCGCAAGCACAAGACGCTGAACATCAACTTCTTCGTGCACGACCCGATCACCGGTGAGCCCTACTCCCGGGACCCGCGGAACGTCGCACGCAAGGCCCAGGAGTACCTGGCCGCGTCCGGCATCGCCGACACCGCGTACATGGCGCCCGAGGCCGAGTTCTACGTCTTCGACTCGATCCGGTTCGGCACCGACCCGCACCAGGCCTACCACCACATCGACTCCGCGGAGGGCTGGTGGAACACCGGCCGCGAGGAGGTCGGGGGCAACCTGGGCTACAAGGTCAACTACAAGGGCGGCTACTTCCCCGTCCCGCCGGTCGACCACTACGCCGACCTGCGCGCCGACATCGTCACCGCGATGCAGGCGTCGGGCTTCGAGGTGGAGCGCGAGCACCACGAGGTCGGCACCGCAGGCCAGGCCGAGATCAACTACAAGTTCGACACGCTGCTGCGTGCGGCCGACGACGTCATGCTCTTCAAGTACCTGGTGAAGAACGTCGCGTGGCAGAACGGCAAGACCGCGACCTTCATGCCGAAGCCGCTGTTCGGCGACAACGGCTCGGGCATGCACGTGCACTCGTCGCTGTGGAAGGACGGGCAGCCGCTCTTCCACGACGAGTCCGGCTACGGCGGCCTGTCCGACACCGCCCGCTACTACATCGGCGGCCTGCTGCACCACGCGCCGTCGCTGCTGGCGTTCACCAACCCGACGGTGAACTCCTACCACCGTCTGGTCCCGGGCTTCGAGGCGCCGGTCAACCTGGTCTACTCCGCGCGCAACCGCTCGGCCTGCATCCGCATCCCGCTGACCGGGGACAGCCCGAAGGCCAAGCGCGTCGAGTTCCGCTGCCCCGACTCGTCCGGCAACCCGTACCTCGCCTTCTCGGCGATCCTGATGGCCGGCCTCGACGGCATCAAGAACAAGATCGAGCCGCCGGCGCCGATCGACAAGGACCTCTACGAGCTCCCGCCGGAGGAGGCCAAGGACATCGCGCAGGTCCCGGCCTCGCTCGGTGCGGTCATCGACAAGCTGGAGCAGGACCACGACTACCTGCTCGAGGGTGGCGTGTTCACCCCGGACCTGATCGAGACCTGGATCTCCTACAAGCGGGAGAACGAGATCGACCCGCTGCGGCTGCGCCCGCACCCGTACGAGTTCGCCCTGTACTACGACGTCTGATCGAGGCGTGCCGCTGACCGTCCGGTCGGCGGGATGACGGCGGTCGACCCGGCTGGATGCCTGTCGGGTCGGCCGCCGTTCGTCGTTCTCCCACGGGGCCCGGCCGGGGACCCCGGGCTCACGTCAGAGGCGTTCGACGCGGTCGGCCTGCGGGCCCCGGTCGCTCTGACGCACCGCGTAGCGGACGCGGTCGCCCTTCTGCAGCGGCTCCGACCCCGCGATCACCGACACGTGGACGAAGAGGTCGTCGCCGCCGGCGTCCGGGGCGATGAAACCGAAGCCGCGGTCCTCGTCGTAGCGCACGACGACGCCCTCGCCACCGCGTGCGGGCACCTCGCGCGACGCCGGCCCCGAGGCCGCGGCGGGTGCCGGCCGCTTCGGCGCCGGGGGCTCACCGCTGCGGACCAAGTGCACGTCACGGGCCTGCGGGCCCCGGTCCCCGTCGGTCACCTCGTAGGCGATGCGGTCGCCCTCCGCGAGCCACGTCAGCCCCTCGGCCAGGGCCCGGGCGTGGACGAAGACGTCCTCGCCGCCGGAGTCGGGGGTGACGAAGCCGAAGCCCTTGTCCTCGTCGTACCAGGCCACCGTGCCGTCGGCGTCGTCCGCGGTGTCGTCGGTGGCGGGCAGGCCTGCCCCCGCTCCCAGCGGGATCACGTGCCCGGCCTGCGGACCGCGCTCGCCCTCGACGACCAGGAAGGCCACCCGCTGCCCCTCGGTGACCACGCCGCCGGTCACGATGGCGGAGCTGTGCACGAAGATGTCGGCGCCGCCGCCGTCCGGGGACGCGAAGCCGTACCCCTTCCCCGGCTCGTACCAGTTGACGGTGCCGAGCAGGCCCAGGGCGCTCTCGGCAGCCTCCGCCGTGACGCGCACCCGCAGCGCCTGGGGTCCGCGGTCGTTCTCGCCGACCTCGAACTCGACGACCTGGCCCTCGCGGAGCACCGGCGCGCCGCCGCCCCCGACGATCTCGGAGGCGTGCACGAACACGTCCGGCGAGCCGTCCTCGGGTGCGAGGAAGCCGAAACCCCGTTCGGCGTCGAACCAGCGGACGGTCCCTTGCGGCATCGAGAACTCCAGATCGGGAAGGCGGGTCACTGGCCCCAGTCTCCCCGACGGACCCCGCGCTCCCTCGGGCCGGGCCCACGGGCCGGCGGTGCGGGGCGGCCGGCGGTCCGGGTGCTCCCCCCCCCGCCACCCGCGGCGCGGCGGCCGGCGGACGGGGCCGGACATACGTCGGCGCCCGCCCGGAGGGTCTCCGGGCGGGCGCCGACGAGGGTGTTACGCGCGTGTCAGGCGCGGACCTTGCGGCCCACGATCACGCGGTAGATCGCGAGCAGGATCAGCGACCCGACGATGGCGAGCAGCCAGGTCGACAGGTTGAAGAACCCGCCGAGGCCGACGCCGAACACCGCGCTGCCGATCCAGCCGCCGAGCAGCGCGCCGACGACACCCAGGATCAGGGTGACGATGATTCCGCCCGGGTCCTTGCCCGGCATGATGGCCTTGGCGATGGCGCCCGCGATCAGCCCCAGCACGATCCACGCGATGATGCCCATGTCTGTCTCCCTCGCTTACGGTCCGTTCGTGACGAACCGAATCTGACCGGTCGGCATCGAGTGACCCGTGGGGGTCGTGGCGAAACGTCCCCGGTGGTCACCGTTCGGATGCGATCAGGAGACGGGAGAACGTCGGCCCGCTCCGGCTGCTCCGAACGGCACCGTGGAGACGCCCGTCCGCCGACCGATGTACGGCCGTCGGCACCACGCGGTTCCCGATGTCGTGTAGGACGTCGCCGACGCTAACCACTGCCGGTCACGGAAACATCGCAGAACACCCCTGCCCCACCATCAGGTGCCGGAGTTCGCACGGTCGGGGTCTTCCCGGATGCGCGCGCGTCACGAGGCGGTCACGGCGGACGGATGCGACCCCCGCTCAGGGTCAGGTCCGCTCGGAGCATCCCCGACGCGGAATCGGTGCAGAGATCATCTCACCGACCGCGTCCGCGGATTCGTTGACAGGGGTGGGACGCGAATGCTTGACTCAGAGCTACCGTGTTCCAGGTCACACGGAGTGAGGGCCACACCGGCCCGGCCACTCCGCTCGGTGACACCGCCCGGGTGTCCAAGGAACGGCACCGGCCACGCGCGACCCTCTGCGTCACCCTGCGCCCTGCGGCGCGACCACGAACGTGCACGGTCCTTCCTCGGCGGCAGGATCGTGTCCCCTCCGCGCCCCCGGGCTGACCTCGTCGCCCGGGGGTGCGGCACATTCCGGGGCGTCGGGACTACTCGGCGCCGGTGACCGCGACCAGACCGGCGGCCTCGATCCCCGCGAGGGCGGCGGCCTCGTCGTTGAGCGACGCGTCGCCGGTCACCCCGACGGCGCCGAGCAGCGCGCCGGCCGCGTCCTTGACGAAGACCCCGCCGGGCACGGAGAGGATCTTGCCGCCGGCGAGGTTCGCCACCGAGGTGAAGAACTCCGGGGAGTCCGCGGCCCGGGCGGCGATCGCGCGGTTGGTCATGCCGAGGGCGAGCACACCGCTGGCCTTGGCGACGGCGAGGTCGGGACGCAGGAAGCCCGAGCCGTCCTGGCGGGCCAGGGCGACGATCGCACCGCCCGGGTCGAGCACCGCGACCGTGAGCGGGTTGAAGCCCTGCTCGGTGCCGTGGGCCAGGGCAGCGGCGGCGATGGTCTGGGCCTGCTCGAGGGAGATCGTCATGGCCCGAACCCTGCCATCACCGCGGCGCCCATGCCCACCCCGGCCTCACGCACCGGGCAGGACGGCGGTCAGCGCCGGGTGAGCCCCACCAGCGGGATCCTCCGGTCGGTCTTGCGCTCGTAGTCGGCGAAGCCGCCGTTGTTCTCCTTGATCCAGGTCCAGATGCGGTCGCGGTCGGCGTCGTCGAGCTCGCTCGCGTGCACCGGGACGGTCTCGACCCCGCCCTCGCCGTCGGCGATCTCGGCGGTGACGTCCGGGTTCGCCATCAGGTTGTGGAACCAGGCGGGGTGACGCGGGGCGCCCGCCGCGGAGGCGACGACGACCCAGCGGTCACCGTCGGCGAACCAGCGCAGCGGCGCGATCCGCTCGGCGCCGCTCTTCGCGCCGACGTGGTGGACGAGGATCATCGGCAGGCCGGTGAACGGCTCGCCGACCCGGCCGTCGTTCTCCCGGAACTCGCGGATCACCCTGGTGTTGAAGTCCTCTGCCATGACCCCATGCTGTCAGGCCGGTGCCCCACCGGGGGCGAACACGACCCAGCAGGCGGCGAGCGTCGCCGCGAACGCGACGAGGACGAACAGTGCCGCCCACGCCCCGCCGCCGAGCGGGGTGAGCTCGGCGAGCCGGTCGGCGTCGGAGTGGCGCAGCCTGCCCCCGCGACGACCCCGGCGCAGCTCCAGGCAGGCCTTCACCCCGCCGAACAGCAGGAACCAGGTCAGCGCGGCGGCGAACCCGGTCCGCAGGTCGGCCGGGGCGCGCAGCGCGACGAGAACGAGCACCGCCCCGGTCGCGACGACGGCCAGGCCGCCGTAGAGGTTGCGGATCTGCAGCAGCGTCGCGGCGAGCAGGACCACCGCGATCCACAGCATCACCTGCGCCTCGTCCGCCGCGACCAGCACCGCACCGCCGAGGCCGAGCAGCGGCGGGAAGACGTAGCCGGCGAAGAACATCGCGACCACGCCGGGCCCGCGCCCGGCGCCGGTGGAGTGCGTGACGCCGGAGGAGTCGGCGTGCAGCCGGATCCCGGCCAGGCCCCGCCCGACCAGCACCGCGACGAGTGCGTGCCCGCCCTCGTGGGCGATCGTGACCGCGGTGCGCGTCAGTCGCCAGGTCGGCCGCCACGCCACGACCGCCAGGGCCAGCAGCGCGGCCAGCAGCGACGCCGGCCGGGCCGCGACGAGCTCGTACCCGCGGGTGATCACGTCGAGGTCTGCCACGGACCCCAGTGAACCAGCGGGGTCCGGTCACCCCGCGCCGAGGATCTCCTCGACCGCCTCCAGCGCCGAGTCGGTGTCGTCGGCCAGGTACATGAGGTCGACGAAGGTGTGGTCGACGTCGGTGTCGGCGGCGGCCCGGCGCACCAGCGCGGCCGCGTCGGCGGCGGTCTCCCCCGCCTTCGGGTTGACCCGCAGCACCGCGCCGATCGCGTCGGCGGGGCGGCCCGCCTCGGCCGCGGCGGCACGCAGGTCCGCCCAGGGCGCGGAGACCGCGGCGTCGAGGTCGGTGACGTCGGAGGTGACGACCGGCAGGAACCCGTCGGCCCGTTCCGCGATCCGCCGGCGCGCCCGGGGGCTGAACCCGCCCAGGTAGACCGGCACGTGGTGCGGCCGGGCGTGCACGTACGACGGTGCGACACTCGCGAACCGGCCGGTGAACTCCACCGGGTCGTCGTGCCACCAGGCGTCGAACAGGTCGAGGGTCTCGTCGAGCCGGGCGCCGCGCTCGCCCATCGGGACGCCCACGGCGTCGTACTCCTCGGGCGACCAGCCGATGCCGAGGCCCAGCAGCAGCCGTCCACCGGACAGGTTGTCGATCGTCGCCGCCTGCCGGGCCAGCAGCGCCGCCGGGTACCAGGGCGCGTTGAGCGTGTTGGTGCCGAGCTGCACCCGCGCGGTGACGGCGGCCGCCGCGGTCAGCAGCGCCAGCGGGTCGTGCGCGGCGGTGAACTGCTCGGGCACGCTGCCCGGGCCGCCGGGCCCGCCGCCGTAGCCGACCGTCGGGTCGACGGCCACCAGCAGCCGGTCGCCGGTCCACAGGCTCGCCGCGCCGCGCTCCTCGGCGCCCGCCGCGAAGCACATCGTCCCGTCCACGTGGGCCGCGGCCGCACCGAACTGCGGGATCCCGAAACCGATTCGCACTTGACCTCCAGCCGCTGGAACACCCGACGCTGTACCCCGTGACCGCACCGCGTACCGATGATCACCCTGTCACGTTGACGATCGGGCAGCTCGCCCGGCGCAGCGAGGTCCCCGTGCGCACGCTCCGCTTCTGGTCGGACGAGGGGCTCGTCCCCGCCGACCGCAACGGCGCGGGCCACCGGGTCTACGGACCGGCCGCGGTCGCCCGGCTCGACCTCGTGCGCACCCTGCGCGAGCTCGGCCTGGGTCTGGACGACGTGCGCGCCGTGCTGTCCCGCCGACGGGGGGTCGGCGAGATCGCGGCGGCACACGTCCGGGCCCTGGACGACCGGATCCGGGAGCTGCGGGCGCAGCGCGCGGTGTGCGCGTTGCTGGCCCGCACCGGGGCCGGTGACACCCTGCCCGACGAGCGGAGCGTGACCCTGATGAACGACCTGGCCCGGCTGTCCGCGGCCCAGCGGCAGCACCTGATCGACGACTTCGTGACCGAGACCTTCGCCGGCATCGACGACGACGCGCCGGGCGCGGGCATCGCCACCGGCATGCGGTCGATGCCCGCCGAGCTCCCCGACGACCCGACCCCCGAGCAGGTGGGGGCCTGGGTGGAGCTGGCCGAGCTCGTCGCCGACCCGGGGTTCCGGGCCCGGTGCCGGGAGATGGCCGTCGCCGGCGCCACCGCTCCTGAGCACCGGGAGCAGCAGGCCGACCCGGCCGCGGTGGCCGAGCACGCCGGGGCCGCGCTCGCCGCGGGCGTCGACCCGGCGAGCCCGGGTCCTCGCCCGCATCCCCGGCGTCGAGGGGCAGGACGCGGCGGCCCGCGCCCGGACCGCGGACAGCGTCGAGCTGTTCGCCGACCGTCGCGTCGAGCGCTACTGGACGCTGCTCGGGGTGCTCAACGGCTGGCCGGCCCGGGAGCCCGCGGTCCCGGCGTTCGAGTGGTTCGCCGCGGCGCTCCGGTCGGCACCGGCCGGTCAGTCCTCGGACCAGCCGTAGAACACCCGCTCGACGACCGCGCGGGCCCGCCGCGTGACGCGCTTGTAGTCGTCGAGGAACTCCCCCGGGTCGCCGCCCGCCGGGTACCCGAGCGCGACGGCGACGGCGGCCAGTTCCCGCCCCGAACGCGGGAGCTGGTCGCCGGGCTTGCCCTTGACCAGCATGATCGCGTTGCGGGCCGCGGTCGCGGTGCGCCAGCCCTCCTCCAGCTCGGCGGCGTCCCCGGCGCTGATCAGCCCGGCCTCCGCGGCCTCGTGCAGCCCGTGCAGCGTCGACGGGGTGCGCAGCTCGGGGACGTCGCCCGCATGCTGGAGCTGCAGCAGCTGCACCGTCCACTCGACGTCGGCCAGCCCGCCCAGGCCGAGCTTGGTGTGGGTGGTGCGGTCCGCGCCGCGGGGCAGGCGCTCGGCGTCGACCCGGGCCTTGATCCGGCGGATCTCCGACACCGAGGCCGCCGACACGCCGTCGGCCGGGTAGCGGATCGGGTCGATCAGCGCGGTGAACTCGCGGCCCAGCGTCCGGTCCCCCGCGATCGGGCGGGCCCGCAGCAGCGCCTGGGCCTCCCACACCTCGCCCCAGCGGGCGTAGTACTCGCGGTAGGAGGCCAGGGTGCGCACCATCGGCCCGGACCGGCCCTCCGGGCGCAGGTCCGCGTCGACCGGCAGCTCCGGATCCGGGCTGGGTGAGCCGAGCAGCCGCCGCACCCGTTCCACGACCCGCGTCGCCCACCGCACCGCGGTGTGGTCGTCGACGCCCTCGGCGGGCCTGCAGACGAACATGACGTCGGCGTCGCTGCCGTAGCTGGACTCGCCGCCGCCGAGGCGGCCCATCCCGATCACCGACAGGACGGCCGGGCGCTCGGACTCCGCGCGCAGCACCGCGTCCAGGGTCGCGGCCAGCACCGCCTCGTTCACCGAGTTCAGCGCCGTGCACACCGCGTCGACGGGCAGCAGGCCGAGCAGGTCGGCGCAGGCGATCCGCAGCATCTCGTGCCGGCGGTAGGACCGCGCCGACGCCACCGCGGCCTCCGGCGTGCTCTGCCGGGCGACGGTGGTGCGCAGCGCCATCGACACCTCGGCCGGGTCCCGGGTCAGCTCCGGGCTCTGCACCCCCGAGGAGGTGGCGAGCATCCGCAGCACCTCCGGCGCGCGGGCCAGCAGGTCCGGGACCAGCGCCGACGTGCCGAGCAGCGTCATCAGCCGCTGCGCGACCGCGCCCTCGTCGCGCAGCAGCCGCAGGTACCAGGGGGTGTCGGCGAGCGCCTCGGACACCCGCCGGTAGGCGAGCAGGCCGCGGTCGGGGTCGGGGCTGCGCGACAGCGAGTCCAGCAGCACCGGCAGCAGCGCCCGCTGGATCGACGCGGCCCGCGACACCCCGCCGGTGAGCGCCCGCAGGTGCCCGAGCGCCCCCTCCGGCGACGCCCAGCCCAGCGCCTTCATCCGTGCCTTCGCCGCCTCCGGGGACAGCACGGCGTCGGCGCCGTCGGCGGCCAGCCGGGACACCGCCGACAGCAGCGGCCGGTAGAACAGCTTCTCGTGCAGCCGGGTGACGCGGCGCGCGTTGCGCTGCCACTCGTCGACCAGCACGCCGACGACGTCGCGGCGCCCGTCCGGGCGGATCCGCGCGGCCCGGGCGAGCCAGCGCAGCCCGTCGGTGTCGTCGGCGGCCGGGAGCAGGTGGGTGCGGCGCAGCTTCTGCAGCTGCAGCCGGTGCTCCAGCAGGCGCAGGAACCGGTAGGACGCGGCGAGGTTGGCGCCGTCGTCGCGGCCGACGTAGCCGCTCTCCGACAGCGCGGCCAGCGCGACCAGGGTGTTGCCCGAGTGCAGGGTGTCGTCGCCCCGGCCGTGCACCAGCTGCAGCAGCTGGACGGCGAACTCGACGTCGCGCAGCCCGCCGCGGCCGAGCTTCAGCTCGCGTTCGCGCTGCTCGGAGGGGATGTTCTCGATGACCCGGGCGCGCATGGCCTGCACGTCGCTGACGAAGTCGTCGCGGGTGCAGGCCTGCCACACCATCGGGTCGAGTGCGTCGATGTAGAAGCGGCCCAGCACCGGGTCCCCGGCGATCGGACGGGCCTTGAGCAGCGCCTGGAACTCCCAGGTCTTCGCCCACCGCTTGTAGTAGGACACGTGCCCGTCCAGGGTCCGCACCAGCGCACCCTGACGGCCCTCGGGGCGCAGGTTCGCGTCGACCTCGAAGCAGGCCTCCCCCGCGATGCGCATGACCCGTGACGCGAGCTTCGTCGCGGCCTGGGTGAGCTCCCCGCCGGGCTCGGCGACGAACACGACGTCGACGTCGGAGACGTAGTTGAGCTCCCGGCCGCCGCACTTGCCCAGACCGATGATCGCGAGCCGCAGCTCCTCGGGCGGGTCCTGCTCGGCCGCGGCCACCGCCAGCGAGGCCGACAGCGCGGCCTCGGCGAGGTCGGCGAGCTGGGCGGCGACGTCGTCGACCTCCATCACCGGCAGCCCCGGGTCCCCGACGGCGGCCAGGTCGGCCGAGGCGAGGCCGAGCAGCTCGTCGCGGTAGGCCGTGCGCAGCGCGGCGACGGCCTCGGCGCCGGTCAGCGTCGCCCGCGCTCCCCCGGCCGTCCCCGGCGGCGGCGCGGCCGGGTCGGCCCCGACCGCGCGCAGCAGGTTCGCGGTGCGCCGGGCCAGGTCCGGCGGCGGGTCACCGCGCTCGGCGGTGTCGGCCAGCAGCGGCCAGCGGTCCGGGTGGCCGACGAGGTGGTCGCCCAGCGCCGTCGACGACCCCAGGGTCGCGAACAGGCGCCCCCGCAGCCCGCGGTCGGTGCGCAGCGCCCGGTCGATCGCGGGCCACGGGGCGGTCTGCGCCAGCCGCTCGACCGCCCGCAGGGCGAGGGACTGGTCGGGGCTGCGGGCCAGCGCCCACATGATCTCCTCGCAGCCGGGCGCCGGCCCGTCGGCCGCCCACCAGCCCAGACCGCGCAGGGTCGTGGCCGCGTCCTCACCGGTGAGGCCGAGCCGGGCGAGCGAGGTCCCCGTGCGACGGTCCATGACCGGTGATCCTGCCCCATCGCGGGCCGCCCTTCCCTCAGGGGCGTTCAGCGGTCAGGCTCGGGGCATGCACGTCGTGATCGTCGGTGGAGGTATCGGAGGACTGACCACGGCCCTGGCCCTGGAGCGGGCCGGGATCGGGTCCACGGTCTACGAGCAGGGGTCCGGCGCGGGTGAGCTCGGTGTCGGGTTCAACCTGCTCCCGCACGCCGTGCGGGTGCTCGACGGGCTCGGCCTGTCCGCGGAGCTGGCCGACGTCGGCATCGCGACCACCGACCTCACCTACGCCCACCGGCTCGGGCAGCCGATCCTGCGCAGGCCCTGCGGGGTGGCGGCCGGCTTCGCGTTCCCGCAGGTCGCCGGGCACCGCGGCCGGGTGCACCGGATGCTCACCGACGCCGTGCGCGCACGGCTGGGGCCCGAGGCGATCCGCACCCGGCACCGGGTCGCCGCCGTCGAGCACTCCGACGGGGGTGTCCGGGTCCGCTTCGCCGACGACGCCCTGCCGGAGGCGACCGGCGACGTGCTGGTCGGCGCGGACGGCATCCACTCCGCCGTGCGGGCCGGTCTGTTCCCCGGCGAGGGACCGCCGCACTGGAACGGGGTGTCGATGTGGCGCGGCGCGACGGACTGGCCGGCGTTCCGCGGGGGCCGCTCGATGGTCGTCGCGGGCGGGAACGCGGCCAAGCTGGTGGTCTACCCGGTCGGCGCCGGCAGCGCGCCGGGGACGGTCCTCACCAACTGGGCGGTGTGCATCGCGACCGGCGCCGACGGCGACCCCGCCCCGCAGCGCCAGGACTGGTCACGGCCCGCCGACCGCGACGAGACCCTCGCCCACGCCCGTCGCTTCCACCTGGACGACGTCGACCACCTCGCGCTGGTCGCCGCGACACCGGAGATCTTCGAGTTCCCGATGTGCGACCGGGACCCGCTGCCGCGCTGGTCGCACGGGCGGGTCACCCTGCTCGGCGACGCCGCGCACCCGATGGTCCCGATGGGCTCCAACGGCGCCGGGCAGGCGATCCTCGACGCCGAGTCGCTCGCCCGACACCTGGCCGCGGGCGGCGACCCGGCGGCGGCGCTGGCCGCCTACGAGGCCGAGCGGCTGCCGATGACCGCCGACGTCGTGCTCCGCAACCGCGTGGGCGGCCCGGAACGGGTCATCGACGAGGTCGAGCGCCGCGCGCCCGACGGCTTCGACGACCTCGACGCGGTGATCACCGGCGAGGAGCTCGAGGAGATCTTCGCCGGTTACCACCGCGCGTCGGGCAACACCCGCTAGTACTACAGTCGCGTTTATGGGTTGTGGCTGCGGTGTTGGTAGTGGTGCTGTTGGGCGGTGTGTTGGTGTCTTCGTCGCCAGCGTGAGCGGCGCAGCACGTGGCCGGGGTCGGCGATCGTGTCCAGTGCGAGGGTGGCGATGAGGTGGCGGATCTCGGGCAGGCTCAGCGCGATGAGCTCGCCGCTGTCGGCGTGGAGAGCCCCCTTTTTGACCGTGTCACGGTGAGGAAGGCGTGCGCGAGCATGGAGAGAGTGATGTGCCGGTACCAGCCGGTGTATTGCCGGACTTGGTAATGATCGAGGCCGGTCTGGCCTTTCGCGGTCTGGAAGGTCTCCTCGATCGCCCACCGCGCGCCGGCGACCCGGGCCAGCTCGCTGAGCGCGACTCGCTTGGGCGTGTGGCAGAGGTAGTACGCCAGCTCTGAGGGGGCAGTCAGGCTGCGGCGGGCCAGCAGCCAGTACTCGGCGTCGGGATCGCGTTCCCCGTTGATCCGCGCCCGCGCCCACGCGTAGCGACGGTCGCCCTTCGATCCGGCGCCGGCTGACCTGCTGCGCCACGCGGTGGCCGGCAGTCCTGCGATGAGCGCGTCGGCCCGGTACTCGCTCCCGATGATCGACGAGGTGGTCTTGGCGATCACGCGCTGGTTGGAGGGGATCGCGAGCACGTAGCTCATCTGACGGTCTTCGAGGCTCTTGCGGAGCCGGTAGTGCTGTCCGTAGACGGCATCGCCGGTCACCCACGACGCCGGAACCCCGCCGTCGATCGCGCGGGCGATCATCTCGACCGCCAGCTCGGGCTTGGTGCGGAACTCACGATCAGCAGGGATCCCCGCACGGTCACATCGGGGGCGATCCTCGGTCCACGCCTTCGGCAGATACAGCTCCCCGTCCAGGAACGTCCGCCCATGCGGCGTCGCATAGGTCAGGAACACACCGACCTGCGCGTTCTCAATCCGACCCGCCGTGCCGGTGTATTGCCGCGCGACACCCGCCGACCGGTCTCCCTTCTTCAGGAACCCGGTCTCGTCGACGACGAGGATCCCAGCCCGGTCGCCCAGGTGCGCAACGACATACGTGCGCAGATCGTCCCGCACTGCATCGGGATCCCAGTCCGTCGTCGACAGCAGCCGCTGCATCGGATCCGGCACCGGCTGACCGGCCTGCTCGGAGATCGTCCACGAGTTCTTCCGCTCCCGCTCCGAGAGCAGCCCCCGCACATACGCGACCGCGTTCGCCCGCGGCTCCGAACGCGCGAACCGCGACCCAATCAACCGCGCGATCTCGTCCAGACCCGCCGCCCACTCCCGCACATCCGCCACACCAATATCGTCACCCACCGCCAAGGGTTAACACAGTCACGAACACCAGAACCGGAAACACACCGATCACCCTCAACATAAACGCGACTGTAGTACTAGTTGTGATGCCCAGGCACGTTGGTCGAGATCGTGTGACGACACGGTCTGATCTGTAGATGGGCGAAGGCCTCCCGGGTGTGGAGTGGAGCTGTCGAGGAACCGCTCCGCACCCAGGAGGCCTTCGTGTCCCACGCTACCCACTCCAATGCCGCGCTCACCTGTCGTGCCCGACTCCGACTCGCTCGCTTGGTCGTCGATCTAGGCTGGTCTGTGGCCCGCGCCGCCGAGCGCTACGACGTCTCGTGGCGGACTGCGAACAAGTGGGCCCAGCGCTACCGCGATGAAGGCCCGGCCGGGATGCACGACCGGTCCTCGGCCCCCCGTCACCAGCCGAACCGCACGCCGGCGCCGGTGGTCCGCAAGATCGTGCACCTGCGCTGGAAGCAGCGCCTGGGACCGGTCGAGATCGGCGACCGGCTCGACATGGCGTCCTCGACCGTGCACGCCGTGCTCGTGCGCTGTCGCATCAACCGGCTCACCCACATCGACCGGGCTACTGGCGAGCCGATCCGCCGCTACGAGCACGAGGCGCCCGGCGACTTGATCCACGTCGATGTCAAGAAGCTCGGCAAGGTCCCCGACGGAGGCGGATGGCGCTACGTCGGTCGTCGACAAGGCGAGAAGAACCGTGCGGTGACCTCGACACGAACCGGTCTGCCCAGGAGTCGGTACCACCAGCCTCTGCTGGGCACCTGCTACCTGCACACCGTCATCGACGATCACTCTCGAGTCGCCTATGTCGAAGCACACGAGGACGAGACCAAGCAGACCGCGGCCGCGGTCCTGCGTAACGCGGTCGCCTGGTTCGCCTGCCGCGGTGTCACGGTCAAACGCGTGCTCAGCGACAACGGCGGCTGCTACAAGTCTCATCTCTGGCGCGACACCTGTGCCGAGCTGGGCATCACCCCGAAAAAGACACGGCCCTACCGGCCGCAGACGAACGGGAAGATCGAGCGCTTCCACAGGACCCTGGCCGAGGGCTGGGCCTTCAAGAAGCTCTACAACTCCGAGTCAGCCCGACTCGCGGCTCTGCCAGCATGGGTCCACGACTACAACCACCACAGGCCCCACTCGGCAATCGGAAAGGCCACACCCATCACCAGGTTGAACAACCTGGCTGGGCATCACAGCTAGTCGGCGCCGGGGACGCTGCCCGGCGGCAGGAAGTCGACGTCGTGCAGCGCCGACTGCCGCACGACCTCGGCCGGGTCGGTCAGGTCGTGCAGCCGGTCGAACAGCGACGCCAGCCGGCCGGCCGGGCTGACCCAGAACAGCGCGCGGGCGTTGCCCTGCTCCTTGTTGTAGTAGGCGTGCGGCAGGCCCTTGGGCATGAGGACGGTGTCGCCCGGCCCGGCCTTCTCCCACTGCCCGTCCAGGTAGAGCGTGAACACGCCGTCGAGGACGTGGATGTGCTCGTCCTGGGTCGGGTGCACGTGCGGCGGGACGCCCGTGCCGGGCGGGTCGAGGGTCTCGAAGGCGAAGCTGGTCTCGCTGACGACCTTCGCCCAGTAGGTGTGGCCCAGCACGTTCCACACCCGCTTGTACTGGCCCTCGCCGGCCCGCGTGATGCCCTTCGGCAGCGGGCCCAGGATGATCTCGTCCGAGAAGTCGGTCACAGCACGGGAAGATACGTCGCGAGCTCGTGCGGCGTCACGTTCCGGCGGTAGGCGTCCCACTCGGCCCGCTTGTTCCGCAGGAAGAAGTCGAACACGTGCTCGCCGAGGTACTCGGCGACGAGCTCGCTCTTCTCCATGACGTCGAGGGCCTCGGTGAGGTTCTGCGGGAGCAGCTCGTAGCCCAGCGCCCGGCGCTCGGTGTCGGTCAGGGCCCACACGTCGTCCTCGGTGGGCGGGGGCAGCTCGTAGCCCTTCTGGATGCCGGTGAGGCCGGCGCCCAGGATGACCGCGTAGGCGAGGTAGGGGTTGCACGAGGAGTCCAGCGTGCGGACCTCCACCCGCCGCGACGACGACTTGCCCGGCGAGTACATCGGGACCCGGACCAGCGCGGAGCGGTTCGCGTGGCCCCAGGACACCGCCGTCGGGGCCTCGCCGCCGGTGATGAGGCGCTTGTAGGAGTTGACCCACTGGTTGGTGACGGCGGTGATCTCCCGGGCGTGCTTGAGCACGCCGGCGACGAACGCCTTGCCGGTCGCGGACAGCTCGTAGGGGTCGTCCGGGTCGTGGAAGGCGTTGTGGTCGCCCTCGAACAGCGAGAAGTGCGTGTGCATGGCCGAGCCGGGGTGCTCGGAGAACGGCTTGGGCATGAACGAGGCCCGCACGCCCTGGGTGAGCGCGACCTCCTTCACGACGTAGCGGAACGTCATGAGGTTGTCGGCCATGGTCAGGGCGTCGGCGTAGCGCAGGTCGATCTCCTGCTGGCCGGGGCCGCCCTCGTGGTGGGAGAACTCCACCGAGATGCCCATCGACTCCAGCGTCTCGATGGTGTTGCGCCGGAAGTGCGGGGCGACGTCGTGGCTGGCCTGGTCGAAGTAGCCGCCGGAGTCCGCCGGGATGGGCCGGGTGCCGTCGCCGGGCAGGTCGCGCAGCAGGTAGAACTCGATCTCCGGGTGCACGTAGCAGGTGAACCCGGCCTCGCCCGCCTTGTTCAGCGCGCGGGTCAGCACGTGCCGCGGGTCGGCCCAGGACGGCGACCCGTCGGGCATGGCGATGTCGCAGAACATCCGCGCCGAGTAGTGCTCGCCCGAGGCGGTCTCCCAGGGCAGCACCTGGAACGTCGACGGGTCGGGCTTGGCGACCATGTCGGACTCGTAGACGCGGGCGAAGCCCTCGATGGCCGAGCCGTCGAAGCCGATGCCCTCGGCGAAGGCGCCCTCCAGCTCGGCCGGGGCCACCGCCACCGACTTGAGGTATCCGAGCACGTCCGTGAACCAGAGACGGACGAAACGGATGTCGCGTTCCTCGAGCGTGCGGAGCACGAACTCCTGCTGGCGGTCCATGCGGCGGAGCCTAGGAACCCCGTGTTACGCGGAAGTTACCGGGGTGTGCGGGCGACCCGGTCGTGGTCGCCCGCACAGCCCCGGCGACGGCCCTCAGCTCGGCGAGAGCGTGCACTCCGCGCCCTGCGGCGGGAGCGTGAGGTTCACCAGATAGTCGATCGCGAGCTTGTCGGTGCACGCGTCACCCTGCAGCGACGCGGTGTGCTGGTTGCCGTTGACCTTGATCAGGCTGCCGTTCAGCTGCTGGGCCAGGTCGACCCCGGCCTGGTACGGCGTGGCCGGGTCACCGGTGACCGACACCACGACGACCGGCGGGAGCCCGTCGACCTTCGGCGTGTGCGGCTCGCTGGTGGGCGGGACCGGCCAGAACGCGCACGCGTCGCGGGCACCGACCGGGCCGCGGCCGGTGGAGCGGAACGGGGCGGCCTCGTCGGCCCGCGTCGCCAGCTCCAGGGCCTCCGACGGCTCCTTGAGCGCCGGCTGGTTCACGCAGCTGATCGACTGGAAGGCCTGCAGCATGTTCGAGTAGCGGCCCTGGTCGTCACGCTCGTAGTAGAGGTCGGCCAGGCGCATCAGCAGGTCGCCGTTGCCGTTCGCGACCTGCGAGATCCCGCGCTGCAGGGCGGGCCACAGCTGGGAGACGTAGAGCGCCTGGCTGACGCCGGTCTGGGCGTCGGAGAAGCTCAGGACGCGCCCGTCGCCGACCTTCGCGGGCGTGTCGATCAGTGGCCGCATGACCGCCTGGAACGCCTGGGTCGCCTTCGCCGGGTCGGTGCCCAGCGGGCAGCCGGGGCGGCTGGTGCAGTCCTTGGCGAAGTTGTCGAACGCGAGCTGGAACCCGGCGTTCTGCTTGACCGTGGAGTCGATGGTCGACTGCGTCGGGTCGATCGCGCCGTCGAGCAGCAGCGCGCGGACGTTCTGCGGGAACGCCTCGGCGTAGGCGGTGCCGAGCTCGGTGCCGTAGGAGAAGCCGGCGTAGGTCATCTTCTGGTCGCCGACGGCGGCCCGCATGACGTCCATGTCCTTCGCGACGTCACGGGTGCCGACGTTCGCCAGCACGTCGGCCCCGGTGCGCTGGGTGCAGCGCTCGGCGAACTGGCGGCTGTCGGCCTCGGCGGCGGCGACCCCGGCGGGCGAGGGGTCGGCGAAGACCTTCGTGCGCTCCTCGTCGTTCTCCTTGTCGGTGAGGCACTGGATCCGCGGCATGCTGGCGCCGGTGCCGCGCGGGTCGAACCCGACCAGGTCGAACCGGTCCCCCAGGCCGTTGGTGGCCCAGGTGGCGGCCTGGCGCGCGACGAACGAGGTGCCCGAGGCGCCGGGGCCGCCCGGGTCGGCGAACAGCGAGCCGATCTTCGCGCCGGTCGCCTTCTTGCGCAGCAGCGCAATCTGCATGGTCTTGCCGTCGCCGGGCTGGGCGTAGTCCTGCGGGACGGTCACCCGGGTGCAGTCGAACTGCGGGTCGGCGTAGGTCTGCGCGTCGTCCGCGGTGGGGGCGTAGTCCGCGCAGGCGCCCCACTGCAGCTGCTGGTCGTAGAACTGCGCGAGCTCCGGCGGGTTCTGCGCGGCCTGCGGCTGGTCACCGGTGCCCGCGTCGGCGCACGCGCCGACCAGGACGAGGGTCGCCGCGCCGAGCACGGCGAGCGCGGCCGGACGCGTCCGCCGGCGGGCCGCCCCCGGTGTCTCTCGTCGGTGGGCACGTGGTCGCAACAGCCGAGGGAGCATGACCGTGAGCATGCCACCGACCCCCGACGGTGACCGGTCGCGGGTCACGGCCCGGGTGAGGGTGCCCACACCACGGGGCGGTCCGGGCCCGTGCGCTGCCACCCTGGCGTCCGCCATCGACGGCGAACCCGGGGACCCACGACCAGCGTGGGCCTCGAGGCACGGAAGGAGCTCACCGGTGAGCACACAGGAGAGCGGAGAGGTGGCGGCCCCGTACCGGGCGCCCGCGACCCCGCCGAAGCGGACCCGCGTCCACCACCTGCTGCAGTGGAAGCAGGAGGGCCGGCGCTGGCCCATGCTGACCGCCTACGACGTCTACTCCGCCGAGATCTTCGACGACGCCGGCATCCCGGTGCTGCTCGTCGGCGACTCCGCGGGCAACAACGTGTTCGGCCACGACAACACCATCCCGGTCACGGTCGACGACCTGGTCCCGCTGACCCGGGCCGTGGTGCGCGGCGCCCGCAGCGCGCTCGTCGTCGCCGACCTGCCGTTCGGCAGCTACCAGATCTCCCCCGCGCAGGCGCAGGAGACGGCGTTCCGGTTCATGAAGGAGGGCGGGGCGCACGCGGTCAAGCTCGAGGGCGGTGCGCGGTTCGCGCCGCAGGTCGAGGCGCTCACCGCGTCCGGCGTGCCGGTGATGGGCCACCTCGGGTTCACCCCGCAGAGCGAGCACGCGCTGGGCGGGTTCCGCATCCAGGGTCGCGGCGACGCCGCCGACCGGCTCGTCGAGGACGCGCTGGCCGTGCAGGAGGCGGGCGCGTTCGCCGTCGTGCTGGAGATGGTGCCCGCCGACGTCGCCAAGCGGGTGACCGGGGAGCTGCGCATCCCGACCGTCGGCATCGGCGCCGGGCCCGACTGCGACGCCCAGGTCCTCGTCTGGTCGGACATGGCCGGGATGAACCGCGGGAAGGTGCCGCGCTTCGTCAAGAAGTACGCGGAGCTCGGCTCGGCCCTGCACGACGCGGCGGCCGCGTTCGCCGCCGACGTGGCGCACGGCGAGTACCCCGCCGAGGAGCACAGCTACCGCTGAGCCGGACCGGGGCCCCGGCGCGCGTCGCCGGGGCCCCGCCGGTCAGTCGGTGGCGCGCGTCGCCGGGTGCCCGAGCCCCGGGATGCCGCCGCCCGCGCGGTGGCGGGCCAGCATCCGGTCCGCGGGGGTCTCGCGGCGCGCCAGCCGCCGGGCCAGCGACGCCAGCCGCGCGCCGTGGGCGTCGTCGCCGGCCAGCGCGGCGGTCGCGGCGTCGAGGACGGCCTGCGACCCCGCCCGCACCGCCGGGTCCGCCCAGCCCCGCAGCGCCGAGCGGCGGTGCGCCGCCGCGTCCGGGGTCCGACGCCGGCCGGGCAGCGTGTCGTCGCGCAGCAGGCCGGTCAGCAGGCTCAGCAGCGCCGCGGGCAGGTCGGTGCCCACACCGTCGGCGGGTTCCTCCCCCGCGACCACCGGGACGGCGTCGAACGCCTTGAACTCGATCCGCCCCACCTCCCCGGGGATGCCCGCGTGCCGCACCAGGCTGGGGTCGGTCGCCATCAGCGGGGCGTCGGGCGGCAGGTAGGCCAGCGCCGCCGGGCGCGCCCCGGTGCGACGCGCGGTGCGTGCCGACAGCCCGCCCCAGACACCGCCGTCGCGGAACGGCGAGGAGAACGACCACGGCACCAGGTAGGGGCTGTAGAAGGTCAGCTTCGCCGCCGCGTCGGCCAGCACGGCGGGGTCGGTGCCCGACTCGGGGAACGACAGGTTCAGGTCCGGCCCCCAGGTCACCATGTGCAGGTGCGAGGTCCGCTCCTCCGGCGAGGCCGCCATCAGCGCCCGCTCGTGGGCGTTCGGCGGCGGGTCCAGCCGGTAGGCCGACAGCTGCGGGTGGTGGGCGAACGCGACGGGGCGCAGCCCGTGCCGGGCGGCCACCGCGGCCAGGGTGACCGCGTCGGCGGCCAGCGCGTCGACGGCGGCCTGGACCGAGTCGTGCACGCGGGTCCGGATCTCGATGCCCTTGGGCTCGAACCGGAGCAGCCCGCCGTCATCGTCGAGACGCTCGTAGCCCTCGGCGTACCAGCGCTTGCGGCGGATGCCGGCGTCGCCGATCCGCAGGTCCGACTGGTCCCCGGGCAGCTCCGGGAGCTCGTCGACGACCGCCGCGACCTGGGCGTGGGTCAGCGACCGGTGGTCGGCCACCGTCCCGTCGTCCCGCAGCAGCGCGAGCTCGTGCTCGAGCCCGTAGCGCGCCTCGCCCCGCATCGACCACCCCCGGTCCCCGTCCTGGCACAGGACGTTACCGAGGCCGGGCCGGGCGCCGGCTGTGATCCGTCCCCGGCCCCTCCTCACCCGTTCCGCCCTGGACAACCCCGCGACGAACGGTCAGCCTGGTGACGGCGGCCACGTCCACCAGGTGGCCGGGACCCGGAGCACACGGGAGGCGTCATGAGGCTGGGCCGCAAGATCTCCGAGGGATTCGCCGTGGACCACGAGGCCGACCGGGTGGCCGACGCCCAGGAGCGCCCGCGCCCGGCGCGCACCGTCGAGCCCGAGTTCACCGAGTGGACGCCGGCCGTCGAGCAGCCGGCGCACTCGGGGTCCCGCGAGGACTGACCGGGTGCGCGGGCTGTTCCGCCGGACCCCGCTGGAGTACCCGACCGGCCCGTTGGAGGGCCACAAGCTGGCGTTCCCGATGCTGTCCGCGGACGGCACGACGGCGGGCTTCAGCGGTGTGACGCTCGGGCGGGCGCACGTCTACCGCACCGTCGACGACGCGGTGTGCGCGCACGGTTGCCGGCACGCCTGCCCGTCGCGGTGGTGCGACTGCGGGTTCTACTGCTTCCACACGGCCGACGACGCCCGCGAGCTGGCGTGCGCGCCCGAGCACCAGGGCGCGATCCTGCTCGAGGTGGCCGTCTCCGGCCGGTTCCGCCGCTACGAGCTGGGCCTGCGCTACGCCCGGCAGCGGGTGCGCACGATCCGGATGCGGCCCTGCCGCTGCGGGGCGCGGGTCGCGGTGCTGGCCGACACCGGCTCCGGGCAGCACGGCTGGCGCCGGCTGGAACCGGTGTGCCTGCGGTGCGCCGGGGCGCGCCCGGTGCTGTCGGCGCAGCGCTTCGCCGAGCTGGCCGAGCTCACCCTGCTGCCCGACGACGTCGCGGCGGGCCCGCTGACCACGCCCGACGACGCGGCGGGGTTCGCCGAGCACCCCGACCCGCACGGCACCGAGGCGGCCGACGGCCTGATCGGCGACCCGGTCGCCGCGGCGGGCGCGGTCGCCGTGCTCACCGCGGAGATGGCGCTGCTGCAGGCCCGGCTCGACGAGATGGCCCGCCAGCTCGGCCGGGCCACCGCCCGCCTGGACGCGCTCGAGGGCCGCGACCGGCCCGCGGCGGAGCCGGGGTCAGAGCCAGACCGGTAGCGGCGGCGGGAGCTTCCCGTCGGCGTCGCGCAGGCCCTTGTCGAACGGGCGGCCGAGCAGCCAGGCGATGATGTCGTGCGCCTTGCCGCGGACCGTGCCGAGGTCGCGCGGCTCGGCGCCGTCCGGCCCGGCGGGCCCCGGCCCGAACTCCAGCGTCGCGCCGGTGCGGACCTCCTCCAGGCGCACGTGCGGGCAGCCGGGCTTGCGCTCCAGCCGCGCGACCACGTCGGCGACCAGCACCTCCCGCATCGGGATCGGCAGGTCCTTGAACGAGGCGCCGACGTCGAGGTCGACGGCGTGGATCCACACCTCGCGGGCCCGGTTCCAGGGCACCGCCGTCACCGGCATCTCGACGCCCTGCGGGTTGCGCACGGTCGCCGACCAGGCCTTCTCCGGCATCGCCCGGACCGCGTCGGCGAGCCGGTCGGAGGCGGCGACGACGTCGGCGCGGATCTCGTCGGAGCTGCGCCCGGCACCGGCCTCGATGTCGGCGTCGCGGGACGCGGGATCGGGGTAGGCCGGGGTCTCGACGCCGGTCCGCGCCCAGGTCAGCAGGTTCACCATGGCATCGGCGTTGCGGGCCAGGTGGGTGAGCACGTGCGCGCGGGTCCAGCCCGGCAGCGCCGACGGGGCGCGGAACGCCTCACCGGCCATCCGGGTCATCAGCCCGCGCAGGTGGGCCTGGCCGTCACCGGCCCAGGCCAGCGCGTCGCCCACCGGCGGCGGGACGACGGCGCGGCCGTCACCGGGGGTGCGTGCGAGGCTCACCGCACCGCCCGGCACACGTTGCGGCACTCGCCGATCCCCTCCACCGCGGTGACGATCTCGGCGCCGTCGGTGAGGTAGCGCGGGGGCGTGCGCGCGTCGCCGACGCCGCCCGGGGTGCCGGTGGCGATGACGTCGCCCGGGTTGAGCGTGAGGATCTCCGACAGGTAGACGACCAGGTCCACCGCGCCGAACACGAGCTGGTCGGTCGTGGAGTCCTGCATGGTCTCCCCGGACAGCTCCGAGGAGATCCGCAGCGCGCCACCGGCGGCCGGGTCGGCGGGCAGCTCGTCGGGGGTGACCAGCACCGGCCCGAGCGGCGTGGAGTGCTCCCAGGTCTTGCCCTGCAGGAACTGCTTGGTGCGCCGCTGGTAGTCGCGCATCGACACGTCGTTGAGCACGGTGTACCCGGCGATGGCGGCCGTCGCCGCCTCGCGGTCGGCGCGCCGGACCGAACGCCCGATCACGATGGCCAGCTCCGCCTCGTAGTCCACGCGGTCGGACTGCTCGGGCAGCTCGATCTCGTCGTGGGCGCCGATCAGGGCGGGCGCGAACTTGCCGAAGACCGTGGGGTACTCGGGCAGCTCGTTGCCCATCTCGAGCACGTGGTCGCGGTAGTTCAGCCCGATGCAGATGATCTTCTCGGGCGACGGCACCAGCGGCGCGTAGTCCAGGCCCGCGGTCTCGTGCACCGGGCCCGCCGCGCCCGCGGCGTGCTCGGCCCAGTCGGGGCGCTCCAGCAGCGCCCGCACGTCGGCCTCCCCCGTCTCGACGGCGGTGTCGCCGTCGACGCGCACCGCCCGGTGCCCGGTCGCGGTCCGGATCGTCGCGAGCCTCATCGTGCGGGTGCCTCCCGGTATCGGTTGCGGTCCGGCGCAGAGTCTGCGCCACCGGGGACGCGCGGAACAGTCAGGGGGTGGGTTACCGCGCGTCCCGGCCGGTCGACAGGCGGAAGTCACCCGTACGGGCGACACCCGTGGACGGGGCGCGATCCCCGCTCCGCCGCCCCGGGGACGGCGGGGCACCCGTCGGGGAACCGCACCCGCCGCGCCGGCACGGTCCGTCCGCGCCCCGCCGCGACCGGCCCCGGGGTCAGATCGCCGCGTCGTCCTCGGCGCCACCGCCCCGCACCGGCAGGTCGTCGAAGACCGCGGGCGGCTCACGCCACGCCTGCTCCGGCGCCCCGGCGCGGGCCGCGGCGACCGCCCGCCAGACCCGCTCGGGGGTGCAGGGCAGGTCGATGTGCCGCACACCCAGGTCGGACAGCGCGTCGACCACGGCGTTCTGCACCGCCGGGGTCGACCCGATCGTCGCGGACTCGCCGATGCCCTTGGCGCCGAGCGAGTTCAGCGGGGTCGGGGTCTCGGTCGTCGCGGTCTCGAAGGAGAACAGGTCGGCCGCGGTCGGGATCGTGTACGCGGCGAGGCTGGAGGTCAGGGGCTGGCCCTCGTCGTCGAACAGGACCTCCTCGTGCAGCGCCTGCGCGACGCCCTGGGCGAGCCCGCCGTGCTGCTGGCCCTCGACGAGCAGCGGGTTCAGGATCCGCCCGCAGTCGTCGACGGCGACGTGCCGGCGCGGCGTGACCCGGCCGGTGTCGGTGTCGACCTCGACGACCGACAGGTGCGCCCCGAACGGGAAGGTCGCGCCGTCCTGCGCGGAGTCGAGCCCGACGTGCAGCTCCTCCCCCGTCGCGGCGGCCTGGCGGTGCACGTCGCTCCAGGTCGCGGTCGGGCCGCCCGGCACACCGGCGACGCCGAAGGTGCCGTCGTCGGTGATCTCGACGTCCTCCGCGGCGGCCTCCAGCAGGTGTGCGGCGAGCTTGCGGGCCCGCTCGTACAGCTCGTGCGCGGCCTCGGACACCGCGGTCCCGCCGAGCTGCAGCGACCGCGAGCCGCCGGTCCCGGCGCCGCGCGGGACGAGCGCGGTGTCGGACTGGACGTAGCGGATCCGGTCCATCGGGATCCCGAGCCGGTCCGACACCAGCATCGCGAACGACGTCGCGTGCCCCTGCCCGTGGGCCGAGGTGCCGGCCGACACCGTCGCCGAGCCGTCGTCGTGCACGGTCACCGAGCCGTACTCGCCGCCCCCGCCCCCGGCGGTGACCTCGACGTAGACCGCGATGCCGATGCCCAGGCGCACCGGGTCGCCCGCCTCGCGGCGGCGGGCCTGCTCGGCGCGCAGCTCGTCGTAGCCGGCGATGCGCAGGGCCTCGCGCAGCGGCAGGTCGTAGTCGCCGACGTCGTAGCGGGCGCCGGTCGGGGTCGTGTACGGGAAGACGTCGGGCGCGAGCAGGTTGCGCCGGCGCAGCTCGACCGGGTCGATGCCCAGCTCGGCGGCGGCGACGTCGACCAGGCGCTCCAGGTGGGCGGCGGCCTCGGGGCGTCCCGCGCCGCGGAAGGCGCCCATCGGGGTGGTGTTGGTCAGCGCGGAGACGGCGTCGTAGCGCAGGTTCGTGATGTCGTAGACGCCGGTCGCCATGAGGTAGGTGGTGCGCAGCGGCAGCGCGCCGCCGAAGCCCGCGTAGGCCCCGGAGTCCCCGACGACCCGCACGCGCAGGCCGGTCATCCGGCCGTCGCGGGTGAGGCCGAGCTCGTAGTAGCCGACCTGGCCGCGGCCGTGCGGCATCGAGACGAGGTTCTCCGAGCGGGTCTCGACCCAGGCCAGCGGCCGCCCCAGCGCCCGGGCGGCGACGACGGTCGCGGTGTGCTCGGCGAGCACACCGGCCTTCGCTCCGAACCCGCCGCCGACGTGCGGGGCGATCACCCGGACCTGGTCGGTCTCCAGTCCGGTCAGTCCGGCGAGCTGGGTGCGGAAGCCGTGCGGCATCTGGGTGGAGATGTGCACGGTGAGCGGGAAGTCGGTGGTGGTGGGGTCGGCGACGATCGCGTTGCCCTCCATCGGGACGGCCGCGACGCGCTGGTTCACCATCCGCGCGCGGACGACGACCTCGGCGCCGTCGAGCGGGTCGCCGGTCCCCCGCTCGCCCGCGGCCAGGTTGCTGCCCTGGTCGGGGAACTGCAGCGGGGCGTCGTCGGCGAGCGCGGCCTCGATGTCGGTGACCGCGGGCAGCGGGTCGTAGTCGACCTCGACGAGCTCGGTGGCGTCGACGGCGGCGGCGCGGCTCTCGGCGACGACCAGCGCCACCGCCTCGCCGACGAACCGCACCCGGTCGGTCGCCAGCGGCGGACGCGGCAGCGCGGGGTTGAGGACCATCAGGCCGTGATGGGCGGGCAGGTCGAGGTCGGCCGCGGTGTACACGGCGAGGACGCCGGGCGCGGCCGCGGCCTCGGTGGTGTCGATGCCGGTGAGCAGCGCGTGCGCCACCGGCGAGCGGACGAACGCCACGTGGGCCAGGCCCGCCGGTGCGTCGGCACCGTGGACCAGGTTGCCGACGAAGGTGCTCGCACCGGTGATCAGGTCGGCGTCCTCGACGCGGCGGACGGAGGTTCCCAGGATCGAGCCAGGCATGTGGCCCACACTACAGCACTAACCGGAGGGTCGTCCGGTTAGTGCGCCTCACACGTCGTCTGCGTCTCCACCTGCGGTGCCCGCCCGGCGACGGCCGGTAGCGTCCCCGCCATGCCCGAGTTCCACCACACCGACGTGCTCCCGCTCGGCCCGGACGACACCGAGTACCGCGAGCTCGACCTGCCCGCGGGAACCGTGACCGAGGCCGCGGGCCGCACCTTCCTCGAGGTCCCTCCGGAGACGATCACCGGACTGGTCCGCGCGGCCGTCACCGACATCCAGCACCTGCTGCGACCCTCGCACCTGAAGCAGCTGCGCGCCATCATCGACGACCCCGAGGCGTCCGGCAACGACCGGTTCGTCGCGACCGACCTGCTGCGCAACGCCTGCGTGTCCGCGGGCGGGGTGCTGCCGATGTGTCAGGACACCGGCACCGCGATCATCGTCGGCAAGAAGACCGAGACCGTGCTGACCGGCGGCGACGACGAGGCCGCGGTGTCGCGCGGGGTCTTCGAGGCCTACCAGGAGCTGAACCTGCGCTACAGCCAAATGGCGCCGATCAGCTTCTGGGACGAGAAGAACACCGGCACCAACCTGCCCGCGCAGGTCGAGCTGTACGCCAAGCCGGGCCGGGACCCGTACTACGAGTTCCTGGTCATGGCCAAGGGCGGCGGCTCGGCCAACAAGACCTTCCTCTACCAGGAGACGAAGGCGCTGCTGAACCCGAAGCGGCTCGCGGCGTTCCTGGACGAGAAGCTGCGCAGCCTCGGTACCGCGGCCTGCCCGCCGTACCACCTGGCGATCGTCGTCGGCGGCATGTCGGCGGAGTTCAACCTGAAGGTCGCGAAGCTGGCCTCGGCCCGCTACCTGGACAACCTGCCGACCGAGGGCTCGCCGCTCGGGCACGCCATCCGCGACACCGACCTGGAGCAGCAGGTCCTGGAGCTGACCCGCAACTTCGGGATCGGCGCCCAGTTCGGCGGCAAGTACTTCTGCCACGACGTCCGCGTCATCCGGCTGCCCCGCCACGGCGCCTCGCTGCCGGTCGGCGTCGCGGTGTCCTGCTCCGCGGACCGCCAGGCCAAGGCGAAGATCACCCCGTCCGGGGTCTACCTGGAGCAGCTGGAGCGCGACCCGGCCCAGTACCTGCCCGAGGCCACCGACGCCGACCTGTCCGACGAGGTCGTGCGGGTCGACCTGAACCGGCCGATGGACGAGATCCGCGCGCAGCTGTCGCAGCTGCCGGTGAAGACCCGGCTGTCGCTGACCGGGCCGCTGGTCGTCGCCCGCGACATCGCGCACGCCAAGATCGCCGAGCGGCTCGACGCCGGCGAGCCGATGCCGCAGTACCTCAAGGACCACGCCGTCTACTACGCCGGACCGGCCAAGACCCCCGAGGGTTACGCCTCGGGCTCCTTCGGTCCGACGACGGCCGGCCGGATGGACTCCTACGTCCAGCAGTTCCAGGAGGCCGGCGGGTCCCTGGTGATGCTGGCGAAGGGGAACCGGTCGAAGCAGGTCGTGGACTCCTGCGCCGCGAACGGCGGCTTCTACCTGGGCTCCATCGGTGGCCCGGCCGCCCGCCTGGCGCAGGACTGCATCCGCAAGGTCGACGTGCTCGAGTACCCCGAGCTCGGCATGGAGGCGGTCTGGAAGATCGAGGTCGAGGACTTCCCGGCGTTCGTCGTGATGGACGACAAGGGCAACGACTTCTTCGCCGACACCAGCGCCCCGACCCTCCAGGTCACCTTCCGCACCTGACCCGACCGCCCCGCGCGCCGCCGGCTCCCCGGCGGCGCGCGGGGCGGGTCAGCGCAGGCGGCGGGGGCCCGCGTCGCGGCGGTCGGGCACCGGGCCGATCGTCACCCGGGCCCCGGCCACGAAGGCGCCCTGCGGCGAGGCCAGCACCGGGTCGAGGGCGAGCGAGCGGACCTGCGGCAGGTCCTCCACGAGCCGCCCGATCCGCAGCACGACGTCCTCCAGCGCGGCGAGGTCGACCGGGTCGGTGCCGCGGTAGCCGGTGAGCAGCGGCGCCGCCCGCGGGGCCCGCACCAGCCGGGCCGCGTCCTCGATCGACACCGGCAGGACCCGGTAGGCGCGGTCGTCGAGCAGCTCGGTCGCCATCCCGGACAGCCCGAACGCCACCAGCGACCCGAACGACGGGTCGTCGACGACCTCCACCGTGCACGACGTGCCCTTCGGGGCCATCCGCTGCACGTAGACCTCGTCGGACCCGGTCACCCGCGACAGCTCCGCGTGCGCGACGCGCAGGGCCTCCTCCGAGACCAGGTCCAGGCGCACCCCGACGAAGTCGCCGCGGTGCCGCCACTGGTCCGCGGTCGCCTTGATGACCACCGGGTAGCCGACCTGCTCGGCGGCGGCGACGGCGTCGTCGGCGCCCGTCGCCCGGCGGAAGGTGATCACCTCCAGGCCGTAGCAGGCGAGCAGGTCGACGGCCTCGTCGTCGGTGAGGGTGTGCCGGGTGTCCGGCCCGAACGACGCGACGAGCTCCCGCGCGCGGTCGACGTCGATGCCCTCGGGCACGACGAACTCCCCCACCGGGGTGTCGCGCCACTGCGCGTAGCGGCTGACCCGGCCCAGCGCCGACGTCGCCCGCTCGGGGCTGGCGAAGCTCGGCACCGACCCGCGGCCGGGGGTGCCGTCCGCGCCGGGGACCGACAGCTCCGCCGGGATGCCCTCGGCGGCGAGGAACACCGCGATGACCGGGACCCCGGCACCGCCCGCGGCGTCGCGCAGGGCGTGCGCGTGGTCCCGGCCGGCCACCGCGACCGGCGGGACGAACACCGCGATGAGTGCGTCCGGGCGGGCGTCGCCGTCCAGGGTCGCGCGGACCGCGCCGGCGAACGCCTCCGGGGAGGCCTGGGTGCCGACGTCGACCGGGTCCCCCGCCAGCTCCAGGCCCTCGTCGAGCAGCCCGTCGAGGACCAGCAGGTTCACCGCGGTGGAGTTGCCGACGACCGCGACCCGGCGGCCCTTCGGCAGCGGCTGGTGGGCGATGAGCAGGGCGGTGTCGAACATCTGCGGCAGCGTCTGCACGCGGATGACCCCGGACTGCTCGAACAGCGCCTGCACGCTGGACTCGTCGATCGGTGCCCCGACCGAGGCCAGCGACGGCAGCGTCCCGGTGTGCCGGCCGGACTTCACCGCGATCACCGGCTTGGTGCGGGCCAGCCTGCGGGCGACCCGGGCGAACTTGCGCGGGTTGCCGAAGGTCTCCAGGTAGAGCAGCACCTGCTCGGTGCTCGGGTCGGTCTGCCAGTACTGCATCAGGTCGTTGCCGGACACGTCGGCGCGGTTGCCCGCCGACACGAACGACGACAGGCCCAGCCCGCGGGTGCGGGCGTTCGCGAGGATGGCGCTGCCGAGCGCGCCGGACTGGCAGAAGAACCCGGTGCGCCCGTGCCCGGGCATCCGCGGGGCGAGGGTCGCGTTGAGCCGCACCGACGGGTCGGGGTTGGCGACGCCGAGTGCGTTCGGCCCGACCACCCGCATCCCGTGCGCCCGAGCCTCGGCGACCAGCCTGCGCTCGGCGACGGTGCCGCCGTCGTCACCGGCGTCGGCGAAGCCGGAGCTGATCACGACCAGCACCTTCACGCCCTTGGCCAGGCAGGAGTCCATGACCTCGTCGATGTTCGCGGCCGGGACGGCGACGACCGCGAGGTCCACCTCGTCCGGGATGTCGATCACCGACGGGTAGGCGCGCACGCCCCGCACCGAGCGGGCGTCGGGGTTGACCGGGTAGACCGGGCCGGTGAACCCGGCGCGCAGCAGGTTCAGCAGGACGGCGTGACCGATCTTGGTCTCGTCCGCGGACGCGCCGATCACCGCCACCGAGGTCGGGTGCAGCAGGTTCGCGACGCTGCGGGCCTCGGCGGCCTGCTCGCGCGAGTAGCGGACCGCGATCGACTTCTCGGTGGGGTCGATGTCGAACTCGAGGTGCAGGACGCCCTCGGCGAAGGCCCGCGTGACGCCGTAGCCGGCCTCGCGGAACACCCGCACCATGGCGTGGTTCTCCACCAGCACCTCGGCCTCGAACCGGGACAGCCCGTTCTCCCGGGCCGCGGCGGCGAGGTGCTCGAGCAGGATCGAGCCGAGGCCGCGGGACTGGTGGTCGTCGCGGACGACGAACGCGACCTCCGCGGAGGTGACCGGCTTGTCGGTGCCCGCCCCCTCCTGGGCGGCCGCCCCGCCGCCGGGAGTCAGCCCCTCGTAGCGGCCGACCGCGATGATCTCGTCGCCGAGCAGCGCCAGGAACGCGACCCGGGTCCGGTGGTCGACGACGGTGAACCGCTCCAGGTCCCGCGCCGAGATCCGCGGGTACGGGCCGAAGTAGCGCAGGTAGCGGGTGCGGTCGGACAGCTTGGCGTGGAAGGCCAGCAGCGCGTCGGCGTCGCCGGGCAGGATCGGGCGCAGGTGCACGATCCCGCCGTCGGAGGCGACGACGTCGGCCTCCCAGTGCCGCGGGTAGGGGTGCCCGGGGGCGACGGCCGGGGTCTCGTCGGTCTTCTCGGTCATGGTCGGTCTCAGTCCCGCGGGTCGTCGGGGTCGAGGCCGTGCAGCGGGAACACCGCACGACGGGTCTCCAGGATCGCGGAGTCGACGCGCTCGCCGAACGAGCCGCCCCACCGCTCGAAGGCCGGGTCGGCCCCGTCGGACATCGAGACCGGCAGCGGCGAGCGGGTCCGGGTCGCGGCGAGCGCGGTCCAGTCCGCGGGGATGGAGGTGTCCGGGTCCAGGTCGCGGTCCAGGGCGACGGCCATCAGGTGCGTCCACGAGCGCGGGACCACCCGGTAGAGGGCGTACCCGCCGCCGCCGAGCACCAGCCACTTGCCGCCCGCGGTGGTCTCGGCCATCTCGCGCAACGCGTGGTAGATCGCCCGGTGGCCGTCGACCGACAGCTCCAGGTTCGCCAGCGGGTCCTCGGAGTGGGTGTCCGCGCCGCACTCGGTGACCAGCACCTGCGGGCGGAACGACTCCAGCAGCGACGGCACGACGCCGTGGAAGGCGCGCAGCCAGCCCGCATCGCCGGTGCCGGGGGGCAGCGAGACGTTGACGGCGTAGCCCTCGCCGGCACCGCGGCCGATCTCCCCCGCCCAGCCGGTGCCCGGCCACAGGGTGAGCGGGTGCTGGTGCAGCGAGATCGTCAGCACCCGGGGGTCGTCGTAGAAGCAGTCCTGCACGCCGTCGCCGTGGTGGACGTCGACGTCGACGTAGGCGATGCGCTCGTAGCCCTGCTCCAGCAGCCAGGCGATCGCGACCGAGCAGTCGTTGTAGACGCAGAAGCCCGCGGCGCGGTCGCGCATCGCGTGGTGCAGCCCGCCCGCCATGTTCACCGCGCGGTCCGCGCGGCCCTCGGCGATCTCCCGGGCGGCGGCGACCGAGCCGCCCGCGATCAGCGCGGACGCCTCGTGCATGCCGAAGAAGATCGGGTTGTCGGCGGTGCCCAGCCCGTGGCCGACGCCGAACGGCGCCTCGGGGGCGGACTTGACCGCCGTCTGGAAGCCGGGGGTGTGCACCCGGGTCAGGTCCACCTCGCCCGCCGGCTCCGGGACGACGAGGTCGACGCCGTCGAGCACCCCCAGCCCGCGGGAGAGCTCCATCATCAGCTCCAGCCGCACCGGGTTGAGGGGGTGGTCGTCGGACAGCTGGTAGGTCAGGAACTCCGGAGTCCACACCACCGACGTGCGAGCGCTCATGGGCCGGAACCGTATGCCAGGCCGGCGGGCGCGGTCACTCCCGCGCGGCCCACGGCCGGTCCCCGGTCTCCGCCGGGCGGTCCGGGTCGGCGCTCCACTCCGACCACGACCCGGGGTACAGCGCGGCCGGGGCGTCCGGCGTGGTGAGGCCGGACTCCTCCAGCGCGAGCACCAGGGCGCAGGCGTTGACGCCGGACCCGCAGTAGGCGCCGGTCGCGACACCCGGTGCGACGCCGGCGGCGCGGAAGCGCTCGGCCAGCGTGCCGGCGGGCTGCCAGCGCCCGTCCGGGCCGGTGTTCGCCGCGGCCGGGGTGCTGCGGGCACCGGGGACGTGCCCGGCGCGCGGGTCGACCGGCTCGGTCTCACCGCGGAAGCGGGCGGCGGCGCGGGCGTCGAGGAGCACGCCGTCGCGGGCCAGCGCGGCGGCCCCGTCGGCGTCGACGACGGGCATCCCGCCCGGCCGGACCACCAGATCGCCGGGCGGCAGGGGCTCCGGTTCCGGCGCCCCGGCACCCGGGCCGGTGCCGGCCACGGGCAGCCGCGCGGCCTGCCAGCCGGCGAACCCGCCGTCGAGCACCCGGACCCGGCCGGGCGCGACGCCGGCCCAGCGCAGCAGCCACCAGGCGCGCGCGGCGACCGAGCCGTCGAGGTCGTCGTAGGCGACGACGAGCTGGTCGCCGGCGTCGTCGCGGATCCCGGCCCGGCGCAGGACCTCCTGCAGCGCAGCGGGTTCCGGCAGCGGGTGGCGCCCGCCGGGGCCGGGGCGCGCGGGGCCCGCGGACAGCTCGGTGTCGAGGTCGACGAACACCGCACCGGGGATCCGGTGGGCCCCGTGGTCCTCGCGGCCGGGCGGGCCGACCAGACGCCACCGGACGTCGAGCACCACCGGCCGTAAGGTGCCGGCGGCCGGGGCGGGCCCCAGCAGGCCGGCGAGTTCCGAAGGGGGGATCATGGATCCGGACACGCGGCCCATCCTGCCCCGGACGGGCTCGCCGTGCGCGGGAGCCGCGCTGGGTAGACTGGACGTCGAACGAAGGGGCCCCACGTGAACGACCTCATCGACACCACGGAGATGTACCTCCGCACCATCTACGAACTCGAGGAGGAAGGCGTCGTCCCGCTGCGCGCGCGGATCGCCGAACGCCTCGGACAGAGCGGGCCGACCGTCAGCCAGACGGTGGCCCGTATGGAACGCGACGGACTCGTCGTCGTGGCCGGGGACCGCCACCTCGAGCTGACCGACGAGGGCCGCGGCCGCGCCGTCGCCGTCATGCGCAAGCACCGCCTCGCCGAGCGGTTGCTGATCGACGTGATCGGGCTCGAGTGGGAGCTCGTCCACGCCGAGGCGTGCCGCTGGGAGCACGTGATGAGCGAGGACGTCGAGCGCAAGCTGCTCCGCCTGCTCGACAAGCCGACCGTCTCGCCCTACGGCAACCCGATCCCGGGTCTGGAGGAGCTGGAGCGCGGGGACGACGCGTCGACGTCGTCGTCGGTGCCGCCCACGCTCGAGGTCGGCCTGCAGCGGCTCGACGAGCTGGCCCGCCGCGGTGGCGGTCGCGTCGAGATCCGGCGGATCGCCGAGCACGTGCAGCTGGACTCCGACCTCATGGGCGAGCTGAAGCTCGCCGGGATCGTGCCCGGCAACGCGGTCGACGTCGGCCCGATCTCCCGCTTCGGCGACCCGGTGCCGGTGAGCTCGGAGGACGAGAAGTCGACCGTCGCTCCGCCGGTCGCGCACGCCGTGCTCGTCCGCGCCGTCTGAGGAGGATCCACACACGTGAAGCTGCTCGTCACCGGCGGCGCGGGCTACGTGGGCAGCGTGTGCGCCGCACACCTGCTCGACGCCGGCCACGAGGTCGTCGTGCTCGACGACCTGTCCACCGGCCACCGCGACGCCGTGCCCGCGGGCGCGGAGTTCGTCGAGGGTGAGCTCGGTGCCCGCGCCGGGGAGGTCCTGGGCCGCGGCGGGTTCGACGGCGTGCTGCACTACGCCGCCCGCTCGCTGGTCGGGGAGTCCGTCGAGAAGCCCGAGAAGTACTGGGACGGCAACGTCGTGGCCTCGTTCCGGCTGCTCGAGGCGGTCCGGGAGCACGCGGTACCGCGGCTGGTGTTCTCCTCCACCGCCGCCACCTACGGCGAGCCGGAGCAGGTCCCGATCCCGGAGACCGCGCCGACCCGGCCGACCAACCCCTACGGGGCGAGCAAGCTCGCGATCGACCACATGATCACCTCCTACGCGACGGCGCACGGCCTGGCCGCGACGAGCCTGCGGTACTTCAACGTGGCCGGGGCGCACCTGTCCGGTGCCACCCCGCTCGGGGAGCGGCACGCGGTCGAGACCCACCTGATCCCCCTGGTCCTGCAGGTCGCCGCGGGCACCCGTGAGTCGATCGCGGTCTACGGCGACGACTGGCCCACTCCCGACGGCTCCTGCGTGCGCGACTACATCCACGTCGACGACCTCGCCGAGGCCCACCTGCTCGCGCTGACCCACGCCGTCGCGGGGCGGCACGACATCTACAACCTCGGCAGCGGTCACGGGTTCTCCGTGCTCGAGGTGGTCGAGGCCTGCCGCGCGGTGACCGGGCACCCGATCCCGGCCGTCGTCGCGCCGCGCCGCGCCGGTGACCCCGCGGTGCTGGTGGCCTCGAGCGAGCAGGCCGCGCAGCAGCTGGGCTGGAAGCCGTCGCGGACCGCGATCGCCGAGATCGTCGGCGACGCCTGGGAGTTCGCCCGGTCCCGATGACCCGGACCTCCACCGTGCGGCGGGCGCTCACCGCGACCGCCGCCGTCGCACTCCTCGGTGCGGTCCTCGTCGGCTGCACCGCCGCCGCCCCGGAGCCGGCCGACGACGCGGTCCCGCTGGTCGCCGGGCACGGCATCCACCTCGGCCTGTACTACGGCTCCGGCAGCATCGCCGACACCACCGCCGCGATCGGCCGGACCCCGCGGATCCACCTGACCTACGTCGACTGGCCGTCGGAGTGGGCGACCTCGCCGGTCGTCGCCGAGGACCTCGCGGCCGGCCGGATCCCGCTGGTGAACTGGGAGCCCTTCGACGTCGCGTTCCCCGACATCGTCGCCGGCCGGTACGACGCGATGCTGCGCACCCGCGCGCAGCAGGCGGCGGCCCTGCGCTCACCGTTCTTCCTCGACCTCGCCGCGGAGATGAACGAGGAGGAGGGCTGGGGCGGACACGACCCGGCGCTCTACGTCGCCGCGTGGCGGCACGTGCACGACGTGTTCACCGAGGCCGGCGCCGACAACGTGGTGTGGGTGTGGGCGCCGAACAACACCGACTCGGCCGGAGCGCCACCCGCGACCGCCTACTACCCGGGCGACGACTACGTCGACTGGATCGGGATGGACGGCTACAACTGGGGCACCTCCGACCCGGCGTTCACCTGGCAGTCCTTCGGCGAGGTGTTCGGCCCGCTCTACGACGCCGTCGCCGGCCACGGCAAGCCGATCCTGGTCGGCGAGACCGCCTCGGACGACCGCGGGGGCGACAAGGCCGCGTGGATCGACGACGTCGTGCCGACGCTGCGGGACCGGTTCCCGCTGATCCGGGCCGTGGTGTGGTTCGACGTCGACAAGGAACGCCACTGGCAGGTCGGCTCCTCCCCCGAGGCGGCGGCGGCGTTCGCGCGGCTCGCGGCCGACCCCTACGTGTCCACCGGCTGAGCAGCGGCCCACCCCCTCGACCGGCGGGCTCACCGGACGGCCGGGCCGTCGGGCGCGTGCGGGTCGAGCATCGCGGTGAGCAGCCGCCGCAGCCCGCCCGGGCCCGCCCACCGTGCGGTGGGTGAGCGCGGGTCGCGGGTTCCGTGCAGGCTCGCCGCCACCACCCCGGCGAGGACGTGGTCGGGCCGCTCGGCCAGCGCCCGCTCCACCGCCCCGGTCGCGAGCGCCCCGTCGCCGCGCAGCAGGGCGCACACCACGAGCAGGGCCAGCGGGTGCGCCCGCTGCGGTGACGGCAGGGCCGCGACCAGCACCGCCCACAGCTGCTCGGCGTCCGCCGCGCGACCGCCCAGGCAGCGGCGCAATGCCTCGTCGCGCACGTCGCCGACGTCGAGGGCGCCGCACAGGGCCAGCGCGAGCCGGTCGTCGACGACGAGCCGGCTCGCCGCGGCCTCGTCCAGGCAGGCGTCGAGCAGGGCGGTGCCGGTCGCGGCACCGACCCGGGCCGGTGCGGCGCCGGTGTCGCGCAGCCGGGCCCGGCGACGGCGGGTACCGGCGTCGGAGTCGAGCGGGGCGAGCACCGCGGCGCGGTCGGGCAGGACGGCCCGGCCGTCGCGGACCGCGGCCGTGACCCCGAGCGTGGTCGACGCGGCGTCGGGCAGCAGCCCGCCGCAGGTGCAGGGCAGGTCGAAGCAGCCCCACCGGTCCCCCGCCCGGGTACCGGTCGCCCAGAGTGCCGCGATCGGCTCGATCCCGGCGTCGAGCAGCTCCCGCCGCGCGGCGGCCCCCACGTCCCGGCGGCTCCGGCGCGGACCCGGCCCGGCGGGGCCCGGGTCGCGCACGACGAGCGCCAGTGCCCGGGCGGGCCGTTCCCCGGTGAGCACCCCGACCGCCTCCCGGCACACCCGGCGGGCCGACGCCGACGAGCGCGGCAGGTCGACCCGCACGGTGAGCCCGAGCCGGTCGTCGAGGTGCGGCCCGGTGACCGAGACGAGCACCAGCGAGTCCCGGGGGTGGAAGCCGAGCAGCACCGGGACCGCGGCGATGAGTTCGGCGGGCCGGTCGAGCCGCAGACCGGGACCGGGCGTGGTGTCGGGGGGCCACCCGGTGGCGGGCGGGTCCCCCGCCCCCGGCGACGGGTCGGGGCAGGGGCCGGGGAGGGGGTCGGGCTGGGGGCAGGCGGTCATGCCGCCACGGTCGTCGCGGGCCGGGACGTGCGGAACGCCGTCACCCGACCGGCTGTGGACGGTCCCGCCTCACGCCCCTTGCTGAGGGGGTGTCGTGGATGGTTTCCCCCCACGCCGGGGCAGCCGCCTGCGCCAGGCGGTGAACGAGGTGACCGGTCCGGCGTGCGGGCGGTACAGCCACGGCCAGGGGTGCACCACGACCGGGCGGACGGCGGCGGAGCGGGTGGTGAACCCGGGGACCGGGGCGTGGGTGACCGCGACGGGCGTGCCGTCGAGCTCGTCGGCGACGGTGCCGCGGTGCACCAGCACCGCACGGCGTCCGCCCAGGTCGGCGAGGGTCTGCGCGAGGAACACCAGCCGTTTGCCGGACAGCCGCAGCCGGCGCAGCAGCGGCTCGTCGAACACGAACACCGCGGGCAGGTCCGGGTGGGCGTCGAGGGCGGGGTCGGCGTCGCCGAGCGACTCCGCCGTCAGCCACACCGCCTCCGGCTCGGCGCCGGTGGCGACCGGGGCGGCCGGTCCCCCGGTCGTCTCCGGGTCGGGGTCCGAGCGCAGCCGCGGGTCGTGCTCGGGGGCCGGGCGCGACGGCGGGTCGGCGGGCCAGTGCTCGATCGGGCAGGCGTCGGACAGCGCGCAGCTCCCGCACAGCTGCGGGGCGCGCTTGCGGACCTGCCAGCGGGAGAAGCCGTAGGGCTTGCCGGTCCCGGCGCCGACGGTCCACTGCCAGCCGAGCCGGTTCGCCGCGCGGGAGCCGTCGAGCAGGTGCGCGAAGAACTCGCTCTCCCCGCCCGCCCACTCGTGCCCGGCGCGCACGGTCCACTGCGAGGACAGCCACATGCGGGTCTGGTTCACCAGCCAGCCGTCGGTGTGCAGCTCGGTGAGGCAGGCGTCGACGCAGGCCATCTCGGCGGGCCACGGCTCGTCCCACCCCTGTTCGGCGCGGGCGGGGGCCGCGCGCAGCGCGGAGCGGGTGCGGGTGCCGAGCCGGGCGTAGAGGTGGCGGGCGTACTCCTGCCAGCACAGCTCGTCGCGGAACTTGGCGCGGTCGCGCGGCGGGGCGTCGGCGGCGGCGTCCCAGGCGGTCGGCAGGTCGACCAGCCCGTGCCGGATCCACGGCGACAGCGCCGTCGCGCCGCGCCGCGACACCGGCAGCACCTCGTTGCGCCGCTTCGCGTAGCCGGTCAGGTCCAGTGCCGCGACGGCGGCGTCGGCCGTGGTCTGCCCGCCACGAAACGCACCGGAGGCGACGGGCTCGTCGCGGCAGAGGTCACCGAGGTGCTCGCGGACCCAGTCGGTCGCGGTGTCCGGGTCGGGTGTGGGCAGCTGCACCGGAGAAGTCTGCGGCGCCCCGGCCCACCGCGCGCGTCGACCTGCACGAATGTTCTGCGCCCGTTCTGTGTGCACCACGGGCGGGGGACGGTAGGAACGTCCCATGCGCGTGTATCTGGGCGTCGACATCGGTACGTCGGGTTCGAAGGGCGTCCTCGTCGACGCCGGCGGCCGGGTGCTGGCCCGGGCCGACCGGGCGCACGAGACCGCACAGCCGCTGCCCGGCCACGTGGAGCACGACGCCGAAGCCGTCTGGTGGGGTGACTTCGTCGCGGTCGTGCGGGAGCTGCTGCCCGCCCTCGACGACGGCGCCGAGCTCGCCGGGCTGGGGGTGTCGGGGATCGGGCCGACCCTGCTCCCCACCGACGGAGACGGCCGCCCGCTGCGCCCGGCGATCCTCTACGGCGTCGACACCCGCGCCGGCACCGAGATCGACGAGCTGAACGCGGAGCTGGGCGAGGACGCGATCCTGGCCCGGGCCGGGACACCGCTGTCCTCGCAGGCGGTGGGGCCGAAGTGGCGGTGGCTGGCCCGGCACGAGCCGGAGGTGTTCGCCCGCACCGAGATGTTCCTGATGTGCTCGTCGTACCTGGTGCACCGGCTCACCGGCGAGTACGTGCTCGACCACCACTCGGCCAGCCAGTGCGACCCGATGTACGACCTGACCGCCGCGGACTGGGCGCCCGACTGGGCCGAGCGCACCGCCCCGGGCATCACGCTGCCCCGGCTGCTGTGGCCGACCGAGGTCGCCGGGCGGGTGAGCGCGGCGGCGGCCGCCGCGACCGGCCTACCGGAGGGGCTGCCGGTCACCGCGGGCACCGTCGACGCCTGGGCCGAGGCCACCAGCGCCGGCGTCACCGGCGCCGGGGAGGTCATGGTCATGTACGGGACGACGATGTTCCTCATCGAGGTCATCGACCGCCCGCACCCGCACCCGGCGATGTGGACGACCCGTGGCGTCGTACCGGGGTCGTTCACCCTGGCCGCCGGGATGGCGACCTCCGGGGCGATCACGAACTGGCTGCGCGACCTCACCGGGGAGGGCTTCACCGAGCTCGTCGCCGAGGCCGCGGAGGTACCGCCGGGCAGCGGCGGGCTGCTGCTGCTCCCCTACTTCGCCGGGGAGCGGACCCCGCTGTTCGACCCGGACGCCCGCGGCGTGCTCGCCGGGCTGACCACCGGGCACACCCGCGGCGAGGTCTACCGGGCCGCGCTGGAGGGCATCGCGCACGGCGTACGGCACAACCTGGAGGTCATGCGGTCCGCGGGCGGCGGCACGAAGCGCCTGGTCGCCGTCGGCGGCGGGGTGCAGGGCGGGCTGTGGACCCGGATCGTCACCGACGTGACCGGGGTCCCGCAGGACGTGCCGGAGCAGACCGTCGGCGCCGCGCTCGGCGACGCGTGGCTGGCCGCCGTCGCGACCGGGGCCGAGCCGCGGCTGCGCGACTGGAACCCGGTCGCCCGCACGATCGAGCCGGACCCGGCGGCCCGCGAGGTCTACGACCGCTTCCACCCGCACTACCGCTCGCTCTACACCGCCACCCGGGAGACCGCGCACTTCCTCGCCGACGAACGGAGACGCTCCTACCGCGCGTGACACGCTGTTCACACCGGTGTGGTTGCCGCGCGGCGCGGCGACCACCACGCTGTGCGGGTGAGTGCCGACGAGTCACCCGCCCACGACTACGACCTGCTGGTGATCGGCTCCGGTCCCGGTGGGCAGAAGGCCGCGATCGCCGCGGCGAAGCTCGGGAAGCGGGTGGCGATCGCCGACCGCGGCAACATGATGGGCGGGGTCTGCGTCAACACCGGCACCATCCCGTCGAAGACGCTGCGCGAGGCGGTGCTGTACCTGTCCGGGTTCAGCCAGCGCGAGATGTACGGCGCCAGCTACCGGGTCAAGTCCGAGATCACCATCGACGACCTGCTGGCCCGCACCCGGCACGTGATCGGCCGCGAGACCGAGATCGTGCGCAGCCAGCTGCTGCGCAACCACGTCGACATCCTGACCGGGACGGCGCGCTTCACCGACCCGCACACCGTCGTCGTCGAGGGGACGGGACGGGGTGACCACAACCAGGTCACCGCCTCGCACTTCGTCGTCGCGACCGGGACCCGCCCGGCCCGGCCGGACACCGTCGCGTTCGACGGCGAGCGGGTCGTCGACTCCGACCAGGTGCTGCAGCTGGGCCGCGTGCCGGGCTCGATGGTCGTCGTCGGGGCGGGGGTCATCGGCATCGAGTACGCCTCGATGTTCGCCGCGCTCGGCACCCGGGTCACCGTGGTGGAGAAGCGGGACTCGATGCTCGGCTTCTGCGACCCGGAGGTCGTGGAGTCGCTGAAGTTCCACCTGCGGGACTCGGCGGTCACGTTCCGGTTCGGCGAGGAGGTGTCCTCGGTCGAGGTGAACGGCCGCGGCACGGTGACCAGCCTGGCCAGCGGCAAGAAGATCCCGGCCGACATGGTCATGTACTCGGCGGGCCGGCAGGGCATGACCGAGGAGCTGGGCCTGGACGCGGCCGGGATCCGGGCCGACGACCGGGGGCGCATCGAGGTCGACAAGCAGTACCGGACCTCGGTCGAGCACATCGCGGCGGTCGGCGACGTGATCGGGTTCCCGGCGCTGGCGTCGACGAGCATGGACCAGGGGCGGCTCGCCGCCTGCCACCTGTTCGGCGAGCCCGTCCGCGAGCTGCACGAGCTGCAGCCGATCGGCATCTACACGATCCCGGAGATCTCGTTCTGCGGGCGGACCGAGGCCGAGCTGACCGCGGCGTCGATCCCGTACGAGACCGGGCTGTCGCGCTACCGCGAGCTCGCGCGCGGCGCGATCGTCGGCGACTCCTACGGCATGCTCAAGCTGCTGGTGTCGCCCGAGGACCACCGGCTGCTCGGGGTGCACGTGTTCGGCACGAACGCCACCGACCTCGTGCACATCGGGCAGGCCATCATGGGCTGCGGCGGGACGGTGGACTACCTCGTCGACACCGTCCTGAACTATCCGACGCTGTCGGAGGCCTACAAGGTCGCCGCGCTGGACGCGACGAACAAGATCCGCGCGCTGGAGTCGGTCCAGAACTCCTGACTCAGGTGTAGCGGAACCCGTTCGCGTCGAGCCACGGCTTCGGGTTGATCTTGGTGCCGCTCGGGTCGACGACCTCGATGTGCAGGTGCGGGCCGGTGGACTGGCCGCGGTTGCCGACCTCGGCGATCTGCTGGCCCGCCGCCACCTTCTGGCCGACCGAGACCAGCGAGCGGTTGATGTGGCCGTAGACGGTGACCGTGCCGTCGGCGTGCCGGACCCGGACCCACATCCCGAACCCGCTGGCGGGGCCGGAGCTGATGACGGTGCCGGCGATCGGCACGTGGATCGGGGTGCCGATCGGGGCGGCGATGTCGAGCCCCATGTGCTTGGTGCCCCAGCGGGAACCGAAGCCCGAGGTGACCCGGCCGGTCACGATCGACACCGCACCACCCGCGGAGGCGGACTGCAGCGCGCCGGTGGCACCCGCGGCGCGGGCGGCCTCGACCGCCTTGGCGCGCTCCTCGGCGGCCCTGCGGACCTGGTCGACCGAGGCGGTGGCGGCCTGGACCGCGGAGGCGGCCCTGGCGCGGCCGGTGTCGGCGACGGCGACGGTGCGCGCGGCGGCCGAGGGGGCGGCGGCCGGGGCGGCCAGCGAGGCGATGGTGGCCGGGTCCGCGATCGGCGAGGCGGCGTCGTCCGCGGCGGCCCGCGGGGCGGGCACGGCGGCGGGGAGCGCGGCGTCCTGGTTCGACACGGACGACGATCCCGCCGTGTCGAACCAGGACGTCACGGTCGCGGCCAGGTCGCCGGAGCCGACACCCGCGTGGGCGGTGGCGGCGATACCGCCCACCGCGACGACGGCGGCGGCGATCCGGGTCGAGGCCGGGAAACGCGAGCCGTCCTCGGTCCGGGTGTCACGGGCGCGCCGGACGTGCGGACCTGCGGGGAACGAGCCGACCGGGACCCCGATCCCGGCCACCGCGAACTGCGGGGCCAGGAGCGCGAGGCTCGCCTGACGGCTCCGGGGGGAGCGATGCCGTGCCACGACCCTTCCTTCCGGATCCCGGAACGGCGGACAACCCGTGGGGAGCGGGCGGCCCCCTGGGGAGGAGCCGCGTCCGGTTCGTGACCGTTCCGTGATCTGACACGGACGCTAGCCGGACGCAACGGACGGAAGAACCCGATCGGGTGATCACGAGACCGACGGGACGTTGCGGGCGGTGAGCGGACGACGCCGGCCACTCGCCCCGGCCACCTGCCGTTCACCGTGGCGTCGGTCCGGCCGGTCCACCTCGGACAGGGCCCTGAGCTGGGCTTTCCATCGACCGCGCGCCGCGGCCGAGTGGTCGTGGCCGGGAGCGTCGCGGTCCACGCTCTCACCCACAGTGATGACGCGTGCGCGGCGGCTCCGCGACGCGCGCTCCGCGGACGCGGCCCGCCCGGGACACGTTCGGCGCACCTCGTCGTCCACGGCGCGTGCACCCCCTCACCCGGTGCCCGGATTGCCGCCACGGTGCCGCGGGGGTTGTCTGGACGGGTGCGCCGCCTCCTGGTCCCCCTGCTGACGTGCGCGTTGCTGGTCGTCCTGGCGCCGGCGGCCCTCGCCGACCCGGCACCGGCCGGCGCGGCCGCCGCCCCCGTCCGGTACGTCGCGCTCGGTGACTCCTACGCCGCGGGCGTCGGGGCCCGGCCGGACCCGGCCACCGGCGACTGTCTGCGCAGCGGCGCCTCCTACCCGGCGCTGTGGGCGGCCCGGCACGACCCGGCGTCGTTCGTCAGCGTCGCGTGCAGCGGCGCCACCAGTGGCGAGGTGATCGCCCGGCAGGTGCGCACCGTCTCCGCCGACACCACCCTGGTGACGATCACCGTCGGCGGCAACGACACCGGGTTCGGTCCGGTCCTGGCCGCCTGCAGCACCGCCCGCGACGACGAGACCTGCCTGCGCGCCCTCCGGGGCGGGGAGCGCGCCGCCCGCTGGGTCGCGCCCGGCGGGCTGATCTCGACCATCGTCGGGGTCCGGCTGCAGGCCCCCGGCGCGACGATCCTGGTCCTGGGCTACCCGCGGCTGTTCGAGCCGGGCGCCGACTGCGACGTCCCCGGCGTCCCGAACGCCGTCCGCCGGGAGGCGCTGAACCGGGCCGCCGACACCCTCGACGCCGCCCTCGCCGACGCGGCCGGGCGGTTCCGGGGCCGGTTCGTCGACGTCCGCGCCGCGTTCGCCGGGCACGGGGTCTGCTCCGCCGACCCGTGGATCACTCCCCCGCCCGCGTCGGCCCCGGCGGTCTACCACCCGACCGCCCAGGGCTACCGCGACGGCTACCTGCCCGCGTTCGAGGCGGCCGTCACCCGCCCCTGACCACCAGGTCCTCGCCCGCTCGTCTCCCGGCGGCCACCCGCCCGACACCGGCCGGACCGGCCACGCCACCATGGTTCCCAGGCACCGCCCCCGATCCTGAGGACTCACCTCGTGCGACGCCTGCTCGGCACCCTCCTCGTGCCCGCCGCCCTCCTCGCGACGGCCACGCTCGCCCTCGCCGACACCGACCGTCCCCGGTCCGGTCCGGAGGTCGTCGCGCACCGCGGCGCCTCCGCCGACGCCCCGGAGAACACCCTCGCCGCCGCCGACGAGGCACTCGCCCAGCGGGCCGACGCCGTCGAGGTCGACGTCCAGCGCACCGCGGACGGCCACCTCGTGCTCGTCCACGACGCCACGCTGGCCCGCACCACCGACGTCGGACGGGTCTTCCCCACCCGCGCACTGGCACCGGTCGGCTCGTTCACCCTCGCCGAGCTGCGCCGGCTCGACGCCGGGTCGTGGTTCTCCCCCGCCTTCGCCGGCGAGCGCATCCCGACCCTCGGGGAGTTCGCCGACCGGCTCCGCGGCCGCGCGGACCTGCTGGTCGAGCTGAAGGACCCGGCGCGCTACCCGGGGGTGGAGAAGGAGGTCGCCTACGAGCTCGACGGCCCGCGCCCCGGGGTCGTCGTGCAGTCCTTCGACCACGACGTGATGCGCAGCTTCGCCGAGGCCGCCCCGGACGTCCCGGCCGGATGGCTGTTCGACGGGCGCCCGACCGCGGCGCAGCTCGACGACGCCGCCGCGCACGGGGTCACCCAGATCAACCCGTCGTTCCGGGTCGTCGACGCCGCACTGGTCGCCGAGGTCCGGGCGCGCGGGATGCAGACCGGGGTCTACACGGTCAACGACCCCGACGACATGCGCCGGATCGCGGCCACCGGGGTGGACCGGATCATCACCGACCGGCCCGCGGTGCTGCGGACGGTCCTCGCCGGCTGACCCGATCCGCGTCGCCGGCGGCACGGGGTGGAGCGGCCGGAACTGTCGGGGCACCGCGCGACAGTGACGGCATGGTGCACCTGGACCCCACCGATGAGGACCATGCGTACTTCCTCGGCCTCTTCCAGACCGACGGTCACCTCCGCGCCGCTGACCGGAACCGGGGAGCGGCGACCATCGAGCTGGGTGTGCGGGACATCGCGGTGCTCGACGCCTTCGTCGGCCTGTTCGCCCCCGGTCTCCGCAGCACCGTGACGACCCGCGTCCGTCGCACCAACTTCGCCGAACGCCACGAGAGCGTCACCTGGAAGACCCATGCGTGGAGCTTCCGGACGGAGCTGCAGGCGCTCGGCCTTTTAGCAGGACGCAAGTCCGGGTCGGTCGCGCCTCCGGCGGCGCCCGTGCATGTCCGGGGCTATCTGAGAGGTCTGGTGGACGGTGACGGCAGCGTCGGCTTCACGGCGCGGGGCTACCCGTTCGTCGGGTTCACCACGGCGAGTCCCGCGCTGCACGCGTACTTCTGCGAGCAGGTGCTCGACGTGACCGGAGTCGTCCGGCGGTCGCTCGCCAACGCGCGGGACGGCGTGTTCAACACCGTCGTCATGAACGAGCCCGCCGCCGCGCTCGCGGAGTTCCTGTACCCGCCGGGCTGCCTGGCCCTGCCCCGCAAACTCGCGGCGGCGGGGACCGTCGCGCGATGGCGCCGCCCCGAGGGGATGCGCGCGCGGAGTTCGCCTCGTCGCTGGACCGCTGCGGAGGACCGGGTCGTCGTGCGTCTTCCGCCTGCCGAAGCCGCCGCCGAACTGGGCCGGACCGTCGCGTCGGTGTCGATGCGACGGTGGCGGCTGTCCAGGACCGGCCTCGGGGACGCGGCCGACCCACCGCCGACATCCACCTCACACCCCTCGCCCTAGACTTCTCCTCGCGGCGCGGGCACCTTCCCGGCCGGTGAGCGGAGGATCGGGGATGACGGCTGTTCGGCGGCCAGGACTGCTCGTCCCGGCGGCACTGGCCCTGCTCCTGGTGGCGGGCTGCGGCAGCTCGCTGGCGACCCAGCCGGGTTCGTCGTCCGGCACGGTCACCACGACCCAGAACCGCCCCTCCAGCCCCTTCTGCGACGCCGTCGAGGCGAGCCGGACCGCCACCCAGCCGTTCAGCGGGGTGGGCATCGGCCGCTCGATCTCCGACGTCGGCGAGGTCACCGCGAACGTCCGGCAGGCGAACCAGCAGGTCACCTCGCTCGCACCGCAGGAGATCCGCGCGGACTTCGAGCGGGTGGACCAGCTCGTCGAACGTCAGCTCGCCCTGCTGGAGGCCAACGGCGGGGACACCCTCGCCGTCGCCCGTGACCCGGGGATCGCGCAGGACCGGGCGGACCCGGAGTACCAGGCCGCGTCGCAGCGGATCCGGGACTACGTCCGGTCGACCTGCACCTGACCGTCGACGACGACCGGTGCGGTCCGCCGCCACCCCAGGTAGCGGTCGGCCTCGACCAGCAGGGCCCCGCCCAGCCACATCGCGACGACCGCGTCGTCGCCGAGGCCGAACACGGTCAGGAACGCCTCGGGCACCAGGTCGACGGGCGACACCAGGTAGGCCAGGGCCATCAGGAACAGCGCGACCCGGCCCTTGCCGAGGTGCGGGTAGGTGCCGCGCCAGGCGTCGCCGGCCATGGCGGGCAGCGCCCGGAACCGTTCGACGGGTCCGGGCTCGCCGGGGCGGCCGCGACGGGTGAGGGCACGGAAGAGTGTCGCGAACGCGGCCGTGCGGCCGGCGCGGCGACCTGCGGTGGCACTCGCTGCAGTCATGTCCGGTCCAACGCACGGCGCACCCCGGTCGTTCCCGGCGAAACGGTCACGTCACACCGGGGACGCCGGGGGCGGGGTCAGTGCGAGGCGAGGTAGATGTCGCGCAGCACCCCGGCCTCGGTGCTCATCTCGGCCAGCCGCTGCTTGACGACGTCACCGATGCTGATCATCCCGACGAGCCGTCCGTCGTCGACGACGGGCAGGTGGCGGTGACGCCAGCGGTTCATCAGACCCATGGCCTCGGCGAGCGAGTCCTCCGGCGAGCAGGTCACGACGTGGCGGGTCATGACGTCGGCGACGGTGAGGTCCAGCAGGGCCGCGCCGTCGGTGGCGAGCCGGCGCACGATGTCGCGTTCGGAGACGATGCCGTCGACGCGCTCGCGGCGGCCGTCGTCGGAGACGACGAGCGCGCCGATCGCCGGCGGGCCGGCGAGCCGGGTCGCGGCCTCGGCGATGGTGTTCCACGACAACACGGTGTGCACCGTGTCGCCCTTGATCCGCAGGATGTCCGACACCTTCATGGAACTCTCCCTTCGACGTGCCTATTGTTGCGCTTGCGCAGTAGTTATGCAATGGCAAAGATTGATCGACGCAACGGTCAGCGCGGAGTAAAGATCGCTGGTGAGGGAGGTGGACGGGGATGACCGACGCACACGGCCGAGATCGGGATCACCCGGACGGCGCGACGGTGGAGGCCGGTCTGGCGCTCGCGCGCGCGTTCACCGGCATCAGCGTGCGCGCGGTGGCGGCGGCCGGGGACGCCGTGACCGTCCCCCAGCTGCGGGTCCTCATGCTGATCGCGGACGCGGGGCGCACCAACGTCACCGCGGTCGGGCGTGAGCTCGACGTCCATCCGTCGAACGCCACCCGGGTGCTCGTGCGTCTCGGGCGGGCCGGCCTGGTCGAGCGCCGGCCCGACCCGGACGACCGGCGGCACCTGCTCGTCGAGCTCACCCCGGCCGGACGGGAGCTGATCCGCGAGGTCGACGCCCACCGTCGCGCCGCGGTCGCCGACCTGCTGGGCCGGGTGCCGCCCGAGCGACGGGTGGGCGCGGCCGAGCTGCTGTCCGCGCTGGCCGACGCGGCGACCCCGCCGACGTCCTAGGATCGGAGGGTGTGAGCGAGGACGCCCCGACCGACGTCGCATCCCTGCGGGCCGCCGTCGCGGCGGGGGCGCGCCCGCGGTTCGTCCCGTTCTGGGGCTCCGAGCCCGCGCCGGGCGACGTGCACGTACTGAGCCAGTGGCATCCGTCGCCGTTCGTCGTCGACGGGGTCCGCTACGCCACCGCCGAGCACTGGATGATGGCGGCCAAGGCCCGCACCTTCGGCGACGACGACGCGCTCGCCCGCGTCCTGTCCGACGACGACCCGGACACCGCCAAGCGGGCCGGGCGCGAGGTCCGGGGCTTCGACTCGCAGGTGTGGGCCGCGCGCCGGGTCGAGGTCGTCGTCGAGGGCAACCGGGCCAAGTTCCGCTCGGCCGAGCGGCTCACCGCGGCCCTGCTGGGCACCGGCGACGCGGTGCTCGTCGAGGCCTCCCCCGTCGACCGGATCTGGGGCATCGGCCTGGCCGCCGACGACTCCGACCTCGGCGCGCCGGACCGCTGGCCCGGGCAGAACCTGCTGGGCTTCGCCCTGATGCGGGTGCGCGCCGGGCTCGGGAGCCGCTGACCCCGACCGGCCCGGGTCAGACCACCCCGGGGTACCGGTAGCGGCGCGGACGGCGGGCCCGTCGCACCACCAGCACCGCCCCCACCCCGGTCGCGACGGCGCCGCCGACGTAGGGCACGGCGGCCCGGGCGATCTCCCCCGCCCGTCCGACGAGCGCCGCGCGCCGTGCCGCGAGGCCCGCGCCGAGCCGGTCCAGGCTCGCCCGCAGCTCGCGTGCGGCGTCGACGACCTGGTCGTCGCGGCCGTCGGACCGCGCGGAGAGCCGGTCCCGCAGCTGCGCCGCGGAGACCTCGCTGAGGTCGACCTCCTCGGCCGTGTCCTCCGGTGCCTCGCCGGCCGGGCCGGCCCCTGCGTCGTGACGCCCCACGACTCCCCCTCACATCCGGCGGACCGCCCGCCGGCCCGCCGGGACAGTGAACCCGCCACGGGCCGCCCCGCGCACCCTCAGGACATTCTCAGAATATCGCCGTTGCAACGCAGAGCAGTCGCGATATATCGTGATGGCACACGAGCCGATCGAAGAGGGAGGCTCACGACGAGAGGACCACGCGTCATGACCACGCGCGACATGTTCCGGAGCCCGTTCGGGCCCCGCACCCACCGACACCCCCGGGGCCACCGCGGCGCCGGGTTCCCCTGCGGCCCGGAGGAGGCAGCCATGCACGACACCCCCGACTTCCACGGCGACGACCGTGACGACCCCCGTGACGACGCCCGCGACGAGGGCGGACCCGGCCACCGCCGCGGTCGCGCCCACCGCCGCGGACGCGGGCCCGGCGGGCGGGGCTTCGGTCCCGGCCGCGGCTTCGGCCCCGGCGGACCGTTCGGTCCCGGCGGCTTCGGCCCCGGTGGCTTCGGCCCGGGCGGGTTCGGTCCCGGTGGGCCCCGCGGCCGGCGCGGCAAGCGTGCCCGCGGCGACGTGCGCACCGCGGTGCTCGCGGTCGTCGCCGACGGCCCGCGGCACGGCTACGAAATCATCCAGGAGATCACCGGCCGCTCCGGCGGGCAGTGGAAGCCGAGCCCCGGCTCGGTGTACCCGATGCTGTCCCAGCTGGAGGACGAGGGCCTGGTCCGGTCCGAGCAGACCGAGGGCCGCCGGGTCGTCCACCTGACCGAGGAGGGCACCCGGCACGTCGAGGAGCACCGCGCCGAGCTCGACGCGGTGTGGGCACCCTTCGCCGAGGACGCCGAGGCCGCCGAGTCGGACCCGGCGACCGGCCTGGTCACCGAGCTCGGCCGGCTCGCCGCCGCCGCGCGGCAGGTCGCCGAGGCCGGCTCCGAGGCACAGGTGGCGTCGGCGACCGAGGCGCTGACCGAGGCCCGCAAGGCGCTGTACCGGCTGCTCGCCGAGTGAGGCCCGCCGAACGAGCAGAAGCTCGGTGAGAGCACCCGGTTCTCGGTGAGGGCCGGATGTGGGCGACGGGGGCGGGACCGCGATGGTCCCGCCCCCGTCGTCGTCTACCGGGCCTGTCTCCGGCGCCGGTTGCGGCGCAGCGCCTCCCGCAGCGGCGGGACGACGGTGCCCTCGGCGGCCATCACCCGGCGGGCCTTGCGCCGCGCGAGGACGACCGCGACGGCGGTCAGCGCCCAGATCGGGAACTGCACGAGCCAGGCCAGCCGGAACGCCTCGGGGGTGTAGCCGCCCGACACGCTGAGCACGAGCCCGACCAGCAGTGTGGTGGTGAGCGAGGCGGTGAACCCGCCGACGTTGACGATCCCGACGGCGGTGCCGCGCCGGTGCGCGGGATTGAAGGTGCGGGCGTAGTCGAAACCGACGGCGGAGCAGGGCCCGTTCGCGGCGAGCACCACCACGAGCAGCACGAGCAGCCACAGCGGCGCGGGCGGCGGGACGAGCAGCACGACCGTCCACACGAGCGCGGTCGCGCCGATGACCGACAGCACGAGCCAGGAGCGGCGCAGCGGGTGGCGGGCGGTGAACTCGCCGAACACCGGGCCGACGACGGCGCCGGCGAGGACGAGCACGGTCAGCATCACCGAGGCGCCGGTGGGCGTCATCCCCTGCCCGGCGACGAGGTAGGGCACGCCCCACAGCAGCGCGAACACCAGGCCGGAGAACTGGGTGCCGGCGTGCGACCAGAGCCCGAGGCGGGTGCCCGGGTGCGCCCAGGCGCCCTTGAGGCCGTCGACGACCTCGCGGGGGCTGCTCGCCGGGGCCGGGGCGAGGCTGCCGGGCGGGCGGTCGCGGAACACGGCGAGCACCGCGACCGCGGCGACGACGCCGATCCCGGCGGCGGACAGGAACGCGGTCGTCCAGCCGTAGGCGTGCAGGACGGTGGCGAGCGGGATCGCGGAGAGCACCTGGCCGAACTGGCCCAGCAGCGCCGTGATCTGCGTCATCAGCGGCACCCGGCGCGGCGCGAACCAGGTGGACAGCACCGACAGCACCGAGATGAAGGTCAGGGCGTCGCCGACGCCGACGAGCACGCGGGCGGCGATGGCCAGCGGCAGCGAGGTGGCGAGCGCGACGAGCACCTGCGCCGCGGTCATGGTGACGGCGCCGGCGAGCACCATGGTGCGGGCGCCGAACCGGTCGAGCAGCAGCCCGACCGGCACCTGGAGGGCGGCGTAGACGAGCAGCTGCAGGACGAGGAACCCGGCGAGCACGGTCGGGGACGCACCGAACCGGTCCGCCGCCTCCAGCCCGGAGACGCCGAACGAGCTGCGTTGCAGCACCGCCACGACGTAGGCGAACAGACCGGCGGACCAGACGAGGTAAGCGCGACGTGACGTGTGCATGACGAACGACCATTCTGGTCCATCCCGGACGGGCGGGGTGTCCCGGCGGGGCCGCGTCACACGGGGTCGGTGGTCACACCGCGACCGGGCAGGCCGTGGGGGGCTCCGGATAGGGTCGCGGTGCACGCCACGACTCGGAGGACGCCGGTGCTCGATCCCGCTCAGCTGTACCAGGTCGACCCGGCCGCGCCGGCGCTCGACGAGCCGGTCCTGATCGTCGTGCTGGACGGTTTCGTCGACGCCGGCAACGCGGGTGCGCTCGCGGTCGGCGCGCTGACCGACGAACGCGAGGCGGTCCGGGTGGCCCGGTTCGACGTCGACCAGCTCGTGGACTACCGGTCGCGGCGCCCGCCGCTGCGGTTCGAGACCGACCGCTGGGCCGACTACGACCCGCCGGAGCTCGACGTCGTCGCGCTGACCGACACCGGGGACACGCAGTACCTGCTGCTCGCCGGCCCGGAGCCGGACATGCAGTGGGAGCGGTTCGTCGCCGCGGTCGGGCTGCTGGTCGAGCAGCTCGGGGTCCGGCTGGTGATCACGTTGCAGGGCATCCCGATGGCCGTGCCGCACACCCGTCCGATCGGGGTGACCGCGCACGGCACCCGCCCGGAGCTGGTGGAGGGCCACACCCCGTGGTTCGCGACCGCCGACGTCCCGGGCAGTGCCGCGGCGTTGCTGGAGTACCGCCTCGGGCAGGCCGGGCAGGACGTCGTGGGCTACGCCGTGCACGTGCCGCACTACCTGTCACGCTCGGCGTACCCGCAGGCCGCGCGGGTGCTGCTGGACCACGCGGGGCTGTCGGCGGGGCTCTACCTGCCGACCGAGACGCTGACCCGCGCCGCCGAACAGGCCGAGTCCGAGATCGCCGAGCAGATGGCGGCGTCGGACGAGGTCGGGCAGGTCGTGTCGGCGCTGGAGGAGCAGTACGACCAGGTCGTCGCGGCCCGGGAGTCCGGTGACCTGCGGGACGGCCTGGAGGGCGGCGAGCTGCCCAGCGGCGACGAGCTGGCCGCGGAGTTCGAGCGGTTCCTCGCCGGCGGTGGCGACGACAAGCCGGGCGGGAAGTCCGGCGACGAACCGCCGCACGAGCCGCCCGCGCCGCCGCTGCCGCCCGCGACCTGACCGGTCCTCCCCCGGCGGGTCAGCCGCCGAGGGCGAGGGCGTGCTGGACCCGGCCCCGGCCGCCGGGTCCGTGCAGCACCGCCTCGACCCAGCAGCCGACCGGCCGGGCCGTGAGTCCGGCCGCGGTGGCGGCCAGCCAGGCGTCGTGGACGGCGAGGCCGGACCGGACGTGCTGGGCGACGGTGTCCGGGCCGGGGTCGACGTCCCCGGTGACGACGAGCAGCCCGCCGACGCCGGTGAGGTCGGGCAGGCCGCAGGCCCGCCGGGTCAGCGCGGCCGCGAGCGGGTGGCCCGCGTCGAGCAGGGCCGCGTGCTGTCCCACGCCGAGCCGGGCCCGGGCGACCCGGTCGAGTCCGGGGTCGGCGACGGGAGGTTGCAGGCTCGCGAACGGCGCCGAGTGGCGTGCGCGGAGCACGGCCGACGGGTGCGGGGCCGCGCTCGCACCGAGCGGGACGGCGCCGTCGGGGCCGGGTCCGGTCGTGAGCACGACGCGGGAGTGGTCGCCGTCGGAGACGAGGTGGGCCGTCCGGGGTCGTCGCAGGGTGGCCGCGGCGGCGAGGACGGCGGCGGCCGCGTGGCCGAGGTCGAGCAGCAGCACCGGCAGCGAGCGGGGGCCGTAGCGCCACGCGGTCCGCTCCGGCGTGAGGTGGAGGACGACGTCCTCGTGATCGTCGTGGTCCGGGTCGGGAAGGGCCGGGGCGACGGCGCCGGGCCGGTCGCGGCTGCCGGGTCCGGTTGCGCCGGGCCGGGCGGGCCCGCCGTCGAGGGCGTGGGCGAGCGGGTCGTAGACGCGACCGCCGTCGTCGCCGCCCGTGGTCGGGTCATGGACACGGCCGCCGACCCGGGCGTCGACCGGGTAGCGGCCGCCCGCCGAGGGCACCCGGCGCAGCCGCACGCCGCCGACCGCCCGGTCCGGGTCGGCGGCCAGCGACAGCGCCAGCAGCGCACCGGTCCCCGTGCCGTCGCGGGTCAGGGGCACCGGCCGGGTCGCCGTGGTCGCCTCGGCGGGGCGCGCGGTGTGGTCGGTGGGGCCCGGGTCGGCACCGGACCAGGCGAGCCGGAACGCCGCGGCGGTCCGGGGATCCACGGCGCCGCCGTCCCGCTGCGGGTCCGGCGCGGCCCGGCCCGGGGGCTGCACCGTCACAGGAACGGCGGCGGGCAGTGCACCAGCCCGTCGGGCCCGGCGGCCGGGTCGAGGTCGAGCCCGTGGGCGCGGGCGGTGTCGCGCCAGCGGGGCAGCCCCCAGTACCGGAACGCGGCGGGCGCGTTCGGGACGAGCCCGGTGGCGCAGGTGCGGACCACCCGCCACGGGGTCTCGGCGACGTCGGGCGTGGTGAGGTCGACACGGGCGATGCGGTGCCCGTCGGCGAGCAGCGCGGCGGTCAGCGACGCGAGGTCCCCGGCCGGCCCGGTGCGCAGCGGGCCGCGGGTCGCGGGCGCGATGAACCGGGGCAGGTACTCCTCCCGGACGCGCGGGTCGAGCCACACCTGCACCTGGGCGCCGAGGTCGCGCACGGCGGCGTAGCGCTCGCCGGCGTCGTCGCGGTAGCGGCGGTCGGCGCGGTGGTCGAGGTAGAGGCCGCGGGCGAGGACACCGGCGTCGATCGAGGCGTACACCCAGCCGTCGGGGTCGAGCAGGCCGCGGGTGAACACCCAGGTGTGGACGGCCTCCAGCACCGCCTTGGTGGCGGCCTCGGCGGCGTCGAAGCGGGCGGCGCCGCCCCCGGCGACGATCCCGGTCTCCGGGTCGACGACGACGGCCCCGACCACGGCCGCCGGGTACTCGGTGGGCAGCTCGACGAGATGGACGTCGAACGCGGCCCCGGCCAGCGCGGCGTCGAGCCCGGGGACCGAGGCCCGGTCGATGCCGTGGGAGGGCAGGCCGAGGTGCCACCAGCGTTCCAGCGCGTCGCGTTCGACGAGCTCGAGCAGGCCGCGCCGGTGGGCGTCGGTGGCGCCGTCGCCGGTGGCGATGCCGGCGTAGTTGAGGTGGTGGAAGCGGGGTTCGTCGCGACGGGCCCCGCTGTGGTGGTTGAGCAGCGCCCAGGAGGCGGGCAGCCAGGTCGGCTCCCCGTCGGCCTCGACGCCGGCGATCCAGCGGATCGGCAGGTCCTCGGTGAAGCGCTGGTAGGGGCGGCCGTCCTGCCAGGGCGCGAGCAGCGGCAGCTCCTCGGGCCCCCAGCACCGGTGTCCCGCGGCGCGCAGCTCCGCGGCCGTGGTCAGCGGCAGGTCGCGCGGGACGCGGTTGCCGCAGTAGCGCTCGACCGCCTCGCCGAGCGCGGCGGTGCGGGCGCCGTCGCGGTCGCCGAAGGTGGTGCCGAGGCTGACCCGGTCCGCGGGCCAGGCGCCGAGCCGGCGCGCATCGGACACCTCCGCGGTGACGGCGGTGTAGGCGGCGGGCAGCCCCGGTACCGGGGCCACGTCGACGAGCCGGCGGACGATCCCGCTCAGCGGGTCGACCAGCGCCTCCACCGGCAGTACGGGAACGGTCGGTGCCGTCACAGGGTGACCTCCTCGGGGATGGCGGCCGCGGCGACCTCGTCGCGGCCGGGTCGGACGTGCGGCAGGTCCAGGCGCAGCGCGTGCACGGTGCGGTGGTCGGCGCGCAGGGCGGTCGCGTGCGCCGGGTCCTGTCCGGTGTGCGGGTTGCGGGCGTGGGCGGGCCAGTGGTGCCCGGCGATCTCGACGCGCAGCCGGTCGCCCTCGTGCACGGCGGCGCCGACCGGCGGGGTGGTGACGACGACCTGCCGCGACGCCGGGCCGCGGTGCCGGTGCACGGCGGTGACGAGGTCGTGGCCGCGGAGTCCGACCCGGACGACCCAGTCGGCGTCCAGGGCGTCGGTGTCGCCGGTGACGGTGACGACCAGGGGCCCGGCGAGCGCCCCCGCCGGCAGCGGCGGGGTGTGGGCGACGACCCGGTCGGAACGGTGCGTGTCCGAGCCCGGGCCGGGATCAGGGCCGGGATCGGGGGCGACGGGCGCACCCGGTGCCCGGGACCGCACCGGCCGGTCCGGGTCGGCGACGAACCCGGCGGGGAGCCCGCCCGGCGGGACGGCGTCCACCGCCAGCGTCGGCCCGTCCCCGGCCCGCACCCAGCGCCCCGTCCCCCCACCGCGACGAGTGCCCCGCGCCCCCGCGGCCGGCCCTGCACCGCGGCACGGGCCCAGGCGGCGTAGACCGCGCCGATCCGCCGTCCGGCCAGGACCGCACCGGGCGCCGGGGCGTCGAGCTCGTGCCCCCACGGCCCCAGGACCAGCCGTGACGGCCCGCCCCAGCGCCGGGCGAGCTCACCGGTGCGGGCGGCGAACGGGTCCGCGGTGCCCCCGACGGCGAGCAGCGGCATCGCGGCCCGCGCGATCCCCTCCCACAGCCACGGCGTCTCCGCGGGGGCGTCCCACAGCTCGGCCCACCCGTCGGGGGCCGGGGCCAGCGCCGCGGTGACCGGCAGCGTCGCGGCTGCCGACGGGGCGGCGGGACGCGCGTCCGCACCGTGCTCGGACCACCAGCCGATCCGGCAGGCCAGCCGGGCGGCGCCGCCGGGTTCGCGGGCGGTCTCGCCGGGCCCGAGCGCGGGGACCGCGGCGAGCACCCCGCACACCTCGGGGTCGGCGAGGGCACCGGCGAGGGCGCAGTGCGCCCCGTAGCTGGCGCCGGCGAGCACGACCCGCCCGTCACAGCCGGGGATCGCGCGCAGCGCGGCGAGTGCGGCGACGCCGTCGTCGGTCTCGTGGGCGTAGGGCCGGAACGCGCCCGTCGAACCGCCGCGCCCCCGGACGTCGACGACCAGCACGCCGAACCCATGGGCGGCCCAGCCGCGGGCCTCGGGCAGCAGCCGCTCGCGGCCGTAGGGGGTGCGGATCAGCACCGAGGGCCATGTCGCGACGGCGGGGCGGACGAGGGTGGCGGCGAGCCGGACCCCGTCCGCGCCGGGCAGGTCGAGGTCGGTCACGGCGCGCTGTCGGGCACCGGCAGCAGCGCGTGGTCGGCGATCGCGGCGGTGTCGAGGTCGACCACCCGCAGACGTCGCCGGGCCGGCAGGGCGGCCGGGACCAGGTCACCGGTCGCCGGGGTGTCGTGGCCGGCGCCCCAGGCGCGCACGTCGGCGGCGAGCAGCGCGGCCAGCAGGGCGTGGTCGCCGGGACCGGTCGGGGCGACGGGCGCGGCGTCCCAGTAGGCGAGCAGGTGCGGGTGCCCGGACCCGGCCGCGGCGAGGCGGCGGGCGCGGACATCGGCGTGCCCGGCGTCGCCGGGGTGCACGGCGGGCGGTTCGAGGATGCCGTGCCGTCCTTCGACGGCGAGCCGGAACCAGGCGGTCCCGCGCTCGGGCAACGAGTCGAGCGCGGTCCAGGCGGCCGGGGCGGGCCCGTCCGCGACGGCGCACACCGCATTCGTGTCCGTGTCCGTGTCGGCGGCGGCGAGGGAGTCGAGGTCCCCGCGCCGGACCCGCAGCCCCGGCCCGGCGAGCGCGGCGGCGACGGCGTCGGCCAACGCCCCCCGCCCGGCGACGGTCACGGTGGCGGTCCGCGGCGGCGGGGCCTCGTCCAGGTAACCGGCCGCGGCGAACGCGCCCCGCTCCGGGTCGAGCCCCGGCGGGGGCACCGGGTCGGCGCCGTCGAACCAGCGGGTGAGCGCCTCGACCGTGCCGCGGGGCAGGTCGACCCCGCGCAACCGGCCGGAGGCCTCCCGCAGCGCCGAGCCCCGCCCGGGGACCTCGAACACGCTCACGCCCGGTCGCAGTCGTTCCACTCGCACTCCCTGGTCCGTCGGTCGGTCACGGCAGACCGCGGGCCCGGCACCGTCGCCGGTGCCGGGCCCGCGGCGGGTGTCACTCCTGCTCGGCGGCCTGCTCGGTCGCGAACGGGTTCTCGACCAGGGCGTTGGAGTGGCTCGCGGAGTTGTGCGGCAGGGCGCGCTCGGCCTCGAGCTCGGTGAAGATGTCCTTCATCGTTTTCTCCTCCAGTGGGTGACATCGTCCGGTTCCGGACCACTCCATCGTGGCCATAAACGACATCGATTTCCAACAGTGGTGAATGTCTCGTTACCTGCTATTGGTGATGACTGTCGTTCCACACTATGGTTCGCGCAACCCCGACGGAAGGACCCCGTGAGCGAGACGGCCCCGACCGCCCCCGAGCACGAACGCACCGACCTGCGCCGCTATCTCGCCGCCCGGGTCGTCTCGGTCGCCGGTTCCCTGGTCGCCGCGGTCGCTCTGCCCGTGCTCGTCTACCGGCTGACCGGATCGCCCGCGTGGACGGCGGCGATCGCGACCGCGGAGGCACTGCCCTACCTGCTGTTCGGGCTGGTCGCGGGCGCGCTGGCCGACCGGGTCGACCGCAGGCGGCTGATGGTCGGCGTCGACCTGGCGTGCGGCGCGGTGCTGGCGGGGATCCCGCTCGCCTGGTGGGCGGGGGTGCTCACGCCGTGGCAGGTGCTCGGCACGGCGGTCGCGGTGCAGACCGGCTTCGTCTTCTTCGACGCCGCGAACTTCGGCGCCCTGCCCACGCTGGTCGGGCCGGACCGGATCACCGCGGCGTTCTCCACCCTCTACGGCGCGACGACCGTCGTCGAGCTGGTCGTGCCGCCGCTCGCCGGGCTGGCCGTCGCGACCCTGGCCCCGGCCGGGCTGCTGTCGGTCACCGCGCTCACCGCGGTCGCGTCGGCGCTGCTGATCCGGTCGGTCGCCGGGCGCCTGTCCCCCGGGCCCGGCACCCGCGCGCCGACCCGGATCCTCGCCGACGTGCGCGAGGGCCTGGCGCTGCTCCTGGGCAACCCGGTGGTCCGCACGCTGACGCTGGTCGGCACCACCCAGGCCGTCGCGGGCGGCGCCTGGCTCGCGATGACCGTGCCGTGGGCGGACCGGGTGCTCGGCATCCGCGCCGACGGCGACGCCCGGCTCGGTCTCCTGTTCGCCTGTTGGGGTGTGGGCGGGCTGGCCGCGGCCCGGCTGGTCCCGCGGCTGTCGGCGCGCTGGGGCGGGGCCCGGCTCGCACTGGCCGGGCTCCCGGTCTCGCTGGCCTGCGCGGTCGCGGTGGTGTCGGCGACGCACTGGGTCCCCGCACTCCTCGCCGCGACGGCATTCGGGGCGGCGTACTCGACGGTCGTGCTCAACGCCGTCACCTACCGGCTGCAGGTCACCCCCGAGCACGCCCGCGCCCGGGTCTCGACGACCGCGCGGATGCTGTCCTGGGGCCTCGGCACCCCCGCCGGGGCGGCCCTGGCCGGCGTCGTGGCGACGACACCGGCGGGCCCACGCGGCGGTCTGGCGGCCGGGGCCGCGGTGCTGGCCGTCGGGGTCGCGCTGGCGTGGCTCACCCCGCCCCTGCGCCGGGCCGCCCGCGGGTAGGGCCCGTCGCGGGTCCCGCGCGATCGTCGGCCGGCCGCCGGCGGTGACGACACGGTGGCCGGAACCACGACAACGCGACGCCCGGCGACGCGGGCGCCGCGGCCGGGGTCGGACGCAGTTGCCGGGGTCGGCGCGCCGACTCCGGACCAGGGCGCCGACGCCGGGCTCAGGCGCTGACGCTGCGGGCCGGGTCGGCGTCGAGGTAGCTGCAGGTCAGCCGTCCCTCGTGGGTCGAGACGACCCCACGCACCCCGAACACCTCGGCCAGCAGCCGCTCGTCGACGACGTCGCCGGGGGCCCCGTCGGCGTGCACCCGCCCGTCGCGCAGCGCGACGATCCGGTCCGCGCACCGCGCGGCCTGGGCGAGGTCGTGCAGCACCGCGACGACGGTCAGGCCGCGCTGCTCCTGCAGCTCCCGGACCAGGTCGAGCACCTCCAGCTGGTGGCGGACGTCGAGGTAGGTGGTGGGCTCGTCGAGCAGCAGCACCGGGGCGTCCTGGGCCAGGGCGAGCGCGATCCGCACCCGCTGGCGTTCCCCGCCCGACAGCAGCTCGACCGGGGTGTCGGCCCACGCCTCGGTACCGGTGGCCGCCAGTGCGTCGGAGACCGCCGCGTCGGCGCCGCCACCGAGCATGCCCAGCGGCCCGCGGACGGCGTAGCGGCCCTGCGCGACGAGCGCCCGCACCGTCACCCCGCCCAGCGGAGGCAGGGCCTGCGGCAGCACCGCGACCCGCTTCGCGACCTCCCGGCGCGGGGTCCCGGCCAGCGGCCGGTCGGCCAGGTGCACGGCGCCCGCGTCGGGCCGGTGCAGCCCGGCGAGCACCCGCAGCAGCGTGGTCTTCCCGCAGCCGTTGCGCCCCACCAGCGACAGCCACTGCCCGCGGGCGACCGCCAGGTCGACGCCGTCGAGCACGGTGCGCCCGTCGAAGCGCACCGTCACCCCCTCGGCCCTGAGCACCGTCACAGCGCACCTCCCACCGTCGTGCGGGACCGTCGGCGGACGATCCCGATGAGCACCACCGCGCCGGCGACCGCCGTCACCGCTCCCGCGGGCACCCCGATCGGCCGGTCACCGGCCGGGGCGAGCGCCGTCAGCAGCTGGGCGACGACGTCGGCGGCGACGACCGTCCCCGCACCGGCCGCCGCCGCCGCGGGCACGAGCAGCCGCGGGTCGGCCGCGCCCCGCACCCCGAGCACCGCACGGGCCAGGTGCGGGGCGAGCAGCCCGACGAACGCGAGCGCCCCGACCGCCGCGACCGCCCCGCCGGTGGCGAGCACGGCCAGCAGCACCCCGGCCGAGCGCCATCCGGACACGGCGAGGCCGACGCCGCGGGCGTGGTCGTCGTCGACGCCGAGGACGGCGAGCACCGGGCCGAGCAGCACCGCGAGGACCACCGCGGTGAGCGCGACCGGCCAGAGCGCGGCCCAGTGCTCCCAGCCACGCCCGTTGAGCGAGCCGACCAGCCACCGGACCATCGACCCGGCCAGCTGCGGGCGGGCGGTGAGCAGCAGCAACGTCGTCCCGCCGAGCACCGCCGACACCAGCACCCCGACGACGGCGAGCCGCAGCGGGTCCGCGGTGCCCGGCCCCGCGGCCCGGCCGGCGAGCAGCCACAGCACCCCGCCGCCGAGCGTCCCGCCGAGCAGGGCCACGGCGAGCACGCCGAGCGGGGTGCCGACGGGCCCGCCGAGCACGGTCCCCAGCACCGCGCCGAGCACCGCACCGGAGCCGACGCCGGTCACCTCCGGGGAGGCGAGCGGGTTGCGCAGCACCGCCTGCAGCACCGTCCCGGCGACGCCGAGGCAGGCACCGGCCGCGAGCCCGACCAGCACCCGCGGCGCCCGCAGCTCCCGGACGAGGTCGGTGGACAGCGGGTCCGCGACCCCGGCGAGCGCCGCGAGCGCGGTGCCGGGCCCGACGGCGGTGCCGACCAGGAGCCCGGCCAGGGCGGCGACCGCCACGCACAGTCCGAGCAGCCCGAACCGGGCCGCGAGCGTCGCGCCCCGGCCCACCGAGCGGTTCACCGGTCCACCGCCGCGGCGGTACGGTCGGTGCGGGCGGGACCGGCCGTGCGGGCGGCCCGCGGGCGTCGCCACACCAGCAGCAGCCCGCCCGCGACGATCGCGACCCCGGCGGTGAAGCCGCCGACCGGCAGCTCCACCGGGTACAGCACGGTGCGGGCCAGCAGGTCCGCGACGACGACCACGGCCGCGCCCGCCCCGGCGCAGGCCGCGGCGCGGGGCAGCGGCCGGGCCGCGGGGAGCAGCACCCGCACCAGCTGCGGGGCGAGGAAACCGACCCAGGCGACCGGCCCGGCCGGACCGACGACGGCGGCGACGAGCAGGCAGGCCACGCCCAGCACCGCCGCCCGGGCCGCGCCGGTGTGCAGGCCCAGCGCGGAGGCGGCGTCGTCGCCGAGACGCAGCGGCCCCAGCAGCGGCAGCACCGCGACCCCCGCGACGAACGCGACCGCCAGCGCGGGCAGCACCGGCGTCACCGTCGCCCACGTCGTGCCGGTCAGCGAGCCCAGCAGATAGCGCACCAGCACCCCCTGCTCCGACGACCCGGTCATCGCGACCGCCGCGAGCAGCAGCGCCTGCAGCGCCGCGCCCACCCCGGCCCCGATCAGCAGGACCGCGGCCGGTCCGACGGCGCCGCGGACGGCGAGCAGGGTGAGCGCTCCCCCGGTCACCGCACCGACCACGGCGGGCAGTAGCGGCGCGAACGGGACCGCGGCCCCGGTGACGATCGTGACCGCCACCGCGGCCGCCGCGCCGGAGGACACCCCGAGCAGCTCGGGGACGGCGAGCGGGTTGCGCAGGCCGTCCTGCAGCAGCAGCCCGGCCAGCCCGAGCGCGGCACCGGTGAGCACGCCGAGCAGCAGCCGCGGCACCCGCAGCTCGGTGACGACGACGTGCTCGATCCCGCCCGCCGCGCCCAGCACGGCGGGCAGCCGGTGCGGGGCGACGGCCGGGGTGCCGGTCCCGAGGACCAGCGCGGCGAGCAGCACCGCCCCGAGCGCGACGGCGAGCAGCAGCAGGGCCCGTCTCACCGGCCGGGGACCGCCGCGAGCGACTGGGTGACGATCGCGCCCAGGCTGCGCGTGCCGCGGCCGCTGCCCCACAGCCGGGGGTCCATCTCGTGCACCTGCCGCGCCGCCACGGCCGGGACCTGCTGCCAGACCGGGTTGTCGGCGAGCTGGTCGGCGAGGGTGCGGTCGGCGGAGGAGAACAGCAGCGAGTAGGCGAACACCACGTCCGGCGCCCGGGCGAGGATCTCCTCGACGCTGTAGGTGCTGGCGGTCTCGACGTCGGCGCCGCGCGGGACGAACGGGTAGTCGTAGAGCGTCGCGAGCAGGTCGCCGTTGACGGTGTCGGTGGTGTCGACGCCGATGGTGTCGGCGCTGCCGTACATCAGCAGCACCTTCCGGTCGGCCCGGCCGGTGGCGCGGGCCTGCTCGACGCCGTCGGCGAGGGTGGTGCGGAAGCGCTGCTCCGCGGCGGTGGCCTCGCCGGTGCGTCCGGTCAGCGACCCGAGCGCACGCAGGTACCCGACGGACTCCTCCCAGGTGGTGGGCTGGACCAGCCAGAGCGGGGCGAAGCGTTCGACGGCCGCACGCAGCGGCTCGTGCACCCCGCCGAGGCCGATCACGAGGTCGGGGCGCAGCGCGGCGATGGACTCGACGTCCTCGCTGCCGAAGCTGCCGGCGACGGTCGGGACCTGCGCGGCGCGGTCGCCGAGCAGCACGGGGTTCTTCAGCAGGGCCGGGGTGGAGGTGCCGGCCGGGGTGAGCCCCAGCTCGACGACCATGTCGTCGCACAGGCCGGTCAGGCAGACGATGCGCGTCGGCGGGGCCGGCACGGTGACGCCGGTGCCGCGCGGGTCGGTGACCGAGAGCGCCGGCTCCAGCGGCGCGACGTCCCGGCTGACGGCGGGCCGCTCGGCGGCCGCCTCCGGCGCGGGCGCGGCCGTCCCACCGCACCCGGCGAGCAGCAGCGCGACCACCGCGACCGGCAGCAGCGCGGCGATCCGGGAGGCACGGGCCGGCCGGGCGGTGGACCGGGCGGCAGCGACGGTGCGAGCAGGTGCGGCGGACCGGGCGGCGGCACCGGCGGACAGGGGACCGGCGCTCATCGCGCACCGGCCAGGTCGCGTCCGGCCCGCAGGTCGCGCAGCGCGGCGGCGTCGCGGCGCAGCGAGGCGGCGGTGTCGCCGGGGACGAACTCCAGCAGCACCTCGGTGTCGGTGCCGTCGTCGCGGGACTGCGCGGTGAGCTCGGCGAGCACCGGGGCCCACAGATCGGCGCGGTCGGCGAGCGGCAGCCGCTCGGTCCAGCCGTCGGCCCCCCAGGAGAACGCGTGCACGGTGGCCGGGCGCAGCGCACGGACCTCGACCAGGCAGGCGTCGGTGTCGGGCAGCTCGCGGGGCTGCCAGTGGGTGACCAGGGCCGGGTGGCCGACCTCGGCGCGCAGCCTCAGCGCGGTGTCGAGGCCGTCGGTGAGGGACTCGACGTGGTGCTCGACGAGCAGCCCCATCCCCCGCTCGGCGACGGCGTCGGCGCAGCGCCGCAGCGCGTCCACGGTGGCGGCGCGCACGGCGGGCGACACGTCGGCCGAGGCCGACGTCCCCGCCCAGACCCGCACCCGCGGGGCGCCGAGCTCGGCCGCCGTCGCGACGACGGCGTCGAACTCGCCGGGGTCGGACGCGCCGGCCTTGTGGTAGCTGCCGTAGGTCCCGATCCGCAGCCCGGCACCCGCGCACGCACCGCGGGCCGCCGACGCCGCCGCCCGGTCACCGGGGCGGACGTGCCGCGGTCCCCGGCCCACTCGACGACCTCGGAGCCGGCGTCGACCGCCAGGCGCACGACGTCCGGAACGGATCTCTCACGGAAGGTGACCGACGCCAACCCCAGAAGCAGCATGGTCTGTAACCGTAGTCATTATCGTTTGTGTGATCCAGCGACGTACGTCACCCGGTGTCCGGTTCCGCCTAGAGCAGGTCGAGCCCGGCCGCCACGACCGTGTCCGCGTCGAGCCCGTGGTGGGCGTAGACCGAGGCGAGGTCGCCGGACTGCCCGAAGCGGTGCACGCCCAGGTGCGTCGCCGGGACCCGGTTGACCCCGGCGAGGAACGCGAGGGTGTGCGGGTGCCCGTCGAGCAGGGTGACCAGCGGCGCGGCCCGGCGCGCGGGGAACGCCGACTCCAGGATCCACGGCTCGGCCTGCGGACGGGCGGGGCGTCCGGCGCGGGCCTGCAGGGCGTCGAACAGCAGCCCCGGGCTGGTCACCACGACGACGTCGACATCGTGGCCGAGCTCGGCGAGCCGGTCCGCCGCGGCGAGTGCCTCGGTCGTCGGCGCCCCGGCGACCGCGATGGTCAGCGCGGGCGTGCCCGCGGCGCGACGCAGCGGGTAGGCCCCGGCGACCACCTGGCGCCGGCGCCGCTCGCGCGCGGCCGGGTCGGCCGGGACCGCCGCGAGGGTCTGGTCCACCGGCCTCGTCGACAGGCGCAGGTAGGCGCTGGTGCCGTCCGGGCGGCCGAGCCGGGCGAGCGAGGCGAGCAGCGTCCACTCGGTGTCGATGGCGAACGCCGGCTCGTAGGTGACGCAGCCGGGCTGCTCCAGCCCGACCGACGGCGTCGTCACCGACTGGTGGGCACCGCCCTCGGGGGCCAGCGACACCCCGGAGGGCGTGCCGACGAGGATCGACTGGCCGCCCGCGTAGATGCCGAACGACCACGGCTCCAGCGCGCGCTCGACGAACGGGTCGTAGAGCACCCCGATCGGCAGCACCGGACGGCCCCAGCGCGACCAGGTCGCCCCCAGCTCCCCCAGCGCCCCGACCAGGTTCCCCTCGGCGATGCCCAGCTCCAGGTGCTGGCCGGTGGGCCGCTCGCGCCAGTGCAGGATCGTCTCGGGGTCGTCGTCGAACCAGTCCTTGCGCTCCGCGGTGGACCAGACGCCGACCTTGTTCACCCAGCCGCCCAGGTTCGTCGACGACGACACGTCCGGGCAGAGCGTGACCACCCGGCCGGCCGCCTCGGGGGCCTCGCGGGTGAGGTCGAGCAGGGCCCGGCCGAGCGCGGCCTGGGTGGTGGCGCGCCCGGTCGGGGTGCGCCCGATGTCGGTCGGCAGCGGCGGGACCGGCTGGTCGTCGACCGGGTCGCGGTGCAGCCGCCGCGCCGCGCCGGCCACCACCTCGCCCGCCGGGGACTCCGGGTCGAAGCGCCGCCAGGGGTCGTCGGGGTCGACGCCGACGGCGTCGGCCAGCTCGCGGACCTGGTCGGCGCTCAGGATCGAGCCGTGGTTCTGCGGGTGGCCCGCGGTCGCGAGGCCGTGGCCCTTGACGGTGTAGGCGAGGATCACCGTGGGCCGGGTGTCGTCGATCGCGGAGAACGCGTCGCGCAGCGCGGCGGTGTCGTGCCCGCCGAGGTTGCGCACCGCGGCGAGCAGGGTGTCGTCGTCGAGGCCGGCGACGAGCTCCTCCAGGTCGGCGTGCCCGTCGGGGAGCCGGGTGCGGACCTCGTCGGAGTCGCAGCGCAGCAGCCGCTGGTACTCCGCGTTCTGCATGGTGTCGATCCGGGCGCGCAGCGCGTCGCCGCCGGGGCGGTCGAACAGCTCGTGCAGCAGCCTGCCGTACTTGACGGTGAGGACCTGCCAGCCGGCCGCGGAGAACATGCCCTCGATCCGCGGCGCGCCGATCGCGGGGACGACCCGGTCCAGGGACTGCCGGTTCAGGTCGACGATCCACACGACCTCGCCCAGCTCACCGACCATCGGGTCGAGGATGGCCTCCCAGACGGCGCCCTCGTCGAGCTCGGCGTCGCCGACCAGGGAGTACTGCCTGCCCTGTCCGGCGCCCCCGAAGTGGGTGTCGACGTAGCGGCGGGCCAGCGCACCCCAGATCGGGGCGGTCGCGCCGATCCCCACCGAGCCGGTCGAGTAGTCGACCGGGTCGGGGTCCTTGGACCGCGACGGGTAGGACTGCAGCCCGCCGAAGGCGCGCAACGTGCCCAGGTAGCGCTCGTCGAGCTCGCCGAGCAGGTAGTTGATCGCGTGCAGCACCGGCGAGGCGTGCGGCTTGACCGAGACCCGGTCCCCGGCCCGCAGGTGCTCGAACCACAGCGAGGTCATGATCGTGGTCATCGACGCCGACGACGCCTGGTGCCCACCCACCTTCAGCCCGCTGGGGTCACCGCGCCGGTTGGCCGCGTCGACGATCGCGGTGGACAGCCACAGCACCCGCTTCTCGATCTCGACGAGCGTGTCCGTCGTCACCGTCTGCGTGCCCATCGCCCACCACTCCAGCCTCGTCGCTCATGCAGCCTGCCCAGCCAGCCCACCACCACACCGACGAGTGCACAACCACAGCCCACACGACTGAGCAGAGTGCACGCGACGGGCCGGGCGGGACGCGCGCCGGGGCGGCATAATGCGCACCCGCGGACACGAGGAGGGGCACCACGTGACGGGAACGACCGGCGACGGGCGGGCCGCGCTCGACGGCCACGACGCCCGGCTGCTGCTGGCCCTGGCGCAGGACCCGCGCGCGACGGTGCTCGCCCTCGCCGAACGGGTCGGCCTGTCCCGCAACACCGTGCAGGCCCGGCTGGCCAAGCTGGACCGGCTCGGCGCGCTGGACACCTTCGAGCGCCGGGTCGACCCGGCGGCGCTCGGCTACCCGCTGACCGCGTTCGTGACGGTGCGGGTGGTGCAGCGCGAGCTCGCCGCCGTCGCCGACGCACTGGACCGGGTACCGGAGGTGCTGGAGGTGCACGGCGTCTCCGGCCCCGAGGACCTGCTGGTGCACCTGGTCGCCCGCGACGCCGACGACCTCTACCGGATCGCCGGGCACCTGCTCGCGATCGACGGGGTGGAGCGCACGTCCACGTCGCTGGTCATGCGCTCGCTGGTCGGGTTCCGCACCGCCCCGCTGCTGCGCCGCCTGACCGACGGCGGCGCAGGCGCACCCGTCGTTCACCCGGCACCGCTAGCGTCACGCCGATGAGCGCCCCCGCCGCCCCCGGCTTCGACCCGGACTTCCTCGGCGTCGCGACGCCGATGCCGACGCTGCCCGGGACCGACACCGTGCTGCTCCCCTACACCCACTTCACGACGCTGCACCGGCCCGACCGGCGCCTGGCCGCGGCCACCGCCGTCGCGATCGACGGGGCGACCCTGCGGCAGCTCGAACGTTCCGACGACTGGCGCCTCGACGACCGGCTGCCCGCCGGGCAGCAGGCCGGCGCCGAGCTCTACGCCGACAACGACCTCGACCGCGGCCACCTGGTCCGCCGCCAGGACCCGGTGTGGGGCGGGGCCGCCGAGGCTGCGACGGCGGAGTCCGACACGTTCCACTACACCAACGCCGCCCCGCAGGCCGCCGCGTTCAACCAGGACAAGGAGACCTGGGGCGGGCTGGAGGACTACCTGCTCGACAACGCGGGCGACAACGACCGGCGGCTCGTGGTGTTCACCGGCCCGGTGCTGGCCGACGACGACCCGGAGTACCGCGGCGTACGCATCCCGCGGCTGTTCTGGAAGATCGGCGCCTTCGTCACCGGCGGCGCGCTCGGCACCACCGCCTACCTGCTGGACCAGACCCCCCAGCTCGGCGACCTCGCCGAGCCGCCGGCCGGGGACCCGCCGCCGCTGGGCCCGTACCGCACCTTCCAGGTGCCGGTGGCCCGGATCGGCGAGCTGACCGGGCTCGACCTGGGCCCGCTGACCGCCGCGGACCGGATGCCGGTACCCGAGCCGGTGCCCGCCGCGCTGTCCGAGCGGGCGGTCCGGCTGCGGTCGTTCGCCGACATCCGGGGGATCTAGTCTCGCCCCCGTGACCGAGCTGCTCCCCAGCACCCAGCGCACCCTGCTCGCCCGCGTCGCCCGCGCCCAGCGCGACGGCCGCGTCCCCTCGCTCGTCGCCGGCGTGGTCCGCGACGGCGCCCTGGCCTGGCACGCCGGCCGCGGGGACCTGCCCGACGGCGCCGGCCCGGACGACGTCCAGTACCGGATCGGCTCCATCTCCAAGACCGTCTGCGCGGTCACCGTCCTGCGGCTGCGCGACGAGGGACTGCTCGACCTCGACGACCCGCTGGACCGGCACCTCCCCGGCACCCCGCTCGGCGACCGCACCCTGGGCCAGCTGCTGTCCCACCTCGCGGGGGCCGGCTCCGAGAGCCCCGGCCAGTGGTGGGAGCGCACCCCCGGCGGCACGCTGGAGGAGCTGGGCCTCGGCGACGCCGACCGGGTGCTGCCCGCCGCGCGCCGCTTCCACTACTCCAACCTCGGGTTCGGGCTGCTCGGCGAGGTCGTCGCCCGCCTCCGCGGCCGCGCCTGGACCGACGTCGCCCGCGACGAGGTGCTGCTCCCGCTGGGCATGACCCGCACCTCCACCCGTCCGCAGCAGCCCGCCGCGGCGGGACGGGCGGTGCACCCGTGGGCCGACCTCGTGCTGGCCGAGCCCGAGCACGACGCCGGGGTGATGGCCGCCGCCGGGCAGCTGTGGTGCACCGCGGCGGACCTGGCCCGGCTCGGCGCGCTGCTGCTCGGCGACACCGGCGGGGTGCTCTCCCCGGCCACGGTCGAGGAGATGACCCTGCCCGCGGGCGTCGACCCGACCTCGCCGGTCTGGGCCGGCTACGGCCTGGGCGTGCAGGTCCTGCGGTTCGAGCGGCCCGAGGGCGGCGGCACCACGACGCTGGTCGGGCACGGCGGCTCCATGCCCGGCTTCCTCGCCGGGCTCTGGGTGGACCGCGAGGAGGGCGCCGGCGCGCTGGCGATGGGCAACACCACCTCCGGGATGGACAGCGGGCTGGCCGCCGGGCTGCTGAACGACCTGCGCGTCGCCGAGCCCCGCATCGTCGCGCCGTGGACCCCGCAGCCCTGCCCGGTCGACCCCGAGCTGCTCGGACCGTGGTTCTGGGGCCCCTCCCCCTACGCGCTGCGCTCGGTCGGCGGCGGGCTGCTGCATCTCGGCGGTCTCGGGCGCCCCGGACGCGCGTCGCGGTTCCGGCCCGGCCCGGACAGCACCTGGGTCGGCCTGGACGGCTACTTCGCCGGGGAGACCCTGCGGATCGCCCGCGACCACCTGTGGCTGGCCACGTTCGTCTTCACCCGCACCCCCTACGACCCGGCCGCACCGGTCCCCGGCGGCGTCTCCGACGAGGGCTGGACCACCGCCTGACATCACGGTTCGGCTTGCACAGCGACACGGGACGGTCCAGTACCTACACTTTCGGCACACAAACGACTTGTGCACCATTTCTGCACGAACGAGAGCGGAGGGGGATACGCCCGGCATGCGGGCGTGACCACGTATGACACAGGCCCAATCACCACCGGACGGCCGTCCGGACACGACCGGGGACGACCGGCCCCGCACCGACTGGATCGTGTTCGGCGTCGGCGCCGCGCTCGCGCTGCTGTTCGTGCTGTGGGGGCTGCTCAGCGCCGACACCCTCGGCGCCACCGCCGAGGCGATGCTCGGCGGGCTGATGCGCGGCGGCGGCTGGGGCTTCATCCTCGCCGCGACCGCCTTCGTCGCCTTCGCGCTGTTCCTGGCCTTCAGCCGGTTCGGGCGCATCAAGCTCGGTGCCGACGACGAGGAGCCCGAGTTCCGCACGGTCTCCTGGATCGCGATGATGTTCTCCGCCGGTATGGGCATCGGGCTGATGTTCTTCGGCGTGAACGAGCCGCTGACCTTCTTCCAGTCGCCGCCGCCCGGCGCGGCCGAGCCCGGCACCATCGACGCGCTGCAGACCTCGATGGCGACCTCGCTGTTCCACTGGACGCTGCACCCGTGGGCGATCTACGCCGTCGTCGGCCTCGCCATCGCCTACTCCACGTTCCGCAAGGGCCGCCGCCAGCTCATCAGCCAGGCCTTCATCCCGCTGATCGGGCGCAAGGCCGCCGAGGGCTCCATCGGCCGGGGCATCGACATCCTCGCGATCTTCGCGACGCTGTTCGGCTCCGCGGCCTCGCTGGGGCTGGGCGCGTTCCAGATCGGCGGCGGCATGCAGACCGTCGGCTGGGTCGACGGCCAGGTGAGCCCCTGGGTGCTCGCCGCGATCATCATCGTGCTGACCGCCGCGTTCATCCTCTCCGCCGTCTCCGGTGTCGAGAAGGGCATCCAGTGGCTGTCCAACACCAACATGGTGCTGGCGGCGGTGCTGGCGTTCTTCGTGTTCGTCGTCGGCCCGACGGTGATCATCCTCGACCTGATCCCGACGTCGATCGGCGCGTACTTCTCCCAGTTCTTCGAGATGGTCGGGCGCACCGAGGCCGTCGGCGGCGAGCCGATGCTCGAGTGGCTCTCCGGCTGGACGATCTTCTACTGGGCGTGGTGGATCTCCTGGACGCCGTTCGTCGGCATGTTCCTGGCGCGGATCTCGCGCGGGCGCACCATCCGTGAGTTCGTCGGCGGCGTCATCCTCGCGCCGAGCCTGGTCTCGCTGGTCTGGTTCTGCATCTTCGGCGGCACCGCCATCACCCAGGCCCAGCAGGGCACGCAGTTCTCCGACGACTCCAACGTCCAGCTGTTCCAGATGCTGGCCGCCTACCCGTGGGCGACCTTCACCGGCCTGCTGGTCATGCTCCTGGTCGCGATCTTCTTCGTGTCCGGCGCGGACGCCGCGTCGATCGTCATGGGCACGCTGTCCCAGCGCGGCACCATCGAGCCCAGCAAGTGGGTCGTGGTCTTCTGGGGCTCGGTCATGGGTGCGGTCGCCGTGCTGATGCTCGTCACCGGCGGGGAGAACGCCCTGGACGGCATCCAGAACCTGACCATCCTGGTCGCGGCGCCGTTCGTCGTGATCATGGTGCTGCTGTGCTTCGCGCTGTTCAAGGACCTGCGTCGCGACAAGGTCGTGCTGCGGGACGAGAAGGGCGCGCAGGTGCTGGAGCAGGCGGTCGACTGGGCCACCGACAACCACGGCGAGAACTTCTACGTCAAGGTCGGCGCGTTCGACCCGGACGACGAGAACGCGCCCGCCGACGGCAACGGCAGCTCCGGCAACGGCCACGGTTCCGTCGCGGCCGGCGGGGCCGACGGACCGGACGGGCGGACCGGCGACGAGTCGACGCGGGCGACCGCCGAACGGCGCGACAGCCCGGTCGGCGGCGACTGACCACCTCTCGTCGCACACGACGGCGGCCGGACACCCTCCCGGGGTGTCCGGCCGCCGTCGTCCGTGGCAGGGTCGAGGGCTCACGGTCGCGGGGACGGCCGGACGATCGGACGGCCCGTGACCGACCGCCCACCGACGGTGAGCGGTCGGGAGTGACCCGGGCCGCCCGCGCTCGTTGGACCTCCTGCGACCACCCGGTGCCCGGCCCCCGCGCGCACCGACGATCATCGGAAAGTGCTGCGCCGCAGCCGGAGCGGATGGGAGGGACCTGACACAGTGGGCCGGATGCGTCTCGTCTTCACCCCCGGGGACGACCAGGGGTACGCCGAGGCCCGCAGCCGCCTGCTGGAGCAGTTCTCCCTCTGGGCCCGCCGCCGTCGCGTCGAGGTCGACACCGCGCTCGTCGCCGCCGTGCTGGACTACAAGTACGCGCGCGACCGCAGGCTGGGCCGCTGGACGCGCTCGCACATCGCCGACGCGCTGGGCATGTGGTTCCCGCGCAAGGTGACCGTGCTCGAGCCCGACGACGTCGCCCCCGCCTTCCACGCCCTCGTCGACTTCGTCGACGAGCACGACTGGTTCGACCCGCAGTCGCACCCGGCGGACGCGCTGCACCGTCAGATCCTCGACTCCACCCCCGCCCTGCACGACGGCCTCGCCGACGAGCGCAACTACGACCTCGGCAAGTTCTGGGGCGTGCAGCTGCACCGCCACGGCGTCGACCCGGCCGACCCGGCCGCCGTGCAGCGGTTCCTCGACCGCGCCGGTGCCGGGCAGACCGACGTCGACCGGCACGCGCTCGCCGAGATCATGCGGCGCGAGGCGCAGCGGCCCACCCGCACCGAGTGGAACCCGGAGCTGCCGCCGGTGCCGATGCCCGGCGCCGCGGCGCTCGTCGACGCCGCGGAGCGCTCCGAGGCCCTCGAGCTGCTCCGCAAGCTGACCCTGTGGGTGCGGGCCGGGCGCCGGCTCACCTCCGACGGCCGCCTCGACCGCACCGACGCGCTCGACCTCGCCGCGCACCTGCAGCTCGACCACATCTACCGCGAGACCGCCCGCACCAGCGACGACCTGCCCGAGGTGTCGCTGCTGCTGCGCTGGGCCCGCTCGGCGCGCCTGGTCCGTGTGGTGCGCGGGCGGCTGCTGCCGGTCAAGAGCGCGGGACCGCTGCTGAACCGGCCGATCGAGCTGTGGCGCCGCGTGTTCGAGTCGGTCGGGCGCCTCGGCGACAGCCTGGGTGGGACCGACGTGTTCGGGGCGCCGTCGCTGTTCGGGATGTCGATGTCGCAGGCGTTCCCGATGCTGTGGGTCGGGCTCTACGCCACCGGCGGCGGGCAGGTCCCGCTCGAGCACTTCCACCGCCAGGTCCGCGACGCCGTCAACGACGAGGCCGGCTGCGTGGTCGACGACCTCGCCGGCGACGTCGAGCAGCGGCTGTGGCGCCGCGACGTCACCGCCCTGCTGGACGCCTGCGAGCTGCTCGGCGCGATCGAGCTGACCGAGACCCTCGACGCCGACGAGCTCGACGAGCTGTCCCGGGTCGCGCACCGCGACGACCCGGACCCCACGGTCGTCGCACTGACCCCGATGGGGCTGTGGGCGGTGCACGAGTACCTGACCGAGCAGGGCATGCACCTGCCCGCGCCGGGCGAGCTGGCCGACGAGGACGTCGAGTACGTGTGCGTGCGGATGAGCGGGGTGCGGGCCGACGTCGCCGAGGCCGAGCTCGCCGCGTGGGCGCTGGCCCGCCACCCCGGCGACGCCGTGCGCGAGCTGGACCGCTTCCTGCGCCGCTGCGAGGTCCCGGTGCACCGGGCCCTGGCGCTGCACGCGCTGACCGCGACCGGCCCGGCCGGGCGGGCGGTGGCCGCCCGCCACCGGTTGCACGTCGCCGAGCCCGTGGTGGTGCCGGCGCCGCACCGCCACGTCGGCCCCACCCCGGCGCCGCGCGCCGCGGCGGCGGCCGCCGAGACCACGGCGCCACTGCCGCGCACCGCGGTCCGGCACAACCTCGAGCCGGCCGGCTGACCCGGCTCAGGTCAGCAGCACGACCTTGCCGGTGACGGTGCGGTCGTCGATGCGGGACAGGGCGGTCGCGGCGTCGTCGAGGCCGAAGCTCTCGCTGATCAGCGGGTCGAGCGCGCCCGAGCGCAGGTGCGGGAGCAGCGCGTCCCACTCGGAGCGGATGAAGTCCGGGCGGCCCAGCGCGTAGGCACCCCAGCCGACCCCGCGGACGTCGACGTTGTTCAGCAGCAGCCGGTTCACCTTCACCGTCGGGATGTCACCCGCGGTGAACCCGACGACCATGAGCCGGCCGAGCGGGCCGAGGCAGCGCACCGAGTCGGTGAAGCGGTCACCGCCGACCGGGTCGACGACCATGTCGACGCCCGCACCGCCGGTGAGCTCCTTGACCGCGTCCTTGAACCCGTCGACGCCGACGGTGTGCGTCGCGCCCGCGCGCCGCGCGACCTCGGCCTTGGCCTCGGTGGAGGTGACGCCGATGACGGTGGCCCCCATCGCGGCGGCCAGCTGGATCACCGCGGTCCCGACGCCCCCGGCCGCGCCCTGGACGAGCACCGTCTCCCCCGCCCGCAGGCCACCACGGGTGTCGAGGGTGAAGTGCGCGGTCAGGTAGTTCATCGGCAGGCAGGCGCCCGCGGCGAACTCCACCTCGTCGGGCAGCGGGAAGACGTGCTGCCCGGGTGCGGAGACGGTCTCGGCGAACACCCCGGACATGGTGAACGCGACGACCCGGTCACCGGCGGCGAACCGGCTGTCCGGGCCCGCCTCGCGCACCGTGCCGGCACACTCGGAGCCCAGGGTGAACGGCGGGTCCGGCTTGTACTGGTACATCCCCTTGGTCAGCAGGACGTCCGGGAAGTTCACCCCGGCCGCGGCGACGTCGATCAGGACCTCGCCGTCACCGCGGACCGGTGGCTCGACCTCCGCGACGCGGACCGCGGACGGCCCGTCCAGCTCGCTGACCTGCACTGCACGCACGTGTGCTCTCCCTCGTGGTCCGACGGCGGTGTCCGCCGGTCATCGAACCACGGGCGAGGATGGTCCACACGGGCCGCGGGGCGCGGCTACACGGGCTGGGCGTCGCCGTAGCGCGGGGTGCGCGGCTCGGTGAGTGCGTCGCACAGCTCGGAGAGCCGGTTGTCGATGCGGTCCTGCACCCGCTCGAGCGCGTCGAGCTCCAGCATGAGGTCCAGGGCGTCGCCGGTGGTGCCCCCGGAGAGGACGCGCTCCAGCTCGGCGCGGCGCTCGGCGGCGCGACGACGGCAGGCGTCGGCGGTGGCCTTGTGGGCGCGCAGCCGGGCACGGGCGGGGTCGGCGAGATCGCGGCCGCCGTTGACGGTGGCGACGCGCTCCTCCAGCAGGTGCGGGTTCACGGGGCCCTCCGATGCGTGGTGGTGGGAACGTCGGCTCGGCGGTGACGTGACCGCCGCCACATCCCACGCTAGACGATCAGCGTGTGCCGCGCATCACATCGGTGTGACATCCGTGGAGAACCGGCCCCGGACGCGCGACGACCCCCGGTGCCGCGGGCACCGGGGGTCGTCGGGTGTCGGGTCGGGTCGGGTCGGGTCAGTCGCCGCGGCGCGGCTGCGGGATGAGCTCCGCCGGGCCGCGACGGCGCTGGGCGACGGCGTCGGTGGTCAGGTGGTAGTGCCCGCGGCGCGACCGCCGGCACAGGTAGGCCCGCTGCGGGCGTCCGCCGAGGGCCTCCAGCTCACGGGCGGCGCACTCGGCCGCGTCCCGGTCCGGGTAGATGACCTTGCCGTCGCTGCCGGTCGCGGAGGCGCCGAACCGCTCGCGGTCCTCGATCTCGCGCCGCCCGGGGAGGCAGACCTCCGGCCGGCCGGACCGCATCAGCCGCGCGTAGCGGGCCAGCACGCGGCCCCGCTCGCCGTCGACCACACCTCGTCCGGACGGCAGGTTCTCCACCGACCGCCGTGCCGCGGGGATCATCCCCGGGTGCACCGCCGGAACCCTGTCGAACTGCCCGTCCATGTCGCCTCCACGTCGCCGTCACTTGTGGATCGCTCGACTCATCCTGCCTCGTTACCGCCTGCGGCGGACTCGCTCGATCGTGTCATCTGTCACGCAGACACCGGCACATCCGCTCACTCAGTGTGACATCGCCTGCTGATCGGCGTGCCGGCGACGCCGTTCACCGCCGCGTCGGTCGTGTCATCACACCTGTGGGTACGGCCGTGTGCACCAGCCTGTGCGCCCGTCCGGACCGTCCTATCCTGGTTCCCCGGGAACGCGCGTGCCCCGGGTCGGGGGACGAAGATGGCGATCCAGCCCGAGACGGGTGTCGGGAACGGGGCGTCCGGCGGCCCGCGGTGGGACGAGGTGTTCACCCCGTCCGACCTGGCCGAGGGCGTGTTCGACGTGCGCTGGGACCTGCGTCCGCGGCTGCGCCGCTGGCTGGCCGACCAGGGGCTGGCCACCGCGTCGGGGCGCGAGACGCACCGTCCCGCGATCGACGCCTGGGCCCTGCTCGACGGCGGCGTGATCGCCGTGTCCGCGGTGAGCCTGCCCGGCATCCCGCCCGGCGCGGTGCCGCTGCCCGGACAGGAGCCCGCCGCCGGCACCACTCCCCCACGGAACTCCGCGCTGCTGTCCCCGGGCATGCGGCTGATCGGGCACCGCACGCTGCGCCTGGTCGTCGCCCGCCTCGGGCTGCCCGGTGGCGACGAGCCGCTGCCCGGGGAGCACCGCGACGTGCCCGGCCTGGTCGAGGACCTGTTCGACGCCCGGCGCCGCGACGCCGAGAGCGCCGAGCAGGCCGAGCTGCTCGCCACCTGCACCGACCGGACGTCGCTGCGCTGGGTGGTCACCGCACTGCGGCCCTGAGGCGACCGCCCGGGGTCAGGACGCCGCTCCCCTCCCGGTCGGGCTGCGGTACACCCCGATCTGCTTCATCAGACCGAGCAGGTCGTAGGTCGCGTTGAGGTAGCACGCCCGGCCGTCGCGGAAGTCGAACGTCTCCAGCCCGGCGAACGCGAACGGCCTGCCGGTTCCCGGGATCCCGGGCGGGGTGAGCGTGCCGCTGAAGTGGCCGGTCCCCCGCCAGCTGAACGACACCCGGGCGTCCTCCGTGGCGAACATCGGCGGCGCGGTGACCTCCCAGACCAGGTCCGGGTAGGCGCCGAGGACGTACCGGACGTAGTCGACCGCGCCCTGCTGCCCGCGCACGTCCCAACCGGTGTGGCGGGTCGTCGGGCTGTCGAGCCAGAAGTCCTCGGTGACGATGTCGCGGACCTGTTCGGGGTCGTGGCTGTTCCAGCCGTCGATCCAGCTGCGGTACCAGCGCACCGCGAAGTCGACCCCGACCGGGCCCGTGTCGGCGACGGGACGCCCCGCGGGCGTGGTGATGTCGTGCGGCATGGTCGTCTCCTGGTCTCGGTGGTGGGGGCCGTGCGGCGCGGACGGCCCTCCCGGCGTCGGGCGGCCGGGGGTCATCGGCGCCCCGTACCGCTCCGCAGTACGCCGGTCCGGCGCAGCAGCCCCATCAGGTCGTAGCTGGCGTGGAGCCGGTGGGCGCGACCGTCGCGGGAGTCGAAGACCTCCAGGCCGACGAAGTCGAACGGGAGCCCGGTGCCGGGGATCCCGGGCGGGGTGAGCGTTCCGGTGAAGTGCCCGGTCCCGCGCCAGGTGAACGCCGCGCGCGGGGTGTCGGGGGCGAGCAGGGGCGGCCCGGTGCGCTCCCAGGTCAGGTCCGGGTAGGCGGTGAGCACGTACCGCATGTAGTCGGCGGCCGCGTCGGGACCCCGGACGTCCCAGCCGGAGTTGCGCGTCGTCGGCGTCTCCAGCAGGAAGTCGTCGGTCACGAGCGGGCGGACCCGGTCCGGATCGTGGCTGTTCCAGGCGTCGATCCAGGCCTGGTACCAGCGTAGCGCGGCGTCCGGGTCCAGCCGGGTGGCGTCCGGGGACGGGGCGGTCGTCATCGCGTCTCCTCAAAATCTAATGGTCGTCAGATTTTAAGCTAGCATAGGAAACCTGCCCGGCAGACAGGAGCGGACGATGGTGTTCACCTTGCGCGGACTGGTCGAGGAACGACGGCGCGAGCGGCCCGACGACGTCGTGGTCACCGAGGACGGGACCGACACGACCTGGCGCGAGCTCCACGACCGGTCGGTCCGGATCGCCGCCGCCCTGGTGCGCGACGGCGTCCCGCCCGGCGGCCGGGTCGCCCACCTGGGGAAGAACTCGTCGGCGTGGTTCCCGTACCTGTTCGGCTGCGCGCTGGCCGGGGGCGTGGCGGCGCCGCTGAACTGGCGGCTCGCACCCCGCGAGCTGGCGGAGATCATCGACGACAGCGGCGCGGAGGTCGTGTTCGTCGACCCCGGGATGCACCGGACCGCCGACCTCGTCGAGGAGGCGCTCGGTCGCAGGCTGACCGTCGTGTTCCTCGGCGGGGACCACGACGGACGGCCGGGCCTGACGAGCTGGTGGGGCCCCGCGGAGGATCCCGCGGTCGAGCCGCCCGACGACGTCGCGCTCGAGCTCTGTACGAGCGGCACCACGGGACGCCCGAAGGGGGTCCTGTTCGCCGGCCGCACCAACCTCCGGGTCCTCATCCGGGACATCGCGCCACGCTGGGGACTCACCGACGGCGAGGTGAGCCTGCTGGCCATGCCGCTGTTCCACATGGGTGGCGTGGCCTGGGCACTGGCCGGCCTCGCCGCGGGGGCACGCGGCGTGGTCGTCCGGGACTTCGATGCGGCCGCGGTGCTCGACACGATGGAGCGCGAACGGGTCACGACCGCCTTCTGCGTCCCCACCATGCTCGCCTCCCTGGTCACCGAGGCCCGGTCCACCCCCCGGGACCTCGCGCTGCGGCGGATGACCTACTCCGGCGCCCCGATCAGCACGACGGCGCTGGTCGCGGGCATGCGGACCTTCGGATGCGACTTCGTCGGGATCTACGGCCTCACCGAGGCGACCGGCGCGTTCGCCCAGCTGCCACCGGAGGACCACGACCCGGAGGGCAGCCGCTCCCACCTGCTGCGGTCGGCGGGGAAGCCCTACCCGTGGGTCGAGGTCGCCGTGGTGTCCCCGACCGACGGGCACACCTGCACGGTCGGGGAGATCGGCGAGATCCTGACCCGGTCGGAGCAGAACACCGTCGGCTACCGCACGCGCGCCGGCGTCACCTCCGCGCTCGACGCGGACGGCTGGCTGCACACCGGGGACCTCGGCCACCTCGACGCCGACGGCCGGATCTTCCTGGTCGACCGGGCCAAGGACCTCGTCATCAGCGGCGGGGAGAACGTCTACCCCGCCGAGGTCGAGAACGAGCTCGCCGCACACCCCGACGTCGCCGAGGTCGCGGTCATCGGCGTCCCCGACCCGAGATGGGGCGAGACGGTGAAGGCGATCGTGGTCCCGCGGCCGGGGACCCGTCCCGATCCGGCCGCGCTGATCGCGTTCGCCCGCACGAGGCTGGCCGCGTTCAAGTGCCCGACCAGCGTCGACGTGGTGGACCGGCTCCCGCGGACCGCGACCGGCAAGGTGATCAAGGGCGAGCTGCGGGAGCCGTACTGGCGTGGTCACGACCGGCTCGTCCACTGATCACGGGCCGGGGTGAGAATGGGGTCGTGCAGGCCGAGCTCCGTCGTCCGTCCAAGGGGGACCGGACCCGTCGCCGGCTGCTCGACGCGGCGGCGGCGCTGCTGGCCCGCGACGGACCGGCCGGGGTCAGCCTCAGCGGGATCGCCGAGGCCGCGGGCCTGCAGACCGGGAGCATCTACTTCCACTTCGGCTCGAAGGACGAGCTCATCGCGACGGTGCTCGAGGAGGGTCTGCGCGAGTCGCTCCGGCATCTCGACGACGCCCTGCAACCCCACCCGGCCGGCGACGCCGGGGCCCGGCTGTGGGCGGCCGTCCGCGCGCACCTCGACGCCCTGGTGGAGCTGAGCGACTACGCCGCCGTCGTGCTGACGATGCCCGAGCCCGACTCCGACGCGTCGGTCGCGACCTACCGCTCGCTGATGCAGCGCTACCGGAACCGGTGGACCGAGCTGGTCGAGGACGCACAACGGTCGGGCGCGGTCGCCGCCGGACCGGAGGCCCGGCTCGTGCGCGACCTGCTGTTCGGGGCGATGAACGCGGTCGCCGGCACCCGTCGGCGACCCGGGCGGACCCCGGCCGACTGCGCCGCCGCGGTCCGGGAGCTGCTGGCGGGCCCGCTCGGTCCGCCTCCGGGGGGATGACCGCGACGCCGGGACCGCCGCCGACCGGCCGCCATGGGACCCGGCGGGCGGGCCGTGGCACCCTCCTGTCGTGACGACCTGGACCAGCGACGAGTGCGCCGCCCACTGGGGCGTGCAGGTGGGCACCTGGAACTCCTACGTCTCCCGCGGCCAGGCCCCGGCCCCGCTGCCCGACCCCGGCCCGGGCGGCCGCAAGGTCTGGGACGCCGACGCCGTCCGCGCGTTTTCCCGGCCCGGGGTGGGCCGCCGCCGGGGATCCGCCGAGTCCGCGGCCGTGCTGGAGGAGCTGCGGGCGGCGGCGGACGCCCCGCGCGAGCGTCGCCGCGAGCTGCTGCGCGCCGGGCGCGAGGCCGGCTGCGAGGTCAGCGCGATGGCGGCGGCGCTGGGTGTCTCCCGGCACACCGCCTACGCCTGGTTGAAGGACTGACCCTCCTGCGGAGAGACTGCGCGGGCGTGCGCACCGCAACGGAGGGGGAAGGCGTGCTGGTCTCGACGGCCGTACGGACGGCGACGAAGCGGCTCATCCCGCTGCTCGCCCTGGCCTATCTGCTGAACTACATCGACCGGGTCAACGTCGGGTTCGCGTCGCTGACGATGAACGCCGACCTGGGCCTGTCCGCGGCCGCCTACGGCCTGGGCGCCGGGCTGTTCTTCATCGGGTACTTCTTCTTCGAGGTCCCGTCCAACGTGATCCTGCACCGGGTCGGCGCCCGGATCTGGATCGCCCGGATCATGGTGACCTGGGGCATCGTCGCGTCGTCGACGGCGTTCATCCAGGGCGAGGTCGGCTTCTACGTCGTGCGGGTGCTGCTCGGCATCGCCGAGGCCGGCTTCTTCCCCGGCATCATCCTGTACCTGACCTACTGGTTCCCGAGGGTCGAGCGGGCGCGGATCGTCGCGCTGTTCTTCCTGGCCGTGCCGCTGTCCTCGGTGGTCGGCGGGCCGCTGTCGACGTGGCTGATCTCGGTCGGCGACGGCGCCCTGGGCTTCGACGCCGGCTGGCGCTTCATGTTCTTCGTCGAGGGCATCCCGGCGGTGCTACTGGGGATCGCGGTGCTGTGGCTGCTGCCGGACCGCCCGACCCGGGCCCGGTGGCTGCCCGCCGACCAGGCGGTCGCGTTGGAGGAGCGGATCGCCGCCGAGGACGCGGCGGCGGCCGGGCAGGACCGCGGCGTCGCCGCCGCCCTGCGCGACGGCCGGGTGGTGGCCCTGTCGGTCGTCTACTTCGGGATCGTGTTCGGGCTCTACGTGCTGGCGTTCTTCCTGCCGCAGATCGTCGCCGGGTTCGAGCAGCAGTTCGGCGCCGACTACTCGCTGGTCGAGGTCGGCCTGATCACCGCGGTGCCGTACGCGATCGCGTCGGTGACGATGGTGCTGTGGGCCCGGCACTCCGACCACAGCGGCGAGCGGCCGCTGCACGTGGCCGTCCCCGCCGTCGTCGGGGCGGTCGCGATCGCGGGCGCGCTGTACATGGACTCGCCGCTGCTGGTCATGGCGTGCGTGACCGTCTGCGCGATCGGGGTCTTCGCCGCCATCCCACCGTTCTGGTCGCTGCCGAACGCGTTCCTCACCGGTGCAGGGGCGGCCGCCGGGATCGGGCTGATCAACTCTTTCGGCAACCTGTCCGGGTTCGCCGGGCCGTTCGTCGCGGGGTGGTTGAAGGACCTGACCGGTGACTCCCGCGCCGGGATGTGGGTGGTCGCGGTGATGATGCTGATGTCGGCGGCGATCGCGGTCGGTTTCCGCCGGACGGTGCAGCGGGCTGCGGCGGCCGACGCAGCCGACCGGACGGCCGATCGTCAACAGTGATTAACCGGTCAAGGATTCCGTAAACGGCGACGTAACCTCGGTGACCGGGGCGGCGACAGGGGGTCGCACGCTCCATTCATCGGGGGGCGACGAGAATGACGGAATTCCTGCTGGCCGCAGCCGAGGAACAGAGCGGGGCGAGCGGCACGACCATTCTGGTGATCATCGGTGCGGTGGCCCTGGTCCTCTACATCGGGTCGCTCTACCTGCACCCTTTCACCCGGTGCGGGCGCTGCAAGGGCACCCCGCGGCAGTACGGCGCACTGGCCACGAAGTCGTGGCGGCACTGCGGCGCGTGCAACGGTTCCGGCCGCGAGATCCGGCTCGGCGCGCGTATTCTGGGAATCGATCCCTGAATGCGTCAGTACCCGATCGCACTCGCGTAGTGGACCGCGCCGAAGGCGACGGCGGAACCGGTCACGGCGAGGGTGACCAGCGCGAACGGCCAGGCCGGGCGCCGTTCGACGACCCGCAGCACGGTCATGGCGAGACCCGCCACGCCGGCGGCCGCCGCGACCACCAGCGACCCGCCGACCGAGACGAGCACGGCCGAGGAGCTGCAGGTCCGCGGCGGGCAGTAGTCGAGGAACGCGACGAGGAAGACGGCGCCGAACACACCCAGCGCGACCAGCATCCCGGTCACGGCCAGCGCGACCCCGGACAACGCGGCGTCCCAGCGGACGATCGGCCGACGTCCCGTTTCCGGACGAGCGGGACCGGTCGACAGCATGACGTCAACGGTACCGCTACCGCCCGGTACAGGACAGATCGGACATCCGTCATCACCGTTCGGTGAGCGGCCGGGCGCTGTGTCCCGCCTGGCACCCGGGGCACCAGAACAGGTTCCGCGTGCGGACCTCGGCGTGCGCGATCGGGGCGCCGCAGACCAGGCAGGGCTGCCCGGTGCGGCGGTAGGCGTAGACGACGCTGGCGCAGACCGCGCCGCGGTCGGGGGGCGCCAGCAGGGCCGGGTCGTGCTCGGGGCGCAGCGTCTCGATCCGGCCGCGCCGCTCGCCGTCGTGGAGCATCTCGGTCAGGTCGTCCCAGAGCAGCGCGAAGGACCGGTCGTCGAGGTCGCGGGCCGGGGTCATCGGGTCCAGCCCGGTGCGGAACAGCGTCTCGGCGCGGAAGACGTTGCCGATGCCCGCGATCACCGACTGGTCCATGAGCAGGGCGGCCAGCGGGACCCGGGAGCGGGCGAACCGCTCCCGGACGCGGGCCGGGTCGGCGTCGTCGCGCAGCGGGTCCTCGCCGAGCCGGGCCCGCAGCTCCGCGACCCCGACGTCGTCGAGGAGCTCGCACGCGGCCGGGCCGCGCAGGTCGGCGTAGTGGGTCTCGCCGACGATCCGCATCCGGACCTGGCCGCGGGGCGGCTCCTGCGGGAGCGTCCGGTTCGGGAACCGGCCCCACAGTCCGAGGTGGACGTGCACGGTGGTGTCCGGGCCGTAGTGCTGGAACAGGTGCTTGCCGTGGGCCTGCACGTCGACCAGCACCCGCCCGTCGACGATCTCGGCGCCGGTGGTGAACCGGCGCTGCGGACTGGAGACGGCCACCGGCCGTCCGGCGTAGCGGCAGCGCTGCAGCCGCGCGAGCCGGTGCACGGTGTGTCCCTCGGGCATGTCCCGGGGATCCCCCGCCGGGGTGGGTCCTACTCCCCCGCGGAGACACCCACCGCGTGCCGGGCGGGCGTGCGACCGCGGCCGGCGACGAGCGCGTCGACCGAGAACCGGCCCGGTCCGACCGCGGCCAGCGCGAGCCCGCCGGCGGCGATCACGCCGACCAGCTCCCAGCCGCCCGAGTCGACGAACGGGTTCAGGCCCGCGTGCGCGAAGAGGAAGGCCCCCGCCATCGCGACGACGACGGCGAGCCCCGCCACGGTCGTCGCGGCACCGGCGAGCAGCAGCAGACCGCCCCCGAGCTCGGCCACGATCACGAACAGCGCGGAGACCGTGGGCAGCGGGATGCCCATGCCGGCGAAGCTCGACGCGACCCCGCCGACACCACCCGAGAGCTTCTGCAGGCCGTGGGCGACGAGGACGACGCCGACGAGCACCCGGACGAGCAGGAGGGCGATGTCGGAGAGCGGCGCGGGGAGCGGTCGCATGAGTTCCTCTCGATTGTTGAACTTTCACGCTTGCGCTCCCGAGGCTAACAGGATCGTCAGAACGGCGTAGTCGTGTCCGCGGTCACCGCCCCCGAGGCGTCGGTGTCGGTGACCTGCTCCTGCCCGTGACCGTCGGCGCCGGTCGTCCGGGTGACCAGCCGGGTGGAGCCGTCGGCGTAGGTGGTGCGGTCGGTGTAGGAGCGGCTGCCGTCGGCGTTCTCGGAGCCGTAGGTCTCGGACACCACGCGGCCGAACACCTCGTCGACGATCGACCAGTCCACCGTCCCCGCCTGCGGGTCGGTGGTGCGGGTGTTGTGCCGGACGCCGATCTGACGGTCCTGCTCGTCGGTGATCGGCTCGTCGTAGTTCTCGGTCCACGGCTCGTCGCTGTCGATCGGCCCGTACCCCGAGCCCTCCGGCGGCCGCAGCTCACCGCCGGTCGACCCACCGGCGGGCGGGGTGGTCCCGCCGTCCGAGGACGACGCGCCGAACCCCGCGGAGGTGCCGTAGACCCGGTACCCGTCCTCCCGCTGCTCGTAGATCACGGTGGTCTCCTCGGGGAAGGCCTCGGCGTAGCGGCGGTCGGTCATCGTTCCTCCTGGTCGAGGGTCGTACCGGGTCCCCCGTCCTCGCCCCGGCCCGCGCCGCCGTTACCCCTCCGGTTGCGCCGCGGCACGACGGGAGATCAGGTGGACCCGTGCCCGACTTCTCGACGCTGTCCCACCTGGAGTGCTCCCGGACCGGCGAGGTCCTCGACGCCGACACCGTGCAGGGCACCTCGGCCTCCGGTGCCCCGCTGCTCGCCCGCTACGACCTGGACCGCGCCCGTGCCCTGGTGACCCCGGCGGACATCGCCACCCGCCCGCCGGACCTGTGGCGCTACCACGAGGTCCTGCCCGTGCGGGACCCCGCGCACGTGGTGACGATGGGCGAGGGCATGACCCCGCTGCTGCCGCTCCCCCGCGCCGGCGCCCGCCTCGGGCTGCCCGGCCTGCGGATGAAGGACGAGGGGCTGGTCCCGACCGGGGCGTTCAAGGCCCGCGGCGCCGCGGTGGGCGTCTCCCGCGCCGCCGAGCTCGGCGTCCGGGCGGTCGCGATGCCCACCAACGGCAACGCCGGCGCCGCCTGGGCCTGCTACGCCGCACGCGCCGGGCTCGGTGCGCTGATCGCGATGCCGGTCGACGCCCCGGAGATCACCCGCCGCGAGGTCGTCGTCTCCGGCGGGGAGCTGTACCTGGTCGACGGCCTGATCGGCGACGCCGGGAGGCTCGTCGCCGACGCCGTCGCCCGTCGCAACTCCGGCGGGGCGGGCTACCAGGACACCTCGACGCTGCGCGAGCCCTACCGCATCGAGGGCAAGAAGACGATGGGCTACGAGATCGTCGAGCAGCTCGGCTGGCGCTGCCCGGACGTCATCCTCTACCCCACCGGCGGCGGCGTCGGGATCATCGCGATCCACAAGGCACTGGCCGAGATGCGGGAGCTCGGCTGGATCTCCGGTCCGCTGCCCCGGCTCGTCGCGGTGCAGGCCACCGGGTGCGCGCCGATCGTCGACGCGTTCGAGGCAGGCCTGCGCGAGTCGACCGCCCCGGCCGACCCGCACACGGTGGCGTTCGGGATCACCGTGCCCAAGGCGCTGGGCGACTTCCTCGTCCTCGACGCCGTGTACGACACCGGCGGGACCGCCGTCGCCGTCTCCGACGACGAGCTGCTCGCCGCCGAGCACGCCCTCGCCCGCGACGAGGGCACCTGGATCTGCCCGGAGGGCGCGGCCTGCGTCGCCGCGGCGGGCCGGCTGCGGGAGTCGGGCTGGCTCGACGGGTCGGAGACGGTCGTCGTACTGAACACCGGCAGCGGGCTGATCTACCCCGACACCGTGACCGCCGACGCGCCGGTGCTGGCGAAGGACGGGCGCATCCCGTGACCCACGGCGACCTCGTCGTGATCACCGGTAGCCTGCGCACGTGTCACTCCTGCGACCCGGATCCGAGCCGTCCCCCGCGCCGCTCTCGCGGTACTGGCGGACCTACGTGGCCGAGTGCACCGAGCAGGTGCAGCGCTTCCACCGGATCACCACGGTGATCTCGGCGATGCAGGTGCGGACGTGGCTCACCGAGATCGGCAAGCGGCTGGACTCCGAGCTGGAGGCGGTGCAGCGCCTGGCCGCCGTCGGCGACTCGATCGAGCCGGCCCGGTTCCGGCTCACCGAGCCGCCGGCGAAGCGGATCGCCGCCCGGCTGAACAAGGCCAAGGCGTCGCTGAAGCAGTCGGTCGACCAGGCCGCGGAGATCGCCGAGCAGGCGGTGCTGGACCCGACCCACGACGACGTCCGGGTGCACCTCAAGGTCCTCAACGAGCAGGTCGGGCGGCTCGCGATCGCCGCCCCGATGGAGGACGAGCCCGCCGACCGCCCGCGTCGCCGCCGGTGGGGCCGCACGGCGTCCTAGACCTCCGTGTCCGGCCCCGTGTCCCGGCCCTGCGTCGGCGCGCGGGTGTCCGCGGGCGCCCGCACACTCGGGTGATGGACATCGAGGCCCTGCACCCGGTCGGCGCCCGCGTCACCGGGGCGTCCCTGCCCGACCTCGACCCGGACGCGCTCGGGGCGCTGCTCGCCGAGCACGGCGTCCTCGTCCTGCCCGGCCAGGACGACGTCGGCGACGACGACTTCCTCGCCTTCCTGCGCGGCCTCGGCCCGCTGGCGTTCACCACCGGCGAGACGCCGCTGGAGACCCACCCGGACCTCAACGTGATCTCCAACGTCGGCCGCGACACCCCGCCGCGCAGCTCGTTCCACGTCGACACCAGCTACGTCGCGGCCCCGCCCGCCTACACCGCGCTGCGGGCGGTGACCGTCCCCGCCCGGGGCGGCGCGACCCAGTTCTCCAACCAGTACCGCGCCTACGAGACGCTCCCGGAGCCGCTGCGGACCCGGCTCGACGGCCGCAGCATCCGCCACGTCGTCACCGGGCTGTCCCCCGACGACGCCGGTACCGAGACCGAGGCCTGGCACCCGGTGTTCCGCCCGCACCCGCGCACCGGCCGGACCGCGCTCTACCTGTCGACCGCGGCCCGCTGCGCCGAGGTCGGCGGGATGGACGCCGAGGAGTCCGCGGCGACCGTGCGGGAGCTGCTCGGACACTCGACCCGGCCGGACAACGTGCTGGACCACCGGTGGGCACCGGGCGACGTCGTGATCTGGGACAACGCCTGCGTGCTGCACCGCGCCGACCACGCGGGCGTCGTCGGGGACCGGGTCATGCACCGCGGCATGGTGCGCGAGCACGTCCGCCCCCGCGCCGCCCGCTGAGCCTCCGTCGCACCCCGGACGCGGTCGCCGCACCCGCCGCGGAGGGTGCGCGGGCCACCTCCGGGGTGCGACGGCGCGCCCGACCGGCGGGGGCCCCGGCGGCGGGAGCCCCGGCGGCGGGAGCCCCGGCGGCGGGAGCCCCGGCGGCGGGAGCCCCGGCGGCGGGAGCCCCGGCGGCGGGGCGGCGGGAGCCCCGGCGGCGGGAGCCCCGGCGGCGGGAGCCCCGGCGGCGGGAGCCCCGGCGGCGGGAGCCCCGGCGGCGGGATCAGCGGTCGGGGCCGGGCGGGGCGGTGGTGCGGGCGGCGGCCCGGGTGACGGCCTCGGCGAACAGGTCGGCGACGCCGATCCCCGCGGCCTCGGCCATCGTGACGACCACCGAGGTGCGGGCGAACGAGCAGTACAGCCCGGCCTCCAGGAACCAGGGCCGGCCGTCCGGGTCGATGCGGAAGTCGAACAGCCCGTAGTCGCGGCAGCCCAGGGCGCGGAACGCCGCGCGGGCGGCCTCCTGCACCGGCCCGGTGACCGGGTCGCCGGCGTCGACGATCCAGGATCGGGCGTCCTTCGCGACCAGGCGTAGGTCGCCGTCGCCGGTGCGGGCGAGCTTGTCGTCGGCGAGGCGGACCGGCTTGTCGACCGCGTCCATCCGGTACTCCTCCAGCGGCAGGCCGACCAGCTCGCCGTCGCGCTCCACCACCGCGCACCGGACCTCGCGGCCCAGCGGCACGAACTCCTCGACCAGGGCGCGGTCGCCGTGGACCAGGGCGGCCTTCACGGCCACCTCGAACCCGTCCGGGTCGTGGACGAGGGTGACGCCGACCGAGTTGTCGGTGTCCACCGGCTTGACGACGGCGGGCGGCCGGACCGTCGGCACCTGCCCGGCGCGCACCGTCTCCCCCGCCGGGACGGCGACCCCGCCCTCGGCGACGACCGCGCGGGCCAGGGCCTTGTCCGCGCCGAGCGCCATGACCTCGGGGGTGTTGCCGACGTAGCCGATCCCGAGCAGCTCGAACAGCGCCCGGTGGTGGGTCATCCCGGGCCGGCAGAACATCTGCGGCACCATCACGTCCACGTCCGCCCGGGCGATCTCGGAGACCGCCTCGGGGAGGGTCCGCAGTGGCGCGGCGGCGATCTGCTCCGTGTCGAGCCCGGCCGGGAACCGCCAGCCGTCGGGCGTCACGTACGCGACGACGAACTCGTAGCGCGCCGGGTCGGCGGTCGCGGCGAGGCAGTCCGCGGCGTAGAGCCGGGACAGGTCGCAGAAGAACTCGTCGACGCCCGAGCCGACGAGGTGCAGGACACGCAGCACGGTTCAGTCCCCCGCCGGTTCGACGAGCTTGCCGATGTTCACGTCGACGGTCACCCACGGCCGTCCGCGCAGCAGGTTGCCCAGCAGCAGCGAGGCGATCTGCAGGTGCGGGACCAGCAGGAACGGCAACGGGTCGTGCACGTCGAGCAGTGCCTCCCGTCCGTCGCGCACGATCCGCAGCCGCTCCCGCCACGACCCGGGGTCGCCGAGGAGCCGGCCCAGCTCGTGGTGCAGCCAGTAGGTCGGCCGGGTCGCCGGTGCCGGCACGAGCGTGCCGGTACCGGCGTCGAGGTAGGCCGCGGCGACGCCCGGGTGGTCGTGGAACAGGGTGATCGCGGAGTGGGTGCGCGGGTTGCACTCGATGGCCAGGACCCGGCCGTCGGGTGCCTCCATGAAGTCGAACGACAGCTGCCCGGTCACCCCCAGCTCGCCGCAGAACCGCCGCACCCAGTCCTCGATCGCCGGGTGGTCGACGTGGTCGTAGTTGAGCAGGAAGCTCGACGACGGACAGCAGCAGTACAGGCGGACGTCTCCGTCTCGGACGGTGGCGTGGGTGCAGTACTCCGTGCCCTCGACGAACTCCTGCAGGATCCAGGGGTTGTCCGGTGAGATCGGCAGGGTCGCCACGAACGCCGCGGTCTCGGCGCGGGTCGGGAGCGGCAGCCGGGTCAGGTCGCGGCGGCGCACCGGGTCGTAGCGCAGCGACTTGAGGATCCAGGTGCGCCCCGGGGTGGCGGCGAAGTCGTGGTCGACGACCTGCGCCGGGTCGGTGATGCGCCGCGCCGCGGGCACCGGCAGGCCGAACCCGGCGGCGGTCGCGGTGAACCGGTGCTTGTCGTCGAGCATGGCGACGACGTCGGCGTCGGGGTGCACGACCGCGCAGAACGGTTCGAGCAGCCGCTTGGCGTCGGCGTCGTACCAGCTCGCGACGGGGCTGCACACCGGCACGTACACGTCGGCGCCCTCCCGCCGGGCGATGTCGGCGAGCGCGTGGGCGTAGCCCGGCGCGTCCGGGGCGGGGACGACGTGGAACGCGTCGACCGCCCGGGAGAACCGGTGCCCGGTGAAGCGGTAGCGGGCCTGCTCGACGAGTACGACCCGGTGCCCGGCCCGGTGGAAGGCCCGTGCCAGCTCCAGCGCCTTGGTCATCTTCCCGCCGCTGAGCAGCACGGTCAGCGGCCGGTGCGGCCGGGCCCGCTCACGGCGGCGCAGGAGCCCGGCCAGCGCGGCGACGCCTGTGATCGCCAGGTCGGCAGGCAGGGCGGCGGTGAGCAGGGCGAGGGTGCCCGCGGTGCGGACCCGGGTCGCCGCCGTGCCCTCACGCGGGGTGCCGTCGCGGCCGGTGCCCAGCGCACGCCCGGCGAGCCCGGCGGCGGCGAGCGCGACGACGCCCGTGCCGAGCCGGGCCGGGGCGAGCCGCGCCGGGGCCGGGCCCGACGAACGGGCCCGGCCCCTCATGGCGGTGGTGCGGCTCATGCGGACCGTCGGATCAGGGTCAGTCCGTCGCGCAGCGGCACCAGCACCTGCTCCACGCGGGGGTCGTCGGTGATCCGGCGGTTGAACGCGGCGATGGCGTCGCCGTTGGGTGTGCGCTCGCCGGTCCAGGGCTGCCCCTGCATCAGGGTGTTGTCCACGCACACCACCCCGCCCGGGGCGAGCAGGCCGCCCTCGAGGACGGTGTCGAGGTACCCGGCGTAGCCGGCCTTGTCGGCGTCGACGAACACCAGGTCGAACGCGGTGCCCCGCAGCCGTTCCAGGGTGTCCGCGGCCGGGCCGACCTCGACCCGGATCCGGCGTCCCGCCGGGGACGCGGCGAAGCAGTCCCGCGCGAACGCCGCCACGTCGGCGTCGAGCTCGCAGGCGACCAGCTCGCCGTCGTCGGGCAGGGCCTCGGCCATCGCGAGCGCCGAGTAGCCGGTGAACATGCCGACCTCGAGGACCCGCCGGGCGCCGGTCATGGCGACGAGGAACGCGAGGAACCGGCCCTCGACGTGCCCGGACAGCATCTCCTGCTCCAGGGTCCCGGTCCACGCCGCGGACCGGGTGCGCGCCTCCAGCTCGACCAGCGCCGACGACGCCGGCGAGGTGTGCTCGTCGAGGTAGGGGTCCAGGCCCGCGGCCAGGTCCCGGGCCCGGACGAGGTCGGCGTCGGCGCCCGCCCCGGCGCGGGTGACGAGGTCGTCGAGCAGCTCGGCGAGGATCGTCGTCGGTGTGACCGGGCGGGCGGGCCGGGTCGGTGCGCCGGTCACTTCAGCGACCACATGTCCACCCCGCCCGCCGCCGTCGGCAGGTCGGCGACGACCTCCTTGTGCGCGGCCAGGGCCGCGGTCAGCTCCGCGGGGGTGGCGTCGTTGACGAAGTGGCAGGTGCCGATGGGCTTCGGCACCGCCGCGCGCAGCAGCCCGGCCCGGGTCTGGGTGATCGACTCGGTGGCCTCGGTCAGCAGCTCCGGGGTGAGGTACGGGCTGTCGACGGTGAGCCCGAGCCCGCTGAACAGCCGGTGGACGCGGTCCCGCTCGCCGGTGGAGATGTAGCCGCGCCGCTCGGCGAGGGTCGCGGAGAACGCCATGTCGACGCTGATCGCGTGCCCGTGCAGCATCGGTGTCTCCGGGGCCAGCTCCAGGGTCGGGCTCCAGGTGTGGCCGAAGGCGATGACCCGGTCGAGGTCGAGCTCGTGCAGGTTGCGGTGCTCCAGCTCGAGCATGGTGCGCACGGCGTCGTAGGTGGCGCGGTGGGAGATCTCCCGCAGCTCCGGGGTGCCGTCCCGATGGCCGAACCCGGTGGCGAGCAGGTCCTCGCCGTACTTCTCCAGCAGGTCGAACAGGTCCGCGTTCGCCACCGTCGCGATCTTGATCATCTCGGCGACGCCGTTGCGGACCTGCGCCTCGGGCAGCGTCGCGAGGAACGAGAAGTCCAGCAGCACGTCGTGCGAGGCGTGGAAGGCACCGAGCCGGTTCTTGTGCTTCCCGTGGTTGACCGCGACCTTCATCGCGACGCTGGCGTCGATCAGGCCGATCAGCGTGGTGGGGATGCGGATGTAGGGCGTGCCGCGCTTGTAGGACGCGCAGGCGAACCCGGCGACGTCGGTGGTCAGCCCGCCCCCGACGACGAGTGGCGGCTCGGTGCGGTTCAGCCCGAACTCGGCGAACGCGTCGACGATCCTCTCCAGCGTCCGCAGGCTCTTCGCGGTCTCGGCGATCGTCAGCGGGACCGTGGTCAGCGAGATGCCGTGGTGGTCGAAGTAGGCGCGGATGCGGTCGCCGTAGAGCTCGTGCACCGCCTCGTCGACGACCATCAGGCAGCGGCCCTTGTCCCGGTACAGGTCCGCGACGTGCGGGTTCTCCGGTGCGAAGGCGCCGTCGACGTAGGAGAGGGTGAACTCGATCCGTTCCCAGCTCTCCACACGGAACGCGGTGTCGGTCGTGGTCAGCACGGCCTGGGGATTGCTCATGTCCTCTGGTCTCCGATCAGGTCGATCCGGGGCGGGGCATGGGGTTCGTGGGCACGCCCGTGCCGGGCCCGGTCGGTGCGGCCGGGCCCGTCGGGGCCGTGCGGGGAGGTGCGGCCGGGCGTCAGCGGGTGACGTCGGCGAGCAGCGCGCCGTCGTCGAGCGACTCGACGCGCTCGGTGGCCTGCGAGAAGTCGTGACCCGCGGTGTTGGCGTTCGGGAAGGCGACGACGCGCACACCCGCGCCGGCCGCCGAGGCGACGCCACCGACGTTGTCCTCGATGGCGACCACGCTGTCGGCGGTCTCGCCGAGCGCGGCGATCGCGTGCGTGTACGCCGCCGGGTCGGGCTTGGGTGCGGACACGATCGCGCGGTCGATGAGCAGCGCGAAGTCCGTGCGCGTCACGTCCGGTCCGAGCGCGTCGAGGACGGCGTCGACGTTGTCGCGGGAGGTCGTCGTGACCAGCCCGACGGTGACCCCGCGGCCGTGCGCGGCCTTGATCGTCTCGCGGACGCCGGGGCGCGGGGTCGCGCCGGACTCCCGCAGCCTCTTCCGGAAGACCTCGGACTTGGTGGCGTGCACGGCGTCGGCGTCGACGGTCTCGCCGGTGGACGCGGCGTGCTCGGCGATGCGCTGGGCGCCGCCGTTGGACTCCAACATGGCGAGGTAGTCGTCGCGGTCCCAGTGCCAGTCGAGGCCGTGCTGGGAGAAGGCCTCGTTGAACGCCTCGCGCTGCAGTTCGGAGGTGTCGACGAGGGTGGAGATGGAGCCGAACAGGATCGCGGGCACGGGGGTGCTCCTTCGCGGTCGGGGCATGCCGGCGCACGCCCCGCCGCGGGTGGTGGCGGCGGGGCGGGATGCGCGTACGGACGCTCGTGGGAGGCGCCGATCCTGCTGCGTGTGGACACGCCGGGACCGACCGGTTCGCGGTGGCGGCCGCTCTCTGGACCGCCTCCTCCCAGTATCGAGGGGCCCCCGTGTTCGGCAACTCGAACTCGGGTGGCCGACCCTCAGAAGGGTCGGCCACCCGCGATCGCGACACGCTCGGCGACCCGGGTGTGCGGGTGGTAGTCACCGACGGCGTAGTGCTGGGTCGCCCGGTTGTCCCAGAATGCGAGCGTCCCCTCGGACCAGCGGTAGCGGATCTGGAACTCGGGCACGTGGGCCTGGGCGAACAGGTGCCGCAGCAGCGCGTCGGACTCCTCGCGGGGCAGCCCGACGATCGCCGTCGTGAACGAGGCGTTCACGAACAGCGTGCGCCGCCCGGTCTCCGGGTGGGTCCGGACGACGGGGTGGGTCACCGGCGGGAACAGCTCGTGGCCGCGGGCCAGCCGCTCCGGGTCCAGGAACCGGGCGAAGCCGGGCACCATGTCGTGCACCGCGACGGCGTCGTCGATGCGCGCCTTCACCTCGCCGGTGAGGTTGTCGTAGGCGACGGCCATGTCGGCCCACATCGTGTCCCCGCCGAACGGCGGCGTCTGCACCATCCGCAGCATGGCGCCCATCGCCGGAGCGGTGCGGAACGTGGTGTCGGCGTGCCAGATGTTCTCGTAGGTGCGCTTCCCGGTGCCGAAGCGGACGACGTCGGCGGAGTCGCCGGTGTCGAGCATCGGGTTGGTCTCCAGGTCGCCCCAGAGCAGCGCGAGCTCACGCTGCCGCTCGCTCGTCAGGTGCTGGCCGGGGAAGAACAGGACCTTCCACTCCAGCAGTGCCCGGTGCAGCTCGGCGCGGAGGGGCTCGCCGACGCGTCCGCGCAGGTCGATGCCGGTGATCTCGGCACCGAGGGTGCGTCCGAGCGGGGTGAGCGTGAACGCCTCGAAGTGCCCGCCACATCGGTCCGCCCCGTCCCCCGGCAGGCGGGCGAGCAGACGCTCGCCCTCCAGGAGGTCGATGGCGGGCGTGGTGCGGGGCCGGGAGACCGGCGCGTCGAGGTGGATCGTCACGTCCGCGATGGTGCGTCCGCCGTTCGGCGGTCGACAACCAGGTGTCCACTGCGCGGTGACCTGTCCGGTCAACTCCGGCGCGCGCCGCCCCGGACCCACTCCAGCGCGGCGTGCCCGGCGGGGGTGAGGGCGGAGGTCAGCTCCCGGACCTCGGTGCCGGACAGCGGGAACCGCACCTCCTCCCGGACCGACGCCCACACCGACGCCGCCAGGTCCGCCGGGCCGACCGCCTTCACCAGCAGCGGCACCACCCGCCGGTACTCCGAGCGCACCAGCGCGTCCAGCGCGGTCGCGGCGACCGAGACGTCGAAGTCCAGGTCCCCGGGGTCGGTGGAGTCGGCGAGGTCCAGGCTGCGCCGCTCCGCGATGATCCCGAGCAGCACCGGGTGCAGGCGCGGGTGGTCGCCCAGCACGCGGTCGGGGTCGACGTCCCACTCCCCCGGCACGCCCAGGTCGAGGGCGCGGGCGCAGAACTCGCGGTGGAACATGTTCAGCGCGAGCAGCCGCAGCACCAGCTCGCCGCGCTCGTACTCGGAGCCGGCGGCGGCCAGTCCGGCCCGGGTGAGGATCGACCAGGCCCACGCCGCCCACTCGGGCTCGGAGCCGTCGTAGCAGAGGTCGAAGACGCTCGTCGCGACCTCGTGGAGGTCCCCGAGGACCTCGGCGGCGTCGGGGGCTTCGAGGAGGTCGTCCCGCATGTCGGTCATCACCGCCGGTTCTACACGCGTGCCGCGGTTGGTCCGGCGGGCACGGGGTACCACCGGCGCAGCACTCCCACTTCCGCGACGGACCGGGCGGCGCGGGCGTGCCGGCGCCGGCTGCTCGAAACCGTCGGTCCCGACAGGCAGGATGGACCCATGACGACCACCGAGTCCGCCCCGAACTCGCGACCGTCCGGTCTCGACCTCAGCTGGGTCGACCCGGACGTCCGCCCCCAGGACGACCTGTTCGCCCACGTGAACGGCCGGTGGCTGGCGACCCACGAGATCCCCGACGACCGCTCGCAGGACGGTGCGTTCCGCGTCCTGCGCGACCGGGCCGAGGACCAGGTCCACGAGATCGTCGAGGAGTGCGCCTCGTCGTCGGGGACCGGCACCGAGGCACGCAAGATCGGGGACCTGTACCGGTCCTTCATGGACGTCGAGCGGGCCGAGGAGCTCGGCATCGCGCCGCTGCGCCCGCTGCTCGACGAGGTGTACGCCGCCACCGACCGGGCCGCGCTCGCGACCGTGCTCGGCCGGCGCCAGCGCGAGGGCCGCGCCGCGCTGTTCGGCGAGTTCATCGCGACCGACCTCAAGGACTCCTCCCGCTACCTGGTGAACCTCAACCAGGCCGGGCTGGGTCTGCCCGACGAGTCGTACTACGGCTCCGAGGGCGACCCGGAGATCCGTTCCAAGTACGTCGAGCACCTGCGGCGCCTCGCCGAGCTGGTCGGCCTCGCCGAGCCGGAGCGCGTCGCCGAGCAGGTCATGGACCTGGAGACCGCGCTCGCCGACGCGTCCTGGGACCGGGTCCTCAACCGCGACGCCGAGAAGACCTACACCCTGATGACCCGCGAGGAGCTGCGCACCGCGGCCCCGGGCTTCGACTGGGCCGAGTGGGAGTCCGCGCTGGGGGTGCCCGCGCACGCCTACGACGAGGTGATCGTCCGCCAGCCGAGCTTCGTCACCGCGGCCGGTGAGCTGTGGGCCGGGCGCCCGCTGGAGCAGTGGCAGGCGTGGCTGGCGCTGACCGTCGCCGGGTCGTGCGCGGAGTTCCTGTCCGCCGACCTGGTCGAGGCCGACTTCGACTTCTTCGGCCGCACCCTGTCCGGCACCCCGGAGCTGCGCGAGCGCTGGAAGCGCGGGGTGTCGCTGGTGGAGGGCGCGCTCGGCGAGGCCGTCGCGAAGATCTACGTCGAGCGGCACTTCCCGCCGCGGGCCAAGGAGCGCATCACCGAGCTGGTCGACAACATCGTCGAGGCCTACCGCCGGTCGATATCCACCCTGGACTGGATGAGCCCGGCCACCCGGGAGCGGGCGCTGGACAAGCTCGGCAAGTTCACCCCGAAGGTCGGCTACCCGGACGCCTGGAAGGACTACTCCGACCTGCAGATCGACCCGGCCGACCTGCTCGGCAACGCGGGCCGGGCCGCCCAGTGGCGTCACGACTTCGAGTACGCCAAGCTCGGCGGCCCCGTCGACCACGGCGAGTGGCTGATGACCCCGCAGACGGTCAACGCCTACTACCACCCGCGGCTCAACGAGATCGTGTTCCCGGCCGCGATCCTGCAGCCGCCGTTCTTCGACGCCGACGCCGACGACGCCGCGAACTACGGCGGCATCGGCGCGGTCATCGGGCACGAGATCGGGCACGGCTTCGACGACCAGGGCTCCCGCTACGACGGCGACGGCAACCTCACCGACTGGTGGGAGTCCGCCGACCGGACCGAGTTCGAGTCCCGCGCGCAGATGCTGATCGACCAGTACGACGGCCTGTCCCCCGCCGGCCTGCCCGACCACAAGGTCAACGGCTCGCTGACGGTCGGCGAGAACATCGGTGACCTGGGCGGCCTGACGATCTCGCTGAAGGCCTACGGGATCGCGCACGAGGGCTCCGAGCCGCCGGTGATCGACGACCTGACCGGCGAGCAGCGGGTGCTGTTCGGCTGGGCGCAGGTGTGGCGGGCGGTGACCCGCGACGCCGAGGCGATCCGGCGGCTCACCACCGACCCGCACTCGCCGCCGGACCTGCGGTGCAACGCGGTCGTGACGAACCTCGACACGTTCCACGAGGCGTTCGGGGTGACCGAGGACGACGGGCTCTACACCGACCCGGACCGACGCGTCCGGATCTGGTGAGGTGTCCCCCGCGCCGGGTTGACCGGCCGGCGCGGGGGTATCCGCTCCCATGACGCAGAAGTTCGCCAAGGGCACGTGGGTCGCATGGAACTGGGGCAACGGCACCCCGACCGGCAAGGTCGTGGACCACTCCACCGACCGCATCGAGAAGACCATCGACGGGTCGAAGCAGTCCCGCAACGGGACCGAGGACAACCCGGCCTACGTGCTGGAGCAGGAGGACGGCCAGACCGTCCTCAAGCTCCACTCGGAGCTGAAGAAGGCGTGACCGGCGGGGTCGGTCCCCGGGGGCCGTCCGCCGGTGCCTCGGCCAGCGCCCGCCGGAACCAGGTCACGTCGCGCCACGCGCCGTGCTTCCAGCCGACCCCGCGGAACGTCCCGACCTCGCTGAACCCCAGGGCGCGGTGCAGCGCCGCGCTCGCCTCGTTCGGCACGGTCATCCCGGCGACGGCGACGACCATGCCGCGCGCGACGAGCTCGGCGAACAGGGCCTCGTACAGCGCCCGGCCCAGCCCCCGCCCGTGCGCCGCCGGGGCCAGGTAGACCGAGACCTCGCAGGTCCACGCGTAGGCCTCGCGGGACTTCCACGGGCCGCCGTAGGCGTAGCCGAGCACCTCGCCGCCGTGGCCGACGGCGACCAGCCAGGCGTGCCGTTCCCGGGCGGCGGCGATCCGCTCGGCCATCTCCACCGGGCCCGGCGGCTCGGTCTCGAAGCTGATCGCGGTGTCCCGGACGTAGGGGGCGTAGACGGCGGCGCAGGCGTCGGCGTCCTCGGCGGTCGCCGGGCGGATGACGGGTCGGTTCGGCACGGTTCACAGCGAATCACGGTGCACCGGTCGCGTCGGCGGGTGAGGATCGACGCGTGCTCCTGTCGATCGTGCTCGGACTGCTCTTCGGCCTCGCCGGCACGTCGACGTCGGGGGTGACGGTCGCGTTGCCGCTGCTCGCCGACGGGCTCGGTGTCGACACCGCGGTCGCGACCTGGATGGTGAGCGGGTACGCGGTCGCGCTGGCCGTCGCGACGCCGGTGCACGGACGGCTCGCCGACGCCGTCGGCATCCGGGTGCCGCTGTGCGTCGGGGTGGGCCTGCTCGGGCTGGGGGCGCTCGCCGCGGCGGCCGCGCCGAGCTTCGGGCTGCTGATGGCAGCCCGGATCGTGCAGGGGCTCGGCGCGGCGTCGGTCCCGGTGCTCGCCTCGGCGCTGCTGTCCGCCAGGACCCCGCCGGAACGACGCGGCGGCGTGCTCGGGCGGCTGGCCGGGATCTCGGCCGCACTGTCCGCGCTCGGCCCGCTGATCGGCGGGGCGCTGACGACCGTGGGCGGCTGGCGGGCCGCGGTCGCGCTGCCCGTGCTGGCGCTGCTCGCGGTCCCCTACCTGTGGCGGCACTCGGTGGTCCGCGGCGACGGCGCCCGGGTGGACCTGGTGGGTGCGGTGATCGTCGCGACGGCGGTGACCGGGCTGGTGCTGCTGGTGCAGTCGCCCAGCGCGGGTGCGGTCGCGGCCGTCGCCGGTGGCGTGCTGCTCGCGGTCGGCGTCCCGCTGACGGCGCTGTGGGTGCGGGCCCGGCCCGACGGGTTCCTGCCGCGCGGGGTGGTCGGCAACGCGACGGTGGTGCGCAGCTCGCTGTGCGCCTCCGCGGTGCCCGCCAGCTGGTTCGCCCTGCTACTGGGCATCCCGCTGGAGCTCGCCGAGCGCGGCTGGAGCCCGCTGGCCACCGGGCTGGTGCTGGTGCCGTCGGCGGTGGTGGCGCTGGCGTGCCCGGCGGCGTCCGCGTTCCTGCAGGCCCGGATCGGGCCGCGGCAGACCCTGACGTGCGCGTGCGCGACGACCGTCGTCGGGCTGGTCGTGGCCGTGGCCGGGGTGGCGAGCCACCTGCCGTGGGTGCTGGCGCTCGCGCCGATGCTGGTGACGCTGGCGTTCGGCACCGGCCAGCCCGCGATGATCGCCGCCGTCGGCACCGCGGTGCCGCAGGACCGGCGCAGCGGCGCGATCGGGGTGGCGACGCTGTGCTTCCTCACCGGCGCCGGGGTCGGGGCGGCGGTGATCGGCGGGTTCGCCGCCGTCGTCGGGCTGAGCGCGGCACTCGCGCTGCTGCTGGTGCTGCCCGTCGCCGGGACCGCGGTGCAGCTGCTCGCGGGGCGCCGGCCCGGGACGGCGTGATCGTTCACCCGCGCGCCACCCCGGCGACGCCCGGGGGTCGCCGGGGCGCCCGGTCCGGCCGCGATCGTCCCCGTCCGGGTGATCACCGTGCCGGACCGGCCGGGCCCGAACGAGGAGTGTCCGTGTCCCGAACCACCGTCCGTACCGCCCTCGTCGCGACCGTCGCGGCACTCGTCGTGGGGGCGACGACCGGCGCCGCCACCCCCGCCGCGGCGGCGCCGTCCGCCGTGCCGGCTGCAGCGCCGTCCGCGGTCCCGCCGACCGCCCCGTCCGCCGCGCAGGCGCGTGAGGGCGACCTGCTCCAGGTGCGGCTGGGCGACCTGCGGCCCACCCAGCCGAACATCGGCCACGACCAGATCCACTACAAGCTGGGCCGCTACGCGGGCACCAAGGACACCGACCGCGGCAAGCCGAACAAGCGGTTCGACGACTGGTGCGAGGCCGACGGCCGGGGCGAGGCCGCCGAGGCCGGACCGGGCGCCACGCTGCGCGACCCGTCGTCGTTCCGGTGCACGGTCGCGACCGGCGCGGAGACGCCGGCGTCGCTCGCGGCGATGAAGACCGTCGTCGTCGGCCCCGGGAACGCGCTCTACCTGACCGACGGCCACCACACGACGACGTCGCTGCTGGAGACCCCCGACGGCGGACCCGACGTCCGCGTCCGGATGCGGGTGCAGGCGAACCTGTCGCAGCTGACCCCGGCCGCGTTCTGGGCGCAGATGCAGGCCCGGTCCTGGGTGTGGCTGCGCACCGCCGGCGGCGCCGCCATCACCCCGCAGCAGCTCCCCGACCGGATCGGGCTGGCGCTGCTGCCCGACGACCCCTACCGCGGCCTCGTGTACTTCACCCGCGACGTCGGCTACGCCCCGCCCGCCGACGCCCCGGAGTACCTGGAGTTCTTCTGGGCCTCCTGGCTGCGGACCCGGATCGACCTGGGCCGCTACGACCTGCACGACCCGGCCTCGTACCTGCGCGCGGTGGAGGACGCCTCCCGGCTCATGTCGTCGACGCCGGGCGGCACGGAGATCGCGCCCGGCCGGACCGCCGACCAGCTCGGCCGGATGGCCCGCTGGAACAACGGCAAGGCCGCCGACAAGGGCGAGCTCGGCGACCTGTCCCGCCCGATCACCGACCCGAAGCCCGGCAAGGTCGCCTACGCCGTCGACTCCCGCAACCGGGTCCCGGCCACGCCGGCGTGCACCCGCACCGTCACCGGGCCGTACACCGGCCCGCTCACCGTCGGCGCGGGCGTGCTCTGCCTGGACCGGGCTCAGGTCCGCGGACCGGTCACGGTGACCGGCGGAGCGAGCCTGGTGCTGCGCGGGTCCGACGTGACCGGTCCGGTGACCGCCACCCGGGCCCGCGTCGTCGAGGTGTGCGGGGCCCGGGTGACCGGTCCTGTCGTCGTGCGGGGCAGCACCGAGCGGTCGCGGGTCGGCGGCTGGGCCTGCACCCCGAACGAGGTGCGCGGGCCGGTCGTCGTCGGCTGAGCCGCTCAGCGGCCCGCCCGGACCGAGCGCCGCACCTCGTCGGTGTAGCGCAGGCGCAGCGCCGCGGTCCGGGCGGTCCCGACCAGCCGCGGGTCGGTGCCGGGGGTCTCCCGGGCCACGACGTCGTCGAGCCACACCCGGAAACAGCCGTGCAGCCCGCGGACCAGGCCGTCGAGCAGGCACGACGCCGGGTCCAGCGGGTCCAGCACCGTCGAGACCGCCCGGTGGCCCCGCTCGGGGTCCGGCGCCGGCTCCGGGCACACGACGAACCAGCCCTGCCGGGCCAGGACGGCCTCCTGGAGCAGGTGGAGGACCACCTCGTCCTCGGCGGTCCCGGCGAGGGTGCAGAGCACGTGCCGGGTCACCGCGAGGTCCTCGTGCCCGATCGCCTCGGCGAGCGCGACGACGTCGGGCACCGTGTGCTCGACCCGCTCCGCGACGAGCGCGGCCGAGGCCCGCAGCCAGCGCAGGGTCGCGACGGCGGCCGCGTTCGGCTCGACCGACGTCGCGATCGCGGGCGGGCCGAGCGGGTCGTCGTGCAGCAGCGCGTGGGCGACGAGGAGCTGCTCGGCCGGGGCGTCGCACCGGGGATGGACGACGGCCTGGGCGGAACGTCCGGTGAGGACGCCGTCGTCGGCGTCGAGCACCGCGTCGGTCTCGGCGCGGACGTCGGCGGCGACGGCGTCACGGAACGCCCGCCCCGGTGCCCGCGCCACGATCCGGCCCAGCAGGTGCGCGGTCTCGGCGCAGCCGTCCTCCATGACGCGCAGCAGGTCCCCGACCGGCTGGTTCGGGTGCCGCACCGCCGCGGCCAGCGCCGCCGGGTCGAGCTCGTGCGCGGCCTGGTCGGCGTAGGTGGCCCACAGGTGCGTCGACAGGGCGCTCAGCGCCTTCGCGGTGCGGCGGGCCAGGGAGTGGTCGAGGGTCTTCGGGACGCGGGCGGCCCGGTGGGCGACGGCGCCGTCGCCGGTGGGCCAGCAGGCGACGATCGTCGAGGCGACCGGGTCGTGGGCGTAGGTGGTCATGCGGCTTGGACGACGCCCGGACGGCGGCGGTTCCGCCGGACCCGCGGCCGGGCACCGGTGACCGCGCCCGACCGCCGGGTCACCGTCCCGGCCGGTCAGTAGTTCCCGACCACCCGGTCCGGCGCGACGAGCACCGCGGCGCGCCGCTGCTCGGCCATCACCCGGTCGTACTCGGCCCAGTCGTCGTGGGTCCCGCCGCAGGCGACGAACACCGCCCGCAGCAGCGCCGGGACGTCGACCCCGTCCCGCGGGTCGTCCGGCCCGATGATCTCCGAGCCGCCCTCGACGGCCGCCCAGCGCCACCCGGCCCGCCAGTGCAGCGACGTCGCGGGTCGCGCACGCAACGCCGTCAGCTTGACGGGGCCGTAGGTGACGTAGGCGGCCACCGGGGCGCCGGTGACGGGGTGGTCGAGCACACCCGCGTTGACCAGCGAGGTGTGCGGGCGGCCGTCGGCGCGGACGACCGCGACGGTGCACAGCCCGGAGTCCTCGGCGACGATCCGCCGTACCGCGTCCAGATCCATGCCGCCAGTGTGGCGGGTCAGCGCCAGCCGAGCTTCTTGGTGCAGGCGGGCCAGGCCTTCCAGCCCTGCTCGTCCTGCACCTTCTTCGCGATCTCGATCTGCTGGGCCTTGGTGGCCTGCTCGGCGCTCGGGGCGTACTGCCTGCCGCCGAACTCCTTCCAGGTCGACGGCGTGAACTGCAGCCCGCCCTTGAACCCGTTGCCGGTGTCGGCGTCCCAGTTGCCGGTGCTCTCGCAGTGCGCGAGCTTCTCCCAGGTGGCCGAGCGCTCGACCGACGGGGCCGACGAGGTCGACTCGGCCGCCGAGGCGGTCCCGACGACGCCCAGCGGGGCGGCCGCCATCGCGGCGAACGCGCTGATCCGGGCGACCTGACGGCCGGTCTCGGTGGGTTTGCGGTGTCGTCCAGCCATGGTCGTTCCTCTACCTCGGGGAGCAGGTGCCGCCCGGGCCGGAAGAGCGGGGAGGACCCGGAGCGGCCGACACCGTAACCACGCCGAGACCATCGGTCACAACCCGTGACACCCGCCCACCGCGGAGTACGCGACGAGTGGTCGCCTGCCCGCGTTCACCGACGGACGGACTAACGCATACCGCGCGCGCCGTCCGCCGATCAGCCGCCGCGGGTCGGCGCGGGGACCGGGTCACCGGTCGCGGGAACCGGCACACGGCGGCCCAGCACGGCCGCGACGACGGCCAGCAGCGCGACGACGCCGCCGTACACCAGCGCCGTGGGGCGCAGCTCCCCCAGCGTCGCGGCGACGCCCGCGACCATCGCCGGCACCGAGAACGCCAGGTAGGCCAGTGTGTAGACGGCCGCGAACAGCTCACCGCGCTCGTGCGGCGCGGCGAGCGCGGACAGCGTCCCGAAGGTGGCGTAGGCCGCCGCGCCGAACCCGACCCCGGCGACGACCGCGCCGAGGGCGGCGAGCGCGAGCAGCCCGGTCAGCACCCCGGCCAGGGTGACGACGGTGCCCGCCGCCAGCAGCCCGGCCGCAGGGACGAGCAGCGTCGACGGGACGCGCCCGCGCAGCGCGAACGCCGTCACCGCGCCGGTCCCGACGAGCGCGACGACGGTGAGCCCGCCGACCAGGTGGTCGCGCACCCCGAAGACATGCGCGACGACCGAGCCCCCGAGCGACAGGTACAGCCCGCCCAGGGCCCAGCTCGCGAGCAGGATCGGCACGATCGCGACGAAGCCCGGCCGGACGCGGGCGGGCACCCCGACCCGCGGGCGCAGCGACGCGAGCGCCCCCGGCCGACGGTCGATCGTCTCCGGGATCAGTGCGACCAGAACGGCGGCCAGGACCAGGCCGGCGAGCAGCAGCGCCCAGACCAGGCGGGTCGGGGCAGGCGCGTACTCGACGAGCAGGCCGCAGCCGAGCGCACCGAGCGCCAGCCCGGCGAGCGGTGCGGTCCCGTTGACCGCACCCGCCCGGTCCGGCCGGTCACCGCGGGCGGCGAGGTCGACCAGCGTCGCGGGCAGCGTCGCCGTCGCCGCGCCGGTCGCGACGCCCTGGACGACGCGCGCGACGAGCAGCCAGCCGACGCCGTCGGCCAGCAGGAACAGCACCAGGGACACGACCTCCAGCGCGATCGCACCGAGCAGCACCGGCTTGCGTCCGATGTGGTCGGACAGCGACCCGGCGACGAGCAGGGCGGCGATCAGCGCGAGGACGTAGACCGCGAACACCGTGGTCAGCGTGAACTCGGTGAACGCGAAACGCTCCTGGTAGACGACGTAGAGCGGGGACGGCGCGGACGACGCGGCGAGGAACCAGACGAACGTCGCTGCGACGACGGCGAACGCCACCGGCGGGGACAGACGGGGCACGGTGCTCCTCGGGTCGGACGGCCTTCTGAGCATCGGCAACGACCGGTCCGGGGCGGGCATTCCCCGACGCCGGCCCACCCGCGGGGGTGGGCCGGGCGGGGCGCTCAGGCCAGAGCGGCGCGCAGGGCGGCGCCCGCCTCGTCGAGCAGGGCGCGGCTGTCGTCGACCGCGGCACCGAACTGCAGGAACCCGTGGATCATGCCCGGCGACTCGCGCAGCTCCGCCTTCACGCCCGCGGCGTTCAGCGCCGCGGCGTAGGCGGCGCCCTGGTCGCGGAGCGGGTCGAACTCCGCGGTGACGACCAGCGCGGGCGGCAGCCCGGACAGGTCGGTGGCGCGGGCCGGGGACATCCGCGGGTCGCGCAGGTCCTCCTCGCCGCTGAGGTAGTGGCCCATGAACCACTCCATCCAGGCCCGGGTCAGCAGCGGGCCCTGGGCGTTCTCCGACATCGACGGGCTCTCGTCGGCGCCGTCGACGGCCGGGTAGACCAGCAGCTGGAACCGCAGGGCGGGGCCGTGGTCGCGGGCGTGCTGGGCGACGACCGCCGACAGGTTCCCGCCCGCGGAGTCGCCGCCGACGGCGATGCGGGACGGGTCGCCGTCGAACTCCGTGGCGTGGGCGTGCACCCACTCCAGGGCGGCGACGGCGTCGTCGACGGCCGCGGGGAACCGGTGCTCGGGCGCGAGCCGGTAGTCGACCGCGACGACGACGGCGCCGGACCGGTTCGCCAGCGACCGGCACACCGGGTCGTGGCTGTCGAGGTCGCCGATCACCCAGCCGCCGCCGTGGTAGAAGACCAGGATCGGGAACGGACCGGTGCCCTCGGGCGTGTAGATGCGCACCGGCACGTCGCCGGCGCGGTCGTCGCGGACCGCCGCGACCGGCTCGGGCGGACCGGACACCGCGGCCATCTCCCGGATCATCGCACGGTTCTGCGCGACGGTCATGGTCTCCGGCGGCGCCCCGCCCTGTTCGGCCATGAGGTTCAGGAGGGCTTCCACCTGCGGGTGCAGCGGCACGGTCGGTGCTCCTTCGACGTCGTCGTCCTGCGGGGCGGAGGGCCCCACCTGATCATCCTGCACCCGCCGGTCCCCGACGGCACGGACCACGACCGCGCTCGCGGCGAGCAGTGCCGCCAGCGCCGGGACGACGGCCGGCAGGTGCGCCAGCGCCAGCCCGCCGGCGACGGCGCCGAGCACGATCGCCGCGAGCTGGCGCAGCGCCGGCCACCGCCGCCCGTCGCCGGTGGCCAGGTCGGACACGGCGCCGGTCAGCGTGCCGGTCATGTAGGTCGTGGACTGTCCGAGCAGCTGCGCGACGCTGCTCTGCCCGCCCATCGCCAGTGCGGCGCCGGCGAGCAGCGGGAGCGTCGCGCCCGGGGCGAGCGGCCAGGCCACCGCGAGCGCGACGAGCACCACCAGCTCGGCGACGAGCGGGGCCGACACCGCCGCCGGCCACCGGCGCCGCAGCAGCGACCACAGCGCGACGCCGACGACGAACCCGGCCACCGCGACCGCCGGTGGCAGCAGCCGGGCCGGCTCGGCGACGGCGAGGGCGTGCCCGGCCGTCACGAGGTTGCCGGTGACCACTCCCGCGAACGCGCCGCCCAGTGCGACCACGGCCCAGACGTCCACCACCCCGGCGCACGCGGCCAGCAACGCGAGGACCACCGCACGGTTCACCGCCCGATCCTCCCCCGGCGGCCCGCGGGATGGGAGGCTGGTCCGGTGCAGCTGCGCGCCGGGTCGACGTCGTCGGGGTTGTTGCGTGCCCGCTACGAGGTCACCGCGGACGGCCGCGTCGTGACCGGCTGGACCGCGCGGACGCCGCAGGCGCACCGGGAGCTGGTCGTCGACGGGGCCACGTACGTGCTCGACGCGCACGGCGTCGCCCGGTTCTCCCTGGAGGGCGGGGTGCGCGCACACCTGCGGCGCACGGTCGACCCGCGGCCGCGGACGAGCTGGACGCTGGAGGCGGGCGCGCTCGCCTACCGGATGACCGGCTCGGGCCTGGGCCGCCGGTTCACCCTGGCCGACGTCGACGGCGGTGCCGAGGTCGGCGCGGTGTGGCGGACGACGGGGCTGCGCCCGTCCTACGGCGCGGAGCTCCCGGACGAGGTCCCGGTGCCGGTCGGGGTGTTCGTGCTCTGGGCGGCGATGGCGATCTGGCGGGCGACGGTCACCGCGGCCGCGACGGCGGTGCGCTGACCCGGGTCCCGGACGCACCGTCCCGGACGCACCACGGCCCCGGGCGTCGTGGTGGGGACGCCCGGGGCCGGTGGTCGTGCGGGTGGTGCTCAGACCTCGCCGCGGTAGCCGGCGGCCTGCGCCTGCCACATCCAGCGGGCCTCCTCCAGCGCGCGGCCCAGCTCGATGAGCAGGTCCTCGGTGAGCGGGTCGGCCTTGCCGGCCTGCTCGATGCGCGGACGCAGTCGGTCGACGGCGGCGTCGACGGTCGCCGAGATGGTGAGCACGGTGTCCTGGTCGGACACGTAGCCCGCCGGGTACTCGGGCAGCCCGGTGTCGCGGCCGACGGTCCGCGCGCGGCCGTCGGGGGCGACACCGATCGCGGCGGCCCGCTCGGCGACCGAGTCGCCGTGCTCGCGGGCCAGGTCGACGAGCTCGTCGAGGTGCAGGTGGATGTCGCGGAACTGCCTGCCGACGAGGTTCCAGTGCGCCTGCTTGGCGACCAGGGACAGGTCGACGAGGTCGACGAGGGTCTCCTGCAGCACGCGGCCGGTGATGTCGGTGGCGCCGCTGTCGAGCGGGCTGGTGATCGGGGTGGCCATGGTGCTCACCGCTCCTTCCGATGTCGGTTCGGGACGTACCGGGAGTGCCCCGACGGTGCGGCGCCCACACCCGTACGTGATCCGTCCGACACCCGGTGAGGCGTGCCTGACCTGGGGAAGGTCCAGGCTACGAGCGCGCCGCGTGGGTCACGAGGACCGGGATCGGCGAGTCCAGGATGATCCGCTGCGCGGTGCTGCCGGTGAGCAGCTTGCCGACCGGGCTGCGCCGCTTCACCCCGACGACGAGCAGCTGCGCGTCCTCCTGCGCGGCCAGGTCGAGGATCGCCTCGGCGGGGTCGCCGCCGTCGTCGACGACCCGCACCGCGGTGGCCGGGTCGCCGTCGGCGCGCAGCCCGGCGAGCCGGGAGCCGATGGCCGAGTCCAGCGCCGCGTGGTCGTGGGTCCCGGCGCCGTCGGCGTCGAACAGCTCCTGACGCCCGGTCGCCAGCACCGTCAGCGGGGTGCCCCGCAGGCGGGACTCGCGGACCGCCAGGTCCAGGGCGGCGTCGCCCTCGGGCGTCGGGCCGTAGGCCACACAGATCGTCATGTCGCTCCCCATCAGGCGTTCGCGGACGGGTCGGAGACTAACCACGCCGAACGGACATACCGGAGAAAAGTTCGTTGTGGTCACAGAGATCGTAGAGTTTCCGATCCGGACAGTGGAGGACGGAGCGGACGTGTGCCAACGTCTGCGCTCATGCCACGACGGCAGGTCATCGCAGCCCTGGGAATCATCCTCGTCGCCGCACTCGCGGTGACCGCCTTCGCCGACGCCGCCCGGTCCGGGGAGGGACAGGCGGCGCGCTCCAACCTCACCCTCATCGCCCCCGCGGCCGCCGGTGGCGGCTGGGACCTGGTCGCCCGCGAGGCGCAGCAGGCCATGCGCACCGGGAACATCGTCAACACCGTGCAGGTGGTCAACATCCCGGGTGCCGCCGGGACCATCGGGCTCAACCAGCTCGCCGGGCTCGCCGGTGAGGAGACCACCATGATGGTCACCGGAACCGTCATGCTCGGCGGGATCAGCCAGTCCGGCAGCGCGATCAGCCTGCAGGACACGACGCCGATCGCCCGGCTCGCGGAGGACTTCGAGGTCGTCGCGGTCCCGGCGGAGTCGCCGTTCCGGACGCTCGACGACATGCTCACCGCCTGGGCCGCGAACCCGGCCGCGCTGCCGGTCGGCGGCGGCTCGGCGGGCGGCATCGACCACATGGTCGCCGCCCAGCTCGCGCAGGCCCGCGACATCCCCGTCGAGCGGATGGTCTACACCCCGCACCCCGGCGGCGGCGAGCTCACGCTGAGCCTGCTGTCGACCGCGGCCGGCACCGTCGGCGTCGGGATCTCCGGCTACAACGACTTCCGCGACCTGGTGGAGTCCGGGCAGCTGCGGGTGCTGGCCGTCGTCGCGCCCGAACGCCTGCAGGGCGTCGACGCCCCGACCATGGACGAGCTCGGCATGCCCGAGGTCGACCTCGTCAACTGGCGCGGGCTCGTCGCCCCCGCCGGGATCACCCCCGAGGCCCGCGCGGAGCTGGAGCAGATCGCCCGCGAGATGGTCGGGACCGAGTCCTGGGGCGAGGCCGTGACCCGCAACCGCTGGGTGCGCAGCGAGATCTACGGCGAGGACTACGACCGCTACCTGGTCACCGAGCAGGCCCGCATCGACGACCTTCTGAAGGAGCTGGGGCTGGCATGAGCGGCCGTCCTGCACACCTGTCCCGGGGCGCGCTCGTCGTGCCCGCGATCCTCGCCGCGCTGGGGGTCTTCCTCACCTACGGCACGCTGACCATGCAGGTCGTCGGCGACGGCGGCCTGTTCGGCCCGACGACCATGCCCTGGATCGTCGCGGTCCTGTGCTACGTGGTCGCGGCGCTGCTGGCGTTCGACATCCTGCGGCCGCGACCCGAGTTCGACGCCCCGGCTCCCGCCGCGGCGGGCACCGGTGACGGCGACGGCGAGGGCACCGCCGCCGGGGACGCGCCGGCCGACACCGGGGTGAACGCCCCGGCCGTGCTGACCGCGGTCGGCGGCGTGGCCGCGTTCATCGTCGTCCTGCCCTACCTGGGCTGGATCCTGTCCGCGACCGGGCTGTTCGTCGCCGTCGCCGCCGCCCTGGGCAACCGGCGCTGGCCGGCGATGGCGCTCGGCGGGCTCGCCGTGTCCTCGGCGGTCCAGGTCGTGTTCAGCATGCTGCTCGGGATCTCGCTGCCCGCCGGCTTCGTCGGGGGGTTCTGATCGTGGAACAGCTGACCAACCTGCTCGGCGGCTTCGCCGACATCCTCAGCCCGTCCGCGCTGCTGTTCGTGTTCCTCGGTGCGCTGATGGGCACCGCGGTCGGGGTCCTGCCGGGGCTGGGCTCGGCGATGGCCGTGGCGCTGCTGCTGCCGCTGACCTTCGTCCTCGAACCGACCAGCGCGCTGATCATGTTCACCGGCATCTACTTCGGTGGCCTGTTCGGCGACTCCATCGCCGGGTTCCTCATGAACACCCCCGGCAACTCGACCGCCATCGCCAGCACCTTCGAGGGCCACCGGATGGCGCTGCGCGGCAAGGCCGCCCAGGCTCTGGCCACCGGCGCGATCGGCGCGTTCATCGGCGGCATGGTCGCCTCGGCGCTCGTCGTGTTCTTCGCCCCGACCCTCGCCCGGCTCGCCACCGGCTTCGGCCCCGCCGAGTTCCTCGCGCTGGCCGTGTTCGCCTTCGTCGCGATCTCCGCGGTGGTCGCCGACTCCGCGATCCGCGGCGTCGCCGCGCTCGCGATCGGCCTGACCCTCGCCCTGGTCGGGATCGACCAGCCGACCGGCACGCCCCGGTTCTCCTTCGGCTTCTCCCCGCTGCTCGACGGCGTCTCGATCGTCGTGATCACGGTGTCGCTGCTGGCGCTGGGCGAGGTGTTCAGCCAGGCCGCGAAGGTCGGCCGGGCCGAGGAGACCAGGGCCGTCATGCCGACCGGCCGGTGGTGGCTGTCGAAGGCCGAGTTCCGCCAGGCGCTGCCCGCGTGGCTGCGCGGCACCGCGATCGGTGTCCCGTTCGGCGTCATCCCGGCCGGTGGCGCCGAGGTGCCGACGTTCCTGGCCTACGGGACCGAGCGCAGGCTCGACCGGCGCAAGGCTGAGCCGACCTTCGGGAAGGGCGCCATCGAGGGCGTCGCGGCACCGGAGGCCGCGGGCAACGCCACCGCGGGCACCGCGATGGGCGCACTGCTCGCGCTGGGCCTGCCCACCTCCGCGACGGCGGCGATCCTGCTCGCCGCGTTCCAGCAGTACGGCCTGCAGCCGGGCCCGCTGCTGCTGGAGCGCTCCGGGGACATCGTGTGGGCGCTGCTCGCCGGGTTCTTCCTGGCGATGATCGTGCTGCTGATCCTCAACCTGCCGTTCGCGCCGCTGTGGGCGCAGCTGCTGCGGGTCCCGAAGTCCTACCTGTACGCGGGCATCGCGGTGTTCGCCGCATTCGGCGTGTACGCCTCCGGGGCGAGCCAGGTCGACCTGGTGATCATGCTGGTGGTGGGGTGCTCGGGCTGGCGATGCGGCTCTACGACATCCCCGTCGCGCCGGTGCTGATCGCGGTGATCCTCGGGCCGCTGGCGGAGTACTCGCTGCGCGACGCGATGGGCAACTCCGACAACGACCCGGCGGTGCTGGTGTCGAGCCCGATCACCGTGGTGCTGTACCTGCTGCTCCTCGCCGGCCTGGGGTGGACGGCGTGGCGCCGGTTCGCCGAGAAGCGCGCCGCCGACGTGTGATCACCCCGCGGCGCGGGCCAGCTCGACGGCCCGCGCCAGGGTGGTGAGGCGCTCGTCGAGCGTCTCCCCCGCGGGGTAGAGCCGGACGGTGCCGACGCCGGCGGCGGCCCAGTCCCGCAGCCGCGCGGCGACCCGTTCCTCGGTGCCGATCAGCGTCGTCCCCAGCACCATCTCGTCGGTGACCAGGGCCGCGGCGCCGGCCCGGTCCCCGCCCTGCCAGGCGGCGCGGACGGCGTCGGCGCGCTCGCCCCAGCCCTGGCGGCGGTAGGCGTCGAAGTAGAAGTTCCGCCGGGCGGTGCCCATCCCGCCGAGGCTGAACGCGATGCCGGGGCGGCGGGCGTCGACCATCGCCGCCTGGTCGGCCTCGTCGGCGGCGAAGGCGACCTCGGCGCCCTGGCAGACCTCGATCGCGGACCGGTCCCGCCCGGCGGCGCGCAGACCGGTGTCGAGGTGGGCGAGGTAGGCGTCGGCGCCCTCGGGGACGAAGCTCGTGCCCAGCCAGCCGTCGGCGACCCGCCCGGTGAGCTCCAGCATCCGCGGGGACAGCGCCGCGACGAACACCGGCAGGTCCGGCACCGGCGTGGTCGACAGCCGCATCGGGCGGCCCTCACCGCCGGGCAGCGGGATCGCGACGGTCTCGCCGTCGTAGGCGATGCGCTCCCCCGCGCAGGCGGCCCGGATGACCTCGATCGTCTCGCGCAGCCGGGTGAGCGGGCGGGCGAACGGCACCCCGTGCAGGCCTTCGATCACCTGCGGGCCGGACGGGCCGAGCCCGAGCAGGAACCGGCCCTGCGACATGTCGTGCAGGGTCAGCGCGGCCTGGGCGATCGCGACCGGCGAGCGGGTGCCGACCTGGATCACCCCGGAGCCGAGCCGGATCCGCTCGGTGCGGGCGGCGAGGTAGCCCAGCGCCGACGGCGCGTCCGAGCCCCACGCCTCGGCGACCCAGCAGTCGTCGAGGCCCAGGCGTTCGGCCTCGACGACGAACTCGACGGTCTCGCGCCAGTCACCGCCGGAGGCCTCGACCGTCGTGGCGGTCCTCATCGGCCGTCCCGGACGAGCCCGACCGGGCCGTACGCGGGCACGTCCCCCGCGGCGAGCACCGCCGCGACCATCGGCGCCAGCAGCGCGGCGAGCTCGGCGGTCCGTTCCGGGTTGAGAGCGCCCCACGGGCGGGCGGCGGCCCGGTCGGTGAGCCGTTCGATCTCGTCGTGCTCGTCGGCGCCGGCGGCGGTGAGCGCGCCGGTGGCGTCGACCCAGCCGCGGGCCCGCAGGTCCTCCGCGCCGGCCGCCCAGGCCTCCGGGTCGAAGCCGCGGGCGGTGCGCAGCCACTCGCCGTCGGTCTCCCCGGCGGCGATCTTGAGGTGGTGCGCGGCGACCGGGCCGACGCCCCGCGCGACCAGGACCGCGACGTGACCGTCCCCGCGGTGCTCGCGCAGCGTCGTCGTCGCCTGCCAGAGGGTCTCGAGGTCGCCGTCGGGGCGGGGCAGCGCGGCGTTCGCGGCGGCGAGGACGCGGCCGTCGACGTCGACCTCCCCGGCGGCGGCCCAGGCGAGCTCCGCGGCCCGGTGCAGCGCGGCCGGGTCGGCGGCCGGGCCGGTGCCGTCGAGCCCGGACCGGCGCAGCGCGGCGGCGGAACCGGCGAGCCGGGCCGCGAGCGCCCCGTCGGGGGTCGCGAGCGACCAGACCCCGGGCAGCGCACGGGCGGCCATCGACGGGTGGAAGCCGTGGAACGCGGCCGTCACGGGTGCCGCTCCCACCGGCCCCAGCGGGGCGGCGCGCATCGCGAAGTAGCCGCGCCAGAACCCGCGGAACCCGGCCGCCTCGGCGGCGGCCCGCGCCTCGGGGGCGAAGTACACGACGTCGTGGACCGGTTCGAGCTCGGTCCACAGTGTCCGCGCGGTCTGCACCGCGATGTCGGGGACGGTCACCACCGCACCGTAGTGCGGCGGTGACCGTCCCGGACAGGTCTCTCCCGCTCGGCGGTCAGGAGAGGTGGTGGCGCTCCTGCAGCGCGTAGACGGGGGTGTCGATGCCCGCCTCACGCGCCTTGAGCTGCAACGCCAGGTACAGCGAGTAGAACCGGCTCTGGTGCAGGTTGCCGCCGTGGAACCACAGGTTCTGCTGCTGGGTGGGCTTCCACATGTTGCGCTGCTCGCCCTCCCAGGGACCGGGGTCCTTGGTCGTGTCCGAGCCGAGGCCCCACACCTTGCCCACCTTGTCCGCGACGTCCTGGCCGACGATGTCGGCGGCGAGGCCGTTCATCGACCGGTAGCCGGTCGCGAACACGACGAGGTCGGCGTCGAGCTCGGTGCCGTCGGCGAGCCGCACGCCCTTCTCGGTGAACTCCTGCATCTGCCCGCGGACCAGCTTCACCTTGCCGTCGGCGACGAGCTCGGCGGCACCGACGTCGATGTAGTAGCCCGAGCCCCGGCGCAGGTACTTCATGAACAGGCCGGAGTCGTCGTCGCCGAAGTCCAGCTCGAACCCGGCCTCCTCCAGCCGCCGGTAGTAGTCCGCGTCGACCTCGCGGGCCTTGTCGTAGGCGGGCTTCTGGAAGGTGTGCATGATCCGGTACGGCAGCGACGCGAAGATCATGTCGGCGGTGTGGGTGTCGACGCCCGCCTTGACCGCGCGCTCGGAGTAGAGATCCCCGAGGCCGTACTCCATCAGTGTGTCGGACTTGATGATGTGGGTGGACGAGCGCTGCACCATGGTGACGTCGGCGCCGACCTCCCACAGCGACCCGCAGATGTCGAACGCGGAGTTGTTCGACCCGATGACCACGACCTTCTTGCCCCGGTAGGCGTCCGGGCCGGGGTGCTGCGACGAGTGCTGCACCTCGCCCCGGAACTGCTCCCTGCCCGGGAAGTCGGGGATGTTCGGCTTGCCGGAGACGCCGAGCGCGATCACCAGCTGGCGCGGGCGCAGGGTGATCTGCTCGCCCGCCTTGTCGACGACGACGCTCCACCGGCCGGACGCCTCGTCGAACTCGGCGCTGCGCGCGGTGGTGGAGCCCCAGTAGTTCAGCTCCATGATCCGCGTGTAGAACTCCAGCCAGTCGCCGATCTTGTCCTTCGGCGCGAACACCGGCCAGTTGTCCGGGAACTTCAGGTACGGCAGGTGGTCGTACCAGACCGGGTCGTGCAGGGCGAGGCTCTTGTAGCGCTTGCGCCACGAGTCGCCGGGCCGCTCGTTGCGCTCGACGATGATCGTGTCGACGCCGAGCTGGCGCAGCCGGGCACCCAGCGCGATACCGCCCTGGCCGCCACCGATGATCACGACCTCGGGGTCGCGGGTGCGCCCCAGCTCGGCCAGCTCGGCCTCGCGGCGCTCCTTCCAGGTGACCCGGTCCGGGTTGGCGCCGTGCTCGGTGCCGAACGGCCGGTTCTCCCCGCGGGGCTCCTCGTGCCCCTTGAGCTCGTCGAGGGTGGTGAGGAAGGTCCACGCCTTCCCGTCGACGATGCGGACGTGCCCGGAGCCGCGCCCGACGGCGGTCTCGAAGGTGAACCACCCGTCGGTGACACCACCGGCCTCGGTCGGCTCGGCGGACAGCGTCCAGTGCGACGGGTCGGTCGCGTCCAGGGTGTTCCGGAGCAGGTCACGGACGCCGTCGTGGTGCTCGACGGTCTTCAGGTTCCAGGTGAACGCGACCAGGTCGCGCCAGTAGCTCTCGTCGGCGAACAGCGCGACGGCGCGGTCGATGTCACGGGCGGACAGGGCGTCGGCGAAGGCGGTGAGCCAGCCCTCCGCGGTCGTGCGTGCCGCCGTCTTCTCCTGCGTGGTGGTCACGGGCACCTCCTGCGAGCGGTTCGCCACGACCGGGGCGGCGCTCGCCGTCCTGCCGCGGTCGTCGGGGCAACGGAGGTGAGTGAACACCACGCGCGTGACCCACGACACCGGTTGCGGGGAGGTTGCAACCGCCGCGCGGTGCGGCAAGCTCGTGCCCTGTGCGGGTGTTGGTGGTCGAGGACGACGCGGGCGTGGCCGGCGCGGTGGTCGACGCCGTGCGGGCCCGCGGGCACGGCGTGCTGCACGCGGCCACCACGACCGAGGCCGCCGAGCTGCTGGGCGAGGCCGAGCTGGTGCTGCTCGACCTGGGCCTGCCCGACGGCGACGGCCTGGGCCTGCTGCACCGCCTGCGCCGGACCTCGGCGGTGCCGGTGATCGTCCTGACGGCGCGCTCGGCCGAGCACGACGTCGTCCGCGGCCTGCACCTGGGCGCCGACGACTACCTGGTCAAGCCGGTGCGGTTGCGCGAGCTGCTGGCCCGGATCGACGCCGTCGCCCGCCGGGTCCCGGCCGGGACGGCGGCCCCCGGGGTGGTCGAGGCGGACGACGTGCGCGTCGACCTCGACGCGCGGCGGGTCACCGTCGGCGGCACCGAGACCGCGCTGACCGCGACGGAGTTCGCGGTGCTGGCCGCGCTGGCCCGCCGCCCCGGGGTCGCGGTGAGCCGCCGCCAGGTGCTCGAGGAGGTGTGGGGCGACGGGAGCATGGCCGCGTCCCGGTCGCTGGACGTGCACGTCGCCGCGCTGCGCGCCAAGCTCGACCGGCCCGGGCTGCTCGCGACGGTGCGCGGGTTCGGCTTCCGGCTGGGCCGGTGACGGCGTGCGCCGCCGCCTGCTGCTGGTGCTGTCGCTGTTCTCCCTGCTGACCGTGGCCGCGTTCGTCGCCCCCCTGCTCGACCAGCGCGCCACCGCGCGGGCCCAGGTGTGGACGCTGACCCGGTCCGACGACCTGGACCGCTTCGTCGCGCTCGCCGCGCTGGTGGCCGGGGGCGACGACACGGTGCGCGACGACCTGGACCGCGGCGCCCGCCGGCACGCCGAGCTGTACGGCGAGGGGGTGCTCGTCGTGGACGCGCAGCGCCGCACCGTGGTGTCCGCGGGTCTGGAGCCCGGCGACCCCGGTGTGCCCGCGGCGCTCGACGCGGCACTGCGCAACCAGCCCGCCGACGCGCCCGCCCGGCTCACCCCGTTCGACCGGGACCCGGTGCTGCTGTGGCAGCCGGTCGGCACCGGCACCAGGGCCGACGGCGCCGTGCTGCTGCGCGCCGACCCGTCGCGGGCCGCGTCCGACGTCGCCGTGACGTGGGTGCTCGTGCTGGCCGGGGCGCTGGCCGCCGCGGCGGTGTTCGCCGCGATCGCGCTGCTGCTCGCCCGCTGGGTGCTGCGCCCGGTCGGGGCGCTGGCCCGCGGGGTCGGGGCCGTCGCGCAGGGCCGGGCCGGGGAGCAGATCACGGTGTCCGACGGGCCGGTGGAGCTGCGTGCGCTCGCCGAGTCGTTCAACCGGATGTCGGCGTCGGTGCGGGCCGGCGCGGAGGAGCAGCGGCGGCTGGTCGCCGACGCCTCGCACCAGATCCGCAACCCGCTCGCGGCGCTGCGGCTGCGCGCGGACGGCCTGGACCCGTACGTCGGGCCGGGCGGGCGCGCCGCCTACGACTCGACGCTCGGCGAGGTCGACCGGCTGGAACGGCTGCTCGACGGCATGCTCGGGCTGGCCTCCGCGGAGGCGACGGCCTCGGCGGTCGCGGCCGGTGCCGCGGACCCGGCCCGGTGCGACGCCGGGCTGGTCGCCGCCGGCCGGGTCGACGCGTGGCGCCCGGCCGCCGACGCCGCCGGGGTCGTGCTCGACGGACGCGCCGGCCGCCTCGACGGGGGGCCCGACGACGCGACCGACGACGCGACCGACGACGGGGTCGACGTCGACTGGCCGGACACCGACCTGGAACAGGTGCTGGACGTGCTGCTGGACAACGCGGTCCGGCACACCCCGGCGGGCACGACGGTGCGGGTGCGCTGGGCGGGCGGCCCGGACGGGGTCACGGTCTCGGTCGCCGACGACGGCCCCGGCATCGCCGGGACCGACCTCGGCCGGGCCCGGGAGCGGTTCTGGCAGGGAGCCTCCCCCGGCGCCGGGGGCAGCTCCGGGCTGGGGCTGGCGATCGCCGACCGGCTCGCCGCGGCGCACGGCGGGCGCCTCGACCTGGGCCCCGCCGCGGGTGGCGGGTTGCTGGCCACCCTGGTCCTGGGGCGGGCGCGGTGACCGGGACGCGGGCGGCGTCCCCGGGGGACACGGCCGCCCCGCTCCCCCGGCGCACGGTCCTCGGTGGGCTCGGGCTGCTCGGGCTGCTCGCCGCGTGCTCCCCCGGCCCGGACCCCGCGCTGCCGCTGGCCGCCGGCGAGCCGGGTGGGTTCTACGCCGAGTTCTCCGCGCTGCTCGCCGGGGTCGCCGCCGCGGCCGGACCGGCGCTGCGCCCGGTCGTCACCGGCGGGTCGCGGGACAACGCCGTGCTCGTCGCCCGCGGAGGGGCGGCCGTCGGGCTCGCGCTGACCGACCTCGTGCTGGCCGCGCGGGCCGGGGCCGCCCCGTTCACCGCGCCGCTGGAGCTGCGCGCGATCGGCCGCGTCTACGAGAACTACCTGCAGCTCGCGGTGCGGGCCGACACGCCCTTCGCCCGGCTCGCCGACCTCGCCGACCGGCCGGTGTCGCTCGGCGCCCCCGGGTCCGGCGCCGCCCTGACCGGGGCCCGGTTGCTCGCCGTGTCCGGCACCCGGGTCCGGGCCCGCGAGCTCGACCTCGCGACGGCGACGGCGTCGCTGGCCGACGGCCGGATCGACGGCTTCCTCTGGTCCGGCGGGGTGCCGACCCCCGCCGTCGGGGAGCTCGCGGCACGCCGGGCGATCCGGCTGCTGCCCCTCGCCGAGCACCTGCCCGCCCTGCGGGCCCGGTTCGGCACCGGCCCCTACACGGCGGCGGCCGTCCCCGCCGGGGCGTACGGCGCGCCCGGCCCCGTCGCCACCGTCGGGGTGGCGAACCTGCTGGTCGCCGCGCCGCGGCTGCCGGACGCCGACGCCGGCGCCGTGGCCCGCCTGCTCGTCGAGCGCGCCCCCGACCTCGTGCCCGCCTCGGCGCTGGGCACCCAGTACCTCGACCAGCCGGCGCTGGTCGACACCGGCGACGTGCCGCTGCACCCCGGGGCCGCGGCCGCGTACCGCGAGCTGCACGGATGAGACTCCCAAGACCCGGTTAAGAACCGCAGGGCGGCGCCGGGCGCGCTCCTACCGTCGCGTCACCACCTCCGGCGCAACGAGGAGCCCGAGCATGAGCAACGACGCCACCGGACTGCAGCGACACCCGTCCGAACCCCTGATCCCACCGACCGGGCGCGCCCGGTTCCGCAGCCTGGGCCCCGGTCTGCTGGCCGCGGCGACCGGCGTCGGCGCGGGCGACCTGGTCGCGACGATGGTCGCGGGCGCCCAGTACGGCACGGCGCTGCTCTGGGCCGCGGTGCTCGGCACCGTCCTGAAGCTGGCGCTGGGCGAGGGTGTCGGGCGCTGGCACCTCGCGTCCGGCTCGACGCTGCTCGACGGCTGGCGGCACCTGGGCCGCTGGGCGACCGGCTTCTTCGCCGCCTACATCGTGATCTGGGGCTTCGTCTACGGGGCCACCGCGATGTCGGCGGTCGGGCTGCCGCTCAACGCGCTGTTCGGCGGGCTGTCGGTGCGCTACTGGGCGATGATCGCCGGCGTCGTCGGCCTGGCCCTGGTGTGGGCGCAGCGCTACCACGTGTTCGAGAAGTTCATGACCGTGCTGGTGCTGGTCAAGTTCGTGTCCGTGGTGTCGGTGGCGGTGCTGGTATCCCCCGACCTCGGGAACCTCGCGACCGGGCTGGTCCCGACCCTGCCCGCCGGGTCGACGGTCTACGTCCTCGGCCTGATCGGCGGCGTCGGCGGGACCATCACCATGGCCGCCTACGGGTACTGGATGTTCGCGAAGGGCTGGAAGGGCACCGGCTGGCTGTCGATGATGCGCCTGGACAACGCCGTCGGCTACACGATGACCGGCGTCTTCGTCGTCGCGATGCTCGTCGTCGGCTCCACGATGCTGCTCGGCCAGGACCTCACCGAGAACGACCGCGGCCTGCTGACCCTGGGCGAGGCGCTCGGCGCGAGCTACGGCGAGTGGGCCCGCATCCTGTTCCTGGTCGGCTTCCTCGCGGTCACCTCCAGCTCGCTGTTCGGCGTCTGGAACGGCGTGAGCCTGCTGTTCGCCGACCTGGTCCGCACGCTGCGCCTGCCGCACGGGAAGGCCGCCGCGACCGCCGGCACCGAGGCCGCCGTGGGCGGGACGGCGACCGTCGCGGCCGACGGCGAGGCCGCGGGCGGGAGCCGCGAGGGCGCGTTCGTCTCCACCGTCGTCGAGCGGTCGCGGCCCTTCCGCGGCTACCTGCTCTGGCTGACCTTCCCGCCGATGATGCTGCTGTTCATCGACCGGCCCTTCGGGCTGACCCTGGTCTACGGGGTGCTCGGCTCGGTGTTCATGCCGTTCCTCGCGGTCACCCTGATGCTGCTGCTCAACTCGCGGCGCATCCCGGCCGCGGGCCGGTCCGGGTGGCTGTCGAACGTGCTGCTCGGTTCCTCCTCGGCGCTGTTCCTGACGCTCCTGGTGACCGACCTCCACCAGCGCTTCTTCTCCTGAGCGGGTCGCGGGGTCGCGGGGTCGGCGTCCGTCCGCCGGCAGGTCCGCGATCCCGCGCGGGGTGGCTCGGGCAGGTCAGGACCTGCAGGACGTCCGCCCCGTCAGGCCGCGCCGGGAGACGACGGGGTCCGCTCGCCCGCCTCGACCGGCACGTCCAGGGTGTTGCCGGCGGGCGGCAGCGGGCAGGTGGCGTGCGCGGTGAACGCGCACGGCAGGTTCACCACCCGGTTCAGGTCCACCTCCAGCGTCCCGTCCGGCGCCGGGTCGTCGGTGCGCAGGATGCGGCCGCCGCCGTAGGTGGTGTCCCCGGAGGTGGCGTCGCGGAAGTGCAGCGACAGGCCGCCGTCCTTCCCGGCCAGCGCCACGAGCCGCTGCGGGGCACCGGCCCAGGTGAACGCGACCTCGCCGACCGCGGTCGGGAAGTGCTGCAACCCGGCGACGACGGCGTCGACCGTCACCGTCCGCGGCGCGTCGTAGGGGGTGAACACGGCGTCGACGACGGCGGCCGGGTCGTAGGGCCAGGCGGGCACCCCGGTGAACGCGGTCCGGGTGCGGGCCTGCGGGTCGCGCACGCGCAGCGCCCACGAGTCGGTGCGCCGCGCGATCTCGACGACCCGCTCCCCCACCGCGATCATCACGCCGGGGGCGCCGTCGACGGGCCGGACGTGCGCGGTGCCGTCGAGCGGTCCGGTCGCGCCGGGCAGCACGACCCCGTCGGCCGCGACGGCGGTGACCGCGACCTCGTCGGGTCCCGCGGCGCGCCAGGTCCCGGGCAGCCCGGGTACGGCACCGGCACCGTCGTCGAGTCAGTGCAGGGCGGTCAGGGACAGCCAGCCGTGCGGCTCGCGGAGGGTCTGCTCGCGCGCGGCACGCCACGCGTCGTGGGCGGTGAGGGTGCTCGTCATGTGGGGGCAACACCCCACCCGGGCTGAGGTGTTCCCCCGGTGCCGCGGCTCAGTGCACGCGGCGGCGGACCGACTCCGGGTCCGGGCGGGTCAGCGCGATCACCCCGCCGAGCGCGACGAGGACACCGGCCAGCGCCGCCCCCTCCCAGCCGGGCCGGATCCGGTCGCCGAGCAGCGCGATCCCGACGAGACCGGGCACGACCACCTCGGTCACCGACAGCACCGCCGTCGCCGGGCCGACGGCGCCGTCCTGCAGGGCGCGGGCGAAGGCCAGCACCCCGAGCACCCCCAACGCGACGACGCCGTACACCAGCGGGTCGAGCAGCAGGCTGCCCGCGGTCTCCCACCGGAGCGGGCCGGGGTGGATCGCGCGGACGGCCAGCGCCGTGCCGCCGAAGCCCAGCCCGGCCAGCAGCGCCAGCAGCATCGGCCGCCCGGCCCGCCACACGAACGGGGCGGCGGCGAGGATCACCACGAACGACACCAGCAGGACCGGGGTGGCCACGGGGGGCAGCGCGTCCGGGCGGTCCGGCTCGGCGCTCGCGGCGACCACGACCAGCCCCGCCAGCACCGCGGCGACCGCCCACCGGTCGCGCCGGATGAGGTTCCACGGGTTCCAGCCGTGGTCGGCCAGCGTGGTCAGCGCGATCGCGCCCGCCAGGATCGACTGCACCGCGAAGACCGGCAGGTACCGCAGCGCGACGACGGTGAGCACCCAGGCCACGACGTCGGCGAGCAGCCCGGCCAGGAACCACGGCTGCAGCCACACCGGGCGCCCGTACTTCGCCAGCCTGCTGCCGCGGGCCTCCCAGAGGGCGGCGACGGTGTTGCCGACCATCGCGGTCGCGGCGATCAGCAGGGCGAACAGTGTGGTCATGTCCGGGCCCATCCTGCCCGCCCGCGGCACGATCTGCTCCGGACACGCCGATCGGCGCCCGTGGGTGTGGTGGCCGGTGCCGGGCGTGCACACTCGGCGCATGCGCATGCGGTTCGGCCCGGACTCCGACGACGAGTTCCACGCGGCCGCCCAGGAACTGCTCGACGGGTTCGCGGCGTGGCTGACCGAGAACGAGGTGGTCGCCGAACCGATGTCGGCGGAGCTGCTGCTGCAGTACAAGTGGCTCGCCGGCGACGGCGACCTCGCCGACTGGCCGCTGGAGCACATCGAGACCTTCCTCGACGGCTGGTGCCCGCACATCGTGCTGGAGCACCGGCTGCCGGTGCGGCTGGTGCCCGCCAGCGTCGCCGCGTTCGTGGAGTTCCTCGACGAGCGCGGACTGCTGGCCCCGGGCTCGCCGCGGCCGTCGCAGGTGCGGCGGCTGTGCGGCGAGTACGTCGAGGAGTACGACGAGCTGGAGGCCGGGGCCGGGTCGCCGCTGCTCACCGAGCTGGGCGACGACCCGGACCCGGTGCGGATCCCCTCGCCCGCCGACCGGGCGGCGTCCGCGGCGCAGGCCCGGATCCTGCACGACGCGCGGGCGCTGGCCGGCTGGTGCGGCCCGCGCGGCCGGGCCCTGACCGCGACGGGCAACCTGCGCCTGGCCGACGCCCGCGAGCTGGTCGGCCTGCTCGGCACCGGCGACGAGCCGGACCGCGTCGCCCGCCTCGACCGCTCGACCCGGCTGCGGACCCTGACCTGGGTGCTGGAGACGAGCGTGCGCGCCGGCGCCGTCCGGCGGGAGTCGGGGCGGCTGGTGGCGGTGCCGCGCTTCGCCGGGCTGGACGACACCTCCGCCCACGAGGACCTGGTGCTCGCCGCCCGCGAGGTGGGCGCGCTGTCGACCGGCTGGCCGCACGTCGCCGCCGAGGACACCGCGGACCCGGACCTGCCCGTCCGGGAGGCCGCGCCGATCGCGGTCGACGACACCGCACCCGACGCGGACGTGGTGTTCACCGGCGAGATCGACGACGAGGCGATCGAGGCACTGCTGCGCGCCGAGGAGGGTCCGCCGTCGGAGGACGCGACCCCGGCCCTGCTGTTCCTGCTGCGCCACGTCGACGACGGCGTCGACCACGACGACCTGCGCCACGCCCTGGACGTGCTGCTCGACTGGACCGAGGACGCGGACGGGGACGCCGACGTCGCCTCGCTCCGGACCGCGACGCTGCTGGAGCAGCTGGAGCGGCTCGGGTTGGTCGAATGGGCCGGGTCGCGCCACGAGCCCGACGGGGCGGAGGAGGTCCGGGTCGGCGGGATCGTGCAGCTCACCCCGGGCGGGGTCGCGTGTGCGCTCCTGCTGCTCGCCGCGGAGGACCTGCACTACCCGACCCGGCCGGACCCGGCGGTCGCCTCGGCCGCGGAGATCGTCGAGCTGGCCGGGGAGGTCCCGCCCGACGAGTGGCGCCGCGACATCGACGCCTGGCACGCCGCGCAGCCCGATCCGGCGCGGGCGGTGGCCGAGTTCGTGGCGGCGGCGCTCGCACCGGGCCAGACCCTGCTCGTCGCCCTCACCGCGACCGGCGTGGCCGCGGACCGCTTCGGCGCCGAGGCCGTCGACACCCTGCTGCACGACCACCTCGACGGCCCGCACCGCGGCATGGTGGCGCGCCGGCTGGTCGCGCGCGGCGAGATCGACGCCGACGCCGTCGAGCCGGAGCTGCTGCTCACCGCCTCGATCGACGTGCTGGCCGTCGCGCTGGACACCGTCGACGCCGAGGACTGGCCGGACGCGTTCGCCGCCGAGTTCCCGCCCGAGACCCTCGAGGTGTTCGACGCCGTGTGGCAGCTGGACCACCCGCGGGTCGGCGAGGTGCTGGCCGCGCTCGGCGAGCACCACCCGGACGCCGCGGTGGCCACGGCCGCACGCCGGGCCCGGGAACGCTGGCGCAGCCGGACCGGGGGCGCCTGAGCCGTCGGGCGCAGCCGCTCGCCGCGAACCCCGACGCATGCGAACATGTGTTCGTGCGCGGCCTGGCCACCATCCTGCATGCCGACCTGGACTCGTTCTACGCGTCGGTCGAGCAGCGCGACGACCCGCGCCTGCGGAGGCGGCCGGTGATCGTGGGCGGCGGTGTCGTGCTGGCCGCGAGCTACGAGGCGAAGGCACACGGTGTGCGGACCGCCATGAACGGCCGCCAGGCGCGGGCGCTGTGCCCGCAGGCGGTCGTCGTCCCACCGCGGATGGCGGCCTACTCCGAGGCGAGCCGCCGGGTGTTCGCGCTGTTCCGCGACACGACCCCCGAGGTCGAGGGACTGTCGATCGACGAGGCGTTCCTGGAGGTCGGCGGCCTGGCGAGGATCGCGGGCACGCCCCGGGAGATCGCCGCGCGGCTGCGCGAGCGGGTGGCCAGGGAGGCGGGGCTGCCGATCAGCGTCGGCGTGGCCCGCACCAAGTTCCTCGCCAAGGTGGCCAGTGGGGCGTCGAAACCGGACGGGCTGCTCGTCGTCGACCCGGCACGGGAGCGGGAGTTCCTGCACCCGCTGCCGGTGCGCAGCCTATGGGGCGTCGGGGCGGTGACGGCGGGGCGGCTGCACGAGGTGGGCGTGCGGACCGTCGCCGACGTCGCCGCGCTCGGCGAGGCCGCGCTCGTGTCCTACCTGGGGCCGGCCGCGGGACGGCACCTGCACGCGCTCGCGCACCTGCGGGACCCCCGCCCGGTGGACACGCACCGGACACGCCGTTCGATCGGGTCGCAGCGGGCCCTGGGCCGCCGCCCGCGCACCGACGCCGAGCTCGACGGCATCCTGGCCTCGACCGTCGACCGGCTGGCCCGGCGCCTGCGCGCCCCCCGCGGGTCCGACCGCGACGAGCCGGACGAGACCCTCGACCCTCTCGGCGCCGCGGGGGGCGGGCGGGTCTGCCGCACCGTCGTGCTGCGGGTGCGGTTCGGCGACTACGCCCGGATCACGCGCTCGCACACGCTGCCGGTCGCGACCGCGCACACGCCGACGATCCTCTCGGCCGCCCGCCGGCTGCTGCACGACGCCCTGCCCGACATCCACGCCCGCGGCATCACCCTGCTCGGCCTGTCGCTGACCAACCTGGACCGCGACGACGCCCTGCAGCTGGAGCTCCCCCTCGACGCCCACGCCGGCCCGGCCCTGGACACCGCGCTCGACGCCGTCCGCAGCCGGTTCGGCTCGGCCTCGGTCGGCCGCGCCAGCCGCCTCGGCCACGACGAGGGGCTGCAGGTGCCCCTGCTCCCCGAACACGAGTGATCGTCAACCCGAGGTTGACGAAAGACGGTCGTCAACTTACGGTTGACGCATGACGCCACCGACGCCCCTGGGCGGCACCGTCCGCCTCGACGACCTCATCCACGCCATCACCTCGGTCCACCAGGACCCGCTGGAGCAGCTCTCCGACGCCGTGCTCGCCGGGGACCACCTCGGCGAGGTCGCCGACCACCTGATCGGCCACTTCGTGGACCGGGCCCGCCGGGCCGGGGCGTCGTGGACCGACATCGGCCGCAGCATGGGCGTCACCAAGCAGGCCGCGCAGAAGCGGTTCGTCCCCCGTCCGGACGCCCCGGAGAACATGGCCCAGGGCTTCGAGCGGTTCACCCCGCGGGCCCGCAACGTCGTGGTCTCCGCGCAGAACGAGGCCCGCACGGCCGAGAACGACCGGATCACCCCGGCGCACCTGGTCCTCGGCCTGCTCGCCGAGCCGCAGGGGCTGGCCGTCGCGCTGCTGACCGGGCTGGGCACCGACACCACGGCGCTGCGCGAGGCCGCCGTCGCCGCGCTCCCGGAACGCGCGACGACGGTGCCCGCCCTGATCCCGTTCGACCCGGCCGCGAAGAAGGCCCTGGAGCTGACCTTCCGGCACGCGCTGCGGATGGGGCACAACTACGTCGGGACCGAGCACGTCCTGCTGGCCCTGCTGGAGCAGGAGGACGGCGACGGTGTCCTGACCCGGTCGGGCGTCGACGATGAGCGGGTGGAGCAGGCCGTCACCGAGGCGATCGCCGCGATGACCGGGGGCGGGGCCGGGGAGAGCTGACGGCGGGGTGGAGACGCCGTGGCCGGGGCGGGACCCCGGGCGGGCTCAGGTCGCGAGCTCGATGCTCCCCCGCACCGACTCCGGTGCCCCGTCGGACCCGGCCGCGACGTCGATGCGGTCCCCGTCCGGGGTCCCGCCGACCCAGACGTCGGCGCCGGCGAAGGCGGGAGCGGTGAGGCGGTACTCGAAGCCGCGCACGAACGCCGTCGGGCGGTGGCGGCGCGCGATCTCCAGGCCGAGCAGGGCGAACAGCGGGCCGTGCACGACCAGACCGGGGTAGCCCTCGACGCCGGTGACGTAGGGCAGGTCGTAGTGGATGCGGTGGGTGTTGTAGGTCAGCGCCGACATCCGGAACAGCAGCTCCGGGCCGGTCGGCACGGTGAAGGCCCACTCGTGCTCCGGGCGTGGTGCCGGGTCCGGCGCGACCGTGCCCCGGACCGTGCCGGCCGGCTGCGAGCGGTAGACGATGTCCTGCTCCTCGACGCAGAGCAGCGTGTCGCCGCGGCGGAACTCCGCCCGCGTCGTCACGAACGCCATCTCGCCGCTGCGGCCCTGCTTGACCCGGACCGGGCCGAGCTCCTGGCGGCGGGTCACCGGTTCGCCGACCCGCCACGGGGCGTGCCAGGTCAGGCGTCCGCCGGCGAACATGCGTCGCCGGTCCGGGACCGGCGGCAGGAAGTGGCCCTCGCGGGGGTGGCCGTCGTCGCCGAGCGCGGACATCGGCGGGGTGTCGAGGAAGGCGAGCCAGTGCCACAGCGGCGGGAGCGGGTCCCCGTCGGCGGCGACCGGGTCGAGGTCGAGCAGCCCGGAGAACGCGGCGACCGACCACGGGGTGACGGTGTCGGTGCCGACGAGCGGACCGGGGGCCCAGCCGTCGAGGGCGGCGGCCAGGTCCGCGGGGGCGTCGCCGGGGCCGGTCACGACGCGACCTGGTAGCGGGTGTGCTGCAGGATCGTCCAGGCCACCAACGCCGGGTTGTCCACCATCGGCACGTGCCCGACGCCGGGGAGCACCACCAGCTCGGCGCCGGGGACGGCGTCCATCATCGGGCGGCCGTAGCGGCCGTAGGGGATGGTGCGGTCGGAGCCCGACCAGGCGATCCGCACCGGGCAGGGCAGCTGCTCGAACGGGGCGATCGCGGTGTCCATCCGGGCCGCGGACAGCAGCGGCTCCAGGATGGTGCAGCCGGCGAGGTCGTCGAACAGCTCCGCGACCTCCTCGGGGGTGTAGCGGTCGGTGTGCTCGGCCAGGGTGAGCAGCAGCAGCCTGCGGATCACCCCGCACGAGGCCAGCGCACGCACCGGCGCCCAGCCGGCGAGCAGCGCCCCGATCCGGAACGTCGCGAGCAGCCGGTACAGGTCCGCGGGCACCGACCAGGCCCCGGCCGGGGACAGCGCGACGACCGACCGGGCCCGGCCGCGACGGGCCAGCTCCAGCGCGGCCCAGCCGCCGAGGGAGTTGCCGACCACGTGCGGCCGCTCGGGCACACCGATCGCGTCGAGCTGCTCGGTCAGGCCGTCGACCAGCAGGTCGACGCTGAACTCGCCCTCGGGCATCGGCGGGCCGTCGAGGTGGCCGGGCATGGTCACCGCCCAGACCTCGTGGTGCTCCTCCAACATGGGCAGCAACGGCTTCCAGGCCCGCCACGACGAGGTCATCCCGTGGAGCAGCAGCAGCGGCTCCCCCGAGCCGCCGACGTGGTACGCGCTCATCCGACGATCATGGGCTCCGCGGCCCCGGGCTGCAGCGCGAGGACCTCCGCGAAACCGCCGGCCAGGCAGCGGGCGAACTCCTCGCGGTCGGTGATCGCGGCCGCGTCGATGTTGGCGCCGACGCAGCACTGGTCCCCGTGGGTGACCACGGAGATCATCGCGGCGCAGCCGGGCAGCGGCGCGAACGGGTAGACGCGGTCGATCCGGGCGCCGCAGAGGAACGCCTCGGAGCGCAGCCCCGGCACGTTCGACGCCTGGAGGTCGTTGCCCTGCGTCGACCCGCCCGCGACCAGGGTCAGCAGCGGGCCGGGCAGCCGGGCCAGCAGCGGCGCGACGACGTCGGGGCTCTCCAGTGCGGGCTCCTCGCGGGCCGCACGCATCTGCTCCCCCACCTCCCGGATCCTCCGGGCCGGGTCGGCGATGCCCATCGGCGCGGCGAGCCGGGCCGGCGCCCAGCGGTTGCCGCCCGCGGCGTCGCCCTCGCGGCGCACCGACACCGGCACCGAGGTGCGCAGCGTCGCGTCGCCGGTGACCGGGTGCCCCATCGCCTCGTGGTAGAGCCGGAACCCGCCGAGCAGCGAGGCGACGAAGGCGTCGTTGAACGAGCCGCCCACCGACTTGCCCGCCGCGCGCAGGTCGGCGAAGTCGACGTCGAGCGCCACGAACCGCCAGGACATGCCACGCGGGCGCAGCAGCTCCGAACCGCCGCCCGGCGGCGGGGACAGCACCCGCAGCGCCGAGTCGAGGTAGCGGGCGGTGTCGCGGGCCGCCGAGAGCGGGTGGGTGAGCGCGCCGACGACGTCGCGGGCGGCACGGGCGGCCGCCGGGACGATCCCGGCCTCGCGGCGGACGAGCCGGTCGACCTCGGCGAGCGGGTCGGGCGAGGTCGGCTCGGGCGCGGCGGGCTGCGGCTTGGTGTCGTCGTGCTCGCGCTTGCGGCTGTGCAGCTGCGACAGGAGCTGGACCACGCCCATGCCGTCGGTGAGCACGTGGTGCAGCTTCAGCAGGAACGCCGCGCGCCCGCCGGGCAGCCCCTCGACGAGCATGGCCTCCCACGGCGGCCGCTCCCGGTCGAACGGGGTCATCATGAACTGCTCGGCGATCGGGGACAGCTCCGCCCAGAAGCCCGGTCCGGCGCCGGGGATCCGCACCCGGCGCAGGTGGTAGTGCAGGTCGAACTCGACGTCGTGGATCCAGTACGGCGTGCCGAGCCCGCCCAGCGGCTCCCGGATGCGCTCGCGGAAGCGCGGGACCATCCGCGTCGCCCAGTCCACGGCGGCGACGAGCCGGTCCCAGTCGGGCTTGGCGTCGAGCAGCTCGACCGCCAGGACCGGGGACCGGAAACGGGGGTCGTCGCCCTCGGCCCGCCACATCATGACCTCGAACGGCGACATCTCGCGGGCCGAGCCCCAGCCCGCCGGGGAGTCGCTCATGCCGGGTCCTCCTGGCTGTCGTCGCTGCGGTCGTACTGCTGGGCGATGCGGCGCTCCGGCCACGCGGCGAGCGTGTCGAGGAACCGGCCGCGGACCTCCTCGGCGTACTTCCCGGCGTCCTCGGGGACCCAGGACGAGGTGTCCACCGGGGGCAGGACGGCGACCTGCACGGTGCCGCCGCGCAGGGTCTGGGCGCCCCGCCACATGATCTCCCCCGCGTTGCGGATGACCACGGGCACGATCGGCACTCCGGCCTGCATCGCGATGTGGAACGCGCCCTTCTTGAACGGGCCGAGCCGGGGCGTCGGCGAGCGCGTGCCCTCCGGCGCGATCGCGAGCGAGATCCCCTCGTCGCGCAGCTTGTCGACGGCCGGCTGCAGCGCCGCCCGGGCGGCGCGGGAGTTGGAGCGGTCGATGAACGCGACGTCGGCGGCCCAGAACAGCTGTCCCCACACGGGGATCTGCGCGGCCTCCTTCTTCGCGACGCCGGTGAAGTTCTCGCGCAGCAGCTTCATCAGCACCGGCACGTCGAACTTCGACTGGTGGTTGAACACGAACACGCACGGCCGGGCGGAGTGGAGGTACTCCGCGCCGGTCACCTCGACGTCGATGCCGGCCAGCCCGAAGCCGACGTCGGCGCCGACCGAGCCCGCCATGTCGACGAAGCGGCGCCGCGAGCCGTGCAGCAGGCCCGCCCCGGCCGCGGCGGCCAGCCCGGCGGCCATGCCGCCGTAGAAGACCGCGGTGCGGGCGACGTCGGTGACGCTGGGGAACAGCCCGCCGCGCGGCGCGCAGTCCAGGACCGGCCAGCCCCTCTCGCCGGCGAGCGCGCGCAGCGAGTCGGTCGGTGAGACCGCGACCGCGTGGCCGACCGCGGACAGGAACTCCGCGTCCTCGGTGCCGTTGGCGTAGCCGAAGCAGTCCGCCAGGTCGACGCCGTGCGCGGCGGCGTCGGCGCGGACCGCCTCGGCCTTGCCCGCGCCCCACAGCGAGGTGCCCGCGACGCGGCCGGTGAGCACGCCGTCGCGCACCTCCAGCTCGGTGCACAGCACCCGGTCCGCGCCGAGCTCGTCGGCCATCGGCTGCACCTGGAACCGGGTGGCCGAGGACGCCATGACGACCTGGTGGCCCTGCTCCTGGTGGGCGGCGACCAGCTCCCACACCTCCGGGTGCAGCGAGCCCGCGATCTCGTCGCGGAACAGCGTCCGCCCGAGGGCGTGGAGCTCGTCCTCGCTGCGGCCCTTCCAGGTCGCGAGCGTGATGGACAGGAACTCCTTGAAGTCGTCGTCGGTGCGGATCCCGCGCATGCCCGACAGCACGGTGCGCACCATCTCGACCGGCCCGACGTCGAACTCGCGCAGCCGTCTGCGGTAGAAGGCGCCCGCGGAGTAGCCGTCGATGACGGTGCCGTCGTAGTCGAAGTACGCGACCGTCCCCGGTCCCGGCTCCGCCTCCCGGATGGCCCGGAGCCGGTCCCGGGTGTCCCCGGCCGGCGTCCCGTCAGCTGGCGACACCCGTATCCCCTTCCACACGCTGCTCCGTCCCGGACGGCGGGACCACCGGTGACACCGGGACGGCCCCGGGCACCGCCGTCCCGCCGGAGCCGAGGACCACCTCGAGGCGGGCGCGCTGCAGCTCGCCCAGCCGTCCCAGATCGTGGATCACCGCGGTGACCTCCGCCAGCCAGGCCGCGCGCCGCTCGCCCAGGGGCGCTCCGGCCGCGCCGGACTCCGGTTCGCCGAGCAGGTCGCGGTTGTCGGCCTGGCGCACTGCGGTGGCGTACAGCTCACGCGACACCGAGTCGGCGCGGTCGACCCGCTGCTGCAGCAGCATCTGCCGCCCGACGCCGAGGCAGTCCTCCAGGAACTCCTTCTCGTCGGTCATCGGCTCCTCGCCCAGGGCGGCGAGCCGGTCCGCGACGACGAGCTGGGCGTCGAGGAACGACCGCAGCACGCCCGGTGCGACCAGCAGCGGCGCCTGGCGCAGCGCGCCGCGCACGTCGGACGGGTTCGCCGCGCGGGTCCGCCACTCCGGGTCGACCAGGTCCAGCTCGGCGATGATCTCGGCCCGGAACTCGCGGCGGGTGGAGAAGAAGAACTCGAACTTGAGCAGGTCACGCAGCCGGGCCAGCTCGCGCCACGCGACCTCGACGATGTCCTCGTCGGGGTCGGCGTCGCCGACGCGCAGCAGTGCGACCTCGAGCATGGCGCGGTTGAGCAGGTGGTGCAGGGCGCCGTTGCGGTAGAACGCCGCGACGTGGTGGCGGTCGGTGCTGACGGCGAACACCGGCTCGGTGCCGGCGTCGTAGACGGTGACGACACCGGCCTCGGCGAGCCGGTCCAGCGTCATCCGCAGGCCGTGCCGGGTCCGCAGTTCGGCGATCGGCACCGGGATCCCGCGCGCTTCCAGGTAGTCCGCCAGCGGCGCGACGACCTCCCGGACCTGCTGCAGGGTCAGCGCCCGGTCCTGCGCCCAGAGCAGCGCGAACGTCGCGAGCGAGGTCGCCGTCGCCGGGGTGACGCGGTTGATGCCCGCGCACACCCGGAACGCGACCTTCTCCAGCTGCGCGCGGCCGGGGCCGGCGTCCTCCAGGGCGCGGCGCAGCGCGAACGGCTCGGCGAAGCGCACCCGGGCGGTGCCGATGTGGCGGCGCTGGTCGCGGAAGTAGCCGAACAGCCAGCCCAGTCCCTCGGCCTTCTTCTGCCCGCCGCGCTGCTCGGCGGCCATCGCGCCGACCTCGTGCAGCTGGTCGTAGACGATGGACACCGGGACCAGCACGGCGTCGAGCTCCGGGCGCTCCTCCAGCGCGGAGACCAGGTAGCGCAGCAGCCCGATGCGGGGCTTGCGCAGCTTCCCGGTGCGACTGCGGCCGCCCTCGAGGTACCACTCCAGGTTGAAGCGCTTGGACAGCAGGTGGCCGAGGTACTCGGTCATCGCCGCCTTGTAGACGGTGTCGCCGCCGAAGCTGCGGCGGATGAACACGATCCCGGCCCGGCGGCCCAGCGACCCCAGCGGCCAGAACGACAGGTTGTTGCCGCCGAGCACGTGGTTGCGCGGGAAGTTGCGGTCGTGCAGGACCTCGGCGAACAGCAGCGGGTCGGCGTAGGAGCGGTGGCTGGGCAGGAACACCAGCGCGTGCTCCTTGTTGAGCTCCCGCAGCCGCTCCAGGCCCGACTCGTCGACCTGGACGTCCCAGGCCTTCGCGTGCATCGGGCTCATCACGGCCCGGAAGGCGTCGATCGCCGGCGGGCTCTGCACGGCCGCCATCTCGTGCAGGCAGGACTCCAGGTCCCGCTCGATCTCGGCGGCGGGCTTCCCGGTCCGCGCGGCCAGCCCGTCGACGAGCGTCGGGAAGCGGGCCGAGGAGGTGATCTGCTCGACCATCCGGCGCGGCACCTTGTACCGGTCACCGAGGACGCGGCGCTCGGCGCGGTCGCAGGCCAGGATCGCCTGCCGGGCGACGAACCGGGTGAACCCGTCCGAGCCGGGCCTGCCGTTCTCCTGGGCGACGAACCGGGACACCAGGTCGGCGACGGTCGCGGGCTCCCCCGTCACGACCCGGGCCGCGTCCGGGCGGTGCTTCACCATCGACGGGTGCAGCGGCGACCAGGCCATCCGCATGACCGCGGACGTCGCCAGGCCGGTGAGCTTGCGGACCGGGCCGCTGTCCTCCGGCTCGGGGGTCAGCCACGCGACCCGGGCCGGGACGATCACCGTGCCGTCGCCGTGCAGGGCCTCCCCCAGCGCGGACGGCACCTCGCCGTTCGCGCCGAGCGCGACCACGGCGGCGGCCGGGTGCTCCTGTTCGGCCCAGCGGCGCAGGATGCCGCGTTCGGTGTGCGACCGGGCCTGGGTGACGACGACCTCTCGTCCGCCGGTGAGGTCGTTGTTCGTCATGGAGGCCCCCTGTCGGCACGCCCCGCCGCGGTGCGGCGCCTGGGGGGTCAACCTAGTTACCCGCCGGTTGGGCAACAACCCGACGCGGCGGGTCCCGGCGAACTCACACGATCTTGTACGCCTCGGTGAGCACGTGCCGCAGGATCTGCTCCATCTCGTCGAACTCGGCCCGGCCGGCGATCAGCGGCGGCGCCAGCTGGATCACGACGTCGCCGCGGTCGTCGGGGCGGCAGTACAGGCCCGCCTCGAACAGCGCCCCGGGCAGGAACCCGCGCACGAGCTTCTCCCGCTCCTGCGGGCCGAAGGTCTCCCGGGTGTCCCGGTCGCGCACGAGCTCGATCGCCCAGAAGTAGCCGTCGCCGCGGACGTCGCCGACGATCGGAAGGTCACGGAGCCGGTCGAGGGTCGCGCCGAACTCGTCGGCGTGGGACAGGACGTTGCCGTAGAGGTCCTCGCGCTCCATGAGGTCGAGGTTCGCGAGCGCGACGGCGGCCGAGACCGGGTGCCCGCCCCAGGTGTAGCCGTGCGGGAACGTGACGCCGGGGGCGAGGAACGGCTCGATCACCTTCTCCGAGGCGATCATCGCGCCCATCGGCCCGTAGCCCGAGGTCATGCCCTTCGCGCAGGTGATGATGTCCGGGGTGAACCCGAACTTCGCGCTGGCGAACGGGACGCCGTGGCGGCCGAAGCCGGTGATCACCTCGTCGGCGACGAGCAGCACGTCGTGCCGGTCGCAGATCTCGCGGACCCGGGCGAAGTACGACGGCGGCGCGGTCAGGCAGCCGCCGGAGTTCTGCACCGGCTCCAGCACGACCGCGGCGACGGTGTCCGCGCCCTCGAACGCGATGGCCTCCTCGATCCGGTCGGCGGCCCAGCGGCCCAGAGCCTCGGCGTCGCCGTCGAACTCGGGGTGGCGGTAGAGGTTGGTGTTGGGCACGCGGAACCCGCCGGGCGCCAGCGGCTCGAAGTCCTTCTTCATCGCAGGCAGCCCGGTCACGGCCATCGCCCCGTGCGTGGTGCCGTGGTACGCCGTCGCCCGGGAGATCACCTTGTGCTTGAGCGGGCGGCCGCGGAGCTTGAAGTACTGCTTGGCCACCTTCCAGGCGCTCTCGACGGCCTCGCCGCCGCCGGAGGTGAAGAAGACCCGGTTCAGGTCGCCGGGGGCGAGGTGGGCCAGCCGCTCGGCGAGCTCGGCCGCGGGCGGGGTCGTGTAGCCCCAGACCGGGAAGAACGCCAGCTCCGACGCCTGCTTCGCGGCGACCTCGGCCAGCTCACGCCGCCCGTGCCCGGCCTGCACGACGAACAGGCCGGCGAGGCCGTCGAGGATGCGGCGGCCGCGGTCGTCCCACAGGTGCACGCCCTCGCCGCGGGTGATGACGGGGATCGGGTTCGCGCCGTCGCGGCCGTGCATCCGGGCGAAGTGCATCCAGAGGTGTCGGCCGGCGGCGTCGGCGTGCGGCGAGAGGGCGGGCGCGTCCGGGGTGGCTCCGGCCTCGGTCCGGGTCGTGTTCTCGACGGCGGTCACGTGGGGCTCCCTCGGTAGCGGCGCGGTACGCCTCCGATCGTCGGCGCCGCGGCGGCCCCGGTCAGGGATACGATCCGTATCGTCCTGGGCCTCCTGGCGGACGGAGTGGATCCCGGTGCACCCGACCATCGCCGACGTGCTGGCCCGTCCGGAGGTCCGGGCCGGGGCACCCGCCGTACGGGCCGGGCGGGCGGCGCTGGGCACCCCGGTGCGCTGGGTGCACGTCAGCGAGGTCGCCGACCCGGCCGGGACGCTGCCGCCGGGGGTGCTGGTGCTCTCGGTCGGGGTGCCGGTGGCCGACCCCACCACCGTCCCGGCCCGCTACGTCGACGCGCTGCGGGCCGCCGGGGCGGTCGGGCTGGTCGTGGAGATCGGCCAGCAGCTGCCGTCGCTGCCCGCCGGGCTGGTGCAGGCCGCCCGGGCGGCCGGGTTCCCGCTGGTGGAGCTGCGGCGCACGGTGCGTTTCGCCGAGATCGTCGCGGGCGTGCTGGGGCAGGTCGTCGCCCGCCGCGACGACGACCCGGGGCCGCCGGGCGCCGAGGCCGCGTTCCGGTCGCTCGCCCTGCACCGGGTGCCGCCGGGGCGCGTGGTCGGGGAGCTGACCCGCCGGATCGACGCGCCCGTGGTGTGCGAGGACCTCGCGCACCGGGTGCTGCTCACCGCGGGCGGTCCGGACCTGCGGGACTGGGCGGCGCGCTCGCGGCTGGCCGGGCCCGCCGGGCCGGAGGGCTGGGCGACCGCGCCGGTCGGGCGGCCCGGGGCGCGGTGGGGGCGGCTGACGGTGCCGTCGCGGCCGACGCCGGGCACCGCCGACCGGGTCCGCGCACTGCTCGACGCCGCCGCGGACGCGGTGTCGCTGCTCGACCCGTCGCCCGAGGGCCTGCTGCGGTCCGCCCGCGACGCGCTGGTGGCCGACCTGGCCGCGGCGGTGCCGTCCGACGCCGGACGGCTGGCGGTGCGGGCCCGCGCCGCCGGGCTGGACACCGAGGGTCCGCTGTCGGTGGTGGCGCTGCGCCCGGCCGGGGACGACGCCCCCGAGCGGGCCGTCGACCCGGAGCAGGCCGTCGACGCGGCGCTCGCCGTCGTCGCACCGGGGGCGACGGTGGTCTCCCCCGCGCCCGGGGAGCTGGTCGTGCTCGTGCCCGGCGACGGCGGCCCGCTGCTCGCCGCGCTGCCCGCCACGGTGGCCGCGGCGACGGCCGGGCCGGGCCCGTTCGCCGCGGTGGCGGACCTGCTGCGCCGGGCCCGCGACGACGCGGCCGCGCACGCCGCGACCGGCGGCCGCGGCCCCGTCCGGGTGCCCGCGCTGCGCGGGCTGGTGCACCGCCTCGGCGACGACCCGGCCCTGCTCGGCTTCGCCGCGGACGTGCTCGGCCCGGTGACGGCGCTGCCCGCCGCCGCGCGCGCCGACGCCCGGGACACGCTGTGGGCCCTGGTCGAGGCGGGCGGGGTCGTCGCCGACGTCGCCCGCAGGCTCGGGGTGGGCCGCCCCGCCGCCTACGCCCGGCTGCGCCGCCTGTCCGGCCTGCTGGGCCTCGACCTCACCGACCCCGAGGTGCGGACGGCACTGCACCTGGCCCTGCTGGTCGACGCCCGCGCCGCCCGCTGAGCCCGCCGCTCAGGGCCGGTCGGCCCACAGCAGCGTCGCCGAGCCGAGGGTGTCGGTGACCGTGTCGTGCAGCGGCCGCCCGTAGCCCGCGGCGACCTCGCGGACCGGGCGGGCGGTGACCGTCCAGCCGTGGCGGCGCAGCCAGTCGTCGCAGGACTCGGTCCGGGGCTCGGCGAAGAACAGCTCGCGGACGTCGGTGGTGTGCAGCATCTCCCGGGCCGCCGCGCGGAACGACGGCTCGTCCGCGATCCGGTCCACCTGGTCGCCGAAGTGCTCGACGGCGATCCGGCTGCCCGGCACCGACAGCGCGTGCACCCGCTCGAACAGGAGCTGCTCGGCGTCGGCGGGCAGGTAGGGCAGCAGCCCCTCGGCCAGCCAGGCGGTCGGCCGGTCCGGGTCGAAGCCGGCCGCGGCGAGCGCGGCGGGCCAGTCGTGGCGCAGGTCGACCGGCACGGTGACCCGGCGCGCGGTGGGCGCGATGCCCGCCCCGGCGACGACCTCGTCCTTGAAGTCCAGCACCTTCGGCTGGTCGACCTCGAACACCGTGGTCCCGGCGGGCCACGGCAGGCGCAGGGCCCGCGCGTCGAGGCCCGCGGCGAGCAGCACGACCTGGGTCGTCCCGGCGCCGGTCAGGGCCTCGTCGAAGAACCGGGAGCGCACGCCCTGGTAGCCGGCCTGCACGACCCACGGGTCGGCGGCGTCGTCCGGGTCCTCCGGCACGGCCGACAGCGTCCCGGCCGCGTCGACGAACCGCTGGGCGTACGGGTCGTCGACCAGCCGGTCGGCGCGGCGGGTCTCCAGTGCCCGCCCCGCGGCGACGGCCAGGGCGGTGGCGCCCACGCTGCTGGTGATGTCCCACTGATCGTCGGCTGTGCGCATGACGATCACGCTAGGAGCAGACGGTTAGCATTACTCATCAGTCACGCGGATGATCACTCGCACGGCGCAGGCGGTACCGGACACCGGATCCCATACCGACACTGCGTGTGTGAGCCGTAACACCGCGTAGATCGGGGGCGAGTCGGCCACATGGACCTCCGACGGGTCACCGGCTACCTCGCGCTCACCCTGCTCGCGCTGTACTGGCTGTGGGTGCTCACGCGCACCGCCCCGGTGCTGCGACGCGGCTGCCGCGACCGGCCGCTGCGCATCCGGCTGACCCTGCTCCGGACGGCCGCGGTCGGCTGGACGGCGCTGTTCGTCGCCACCGTGCACTTCTGGGCGACGTCGTGGTGGCACGTGGTCGTGGCGCTGCCGGTCGCGCTCGCGGGCGGGGCCGGGCTGCAGCGGGTGCACCGGCGCCTGGTCGCCCCGCCCCGGCACCGCGTCGCGCTGGCCCGGCGGGTCCGCCGCGCCGGTCACTTCCAGGTCATCCGCCACCCCGGGTCCCCCGGGCCGCACCGGCACGCGGCCGTCGAGGGCGCGCCGCGGCGCGTCCGGGACGTCCGCGACCTGGCGTGGCCGCCCGGTCAGCCCGCGGCGCCGACCGGGGTGCGGTCCTCGGGGTCGTCCTCCTCGGCGGGCTCGACGGCCGGCTCACCGACCAGCTCGCCGTAGACGACGGTCAGGGCCTCGGCGATCCGCGCCCGGTCGAACCGCGACACCGCACGGTCCCGGCCCGCGATCCCGAGCCCGGCGCGCAGGGCGTCGTCGCCGAGCACGCCGCGCAGCGCGACCGCCAGCTCGGCGGGCCGGGCCGGGCGGACCAGCACCCCGGTCACCCCCTCGACGACGACGTCGCGCAGCCCGCCCACGCCCGTCGCCACGACCGCCCGCGCGCAGGCCATCGCCTGCAGGACCGGCCCGACCCCGACGTCGTGCTCCGGTGCGGCGACCACGACGTCGGCCGAGCGCAGCAGCCGCGGCAGCAGGCCGCCCTCGACCGGCCCGAGGAACCGGACGCGCCCGGCCACGCCGGCCTCGCGGGCGATGCCGAACAGGCGCGCGCGGTCGGGGTCCGGGTCCGCCGCGCCGCCGGCGACGAGCAGCTCGGCGGTGCGGATCCGGGCCAGCGCCCGGATCACCGTGTCCATCCCGGCACCGTCGGCCAGCGAGCCGACGGCGAGCAGCCGCGGCCGGTCGCCCCGGCGCAGCGCCGGGCCGTCGGGGGTGAACACGTCGGTGTCGACGGCGGCGGGCACCGTCCGCAACGCCGCCCGCGGCACCCCGCGGCGCAGCAGGGCGGTGTGCTGCTCCTCGCTGGAGGCCAGCACGCGGGCCGCCCCCTGCGACGACCCGGTGCGGGCCGCGGGGATGGCAGCCGGGCCCGGGCAGTCGGCCGGGTAGACCTGCACGACCGGCACCCCGGTCGCGGCGGCGGCGGCCCCGGCTCGCGGGCCGATGGCGTGCACCACCTGGGGCGGGTCGTCGGACCATGCCGCGGCCAGTGCGGTGTCCTGCCCGGCGTCCCACGGCTGCACGCGCAGTGCGCCGCCACCGGCCGGGGCGGTCAGGTCGGGGTCGTCGGGGACGTCGGTGAACACCCGGACCGTGTGACCGGCGGCGGCCAGCGAGGCGGCGGTGATACCCGCGCCGCACGTTCGCGGGACCTCGGGGGTACGGATGACGGCGATGCGCAAGCGGATCCTCCACGTCGTGCTCGCGGCTGCGGGCACGCGCAGTTGGCTCTACGCGTCGGACCAGTGACCGTACCCGCTCCGGCCCGTCCACGGGTGGGGGACCGCGGGAGTGTGCGAAGCGGGCACATCGGGTAACCGGGTCGCGTCGGGCGGGCCGGCCCGGCAGGACGTGGAGGGGGCGGGGCCGTGACCGCGCAGTCCTGGATCCTGAGGGTGGAGCCCGACGCGGCCGCGTGCCGCACGGCCCGGCACGAGCTGACGCGGTTCCTGACCCCGCTGGTGGACGACCTGACCGTCGACGACGCGACGCTGGTGCTGCACGAGCTGGTCGCGAACGGCGTCGACCACGCGCACACCCCGATGCTGGTGACCGCCCGGGTGCGCGACGGCGCGGTGCGGCTGCGTGTGCGCGACGGATCGGTCGTATGCGGACACGAGCAGCCCCACGACCCCACCGCGACCCGCGGGCGCGGCCTGCAGATCGTCGGCCGGCTCTCGCAGCGCTGGGGGGTGCGCCGGCACCGCGGCGGCAAGACGACCTGGGCCGACGTCGGGCCGGTCGGCGCCAGCCCGGCCCCGGACCTGCACCTGGTGCGGCCGGCCTGACCGGTCCACCCGATCCGGCCGGTCCGGCCCGGGAACGGCCGGTGCGTGGCGCTACGGGCGGAGGGTCAGGCCCGGGCGGACAGCCGCGCGCCGTCGGACCGCGGCGCCAGCCCGAGACGCTCGACCAGCTCGGTCGTCGCCGTCGACCGGTTGAGGCAGTAGAAGTGGATCCCGGGGACTCCCTCGGCGAGCAGCCGCTCGCACAGCTCGCCGGTGACCTCCATGCCCGCGGCGCGGAACGCCGCCGTGTCACCGGAGTAGGGCGCGAGCCGCTCGACGAGCGCCGCCGGCAGCGGCGAGCCGGACAGCTCGGGCCCCTTGTGGAAGGTCTTCTCCGAGGTCAGCGGCATGATGCCGGGGATGATCGGCTGGTCGAACCCGGCGGCGGCGACCCGGTCGCGCAGCCGCAGGAAGCCGTCGGGCTCCAGGAACAGCTGGGTGACGGCGAACTCCGCCCCCGCCCGGAACTTCCCGACGAGCCGCTCGGTGTCGGCGTCGAGGTCGGCCGAGCGCGGGTGGCCGTAGGGGAACGCGGCGACGCCGACGCAGAACGGGCCGGACCGCTTGATCAGCGCGACGAGCTGGTCGGCGTACTCGAGCCCCTCGGGGTGGGCGACCCACTCGCCGAGCGGGTCGCCGGGCGGGTCCCCGCGCAGCGCCATGATGTTGCGGACGCCCGCGGCGGCCAGCGACCCGATCACGTGGCGCAGCTCGTCGGTCGAGTGCGAGACGGCGGTCAGGTGCGCCATCGAGCAGAGCGTGGTGTCGGTGGCGATCCGCTCGACCGTGCGCACGGTGCGGTCGCGGCTGGAGCCGCCCGCGCCGTAGGTCACCGAGACGTAGGCGGGGTCGAGCACCTCGAGGCGGCGGATGGCGCGCCACAGCTCCGCCTCGCCCTGGTCGTCCTTCGGCGGGAAGAACTCCACCGCGAAGAAGGGTCGGTCGACGCTGATCCGTTCGGTCACCGTGGATGCGGAACTCGTCGTCACGGCGACGACCTTACGGGGCGCACCACCGGCCGGTCGCCCACCGACGGGCCCGCACCGCCCCCGAGCGGCCATGACGTGCACCACCACCGCATCGACGGGCCGGGTCCCGGGTGCACCGATAGCCTGGTCGTCGTGGCCGACCCCGTCTCCCCCGTGTCCGCACCGTCCGGTCCGTCCGGGTCCCCGGGCCTGTCCACGGCAGGTCCGGCTCCGCTGGACGACGCGCTGCCCCAGCACGTGGAACGGGTGCTGGCCGGGTACCTGGACCGCCGCCGCACCGAGGTGCTGGGCATCGACCCGGTCGTCGTGCAGGCCGCCGACGCGCTGGCCGGGTTCGTCCTGGGCGGCGGGAAGCGGCTGCGGCCGACCTTCGCCTGGTGGGGCTGGCGCGGCGCGGGCGGCGACCCGGCCGACCCGCACGCGCAGGGCGTGCTGAGCGCGATCGCGTCGCTGGAGCTGATCCAGGCGTGCGCGCTGGTCCACGACGACCTGATGGACGCCTCCTCGACCCGGCGCGGCCGGCCCACGGTGCACGTCGAGTTCGCCCGGATGCACGCGGCGAACGGCTGGTCGGGCCCGCCGGCCCGGTTCGGCGCCGCCGTCGCGATCCTCGTCGGGGACCTGGCCCAGGTGTGGGCCGACGACATGTTCCACGCCGCCGCGCTGCCCGAGGGCGCCCACACCCGCGCGGCCGAGCCGTGGCGGGCGATGCGCACCGAGGTGCTGTCCGGCCAGTACCTCGACGTGCTGGCCCAGGCCTCCGGGGACACCGCCGAGTCGACCGCGCTGACCATCGACCGGTTCAAGACCGCCGCCTACACCGTCGAGCGGCCGCTGCACCTGGGCGCGGCGATCGCCGGGGCCGACCCGCGGGTCGTCGCGGCCTACCGGCGCTACGGCGCCGACATCGGCGTCGCCTTCCAGCTGCGCGACGACCTGCTGGGCGTGTTCGGCGACCCGCGGGTCACCGGCAAGCCCGCCGGGGACGACCTGCGCGAGGGCAAGCGGACCCTCCTGGTCGCCGCGGCCCTGCAGCGCGCCGAGCAGCGCGGGGACCGGGCCGCCGCCGACGTCGTCCTCTCCGCGCTCGGCGACCCCGACCTGGACGCCGCGAGCCTGGACCGGGCCCGCTCCGCGCTGTCGGAGCTGGGCGCGGTGCAGTCGGTGGAGCAGCGGATCGCCGCGCTCACCGGCGCCGCGCTCGACGCGCTCGACTCCGCTCCGGTCGCCGAACCGGGCCGCTCGCACCTGTTCGAGCTGGCCGAGCGCGCGACCCGGCGGGCCTGGTGAGCGGGGTGCGGCGGATCGAGGGGCACACCGACCACGTCGTCGTCGTGGGGGCGGGGCTGGCCGGGCTGTCGACGGCGCTGCACCTGCTGGGCGCGGGCCGCCGCGTCACGATCGTCGAGCGGGAGGACTTCCCCGGCGGCCGCGCCGGGCGGCTCGACGTGACCGACGACCACGGCACCTACGCCCTGGACACCGGGCCGACCGTGCTGACCATGCCGGAGCTGCTGGACTCCGCGTTCGCCGCCGTCGGCGAGACGACCGCGGACCGGCTCGACCTCGTCCGGCTCGACCCGGCCTACCGGGCCGAGTTCGCCGACGGCTCGGCCATCGCCGTGCACACCGACGCCGCCGCGATGGAGCACGAGATCCGCGAGCAGTGCGGCCCGGACTCCGCGGCCGGGTACCGGCGGCTGCGCCGCTGGCTCACCGACCTCTACCGCGCCGAGATGGACGACTTCATCGGCGCGAACATGGACTCGCCGCTGTCGCTGCTCGGCCCCGACCTGGCCCGGCTCGCCGCGCTCGGCGGCTTCGGGCGGCTCGGGAAGCGGATCGACCGCTTCCTGCCCGACGAGCGGCTGCGCCGGGTGTTCTCCTTCCAGGCGCTCTACGCCGGTGTCTCCCCGCGCGACGCGCTCGGCGCCTACGGCGTGATCGCCTACATGGACACCGTCGCGGGCGTGTACTTCCCGCGCGGCGGCATGCGGATGATGGGCACCGCGCTGGCCGGCGCGGCCGCCGACGCGGGAGCGGAGATCCACTACGGCCGCACCGTGACCGGCCTGGACCGCTCCGGGGACCGGGTCACCGCGGTCCGGCACGCCGGTCCCGACGGCGCCGACGAGTCGCTCACCCCGTGCGACGCGGTCGTGCTCACCCCCGAGCTGCCCGCGGCCTACGCCCTGCTCGGCGGGGCCCCGCGGCGCCCGGTCGGGCTGCGCTGGTCGCCCAGCGCCGTCGTCGTGCACGCCGGGATGCCCGCGCCCGCCCCCGGCACCGCGCAGCACCACCACACGATCTCCTTCGGCGGCTCCTGGGCGGGCACCTTCCGCGAGATCATCGACGAGGGACGGCTGATGTCCGACCCGTCGCTGCTGGTCACCCGGCCCGGGCTGACCGACCCGTCGCTGCAGCCCGGCGGGCGCGAGGTCATGAGCGTGCTCGCCCCGTGCCCGAACACCGCCGTGGCGCCCGGCATCGACTGGGACCGGGTCGGCCCGGCGTACGCCGAGGAGCTGTTCGGCGTGCTCGCCGACCGCGGGCTGGTGGACCCCTCCGCGCAGCCGAGCTGGACCCGGATGTGGACCCCGCAGGACTGGGCGGCCGCCGGGATGGCCGCGGGCACGCCGTTCTCGGCGTCGCACACGCTGGCCCAGACCGGCCCGTTCCGGCCGCGCAACCTGGTCCGCGGGACGGCGAACGCGGTGCTCGCCGGGTGCGGCACGACCCCCGGCGTCGGGATCCCGCCGGTGCTGATCTCCGGGCGGCTGGCGGCCGAGCGGATCACCGGTCCGCGCCCGGCCGAGCACGCCGGGCACGGGGCCGCGGCCCGCACGGGGCCCTGAGGAGGGCACTGCGGGCGGGCGCCGAGTAGGAGCGCCGAGGGGCGTGGAATCATGCTTCCCGACGATGCCCGACCAGCACACACGGACACGATGACGGCTCAGCCCTCGCCCCCGCTCCCCCGCCCGGCGGCACCCGAACCGGTGACGCCGGACCCCGGCACGGGCGCGGTCGTGCCCCCGCCGCCCGCACCGCGGCCCGCGGGCCCCGGCCTGGTCGAGCGGCTCGGCTCGCCACCACGGGGCGTCCTGCTGCTGGGGCTGGCCGGGACCGTGCTGATGTTCCTCGGCTCGTTCGGCGGCGGCGGGATCCCGATGCGGGACCCGGTGATCGGCAACTCGGCGCTGTCGTTCTGGCGCTACGGCCACGGCGCGATGCTCGCGACGGTCGTGATCTACGTCGGCCTGGTGCTGATGGTGTGGGCGTGGGTGCGGCTGGGCCGCGCCGTGCTCGCCCGTCGCGCCGGTGGCCGCGCGGTGCTGACGACGGCGGCGGTGTGGATGCTGCCGATGCTCGTCACGGCGCCGCTGTTCACCCGCGACCCCTACAGCTACCTCGCCCAGGGCGCGCTGCCGCTGGCCGGGTACGACCCGTACGTCGTCGGGCCGGACACCATGGGCGGGATCTTCACCGACAACGTCCACTTCTTCTGGCAGGACACCCCCGCCCCCTACGGGCCGCTGTTCATCCTGCTCGCGCAGGGCGTGGTCCTGCTGGTCGGCCAGAACGTGCTGCTCGGCGTCGTGCTGATGCGGCTGACCCTGGTCACCGGGCTGCTGCTGCTCGTGGCGGTGCTGCCCGCGCTGACCCGGCGCCTCGGCGGGCGCCCCGCGGTCGCGCTGTGGCTGGCCGTGGCGAACCCGGTGATGGTCGTGCACATGGTCGGCGGGGTGCACAACGACCTGCTGGTCGTCGGCCTGCTGCCGCTGGCGGCGCTGCTGGCGCTGCGGCAGCGGTTCGTGTGGGCGATCGTCGTCGCGTCGCTGGCGATGGCGGTGAAGGCCTCGGCCGGGATCGTGCTGCCGTTCCTGGTGCTGGTGTGGGCCGCGAAGCTGTCCGGCGGGTTCTGGTCGCGGCTGGTCCGGGCCGGGGTGCCGTCGGTGGCCGTGTTCGGCGCTGTGTTCGGCGGGGCCACCTGGCTCACCGGGTTCGGGCTGGGCTGGCTGCCCGCGCTCAGCGCCCCGTCGATGATCGTGAACTGGCTGTCGGTGCCGACCGCCTTCGGTCAGGCGACCGCGAGCGTGGCCGGGATGTTCGCCGGTGAGGTGAACACCCAGGCGTTCGTCGACACGTTCCGGTTCATCGGCGCGCTGGTGATGGGCCTGCTGATCGCCCTGCTGTGGTGGCGCGGCCGCGACGACCCGCGGGCCGCGGTGCGCAACGCCGCGATCGCCCTCGCGCTGGCCGCCGTGCTCTCCCCCACCACGCTGCCGTGGTACCTGAGCTGGGGGTTCTGCCTGCTCGCGATGACCCCGTGGAGCGCGCGCGGACTGCAGTGGGTGGTCTTCGGCTCGATCTGGCTGATGATCGTGTACTTCCCCGACGGCGAGACCGCCCTCTACGTGCCGCACTACCTGCTGGTGTGTGCCATGGCCGGTGTCCTGGCCGCGGTGTCGCTGCTCCGCCCGGACCCGCTGGGGCTGCGCCGGGGCGCCCCGGAGGCACCGTCGACCGCGCCCACCACCGATGCGGGCGTCCGCGGCTGAGCGGGCCGGGCGCGTCGAGCTCGACGCCGCCGGCCTGACCGACCCGCAGCTGCGGGCCGCCTACGCGGCCTGCCGCGCGCTGCACGCCGAGCACGGGCGCACCTACTTCCTGGCGACCCGGCTGCTGCCCCCGGAGCGACGGGTCGACATCCACGCCCTCTACGGCTTCGCCCGCTTCGCCGACGAGATCGTCGACGACCCCGACGGCGCGGGCGGCGGGGACCCGCAGACGCGGCTCGACGCGCTCGACGCCGAGCTGGCGGCCGCACTGGCGGGCGCACCGCTGCGCGGCAGCAGGCCCGAGGTGCTCGCCGTCGCCGAGACCGCGCGCCGCCACGACCTCGACGCGTCGCTGTTCCGGGACTTCATGGTCTCGATGCGGATGGACCTGACCGTCACCGACTACGCCACCGACGACGAGCTGGCCGTCTACGTGCACGGCTCGGCCGCCGTGATCGGGCTCCAGACGCTGCCGGTGCTCGGGACGGTCGTGCCGCGGGCGGAGGCCGAGCCGCACGCCGCGCTGCTGGGCGTGGCGTTCCAGATCACGAACTTCCTGCGCGACGTCGGCGAGGACCTCGACCGCGGCCGGGTGTACCTGCCCGCCGACGAGCTCGCCGCGTTCGGCGTCGACCGGGAGCTGCTGGCCTGGAGCCGGCGCACCGGGCGCCCGGACCCGCGGATCCGCCGCGCCCTGGCCCACCTCGTCGCCCGGACCCGGGCCACCTACCGGCGGGCCGACCCCGGGATCCCGATGCTGGAGCCGGTGTCGCGGGCCTGCGTCGGCGCCGCCCGGGTGCTGTACGCGGAGATCCTCGACGAGATCGCCGACGCCGGTTACGACGTGCTGACCCACCGGGTCGCGGTGCCGAACCGGCGCCGGGCCGCCGTCGCGCTGCCCCGGCTCGGCCGGGCGCTGGCCGCCCGCGGGACCCAGCTGGCCCGCGAACGCGCCGGGCGTCCGTCCCGCGGGTGAGCCGGGCCGGGCGGAACGCTCAGAAGGCCATGGCCTGGGCGCGGCGCTTGATCTCCTTGTGCCGGCCCGCGCGCAGCGCGGTGATCGGGGCACCGGAGAGCGACTCCTCCTCGGTGAACAGCCAGCTCAGGATGGCGTCGTCGTCGTAGCCGCCGTCGCGGAGGACGACGATCGTGCCCGGCAACCCGCGCACGACACCGTCGTCGTCGAGCAGCGCGGTCGGGACGACGACGTCGTGCCCGTTCTTGAACGACAGGAGCTGCCCGTCGCGGACGAGCTGGTGCACCCGGGAGACGGGGATCGACAGGCGGTCGGCCACCTCGGCGACGCTCAGCGTCTCCTCGGTGACAGCGGCGGGGAGGGACTCGTTCACAGCCGGACACTGTCCCACACCGCCCCGGGCGGCGCCGACGCCCACCGGACCGGCCGACGCGGTGGGGTCCTACGCCGACCACCTGCACGACCGACCCGATCCCCACCGGTAACCTGACCCGCGATGAGCTCACCGTCCGGTCCGGTCGATCCCGGCGCCCCGGGTGGGGCCGGGCGGCTCGCCGCCGACGGCCCCGGCGAGGTGCTGCTCGACGGTCGCTACCGGGTCGGCCCGGTGCTGGCCCGCGGCGGCATGTCGACGGTGCACCACGGCACCGACACCCGTCTCGAACGCGCCGTCGCGATCAAGGTGATGGACCCGCGGATGGCCGGGGACCACGCCTTCCGCACCCGGTTCGACCGGGAGGCGCGGCTCGCGGCCCGGATCGACCACCCGTGCGTCGTCGCCGTCTACGACCGGGGCACCGTCCCCGCGGGCCCGCTGGGCGAGGCCAGCCTGTTCGTCGTCATGGAGCTGGTCGACGGCGGCACCCTGCGCGACGTGCTGCGCGCCCGCGGCGCGCTCGGGCTCCCGGCCGCGGTGCGGGTGCTCGAACCGGTCCTCGCCGGGCTGGCCCGCGCGCACCGGCTCGGCATGGTGCACCGCGACGTGAAGCCGGAGAACGTGCTGATCTCCTCCGGCGGCGAGGTGAAGGTGGCCGACTTCGGCCTGCTCACCGCGGCCGCCGAGGCCGGGGTCAGCCACGCAGGGATGATCCTCGGGACGATGGCCTACCTCTCCCCCGAGCAGGTGGTGTCCGGTCGCGCCGACGGCCGCAGCGACGTCTACGCCGCCGGGGTCGTGCTCTACGAGATGCTGACCGGGCAGCCGCCCTACACCGCCGACAACCCGCTGTCGGTGGCCTACCGCCACGTGAACGAGGACGTGCCGCCGCCGTCGGCGCTGGTCCCGGGGCTGCCGCCGGCCGTGGACGCGCTCGTCGCCCGGGCCACCTCGCGGGACCCCGAGCAGCGCCCGGTCGACGCGGAGCACTTCCGCCGCGAGCTGCTGGACATGGCCGACCGGCTGGGCCTGCCGCGGACCGCGACGCCGCGCCCGCCGGGCCCGCCCCCGCCCGACGACGGCGCCACCCTCCCCGCGGGCCCGCTGCGCCACCGCCCGCTCGACGCCGCCGCACCGGGCCCCGGCGGCACCCGGGTGCAGACCCGGGCCCGCGGCGCGCACGGCACCGCCGTCACCCCCGCCGGGCAGCCGGAGCCGATGACCCGCGAGGAGCTGGCCGGGCGCCGCCGTCGCGGCCGCCGGGTGTTCGCGCTGTGGATGGTGCTGCTCCTGCTGCTGGCCGCGCTGGCCGGGACGGGCGCCTGGTGGCTCGGGTCGGGCCGCTGGACCACGATGCCCGCGGTCACCGGCCTGGACCGCGAGCGGGCGACCGCGCTCGTCGCCGAGTCCGACCTGACGCCCACGGTCACCGAACGGGCCGACGACGACGTGGCGCCCGACCTCGTCGCGCAGGTGGACCCGGCTCCGGAGACCCGGGTGCTGCGCGGGACCACGGTCACCCTGGTGGTGTCCACCGGCCGTCCCGCGGTGCCCGACGTGCCCGCGGGCAGCGCCGTGGACACCGCGGAGGACGCCGTACGCCGCGCCGGGCTGACCCCGGTGCGCTCGACGAGCGCCGAGGAGTTCAGCAGCGAGGTCCCCGCCGGTGCGGTGATCCGCACCGACCCGCCCGCCGGGACCCGGCTCGCCGGTGGTGCCGCGGTCACCCTGGTGACCAGCCGGGGCGCCGAGCCGGCACCGCCGCCCCCGGCGCCGACCGCCGAGCCCGCGGCGCCCACCTCCGTGCCGTTCGTGATCGGCATGCGGGCCGACGAGGCGGAGGCGCTGCTGCGTCAGGACGGGTTCGAGGTCGACATCGAGCGCAGCTTCCCCTTCGGCCGCCGCGACGGCCGCGTGGTCGGCCAGGACCCGGGGGCGGGCGGCGACGCCGAGCCCGGCGACACGGTCACCCTGACCGTGCTCTGAGCCCGCGTCGCGGGTGGGAGCCGGCGTCCCGGCCGGGTGGCGGCCCGGCCGGGACACCGGCGTTCGAGGGGCCCTACAGCCCGAAGCGGGTGCGCTCGGCGTCGCCGATCTCGGGCAGCTGCGCCCCGGCGACGGTGACCGCGAGGGCACCGGCGCGCACGGCGTAGCGCGCGGCGTCCGGCAGGTCGTCCCCCGCGGCGAGCCGCACGGCGACGGCCGCCAGGAACGCGTCGCCCGACCCGGTGGTGTCCACCACGTCGGCCCGTATCGCATCCACTGTGGACACCGTAGCCGCTCGCGCGTCGTGCACCTCGCAGCCCGCGGCCCCGCGTGTCACGACCGACCGGGGCACCGGGTGCTCCCCCAGCAGCGCGGCCTCGTGCTCGTTGACCACGAGCACGTCGGTGGCGGCGAGCAGCTCGGCGGGCACCGGGGCGTAGGGCGAGAGGTTCAGCACCACCGTGGTCCCGGCGGCGCGGGCGGCCCGGGCGGCGGCCAGCACCGTCGGGACACCGATCTCCAGGCACAGGGTCAGCACCGCGACGTCGTCGAAGGCGGGCAGGTCCCCCGGCTCCAGGGCGGCGTTGGCCCCGGGCGAGACGACGATCGTGTTGTCGCCCGCGGCGTCGACGGTGATGACCGCGGTGCCGGTGGCCGTGCCGGTCCGCACCGCGACCCGGTCGACGTCGGCACCGGCGGCGGCGACGGCGTCGCGGACGGTCCGGCCGTGGTCGTCGTCGCCGACCGCGCCGACCATGCCCACGCCGACCCCGGCGGCGGCCCCGAGCCGGGCGGCGGCGACGGCCTGGTTGGCGCCCTTGCCGCCGGGGCCCACGGTCAGGTCCGACCCGGCCACGGTCTCCCCCGGCCCCGGGAAGCGCTCGGTGCGCACCACCAGGTCGGCGTTGAGCGAGCCGACGACCAGCACCCGGCTCATCGGGCGTCCACCACGTCGTGCGCGGCGCCGGTCTCGGCGGCGGCAGGGCGCGGGATGAGCAGCGACAGCGCGAACGCGCCCGCGGTGCACGCGGCCCCGACCAGCATGCCCGCGGTGTAGCCGCCGGCCCCGGTCTGCCCGGCCCCGCCGACGGCGACCTGCACCGCGGGCAGCACCACGAAGCTGATCCCGGCGCCGAGGTTGAACGCGCCGGCGTTGAGCCCGGGCAGCATGCCGGGCCGGTCGGCGGGCGAGAGCAGCACGCCCAGGCCGTTGAGCATGATGTTGGCGATGCCGGCGTAGGTGACGCCGAGCAGCAGCGTCGCGACGACCAGCACCGCGAACGAGTGCACGCCCACGACCGCCAGCAGCACGGTGGCGACGACGCTGCCGGCCAGCCCGACCCGCAGCACGGTGCGGTAGCCGAGCACCGGGGCCAGGCGACCGGCGAACGGCCCGACCAGCCAGCCGATCAGCGCGTAGGGGGCGAGCAGGGCGAGTGCGGTGAGGTCCGCACCGAGCCCGAACCCGGCCGTGGGGTTCTGCGCGATCGAGGCGACCAGGCCGTTGACCACGGCGAACACCCCGGTCACGGTCAGCAGCGTGGTGCCGAGCGTGGCCCAGGTGGCGCGCCGGCGCAGGTCCTCGGGCGCGACGAGCGGCTGCGCGGTGCGGCCCTGCAGCCGCCAGAACACCACCGCGGCGACGACGGCGAGCAGCGCGTACCCGGCGACCCGGCCCCAGCGCGCGTCGGACAGCGCGGCGGCCTCGTCGAAGGCCAGCAGCAGCGCGCCGACCGCGACGACCAGCGGGACGACCCCGCGCCAGTCCATCCGGGTGCCCTGCGAGGGGCGGGACTCCACGCCCCACACGGCGACGAGCACCAGCGCGACGACGGTGACCGCGGCGATGACCCAGAAGATCGAGCGGAAGCCGTGGTGGGTGGCCAGCCAGCCGCCGAGCAGCGCGTCGAGACCGGCCACGCCGCCGTTCACGGCGGTGATCAGGCCGAGCACGATCCCGTAGCGGCGCGGGTCGGCGATCTCGCTGCGCAGCATGAGCAGGCAGATCGGGACGACCGGCCCGGTGATGCCCTGCAGGGCCCGGCCGGCGAACAGCATCGGCACGCTGACGGCGAGGGCGGCGACGACGATGCCGACCAGCATGACCGCGAGCATCACCAGCAGCACCCGCCGGCGCCCCGCGATGTCGGACAGCCGCGGCAGGAACAGCGAGAACATCGCCGCGAGGGTGAAGAACATCGTCTGGGACAGGCCGACGGTGGCGTCGTCGGTGCCCAGCTCGCGGGCCATGGTGACCAGTGCGGGGCTGAGCATGGAGGCGTTGAGCTGGAACGCCACGCAGGCGGCCAGCACCGCCACGACGAGCGTGACGACCGGGCGGCGGTCGGGGGTGGTCATGCGATCTGCTCCGTTGCAGTGAGATCAGTGAGATCAGTGAGGTCGGCGGGGTCGCCGATGGCGCGCAGCGCGTCCACGACGAGCTCCCAGAACCGGGCGTGGTCGAGCTCCAGCGCGGCGTGCGTGCGGCATCCGGCCGGGGCCGGGCCGCGCCGGTCGGCGACCGTCATCCCGGTGGTGTGCCGGCCCGCGGTCTCGACGACGATCGGCATCGGGAACGCCCGCACGATCGTCGGGTCGATGACGTGGGCGACGGCGCACGGGTCGTGGACCGGCGGGGCGTCGAAGCCCTGGACGTCGCGGTAGGTGGCGGCGAAGAAGTCCAGCAGCTCGTCGACGAAGCGCGCCGGGCCGGTCCCGACGGCGCGGATCGCGCGGCGCACCTCGGGACCGGCCAGCGCCTGGTGGGTCAGGTCGAGCCCGACCATGACCACCTCCCAGCCCGCCTCGAACACGATCGCGGCGGCCTCGGGGTCGATGGCGATGTTGAACTCGGCCACCGGGGTCCGGTTGCCGACGGCGACGCCGCCGCCCATCAGCACCACCCGCTTGACCCGGTCGACGATCTCGGGGGCGCGCCGGGCGGCGAGCGCGATGTTGGTCAGCCCGCCGGTGGGGACGAGGGTGACGGTGCCCGGCTCGTGGGCCAGCACGGTCTCCACGATGAGGTCCACGGCGTGGGTGTCCACCGTGGCGAACGCCGGTGCGGGCAGCTCCGGGCCGTCCAGGCCGGTCTCGCCGTGGATGTCGGCGGCGACGGCGATCTCCCGCAGCAGCGGGCGGTCGGCGCCGGCCGCGAACGGCACGCCGGTGATCCCGGCCAGGGTCGCGACCGACAGCGCGTTGCGGGTCACCTTGTCCAGCGTCTGGTTCCCGACGACCGTGGTGACGGCGAGCAGCTCGATCCGCGGGTCGCCGTGGGCGAGCAGCAGCGCGATCGCGTCGTCGTGGCCCGGATCGCAGTCCAGGACGATCTTCTCGGTCATCTCCGGTGTCCCACCTCGTCGTCGCGGTCGTCCGGGGCGCTCCTGACGTGTCGACTGTGACTCGTCAAGCGCATGACGTCAAGCGCTTGATGTATGGCGCGTCCGGGTAGGCTCGCCGGATGGCAGGACCGGTGGGCCGGCGGGTGACCGCGGCGATGGTGGCCCGGCGGGCGGGGACGAGCGTGTCCACCGTGTCGCTGGTGGTGAACGGCAAGTCGCGCGGACGGGTGTCCGCGGTGATCACCGAGCGGGTCCGCGCCGCGGTCGACGAGCTGGGCTACGTGGTCGACCACGCGGCGAGCTCGCTCGCCCGCGGGACCACCGACCTCGTCGTGCTGCTCGCCCCCGACCTCCCCAACCCCTACTTCGGGCGGGTCACCACCGGGATCCGGGAGGCGCTGGGCAGCAGGCACCAGCTGATGCTGTCGGTGATCGAGGGCGGCGAACAGCCCGGCGCCGACGACGTCCGCCGGGTCGCGGCGTTCCGCCCGGCCGGGCTGCTGGTGCACGCGCCGTCGCCGACGTTCCTCGACGACCTCGAACCGGGCGGCCCGCCACTGGTGCTGATGGACGCCCCCGGCTTCGAGGGCCGCGCGGCCACCGTGACCTTCGACCTGGAGCCGGGCGTGCGCGCGCTGGTCGCGCACCTCGCCGAGGCCGGGCACACGGTGCTCGCCTACCTGGAGGGCTCGACGCCCTCGGCCACCTTCACCGTGCGCCGTGAGCTGCTCGCCCGGGTCGCCGCCGAGCACGGCCTGCGGGTCCTCGACGACGGCACCCGGGCCGGGCTGACCCTCGACGCCGCCGCCGACGTCAGCACCGAGGCGCTGCCGCGTTGGCGGGCGGCCGGGGCCACCGCGGTCGTCGCGGCGGCGGACACGATGGCCTACGGCGTGCTGGCCGCCGCGCACCGGCTCGGGCTGGCCGTGCCGGGGGACATCGCCGTCGCCGGGTTCGACGACCTGCCGTACTCGCAGGTGACGGCGCCGTCGCTGACGAGTGTGGCGCTGCCGGCCGAGGAGCTCGGCCGCGCCGCGGCCCAGCGGCTGGCCGCCGTGCTCGCCGGGGACGGCGACGGCGCCGCCGCTCCCCTGCTGCCCTCACGGCTCGCGGCCCGGGCCAGCACCGGCGGCTGAGACGCATCGAGGGCTGATCAGCCGAGCGACCAGGTCCAGATCTCCCCGCTCGACCCCGACACCGCCTGCCGCCCGTCCGGGGTGACGACGACGTCGAAGCCGGCACCCCGGTTCTGCATCCGGTCGACCACCCGGCCGGTCGCGGTGTCCCACACCCACAGACCGCCCTGGTTGCCGGTGGCGACCACCCGGGACCCGTCCGGGGTGAAGGTGACGGCCTGCAGGTGGTTGACCGGCCCGGTGAGCACGCGCACCGGGGCACCGTCGGCGGTCCGCCACAGGTGCACCCGCTCGCCGTCGGTGGCGGCGGCGACCAGCGCGCCGTCCGGGGCGAACGCGACGTCGTTGACCGCGAGCCCGTCACCGGTGTCGAGGGTCGCCCCCGGAGTGCCGTCGGCGCCGACGAGCACGACGGCGCCGTCGGTCCCGACCGCCACCGTCCCACCGTCCGGGGACCAGGCCAGCGCACGGGCGGTGTCCGGGACGGCGACGACCGGACCGGGTGCGCCGCCGGGCAGCACGCGGAAACGGACCGTGTCGTCGGCGCCGCCGGTCACCAGCGTCGCGCCGTCCGGGGCGAACGCGACCGCCTCGACGTCGCCGTCGTGACCGGGAAGCTCCACCGGGGCTCCGCCGGACAGGTCGTGGAGCCGGACCGCGCCGCGGTCGGACGCCGACGCCACCGTGCGCCCGTCCGGGCTCAGCGCGACGTCGTTGACGGCGGCGCCGGGGTCCCCGGGCAGCGCGCAGACCGCGGCCCCGGCGGCGCGGTCCCACACCGTGACCCGGCCGAGGCGGTCCCCGGCGACGAGCAGGTTCCCGTCGGCGGACAGGGCGAGCGCCAGCACCGTCCGGGCGTCCCGGTCCAGGGTGAGCCGCTGCCCGACCGCTCCCGGCGCGGCCGCCACCGGTGGGACCGGGGCGGGCGCGTCGGCCGGTGCCGCGCACCGGGGCGCGGACGACCCCGCTCCCGACGCCGTCGTCGCACCGCTGCCGCAGCCCGCCACCGGCAGTACCGTCAGCAGCAGCACCGCGCAGGCCCCACCCAGCCGTCGTCGCACGGCGTCCCCCTCCGTCGAACCGGTCGACATGGATCGAACCGGACGTCGAGGGGATACCGACCGTAGGACTACCGGCTCAGCCGCGCAGCATCTCCGCGACCAGGAACGCCAGCTCCAGGCTCTGCTGGGTGTTCAGCCGCGGGTCGCAGGCGGTCTCGTACCGGCCGGCGAGGTCGGTGTCGGAGATCCGCTGCGCGCCGCCGAGGCACTCGGTGACGTCCTCGCCGGTGACCTCGACGTGGATGCCGCCGGGGTGCGTGCCGAGCGAGCGGTGCACCTCGAAGAAGCCCTGCACCTCGTCGACGATCCGGTCGAAGTGCCGGGTCTTGTAGCCGGTCGAGGCCTCGTGGGTGTTGCCGTGCATCGGGTCGCACTGCCAGATGACCTTGTGCCCGGAGGCGGTCACCTTCTCGACGATCGCCGGGAGCACGTCGCGGACCTTGTCGTTGCCCATCCGGGAGATCAGCGACAGCCGGCCCGGGCGGTTGTGCGGGTCGAGCCGCTCGACGTACTCGACGGCCTGGTCGGGCGTCGTCGTCGGGCCGATCTTCATGCCGATCGGGTTGGCCAGCAGCTCCGCGAACGCGACGTGCGCGCCGTCGAGCTGGCGGGTCCGCTCGCCGATCCAGAGGAAGTGCGTGGACAGGTCGTAGAGCTTCGGGGACTCCCCGCCGGTGGGGTCGCGCTCCAGGTCCAGGCGCAGCATGGCGCGCTCGTAGTCGAGCAGCAGCGCCTCGTGGCTGGCGTAGAACTCGACCTGGTGCAGGTTGTGGTCGCGCACCCCGCAGGCGTCCATGAAGCGGACGGCGCGGTCGATCTCGGCGGCGACGGCCTCGTAGCGCACGCCCGCGGCAGAGGTGCGGACGAAGTCCTTGTTCCAGTCGTGCACCTTGGACAGGTCGGCCAGCCCGGTCGCGGTCAGGCCGCGGACCAGGTTCATCGCCGCCGAGGCGTTCGCGTAGGCGCGCACCATCCGCGACGGGTCCGGGATCCGGCCCTGCGCGTCCGGGGCGAGCCCGTTGACGATGTCCCCGCGGTAGGACGGCAGCCCGCTCGCGTCGGTCGGCGAGCTGCGCGGCTTGGCGTACTGCCCGGCGATCCGGCCGACCTTGACCACCGGCATCGAGGCGCCGTAGGTCAGAACGACGGCCATCTGCAGCAGCGTGCGAATCGTCGCCCGGATGTGCGGCTCGGTGTTGTCGACGAAGGTCTCGGCGCAGTCGCCGCCCTGCAGCAGGAACGCCTCGCCGTTCGCGACGTCGGCGAGCCGGGACTGCAGCCGGTCGACCTCCGGCGGCAGCACCACCGGCGGGACGGACTCGAGGACCTTCCGCACGTCGCCCACCTGCGACGGATCGGGCCACTCGGGCTGCTGGGCGGCAGGGCGGGAGAGCGCGTCGTCCAGGGCGGAGCGCAGGTCCGCGGGCAGCGGCGGCAGCTCCGGGAGGACGTCGATCGGCGCGTCGACGGACCAGTTCACGCCGCCCAGCCTAGGCCGCGGCCGATCCCTACCGGGGCGCGGCCCCCGTCGCGAGGGTCTCCGCGATCACTTCCCAGCGCCGCAGGTTGTGCCGGGCGTCGGCGAGCGCGTCGTGCGCCTCGGCGGGCGGCGGGGGCAGCGCCGGGCGGCCCGCGTCCTCCCACCGCTGGCGCAGCTCGCGGGTGAAGCGCGGGATCGGCCGCGGCAGCGCGGGCATCGCGCCCCACAGCTGGCACAGCGCCACATGGTCGTAGGCGGCGATCCAGGCCCACAGCTCGACGTCGCCGGGGGCGCCGGTGCAGAAGTCGAGGATCTCCTCGCGCATCCGGGCCCGCGACATCCAGGCCCGGTCGCTGGGCGAGGGCAGCTTGGGCAGGACGTTGGCCCGCACCCACTTGCCGGCCCGGTCCGGGTCGAACTCGGTGGACACGGCATAGAACTCGCGGCCGTCCTCGCCGACGATCCCGATCGACACCAGGTCGATCGTCGTGCCGTCCTCGATGAACTCGGTGTCGTAGAAGAAGCGCATGGTGCCGTCCTGTCTACCGGAGTCGATCAGGAGGCGCGGGAGTCGGGCACGTTCGCGTCCGGCCGCGGCAGGCTCTGGCGCGACGGGGCGGGCGGCGGCGCACCGGCCGCGGCCTTCTCCTTGACCGACGCCGCGTAGAGGTCGACGTAGGTCTGCCCGGACAGCTCCATCAGCGAGTACATGATCTCGTCGGTCATGGAGCGTTCGATGAACCGGTCCCCGGCCATGCCCTCGTACCGGGAGAAGTCCAGCGGCTCGCCGATCACGATCTTCACCTTGCGCGGGCGCCACATCTTGGACCCGATGGGGTTGACCTTGTCGGTGCCCACCATCGCGACCGGGATGACCGGCACCCCGGCCTCCAGGGCCATCCGGGCGACGCCGGTCTTGCCCTTGTAGAGCCGCCCGTCGGGCGAGCGGGTGCCCTCCGGGTAGATCCCGAGCAGCTTGCCCTCGTTCAGCAGCCGGACCGCGGTGTCCATCGCGGCGCGCGCCGCGGACCCGCCGGACCGGTCCACCGGGACCTGCCCGACGCCGGTGAAGAACTGCTTCTTGAACCAGCCGCGGATCCCGGGCTCGGTGAAGTACTCGCGCTTGGCGAGGAAGGTCACCCGCCGCGGCAGCATCAACGGCAGGAAGAAGGAGTCGGCCACCGCGAGGTGGTTGCTGGCGAGGATCGCGCCGGCACCACCGGGCACGTTCTCGGCACCGCGCACCTCCGGCCGGCAGAACAGCCTCATCAACGGGCCGAGCAGCACGAACTTGGACCACCAGTACAGCACCCTGCGCTGCCTCCCTACCGACTTCGGCGACAGCCTACGGAGCGTCGACACCTCCTCACAACGGGGCGGTGGTCACCGGGGTCGGGCGGTCCCCGCGCCGCGCCCGCGCGGGCCCGTGGGCGGTGTCGGGCGGGACACGGGCCGTGACAGGATGGGAGCCGCCGCGAGCGGGGAGGGACGGACGGGTATGAGTTCCGCAGACCCCGCGCGTGAGGGCGAGGACCGGCCCGACGACGACTTCGACTCCATCGTCGCCGCCTGGCGCGAGGAGGGGTCGGTCCCCGACTGGCCCACCGAGCGTGCCGAGCGCACCGACCCCGGTGACGCGGCCGGGGCCGCGGGGTCCACGGCCGACCGGCCCGCGCACCGGCCGGGCCCCGCCGCCCCGCACCCGGGCACCGGCACGGGTGCCGAGCAGGACGACCACTACCACCCCCCGGAGCCGCCGCCGCTGCCCCGGCCGGGACCGCCGGCCGTCGTGGGTGGCGGGCTGATCGCGGTCGGGCTGCTGCTGTGCATCGCGCCGGGGCTGATCGGCGTCGGCGGGACCTGGCCGCTGCCGCTGGGGCTGGTGCTCATCGCGGCCGGCCTGGGCTGGCTGCTGCTGCGGCTGTGGAGCCCGGACACCGACGAGGGCCCCGACCCCTGGGACGACGGCTCGCGGCTGTAGCGCTCAGCTCCGGACGCCGGTCCGCAGGCTCTCGCGGGCCAGCGTCGCCGCGCCCACGACGGCGGCGGCCGCGCCGAGCTGTGCGGTCCGGATCCGGGCCAGCGGCCGGTTGCCCGACCCGGTGAGGATGCGGGCGTAGTGCTCCCGGGCGGCGTCGAGGAACAGCGGCGCCGACGCCGACACCCCGCCCGCGATCACCACGAGGTCCGGGTCGAAGACGTCCGCGACGAGCGAGAGCCCCTCCCCCAGCCAGCGCCCCATGTCGTCGACGGCGGCGCGGGCGACCGGGTCGCCCTCGCGCGCGGCGGCGGCGACCCGCTTGCCGGTGACCCGCCCCGGGTCGACGGCGGCCTCGCGGGCCAGCCCGGACGGGCCGGGCACGTCGCCGCCCGAGAGCATCTCCAGCGCGGTGGCGCCGAGTGCGGTCCCGCTGCAGTAGCGCTCCCAGCAGCCGCGCTTGCCGCACGGGCAGGCCCGCCCGTCCGGGACGACCCGCAGGTGCCCCAGCTCGGGTGCGACGCCGTGCGCGCCGCGGTAGAGCCGGCCGTCGAGCAGCAGGGCGCCGCCGATCCCGGTGCCCAGCGCGATCACCAGCGCCACCGAGGCACCGGCCGCGGCGCCGTAGCGTCGCTCGGCGAGCGCGGCGGAGTTCGCGTCGTGCTCCACGACGACCGGGATCCCGCCGAGCCGGGCGCCGATCCGCTCGGCGACCGGGGCGTCGCGCCAGGACAGGTGCGGCGCGTAGCGGACCAGGCCGCGCGGGGCGTCGACGAACCCGGCGAGCGCGAGTCCGACGGCGGCGACGGTGTGCCTGCGCCGCAGCTCGTCGACGGCGCCGGCGATGGCCGCCTCCAGCGCGTCGTCGGTGCGCGGGGTCGGCGCGGAGGCGGAGTCGAGGATCTCCCCCTCGGCGTCGACGACGCCCGCGCGCACGCTGGTGCCCCCGACGTCCACCCCGATGGTGCGGACGTCGGACATCCTGGGGCTCATGTCCGGTGCACCACGATCCGCTGCACGGAGCGTCCGCCGCCGTGCGGACGGCGGGGTTCCTGGCGCGCGGGCGGGGCGGCCTCCTCGAGCACCGCGACGAGCACGGCGAGCAGCCCGGTGGCGTGGTCGGCGAGCCGGGTGACCAGCTCCGACCGCTCCCCCCGCACGACGGCGATCAGCGCGCACACCGGGCAGGCGGTGCAGGAGCCGGCGTCGCCGGGGCCGGGGTCGCTCCCGGCGGCCCGCAGCGAGTCCGACATCGTCTCGGTGGCCGCGCGCAGCCGGTCGAGCAGCGCCACCGCGGTGACCCGCAGGTCCTCCGGGATGCCGCCGTGGTCGCCGCAGTGGGTGCCGCCCCGCGTGTCACGGCCGGTCACGAGGTCATCCAGGTGCCCGGGTCGGGCACGAAGGAGATCACCAGGCGGGCGTCGGAGCCGCGGCCCTCCAGCCGGGCGCCGGTGGCCTCGCAGCGGCGCAGCACCGACGGCAGCGAGACCACGCGCCGGGAGAACCCGATGCCGACGACCATGTCGTCGCCGACCCGGGCGAGGTCCAGCGGGGCGTCCTGGGCGCCGGGCAGCGCCACGTCGAGCTCGAACTCGGTGTCGGCGGAGACGCCGTGGCCTGCGGTGCGGCGCAGCTCCATCAGCGGCCGCGGCGGGGCGCCGTCGGCGGTGCCCGCGGGGTCGTCGTCGCCGTAGACCGACAGGGCCAGCTCGCGCAGCGCGCCGACGCCGGTCGGCTCGGCGGCGGTGTAGCGGACCGCGGTCACCGGCACGTCCGCACCGAGCTCGCCCAGCTCGGCGAGCACGGACTGCTGCTCGGTCGCGCGTTCGCGCAGCCAGCGCGCCGCGGGCCCGCGCAGCGACGGCGGCGGGCCGGGCATCACCCGGTTCGCCAGCAGCCCGTCGACCCGCAGCTCGTGCAGGGCGAGCGCGGTCAGCGTCCGGCGGGTCTCGGCCGCGACGACCCGTTCCGGGGTCAGCACCAGCCGGATCGAGGTGCGGGACCGGTCGGCGAGCAGGCCGCGCAGCCCGCGCAGCTGCTCGGCCAGCACGCCGAGCGCGTCGACCGTGCGGTCCCAGCCCGCACCGTCGGCCTTGGCCCCGGCGAGCCCGGCGACCAGGCCGCGCACGGCGCGCCGGTGCGCGGGGAACAGCCGCTCCAGGTAGCCCGACAGCGCCTCGGGCAGGGTGAGCAGCCGCAGCGTCTCCGCGGTCGGCCCGCAGTCGACGACGACGACGTCGAAGCGGCCGGAGTCGGCGTAGCGCTGCACCTCGACCAGCGCGAGGAGGTCCTCGACGCCGGGCAGCACGGTCAGCTCGTCGGCGACGAGCTCGTCCACCCCGGCCCCGGCGAGCATCGTGCGCAGGTGCCCCTGCAGGTCGCCCCAGGCGCCCTCGAGCAGGTGGCGGGCCTCGATGTGGGCGCCCCACAGGTTCTCGGTGACCTCGGTGGGCTCGGCACCCAGCTCGGCGTCCAGCGCGTCACCGAGGGAGTGCGCCGGGTCGGTGGACACGACCAGCGCGGACCGGCCGGTCCCGGCGACGTGCGCGGCCGTCGCGGCGGCCAGGGTCGTCTTGCCGACCCCGCCCTTGCCGGTGAAGAGCACGACGCGCACAGCGCGGAGCCTAACGATCGCGTCCGCGTCGCCGCCGACCGGCTCAGCCCTTCTCGACGCGGCGCTTGAGGCCCTTCAGCGCGGCGTCGATGATCACTTTCTCCGCCTTGCGACGGAGCATCCCGATCATCGGGAAGTTGACCTCGACGCTGAGCTCGTAGGTGACGGTGGTGCCGCCGGCGTCGCCGACCAGCCGGTACGCGCCGTCCTGGGCGCGCTGGATGCCGCCCTTGACCAGCGTCCAGGACACCGAGCGGTCGTCGGCGGCCCAGTCGTAGTCGAGGGTGTAGGTGTCCTTGATGGCCCCGGCGTCCATCGCGAAGCGGACCTGGCGGGCGCGGCCGTCGGCACCGGCGTCGAGGATCTCGGCGCTGGTGATCTGGTCGGTCCACTCGGGGTAGGACGCGAAGTCCGCGATCACCGCCATGACCCGCTCCGGCGGGGCGTCGATGTGAATCGAGGACGAGGTCGCGTCGGCCATGGCGGGAGGCTATCCGGTGGTCAGAACCGGAGCACGTAGGGCGTGCCGTGCGCGCGGAAGTGTCCGGCGTTGACGCACTCGGTGCGGCCGATCCGGGCACGGCGGTGCAGCGGCTGGTGCACGTGCCCGAACAGGGCGTGCGACGGCTGCTCGGCCCGGATCCGCGCGGTCAGCGGGGCGCTGGCGATCTCGGCGCGACGGGTGACGACGTCGTAGGTCAGGCCCGGGTGCGCCGGCGGGACGTGGGTGCACAGCACGTCGGCCGGGCCGAGCGCGTCCAGGCGCGCGGTCCACTCCTCGTGGGTCACGAAGTGCGGCCGCCAGGGACCGGTGCGGCGCGGGTCGATCCCGGGCGGCAGCGGCACCCCGCCGAGGAAGCCGAACCGGCGACCGCCGATCTCGACCACCCGTCCGTCGGCGCGGGTGACGCCGTCGGTGTCGGGCCAGGCGTCGGGGACGTCGACGTTGCCCGGGATCGCCCAGACCGGCACCCCGAGCCCGCCCAGCACCCCGAAGACCTCGGCGTACTGCGCGGCGACGGCCTCGGCGACGGCGGCGCCCGGGTCGGCGAACCGGGCCCAGGAGCGCTCCAGCAGGCCCAGCATCTGCGCGCGCGGCGCCCCGATCCGGCGCATCCGGCCGAACTCCGCGGCCACCTCGGGCCCGAGCAGCCGGGAGATGATCCCGTTGGTCGGGTCGCGGTAGTCGATGAACTCCAGCAGGTCGCCGAGCACGAGCACCCCGTCGGCACCCTCGGCGGCGCGGGCGAGCGGGACGGTGGCGCCGTGGACGTCGGTGACGACGTGCAGCCGCACGCTCAGGCCGTCCGGTCCGGCCGGAACGCCGACGGCGCGACGCCCGCCGGGCGCCCGCCCTCCAGGCGTCGCTTGAGCGCGAAGGCGTGCGCCTTGAACGCGCGGTGCCGCCGGTCGGACTCCGCGCGCAGCCACCGGCGGCGCCGCAGCCGGCCACCGGGCGGCGGGCCGTCCGGGTCCGCGCGCAGGAAGAAGTGCAGGACGGTGCCGTCGCCCTCCGGCTCGCACCAGACCTCCATGGTCCCGACGAGCGCGCCGGTCACGGTCCAGCGCAGCCCGGCCGGTCCGCGGTCGTGCGCGACCTCGGGGCGCAGGTCGGGCCAGTACGACGGCCACCGGGCCGGGTCGGCGAACTCCGCCGCGACCCGCTCGCGGGGCACGGCCAGGAAGGTCTCGTCGATCACGTCGATCGCGGGCACCCGGTCAGCGTGCCACCCCGTGCGACGGCGCCGGTCACGGGTACCGTCGCGGCCCGGACCGGACCGGCGGCACCACCGACCGATCCGTTATGTCCGATTCGATGTACGTGGACCCTACTCTCCGGTAGGTTCTGCTCCGAGGTGTCGCCGCAGCCGTCGCGGCGACCGTGTTCAGCCTGTCGAGGCCGCCAGGAGGTCGATCCCCGTGCGTGAGTACAGCGTTCCCGCCGCGGTGTCCGTGGGAGACGAGGAATCGCTCTCGGACGCCGTGTTCGACAACGCCGCGCAGCACCCGTCGGACGTGCTCTACCGCCGCAAGGGCGCGGACGGGAGCTGGTCGGAGGTGACCGCGGCCGAGTTCGGCGAGCAGGTCACCCGGATCGCCGCCGGGCTGGTCGCCGCGGGCGTGCAGGCCGGGGACCGGGTCGCGCTGCTGTCGCGGACCCGGTACGAGTGGACCCTGTTCGACTACGCGATCCTCGCCGCGGGCGGGGTCACCGTGCCGATCTACGAGACGTCGTCGCCGGACCAGATCTCCTGGATCGTGTCCGACTCCGGCGCCGTCGGGATCGTCGTGGAGACCGCCGAGCACGCCGCGTCGGTGGAGAAGGTCCGCGGGGACCTGCCCGAGCTGCGCACCGTCTGGCAGATCGAGCCGGCCGCGTCGGCCCCGGACGCCCCCTCGGCGGTCGAGCAGCTGCGCGGCCTCGGCGCGGACACCCCCGACGACGTGGTGCACGAGCGCCGCGGCGGGGTGCGCGCCGACGACCTGTGCACCCTGATCTACACCTCGGGCACCACCGGCCGCCCCAAGGGCTGCGAGCTGACCCACCGCAACCTGATCGCCGAGATCCGCACGATCGCCGCGACGATCCCGCACCTGTTCGAGCCCGGGGACTCGGTGCTGCTGTTCCTGCCGCTCGCGCACGTGTTCGGCAAGGCCATCCAGTGCGGCTGCCTGTCCACCCGCACGATCGTCGGCCACTCCCCCGACGTGAAGACCCTGCTGCCCGACCTGGCGGACTTCCGGCCGACCTTCCTGCTCGCGGTGCCGCGGGTGTTCGAGAAGGTCTACAACGGCGCGCGGCTCAAGGCGCACAACGACGGCAAGGGCAAGATCTTCGACGCGGCCGCCGACACCGCGATCGCCTACTCCGAGGCGCTCGACGCGGGCGGGCCCGGCCTGCTGCTCAAGGCCCGGCACGCGCTGTTCGACAAGCTCGTCTACGGCAAGCTGCGCGCCGCCGTCGGCGGCCGGGTCAAGGCCGCGGTGTCCGGCTCGGCGCCGCTCGGGGGCCGGCTCGGGCACTTCTTCCGCGGCATCGGGCTGCCCGTGCTGGAGGGCTACGGCCTGACCGAGACCTCCGCGGGCATCACCCTGAACACCGTCGACGGCCAGCGCGTCGGCTCGGTGGGGCGCCCGGTCCCCGGCTGCGCGGTCCGGATCGCCTCCGACGGCGAGATCATGCTGCGCGGCGACATCGTCTTCCGCGGCTACTGGAAGAACGAGGAGGCCTCGAAGGAGGCCCTGGAGTCCGACGGCTGGTTCCACTCCGGCGACATCGGCGAGCTCGACGACGCCGGCTTCCTCACCATCACCGGCCGCAAGAAGGAGATCATCGTCACCGCCGGCGGCAAGAACGTCGCCCCGGCCGTGCTCGAGGACCGGCTGCGGGCGCACCCGCTGGTCGGGCAGTGCATCGTGATCGGCGACCAGAAGCCGTTCATCTCCGCGCTGGTCACCATCGACCCGGACGCCCTGCCGGGCTGGCGCGAGCGCAACGGCAAGCCCGCGGGCGACGGCAGCTCGGCCGCCGACCTCGTCGACGACCCGGAGCTGCGCGGCGAGATCGCGGCCGCGGTCGAGGACGCCAACCAGGCCGTCTCGCGGGCCGAGCAGATCCGCAAGTTCACGATCCTGCCGCACGACTTCAGCGAGGCCGGCGGCGAGCTGACGCCGACGATGAAGGTCAAGCGCAAGGTCGTCGTGGAGTCCTACTCCGGCGAGATCGAGGCGCTCTACGCGGGCACCACCGCCGACAAGGGCTGACCCCCGCCGGCGACGACGGGTCGTGCGCTCAGCGCGGCCCGTCGTCGCCGGTCAGGAAGCCGTGCAGGCGCGCCGCCGACGACGGCCCGCCCCAGATCCGCCGGACGCGGGCCCGCCCGGCGCGGCCCATCGCCGTCGCCCGGGCGGGGTCGACGAGCAGGTCCGCGACCCGGTCGGCGACGGCGGCGACGTCGCGTCCCGGCACGACGTGGCCGGTCACGCCCTCCTCGACGGTCTCCGGCGCCCCGCCGGAGTCCCCCGCGACGACGGGCAGTCCCGACGCCGCGGCCTCCAGCAGCGCGATCCCCAGCCCCTCGACGTCGAGCCCGCCCAGGTGGGTGCGGCACGGCAGGGCGAACACGTCCCCGGCGGCGTGGTGCGCGGCGAGCTCGGCGGCCGGGACCCCGCCGGTGAGCACCACGGCGTCGGTCACCCCGGCGCGTGCCGCCAGTGTGCGCAGCCGGTCCCGGTAGGGCCCGCCGCCGACGAGCAGCAGCCGGGCGCCCGGCACCCGGCGGCGGATCCGCGGCAGCGCCGCGACCAGCACGTCTTGGCCCTTGCGCGGCACCAGCCGGGACACGCACGTCACGACCGGTGCGTCGCCGAGCCGGTACCGGGCCCGGACCGCGGCGCGGGCGGCCGGGTCGGGTGCGAAGCGGACGGTGTCCACCGGGGGCGGCAGGACCTCCAGCGCCGCGTCCGGGCCGAGCGCGCCGGCGAGCCGGCCGCGGGTCCAGCGCGAGACCGTGGTGACGACGTCGGCGTCCCGGCCGATCCGGTGCAGCGCCCGGCGCGCGCCGGGCAGCATCGACCAGCCGACCTCGTGGCCGTGCGTGGTGGCGACGACCCGCTCCACCCCGGCCCGGCGGCGCAGGTACGGGCCGAGCAGCCCCAGCGGCGCGGCCGCGCCGAACCAGACGGTCCCGGCGTCGTGCTCGCGGGCCAGCTCCGCGGCGCGCCGGGCGACCTCGGGGACCGGCAGCATCAGCGACGACCGGTGCCGGTGCACCGGGAACGGCAGCGTGGCGTCGTGATCGGCGGCGCCGCGCCAGGCGGGCGCGTGGACCGCGAGCGAGTCCGGCGGGAGCGCGCGGGCGAGGTCGGACAGGTAGGACTGGATGCCGCCGGGCCGGGGCGGGAAGTCGTTGGTCACCAGCAGCGTGCGCGCCACGGTCGGCGACGCTAGTCCCCGGCGGGGCGCCGGCCCCCGGTGGTCACCGGCGGGCCGGGCGGCGGGGGTCGGGACGGCGGCTCCGCACGCGCGCTGCGCGTCGGGGATGCGGGCCGCCGTCCGACACTCCGGGGAGCGGACGAGTTCCGCGTCCTCACCGTTGCGTGACCGGAACGGTCGCCCGCCGGGGTGGCGCTGCTCCGTACGAGTGGTGGTGGTCGCTCGACGGCACAGCTGGTGAGGATGTCGTGCTGTTCAGGTGAACGAGCGCGGCGGCCCGCGGTGACGGCCCCGGCCCGGATTTTCTCCGGCGCGGCCATTCTGTCGGACCCCTCCCCTAGCGTCCGCGGTGCTCGACCACCTCGGGTCCGACGAAGGAGGAGCCATGATCGTCGACTGCGATCGCTGCGAGGTCCGCGGTGCCGCGTGCGGTGCCTGCGTCATCGGGGTGCTGCTGGAGGTCCCGGAGGACGACCGGCCGATCCCCTACCTTCCCGTCGACCTGCCCGCCGGCACGGTCGCCACGACCGTCGCCCCGGTCGAGTTCGCCGAGCCGGAGCGCCGGGCGCTGCAGGTGCTGGCCGAGGGCGGCCTCATCCCGCACCTGCGCCTGGTCGAGCCGGGCGCACCGGCGCCCGGCCGGGCCGGACGTACGGCGCTGCCGATGCCGGTGGTCCCGCCGGCCGGGCACGGGCCCCGGCACCGTGACGTGGGGTGAGCGCTCAGCCGCCGAGGCGGCGCAGCAGCACCGCGGACGCCACGGTGTGCGCGCCCCGGCGGCGCACCGAGCGCACGATCTCCTGGTCCGACGTCGCGACCAGCAGCGGCCGGCCCGCCGGCTCGGCGGCGACGAGGTCGCGGACGACGTCGTCGGCGATCACCCCGGCGTCGCTGAACAGCACCCGCACCCCGCGGCTGCCGCGCACCGGCGCGGCGATCACGGCGGCACCGTCGAACACCACGGTGATCTCGGCCCCCGTGCGGGCACCCAGCGCGCCGAGCTGGGCCACCAGCCGGGAGCGCTGGTCGGCCAGCGGCAGGTCCGGGTAGCCGGTCTTGCTGACGTTGTAGCCGTCGACGATGAGGTGCACCGACGGCACGGTCAGCAGCGCGTCCAGCGCGGCCAGCCCGTCGACGGGGGCCGCGACGCGCGCGCCGGTCCCGCGGTCGCCCGTGCCCGCGACGAGGTCCGCCGGCCGCGGTCCGCCCGCGCCGACGTCGAGCTCGCGGCGCAGGCCCGAGATCGCGCCGCTGACGGTGTCGAGCAGCAGCTCCAGGCGCACCTCGTCGCCGCGACGGGCCTCGCGGGCGGCCTGGCGGGCGGCGGCGACCTGACCGGCCGCGGCGTCGGCCCGGCGGCGTTCCCGGTCGGCGCGCTCGCGCTCGGCGGCGGTCTCGGCGCGGGAGCGGGCGAGCTCCTCGTCGACGCCGCCGCGCAGCCGCGCGACCTCCTCCTCCAGCTCGGTGCGGGCGTCGAGTGCGGCACGCAGCCGGGCGCCCTGGTCGCTGACCCGGCGGCGCATCTGCTGGTACTCGGTCTCCCGCTCCCCGACGAGCGCCCGTGCGCGTTCCCGTTCCTCGACCAGCTCGGCCCGGGCCCGTTCGAGCTCGGCGGTGAGCTTGTCGGCCTTGGCCAGGGCCTCGTCGCGCTCGGCGCGCAGGTTCGCCAGGTCCGCGGTCTGCCCCACCTCGGCGACCCGCCGGTGCGCGAGCGGATCGGCGGTGAGCAGCGCGACCGCGGCCGCGTCGAGCTTGTCGACCGGTGCGGGCAGCGGATCCGCGACGGACCCGGCCTCCGCGGCGGGGATCGTCCCGTCCACCGGTGATCCGGCCGCGCGCTGCGCCGCGGGACGGCCGGACGGGCCGGTCCCCTCCGCGGCTCCGGTGTCCCCGGTGGGTGCACCGGGTCCGCCCGGGGGCACGGGCGGGTCGCCGGCGGGTCCTGCCGAGGAGAGCTCGGGCAGCTCCAGCTCACCGGGCCGGTTCTCGGCCCACCAGGCCACCACGGCCGCCCGGAACGCCGCGTCCTGCTGCAGCCGGGCCACCAGCACCTGCCCGCCGAGACGGGCCCGCTTGGCGGGGGTGAACCGGGCGAAGCGGCGCAGCGGGGTGGGGACGTCCCCGGCCGGCAGCCCGCCCAGCGCGGTACCCGCGATCTCGGCGAGCCGGGCCCGCAGCGGGGCGGGCAGCTCCGGCCAGTCGCCCGCGGCCGGGTCGGCGGCGCACGACGAGGCCCCGGAGCACGTGGGCTCCGGTCGCTCCGTGTCGTCGTGCGCCATCGGTCCAGGTTATCCCCGCCCGACCCGGATCGCCGTCGGCGTGGCCGTCCGCACCCGGGACGTCCCCGATCGGTGTCGGCGCCCCGCTCCCCCGGTCCCGGGCCGGGTGTTCGAACATACTGTCGGACCCCACGGCTACGGTGCGGGGCGTGACCTCCTGCTCCCCGCAGCTCACCTTCGACGAGCTGGGCACGCCGCTGCGCGACGTCACCTTCTGCGTGGTGGACCTGGAGACCACCGGCGGCAGCCACCGGACCGACGCCATCACCGAGGTCGGCGCCGTCGCGGTGCGCGGCGGCAGCCGGATCTCCGAGCTCGGCACCCTCGTCGACCCGGGCGTGCGCGTCCCGGCCGACATCACCCGGCTGACCGGCATCACGAACGCGATGCTGCACGACGCGCCACCGCTGGGCGCGGTCCTGCCCTCGGTGCTCGACATGCTCCGCGGCTCGGTGCTGGTGGCGCACAACGCCCCGTTCGACACGGGGTTCCTCAAGGCCGCCTGCGAGCGCCTCGACCGCCCCTGGCCCGGCCCGCCGGTCCTGTGCACCGCCCGGCTCGCCCGGGCCGTGCTCCCGCACGCCGAGTGCCCCAGCGTGAAGCTGGGCACGCTGGCCCGGCACTTCGGCTCTGTGCCACCACCCCGGACCACCGGGCACTGACCGACGCCCGGGCGACCGTCGAGGTGCTGCACCACCTGCTGGAGCGGATCGGGAACCTGGGCGTGCAGAGCCTGGAGGAGCTGCTGCAGCTCGTCCGTGACCGGGCCCCGCACCGGCCCACCACCACCCAGCGCCGCCGCAGGCACCTGGCTAACGACGTGCCCTCCGAGCCCGGGGTGTACCTGTTCCGCGGCGGCGACGGCCAGGTGCTCTACGTCGGCACCAGCGGCGACCTGCACCGGCGGGTGCGGTCGTACTTCACGGCCGGGGAGAAGCGCCGACGGGTCCGCGACATGCTCGCCCGCGCCGAGAAGGTCGACACGGTGGTCTGCGCGCACGCCCTGGAGGCCTCGGTGCGCGAGCTGGCGCTCATCGCCGCGCACCGCCCGCCGTACAACCGGCGCTCCCGCAACCCCGGCCGGGCCTACTGGGTGGTGCCGACGGCGGAGGCGTTCCCGCGGCTGTCGGTCGTCGCCACCCCGCGGGCGGGTGCCCTGGGCCCGTTCGGGTCGCAGCGGGCCGCGACCGACGTGCTCGACGCGGCACTCGACGCGCTGCCGCTGCGCCGGTGCACGATCCGCATCCCGGCCCGGAACCCGTCGGCGACGCCGTGCGCGCTGCACGAGCTGGGCCGCTGCGCCGCCCCGTGCGCCGGGCTGCAGCCCGCCGAGGACTACGCGCCCGCCGTGCACGCCTGGGGCGACCTCGTCGCGGGGCGGGACGACGGCCCGCTGCGGGTGCTGGCCACCGAGGTCGACGACCGGTCCGCCGGCGGGCGCTACGAGGCGGCCGCACGGGCCCGGGACCGGCTGGCCACGCTGGCCGCCGGGGTCGACCGGGGCGGAACCCTCGCCGCGCTCGCGGGGATCGACGAGCTGGTCGGTGCCCGGCCCGACGGGCGGGGCGGCTGGGAGCTCGCCGTCCTGCGCCACGGACGGCTCGCCGCCGCGGGCAACGCCCCGCGCGGGGTGCGGCCGATGCCGGTCGTCGAGGCGCTGCGGACCGGAGCGCAGACGGTCCTGCCCGGCGACGGGCCGCTGCGCGGGGCCCCGTCGGAGGAGGTCCGGATCCTGCACCGCTGGCTCACCACCGGCGGGACCCGGCTGGTGTACTGCGACCCGCCGTGGGCGGAGCCGGCACGGGGCGGGGGTGCCTGGCGGGAGTGGGCCGACCGGGCCCGGGAGGCGTCGCACCGCACCGGGGACCGCTCCCCCGACGAGCCCGCCGGGGTCTGAGAACGTACGACGGCGGCCCCGCCGGAGACCGTGTCTCCGGCGGGGCCGCCGTGGAGTGCTTCCGGGCCGGGGCCCGGGCCGTGCTCAGTCGCGCGGCTGCTGCGGACGACCACCGTCGTCCGGGCGGCCCGCGAGCTCACCACTGCGGGACTCGAGCTCCGCCCGCGCCTCGTGACGCCGGCGGGACTCCTCGAGCTCCCGCTCATGGGCCTCGTGGCGGGCCACGGCCAGCGCACGGGACTCCTCGGCCGGGTCCGGCGTGAGCAGCGAACCGGAGACCGGCTCACCCGCCAGGCCGAGCTGGTTCATCCGCTTGGGCACCGAGGCGCCCTGGTACTCCAGCGGGATGGCGTGACCGTGCGAGTCGACGCCGCCCAGCGGCTGGTGCACCTCGATGAACTCACCGTGCGGCAGCCGCTTGATGATGCCCGTCTCGATGCCGTGCTCCAGCACCGCGCGGTCCGACCGCTGCAGACCGATGCACCAGCGGTAGGCCACCCAGTACACGATCGGCGGCACGACGAGCAGACCGATGCGGCCGGCCCACGTGGTCGCGTTCAGCGAGATGTGGAAGAAGTACGAGATCCAGTCGTTGAACCCGCACATCACGAGCCACAGGTAGAACGAGATCGCCATGGCGCCGAGCGCGGTCCGGACCGGGACGTCGCGCGGACGCTGCAGCAGGTTGTGCAGCGCGTCGTCCCCGGTGAAGCGCCGTTCGATGGCCGGGTAGGCCCCGGCGAGCACGAACAGCACCGGCAGGAAGCCCGCGGTGGGGATGAACGCCGCCGGGATCGTGTACGTCCCGAACAGGTAGAACTCCCACGGCGGGAAGATCCGGCCCATGCCCTCCGACCACAGCATGTAGAAGTCCGGCTGCGACCCGGCGGAGATGTGCGAGGCGTCGTACGGCCCGAGGTGCCAGATGGGGTTCATCTGGAACAGGCCCGAGATCAGCGTCAGCACACCGGCGACGACGAAGAAGAACGCGCCGCCCTTCGCCGCGAACTGCGGCATGATCCGCACGCCGACGACGTTGTTCTCGGTCCGGCCGGGGCCGGGGAACTGGGTGTGCTTCTGGTACCAGACCAGGCCGAGGTGCACGGCGATCAGCGCGAGGATGATGCCGGGCAGGATCAGCACGTGGATGATGTAGAGCCGCGGGATGATCTCGGTCCCGGGGAACTCGCCGCCGAACAGCGCCCAGTGCACCCAGGTGCCCATGATCGGCACGGTCAGCGTGATGCCCGAGGCGATCCGCAGCCCGACGCCCGAGAGCAGGTCGTCCGGCAGGGAGTAGCCGGTGAAGCCGGCGAAGGTGCCCAGCAGGATCAGGACGACGCCGATGGTCCAGTTGGCCTCACGCGGCTTGCGGAACGCGCCGGTGAAGAACACCCGGAACATGTGGATGATCATCGCCGCGACGAAGAGCAGCGCCGCCCAGTGGTGCAGCTGACGCATGAACAGGCCGCCGCGGACCTCGAGCGAGATCTCCAGCGCGGACTCGTAGGCCCGCGACATGTGGACGCCGCGCAGCGGGTCGTACGGCCCGTTGTAGACGACCTCCTGCATGGAGGGGTCGAAGAACAGCGCCAGGTAGGTGCCCGACAGCAGCACGATGATGAAGCTGTACAGGGCGATCTCGCCCAGCATGAACGACCAGTGGGTCGGGAAGACCTTGTTGAACTGCTTCCGGAGCCCCGCCGCCGCGTGGTAACGCTGGTCCGCCTGGTCGAGTGCCGCGCCGCCCTTGGCCGCGAGGCCACCCGAGGAGGTGGTGGGTGTCGTGATCGAACTCATGTCGTCTTCGGCCTCTCCCAGAACGCGGGTCCGACGGGCTCCACGAAGTCGCTGCGGGCGACGAAGTAGCCCTCCTCGTTCACCGTGATCGGCAGCTGCGGCAACGGCCGGGCGGCCGGCCCGAAGACGGGCTCGGCGTCCTGCGTGGCCAGGAACTGCGACTGGTGGCACGGGCAGAGAATGCGGTTGTCCTGCGCCTGGAACAGCGAGGTCGGGCACCCGAGGTGGGTACAGACCTTCGACCAGGCGTAGAAGTCACCGTAGTTGAAGTTCTCCTGACCGGGGCGCTTGGTGACCTCGGTCCCGGGGCGGAGACGGATGAGCATGACCGGCGCGTCCGAGGCGCGCTGCGCGTGCAGCAGCTCTTCCTCGTTGCCCCGCTCGCTCTCGCGGTACGGGAAGACGGTCATCATCGCACCCGGCTCCATGTCCTCGGGTCGCACTCGGGCGATCTCGGAGAGGATACCCGTGTCGGTGCGCAGGTACACCGTCTCGCCGTTCTCCGGACGCCAGCCGGTGTGCCACAGCGGGGAGTCGTCGCCCTCGGCCCACGGGTTCCGGATGATGCCGCCGAGCGCGACGACACCGGTGCCGATACCGGCCACCGCCGCGGCCAGACCGGCGCTGCGGATGATCAGCTTGCGACGCCCGATCGTGGTGCCCTTGCCGGCGTCGGCGACCTGGGCCAGGAAGGTGGCGCGGTCGACGTCGGTGGACGGGCCGTCGTGGCGCTGCTGGACCGAGGTCTCCTCCGGGAACAGCTTCTTCACCATCTGGATGACCGCGATGCCGATGGAGAGCACCGAGAACCCGAAGGTGAAGCCGATGACCGGGGTGTAGAGGTTGTAGAGCGCGTGGCCGGGCTCGCCGACGTTGACGTACTCCCACGGCCACGCGATGAACGCGACCACGAAGGCGATCATGGAGATCGCCGAGATGACGAACCACAGCGCGACCGAACGCTCGGCGCGCTTCTCCGCGCGGGTCCCCGGGATCGGGAACGCCGGCGTGTTGTGCACGACCTCGACCTCGTCGAGCTCGCCGGCCAGACGGGCCAGCTGCTCGGGCGACATCGCGTCGAGCTCCTCCTTGGTCGGACGACGGTCCGACCCGGTGCTGACTTCGCTGCTCAACTCTTCGCCCCCAACCAGATGGCGAACCCGACCAGACCGGACATCACGACGGCGAAGATGAAGACACCCTCGGCCGTCGGACCGAGACCCAGCAGCGAGTAGCCGCCCGGGTCGTTGGCGTGGTTCACCGACTTGATGTACGCGATGATGTCCTGCTTCTCCTGCGGCGTGAGCTGCTGGTCGGAGAAGCGCGGCATGTTCTGCGGACCGGTCTGCATCGCGGTGTAGATCTGCTCCTCGCTGGCCGGCTCGAGCGCGGGAGCGTACTTGCCGGACGACAGCGCGCCGCCGACACCGGTGAAGTTGTGGCACGAGGCGCAGTTCAGGCGGTACAGCACGCCGCCGCGGCCCGGGTCGTCGCCGCGCAGGGCCTCGCCGGTCGCGGCCGGGGTGACCGGCCCGCCGCCGTTGGCCTGCACGAACGCGCCCAGCGCCTCGAGGTTCGCCCGGCCCTCCTGGGTCTCCGGGTCGAAGATCGGCAGCGGGTGCTTGCGGGCCGCCTGGGCCTCCTGGCGCGCCATCGGCATACGGCCCGAGGACACCTGGAAGTAGACCGCCGCGTCACCGACGCCGATGAGGCTCGGGCCGCGGTCCTGGACGCCCTGCAGGTTCGCACCGTGGCAGGTGATGCAGGTGTTGTTGTAGAGCTGCTCGCCCTTGGCGATCAGCGCGGTGTCCTGCTGCGCCTGGGCGACCTGCGGCTGCGGCGCGAAGGCGGCGTAGAGGAAACCGACGGACAGCAGGCCCAGCCCGATGGCGAGGGCGCCGGCGATGCGGCGCTTCATCTTGCCGTGCGGACGGGTGCGGCCCCCGGCCTTCTCGTCCGGCCGTGCGGCCGGTGGTGGGTTCTGGTTCTCGGTCATCGCTGGGGGTCTTCCAACCTCGACGTCGTGGCGGGTGCTGTCAGGGAACGGGCGGCGCGATCGGTCAGCGGATGAAGTAGATCGTGGCGAACAGCCCGATCCACACCACGTCGACGAAGTGCCAGTAGTACGACACCACGATCGCCGCGGTGGCCTGGGCGGGCGTGAACTTGCTGAGCTTCGTGCGGATGATCAGGTACACGAACGCGACCAGGCCGCCGACCACGTGCAGCCCGTGGAAGCCGGTCGCCAGGTAGAAGACCGACCCGTAGGCGCTCGACGCGATCGTCGTCTCGTGCGAGGTGACCAGGGTGTAGTACTCGAAGGCCTGGCCGAGCACGAAGAACGTCCCCATCGCCAGCGTCAGGGCGTACCAGCGACGCAGGCCGAACACGTCACCACGCTCGGCGGCGAACACGCCGAACTGGCAGGTGAACGAGGACGCCACGAGCACGATCGTGATCGCGAGCGCGTAGGGGACGTCGAGCTCGGTGGGCGGCGGCGGCCAGGGGCCGTCGTTCTGCGCCCGCGCGGTGAAGTACATCGCGAACAGCCCGGCGAAGAACATCAGCTCGCTGGAGAGCCAGACGATGGTGCCGATGCTGACCAGGTTGGGGCGGTTCAGCGAATGGATCCGCGCGCTGATGTTGGGTGCCGCTGTCGTCACGTCGGGCATTATGACCCGAGCCGAACTTCTACGGCTTGTCGGGATACCCCTCGCCACATCACGATCGGCGAACGGACCCCATGATCACCGAACTCTTCGCCTGGTCGGGGCGACCGAACGGCCGCCGGACGGCCCCGTCCCGGACCGCCGACACGACAACGTTCGGGGGCGACGGAGGGTTCCCCTAGTATCCCCGGCGTGAGCGGACGAGCGGCAGAGATCGGCAGCGCGGCCGGATCGGTGACGGGGACCAGCACGGTGCTGGTCTACAGCCACCGTCCCGAGGTCCGCGAGAGCATCATCGAGGCGGTCGGGCGGCGGCCCGCGCCGGACGTGGGCCGGGTGCGCTGGGTGGAGGCGGCCGGCATCGCCGAGGTCCTCGCGGCCTGCGACGCCGGCGAGGCCGACCTGCTGGTCCTCGACGGCGAGGCGCAGCCGACCGGCGGGATGGGCGTGGCCAAGCAGCTGCGTCACGAGATCGTCGACTGCCCCCCGATCGTGCTGACCGTCCGCCGCCGGGACGACCGCTGGCTCGCCACCTGGTCGGAGGCGGACGCCGTGCTCGTGCACCCGCTCGACCCGATCGAGGCGGCCGAGGTCGTCGCGCAGGTCCTGCGCGACCACCGGCCCGGCACCCTGACCCAGCAGCAGTAGCGAGACAGAGGACACCTCACGTCGTGAGCGCACCCACCTGGCCCTCCGTGATCGGCCGCCTGATGCGCGGCGAGGACGTCACCGCCGACGAGGCGACCTGGGCGATGGGTCAGGTCTTCGCCGGCGAGGCGACCCCGGCGCAGCTCGCCGGGTTCCTCGTGGCGCTGCGCGCGAAGGGCGAGACGCCCGCGGAGATCTCGGGCATGGCCGACGCGATGCTCGCCCACGCGCTGCGGGTGCACGTGCCCGGCCGCTCGGTCGACGTCGTCGGCACCGGCGGGGACCAGGCGCACACGGTGAACATCTCCACGATGGCGGCGGTCGTCGTCGCGGCGGCGGGTGCGCCGGTGGTCAAGCACGGCGGGCGCGCGGCGTCGTCGCAGTGCGGGACGGCCGACGTGCTGGAGGAGCTGGGTGTCGCGATCGAGCTGACCCCGTCCGCGGTCGAGCGGTGCGCCGCGGAGCTGGGGATCGCGTTCTGCTTCGCGCAGTCCTTCCACCCCGCCATGCGCTACGCCGGCGGGGTCCGTCGCGAGCTCGGCGTCCCGACCGCGATGAACCTGCTCGGGCCGCTGTCCAACCCGGCCCAGCCGGAGACCGGCCTGATCGGCTGCGCCGACCCCCGGCACGCCGCGACGATGGCCGAGGTCTTCGCCCGGCGCGGCAAGTCGGTACTGGTGGTGCGCGGCGACGACGGGCTCGACGAGCTCACCACCACCGGGCGCAGCACCGTCTGGATCAGCGACGGCGGCACCGTCCGCGAGGAGCGGCTCGACCCGGCCGACCTCGGGGTCGGCGTGGCCACCGCCGAGGACCTGCGCGGCGGCACCCGGCAGGTCAACGCCGCCGTCGTCCGCGACCTGGTGGCCGGCAAGACCGGTCCGGTGCGCGACGCGGTGCTGCTCAACGCCGCCGGGGCGCTCGCCGCGCACCGCGGGGTGGGCCCGGACCTCACCGCGTCGGTCGGGGCGGCGCTCGACGCCGTCGCCGAGGCGGTGGACTCCGGTGCGGCCGCGGACCTGCTGGCCCGCTGGGCCGCGCTCTCGACCGAGCTCGCGTCGGCCTGACCCGCGGGGCCGGGCTCAGTCGAGCCCGATGGCGAACGCGGCGTCGGTGTCGGCCTTGGAGTAGGACCGGAACGCGATGTGGGTGTCGGTCCCGACGACGCCGTCGATCCGGCTGAGCCGGCTGGCGATCACGTCGGCGAGCTGCTCGTGCTCGCGCACCTTGACGATCGCGATCAGGTCCACGTCACCGGCGCAGGAGTAGACCTCCGACACGCCGTCGAGGTCCGCGATGGCCTGCGCGGTCTCGGGGATCCGGTCGGCGGCGGTGTGCACCAGGACGATCGCGGTGATCACGGTGGGGCTCCCCCTCGGGTCAGGGCGTGGCGGACACCGATGAGGCTAGTGGGGGCATCCCCTGTGGCGCAGGCCGCATCCGGTTGCTACTGTGATCGTCATGCGCACCGTCGAGCACACCCTTGCTCCGGCCGCAGCGCTGCCCGCACGACTTCTCGCGGTAGTAGCACTGCGCGTCGGCTGATCCAGGCCGCCGACGCGCCCGCGCCGCAATCCCGGCGCTTCCCTCCCGCACACCGCGGTGAGGATCTACGAGACCTGGCTCGCGTTCCCGCTTCTCTCTCGCGCAACGCATGGAGCCACATCATCATGAGCATCACCGCCGACCGTCCCACCACCACCTTCTCCTTCCCCACCGGTTCCGGTGGCGCCGCGGACATCGCGTCCCGGATGCCCCGCCGGCACACCGTCGTCACCGGCGACGGGATGGCCGGGGTCATGCAGATCGCCTCGGCGCTGCAGAGCTGCGGCCGCACGCTGCGCGAGTTCTGCGTCGACGTCCGTGAGGGCGTCGCCTACAGCTCGGTCACCTGCACCATGTCGATGACCCCCGACGAGGCCGACGACTTCTCCCGCGGCATGGGCGCGATGTCCTGCGTCATGGCGGTCGACCCATACTGAGCCGCACGGCGGCCGCGCGGGACCGGGCCGCTACGACCGTGAGCTGCGGCTGCGGGCGGCGTCGAGCATCTCCGCCCGGTCGGCGATCTTGACGCGGTCGGTGCCGCCGCGCCGCTCCCCCAGTGCGAGCTCAGCGGCGTCGAGACGCAGCCAGTCCTCCCACAGCACGGGGTCGACGCCGTAGGAGCGCATCCGCTCCACGACGGCGTCGCCACCCGGCCGCGGCGGCGTCGCCAGGGCCGGCAGGTCGGCCAGCACCGACTCCGCGGTCTGCGCGCCGTCGCCCTTGTTGGTGCCGATCACCCCGGTCGGGCCCCGCTTGATCCACCCGGCCACGTAGCTGCCGCGCACCGGCTCCCCGCCGAGCAGCACCCGTCCGGCCTCGTGCGGGACGGTGCCGGTGGCCGCGTCGAACGGCAGGCCCTCGATGGGCTCGCCCGCGTAGCCGATGGCCCGCACGACCAGGCCCGCCTCCAGGGTCTCCCGCTCCCCCGTGCCGCGCACGCGGCCGTCGTCGCCGAGGGCGTTGCGTTCGATCTCGACGGCGCCGACCCGGCCGGTGCCGTCGTCGACGAGGCGGACCGGGGACCGCAGGAACCGCAGGTGGATCCGCCGGGGCGCGCCGGTGGAGGACCGGCCGGCCCACTCGGTGAGCATCTCGATGTTCTGGCGCATCCGGCGTTCCTCCGGCTCGGCGACGCCCGCGGCGAGCAGGCCGTCGTCGTGCACCACGACGTCGACGTCGTCGAGGCCGCCGAGACCGCGCAGCTCGGCGGGGGTGAACTTCACGTGCAGCGGGTCGCGCCGGACCAGTACGTGCACGTCGGTGACCGCGCTCTCCCGCAGCGCGTCGAGCACCGCGTCGTGCGCGTCGGTGGCGGCGAGGTCGTCGGCGGGGCGGGCCAGGACCCGCGCGACGTCGACGGCGACGTTCCCCGCGCCGACCACGACCACGCCGGGGCGGTCGAGCAGCGGGCCGGGACCGACCGCGTCGGGGTGCCCGCAGTACCAGGACACGAACGCGCCGGACCCGACCGAGCCCGCGAGGTCCTCCCCCGGGACGCCGAGGTCGCGGTCGACCGCGCTGCCCGTCGCGTGCACGACGGCGTGGTAGTGCTCCCGCAGCGCCTCCCCCGGGATGCCGCCGGGGCCGACGTGGACGTTGCCGAGGAACCGGACGCGGTCGCTGTCGTCGAAGGTCTTCACCAGGGCCCGGATGACCGACTTCATCTTCACGTGGTCGGGGGCGACGCCGTAGCGGACCAGACCGTAGGGCGCGGGCAGCCGGTCGATCACGTCGACGTGCACCGACGGGTCACCCGCCAGCAGCGCCTCGGCCGTGTACAGGCCGGACGGTCCGGACCCGATGACGGCGATCCGGTGGGGTCGTGGGGCGGGGACCTGCGGGGTCGACACGTGCGCACCTCCGAGCCGGGGACGGTGACGACGCTAACAGCGATGACCCGTCCGGGCGATCATCGGCGCAGCGCGGTGCCGACGGCGCGCACCGCGGTCCGCCCGTCGGGCAGCAGCAGCTCCGTGCCCAGGGTGCGGAAGCGGCGGCCGTCGCGGATCGCGACGGTGCGGGCCCGCAGCCGGTCGGTGACCTGCACCGGGCGCAGGAACTCCACCGTCGTCGACAGCGGCCGGGCGTCCGCGGCGCCGGGGTGCGCGGACTGGGCCGCGGCGGCGAGCCCGGACAGGACCGCGCCGTGGGTGGTGCCGTTGAGGTTCGTCGTCGACGGGCCGGGGGTGAACACGACGTCGCCGTCGGCGTCGCGCTCGAGGTGCTCCGGCCGCAGCCGGGTGGCGTCGAACGGCGGCAGCGCGGCCCGGACGTCGGTGCCGGCGGCGGTGGTGGTCCCCGTCGCGGGCGCGGTCGCGAGCCCGCCGGGGCCCGCGGGGGCACCGGTCAGCGCGAAGGTGGCGACGACGTGCGCGACGGCGACCCCGGTGTCGTCGCGCATCTCGGCCCGGCCGACGCCGACCTCGTCGTCGAGGTGCAGCAGCGTCAGCTCGGCGCGCAGCCACCGCGCGTCCGGTGCGGGCACCCCGGCCACGTCCAGGCGCAGGTCGACGGTGGGCGCGCCGGCGGTGAGCCGCGCGGTGGAGAACACGAGGTAGCCGAGGCCCGCGTCGGCCAGCAGCGCCGGGAGGACCGGGAGGACCCGGCCGTCGGCGGTGCGGACACCGTCGTGCAGCGGGGCGCGCACCACCACGCGCTCCGGCGTCGACGACGGGTCGGGGGCCATCCCGAGACCGGACTCGACCGGCGCGCGCCGCAGCCGCTCCCGGGTGCCCGGTCCGGGCCTGGTCGGCTGCGGCTGCGTCGTGCCGGTCATGATCCCATCGTGCGTCACGCCGGGGGCGCTCCCGGCCCCGGGTCCCGGTACCAGGCGGTGAGCAGCTCGGCCTCGTCGTCGACGGCGCGCCGGTCGGCGGCGTCGAGCGGGGTGAACGGGGTGGTGACGACGCGGCCGTCGCGGTGCTCCCAGGTGCCGGCGACCCGGCCGTGCAGCAGGAACACCGGCGCCGAGCGGGGCCGGGTCGTGGCGAACACGTGATGGCGGTGCTCGGCGGGCACGATCCCGGTGGCCGCGGCGTGCCCGAGCAGCAGCACCGCGTCGTAGGGGCCGAGGAAGCGCACCGGCAGCGGGGTGCCGGGCCCGGGCAGCGGGGCGCGCGGCACGTCGAGCAGCGCGGTGCCGTCCTCGGCGGCGAACGGGCGCAGGTCCTGTCCCGCCAGGGCGGCACGGGCGACGCCGACCGGCCAGCCGGCGAACCGCGCGACGTCCGGCGCGGACGCGGGCCCGAAGGCCCGCAGGTAGCGGCGGGCCAGCGTGGCCCGTGCCGCGGCGGGATCGGGCTCCGGGCCGGGCGCGGCGAGGCCGTGGACGTGGGCGCGCGGGGTCGCCCAGGTACCGGCGGGCGGGACCCGCACGAGCCCGACCCAGTGCTGCACGCCGGGGAAGACACCCGCGGGCAGGCCCGCGTCGGCGAGTGCGGCGGTGATCTCGGCGTGCCGGCGCGGCCCGTCGGCCAGCAGCCCGCCGACGACGCGTGCGGCGGCGGTCATGTCGGCGTCGGTGACGTCGCGGAGCAGCCGCAGTCAGTCCGCGCGCTGCTCGGCGCGGACGGCGGCGGTGAACACCGGGTGGTCGCGGCGGCTGAGCATGTGGATGGTCGAGCGCATCGCCCAGGCCTGTACGACGCGTCCGTCGTGCAGCATCGCGGTCAGCGTGGCCCGCTCGAAGCCGGTCAGCCGCGACCACAGCCCGAGGTAGCCCGACGGGGCGTGCTGGGTCTGCAGCCCGCCGATGCGTTCCAGGGCGCGCGGCACCCTCAGGGCGGCGCGCCCGGTGAGGAGCTGGCGGGCGAGCAGGGCCCGCAGCCGGTCGTCGGCGGTGAGGACGCGCACCCGGCGAGTGTGCCGGTCAGCCCGCCGTCCGGGTGTACCGGTCCGCGGGGCGGGCGAGCCCGAAGCGGTCGCGCAGGGTGCCGTCGTAGGGGGCGGGCGTCCAGGCGTCGCCGAGTGCGGGCAGCAGGCCGTCGACGATCTCGTCCACCCCGGACGGCAGCGCCAGCGGGACCAGCACGAACCCGTCGGCGGCGCGCTCCTCGGCGGCGTCGCGCAGCAGGGCCGCGAGCGCGGCCGGGTCGCCGACGTGGCGCAGCGTCGCCGGGGCGGGGTCGGCGTCGGCGGGGGCGAGTGCGTCGAGCTCGCGCAGCCGCGCGGCGGCGTCGTCGCCCAGCAGGGTCTCGACGTCGAGCAGCACGGTGACCTGCTCGGGGTCGCGCCCGGCGTCGGCGACGGCGGCACGGACCCGGTCCCGGGCCTCGGCGGCTCCGGCGACCGTGTCGGCCGCGACCCGGACGACGTCGGCGTAGCGGCCGACGGTCGCCAGCGCCTCGGTCTCGTCGCCGCGCAGCACGGTCAGGGGCTGCCCCTGCGGCGGGCGCGGTGTGATCGACGGACCGGTCACGGAGAAGAACTCGCCGGTGAAGTCGATGTGGTGGAGCCGGTCGCGGTCGACGAAGCGTCCGGTGGCGGCGTCGCGGATCTCGGCGTCGTCCTCCCAGGAGTCCCACAGCCGGGCGGCGACCTCGATGGCCTCGCCGGCCTCCCGCCAGAGGGAGGCCGCGTCGCGGTCGGCGCGCGCACGGCCGAACAGGTCGGCCTCGGCCTGCGTGCGCGACACGTCGGGCTGCCAGCCGGCCCGCCCGGTGGACACGAAGTCCAGGGTGGCGACGGCCTTGGACAGGTGGAACGGCTCGGTGTGGGTGACCGTCACCGTCGGCACGACCCCGATGCCGGGGACGGCGGGCGCGACCCGCGCGGCGACGGCGACGGCGTCGAGGGTGCCGGGCAGTGCGGCCGGGTCGGCACCGGGCGGCCGCAGCGAGTCGGGCAGCGCGACGAGGTCGAGGCCGCCGCGCGCCGCGGTGCGGACCAGGTCCAGGTGGTACGGGGCGGTGAACAGCCGGGCCGGGTCGGCGCCGCCGAGCCGCCACGCGCCGGGGTGGCGCCCCGCCGCTCCGAGTTCGACCGCCAGGTGCAGACGTCCGCTCACCGTGCCTCCGTCGCTCGAGATCAGCTCCTGGGAGGGCCAACCCGCCGCGGGCGCGGTCTGTTCCCGGCTACCCGGCGGCGCGCAGGTCCGCCTCGATCGCGGCGGCGCAGGCGCGCAGCTCGGGCAGGATGTCGGCGCGCAGGCCGTCGGCGTCGTTGCGGGAGGCGTGGGTGGAGACGTTCGCGGCCGCGACGACCCGCCCGGCTCGGTCGTGGACGGGCACCGCGACCGAGCGCAGCCCGGCCTCCAGCTCCTGGTCGACGACGCAGTGCCCGTCGGTGCGGACCCGGTCCAGCTCGGTGCGCAGCTGCTCCGGGGTCGAGACGGTGTGCGCGGTCAGCGCCGCCGGCTCCAGCGCGCCGAGGTAGGAGTCGAGGGTGGCGGGCGGGAGCGCGGCGAGCAGGACGCGGCCCATCGACGTCGCCCAGGCCGGGAAGCGGGTCCCGATGGTGATGGTGACGGTCATGATCCGCGAGGTGGGGACGCGGGCGACGTAGACGACGTCGTAGCCGGTGTGCGGGTCGCCGTCGAGGACCGACACCGACGCGGACTCGCGCACCGTGGCGACCAGGCGCTCCAGGTGCGGGGCCGCGATCTCGGGCAGGCCCATCGCGGACAGGTAGGACCAGCCGAGCTCCAGCACCCGCGGGGTGAGGGTGAACAGCCTGCCGTCGGTGCGGACGTAGCCCTCCTCGGCCAGGGTGAGCAGGAACCGGCGGGCCGCGGCGCGGGTGAGCCCGGTGGCACGGGCGACGTCGGCGAGGGTCTGCTGCGGGCGCTGCGCGTCGAAGGACCGGATGACGGCCAGCCCGCGGGCCAGCGAGCGGACCTGCTCGGTGCGCGGGGCGCCCACGTCCTCCGGGGTGCTCACGCCGGCCGTCCGGCGAGGACGGTGTCGACCAGGTCGGCGGCGTGCCCGGTGCCGTGGCCCTGGGCGCCCGCGGCGAGGTCGAGGTTGCGGGCCATCGCCTCGGGGTGCACCTGCAGCCCCTCCAGGCTCACCCGCAGCCGGGCCGCGGCGCCCGCGGTGACCCGCAGCAGCGCGACGAGCGTCTCCCACTCCGCGTGCCAGGCCCCGGCGGCACGCTGGAACTCCTGCTCGGCGCCGGCGAGCAGCGTCGCGACCAGGCCGGGGGCGCGCTTCGCGGCGCCACGGGCGGTGACGGCCGCGGCCGGGTTGCGCTTGTGCGGCATCGACGACGAGTCCCCCGGCGCGGACTCCGACACCTCGCCGAGCTCGGTGGCGGACAGCAGCACGACGTCGCCCGCGGGTTTGGCGCAGGCCCCGGCGGCGACGCCGAGCGCCCCGGCGAGCTCGCCGATGCGGCTGCGTTCGGTGTGCCACGGCACGCCCTGCGGGGCGAGCCCGAGCCGCGCGGCCAGCGCGTCGGCGACGGCCGGGCCGTGCGGGTGGACGGCCGCGAGGGTGCCCGCGGCGCCGCCGTAGGAGACCGGCAGCGCGGTGAGCACCCGGTCGAGGCCGGTGCGGGCCCGGTCCAGCCCGGTGCACCAGGTGCCGGCGACCAGGCCGAAGGTGGTGGGCAGCGCCTGCTGGCCGAGGGTGCGGGCGGCGCACGGGGTGTCGCGGTGGGTGGCGGCGAGCGCGGCCGCGGCGTCGGCGCAGGCGGTGAGGTCGGCGACGACGCGGTGCCCGGCCCGGCGGGTGAGCAGCATCAGCGCGGTGTCCATGACGTCCTGGCTGGTGGCGCCCGGATGCACCGCCCGCTCGGCACCGGGCTGGATCCGCGCCGCGGCCGCCTTGAGCCGCTTGACCAGCGGGATCACCGGGTTGCCGCCCTCGACCGACTCGGCGGCCAGCGCGTGCGGGTCGACGCCCGCGACGGCGGCGACGGCGCGTTCCACCGCGTCGGCGTCGTGCTCGGTGACCGCGCCCTGCTCGGCGGCGACCGCCGACAGCGCCAGCTCGACCTCCAGCAGGGCGGCGATCCACGCGCCGTCGTCGAGCAGGCCGTCGACCCGGTCGGTGCCGGACAGCGGCCCGAGCAGTGTGTTCGCCATGCGTACAAGCGTACGACCTGCGACCGTCGGGGAGAAGGGACGGCCGGGTCACCCGGGAGGCAGAATGACCCGACGTGCTGACCCACATCCTGCTCGACCTCGACGGCACCCTCGTCGACTCCGCCCCCGGCATCCTCGGCTCGATGCGCCGCGCGATCGACGAGGTGGGCCTGGACGTCCCCGAGTCCGCGCTCGGCACGCACCTGCTCGGCCCGCCGCTCTACCGCAGCCTGCCCCCGATCCTCGGCGACGAGGGCACCGCCGCCGTGCTGCCGGTGTACCGGCGCTTCTACGGCGACGAGGACGGCTGCCTGGACTGCACGCCCTACCCCGGCGTCCCGGACCTGCTGCGTGCCCTGTCCGCGGCCGGCGTGACGATGGCCCTGGCCACCAGCAAGGGCGAGACCTCGGCGCGCAAGATCCTCGCCCACCACGGCTGGACCGACCTGTTCACCGAGATCGTCGGCGACACCCGCGCCGCGGACCGGCCGACCAAGGGCGCCGTCGTCGCCGAGGCGCTGCGCCGGCTCGGGTCGCCCTCGGGTGCGGACGAGCCGCTGATGGTCGGCGACCGGCTGCACGACGTCGAGGGCGCCGCCGAGCACGGCCTGCGCTGCGTCGGGGCGGGCTGGGGCTACGCCGAGCCGGGCGAGCTGGAGGCCGCGGGCGCCACGACGGTGTACGCCTCCGCCGACGAGCTGCGGGCGGCACTGCTCGGCCACTGAGCTGCGACGTCCGGGTGAACCGGGCACCGACGGCCGCGCATCTGCGGCCGTCGGCAGGGGTCGTGTCCTCAGCTGAGGAGCGCTCCCGCGGGCCCGTCCGTTCGGGCCGTGCGCGTCGAACGGACGGGCCGATATACACCGGACATGACGGTCGCCGCGCTCTACCGCTATCCGGTCAAGTCGATGCTCGGGGAGTCCCTGACCCGGGCCACCATCACCGAACGAGGACTGCTGGGCGACCGCGCCTACGCGGTGCTCGACACGGAGACCGGGAGCATCGCCAGCGCCAAGGTGCCCAAGCGCTGGCTCGGTCTGCTCAGCTTCTCGGCCCGGTTCGTCGCCGAGCCGGTGACCGGGGAGCCGCTGCCGCCGGTCGAGATCACCTTCCCGGACGGCTCGGTCCTGCGCAGCGACGACGAGGGCCTGGACACCGCGCTGTCCGCCGCGCTCGGCCGGGACGTGTCGCTGATCTCGGTGCCGCCGGAGGGCAGCTACTTCGAGGAGCTGTGGCCCGACATCGAGGGCCTCACCCCGCAGCAGCTCGCGCCGCGCAAGCTCATCGAGGACACGACGACCCGGCACGAGGACTCCGGCGAGGTCATCAGCCGGTTCGACATCTCCGCGTTCGGGGCGCCGGGCACGTTCTTCGACCTGTCGTCGCTGCACGTCCTCACCGAGTCCACCCTCGACCGGCTCCGTGAGCTCGCGCCGGAGGCGACCTTCGACCCGCTGCGCTACCGGCCGAACATCGTGCTCCGCGCCGACTCCTCCCCCGACGGCGGCCCCGGCTTCGTCGAGAACGACTGGCCGGGCAGCACGTCGACGATCGGCGACGAGGCCCGCGTCACCTTCTCCTTCGCCACCATGCGGTGCGTCATGACGACGCTCGCCCAGGGCGACCTGCCTAACGACCCGGACACCCTGCGCACGATCGCGAAGAACAACCGCATCGAGATCCCGCAGGTCGGCGGGGTCTGGGCCTGTGCGGGCGTGTACGCCGAGGTCGCCGCGGGCGGGGAGATCGCCGTCGGGGACCCGCACACCGCCCCCGCCCCGGCCTGACCACCACCCGCCCGGCCCGGCCCTCCGCACGGACGCCGCACCCCCGGCGTCGCCGCGGGCTGGGCTGAGCCGCGGGGCGGTCGCCGAGATGCAGCTCAGCGGGGATGCGGGGCACCCCCGGCCCCGCTGAGCTGCATCTCGGCGCGGACGCCGCTCCGCATGGGTTCGCATAGCGAACGCTTGTGCGTCTGTCGTACGCCGCGTACCGTCGTCGGCGACGGAGGTGCGTGATGGACAAGGTGGTGGCATCCGCCGCGGACGCGGTCGCCGACATCGGCGACGGGGCGTCGCTCGCGGTCGGCGGGTTCGGCATGTCCGGGGTTCCGACGGTGCTGATCGCGGCGCTGCTGGAGCAGGGCGCGACGGACCTGGAGACGATCTCGAACAACCTGGGCGTCGACGGCTTCGGCCTCGGCACCCTGCTCGCCGCCGGGCGGATCCGGCGCACGATCGGCTCCTACGTCGGCAACAACAAGGAGTTCGCCCGCCAGTACCTGGCCGGCGAGCTGGAGCTGGAGCTGACCCCGCAGGGCACGCTCGCCGAGCGGCTGCGGGCCGGCGGCGCGGGCATCCCGGCGTTCTACACCCCGGCCGGGGTCGGGACGCTGGTCGCCGAGGGCGGGCTGCCCTGGCGCTACGCCTCCGACGGCTCGGTCGCCGTCGAGTCCCCGGCGAAGGAGACCCGCGAGTTCGACGGCGTGACCTACGTCCTCGAGCGCGCCCTCACCCCGGACTTCGCGCTGGTCCACGCCTGGAAGGGCGACCGGCACGGCAACCTGGTGTTCCGGCGCGCGGCGCGCAACTTCAACCCGGACTGCGCCGCGGCCGGGCGGACCACGATCGCCCAGGTCGAGCACCTGGTCGAGCCCGGGGAGATCGACCCCGACGCGGTGCACACCCCCGGCATCCACGTGCACCGCGTGCTGCACGTCCCCGGCGCCGAGAAGCCGGTCGAGTTCAGGACGGTGCGTTGACATGGCCCTCAACCGTGACGAGATGGCCGCCCGGGTCGCGGCCGAGCTGCCCGACGGCTCCTACGTCAACCTCGGCATCGGCATGCCGACCCTGGTGCCCGGGCACATCCCCGAGGGCCGGACGGTCGTCCTGCACTCGGAGAACGGGATCCTCGGCGTCGGCCCCTACCCCACCGACGACGAGGTCGACGCCGACCTCATCAACGCCGGCAAGGAGACCGTCACCGTCGCCGACGGCGCCGCCTTCTTCGGCTCGGCGGAGAGCTTCGGCCAGATCCGGGCCGGGAAGCTCGACGTCGCCGTCCTGGGCGGGATGGAGGTCGCCGCGAACGGCGACCTCGCGAACTGGGCGATCCCCGGCAAGATGATCAAGGGGATGGGCGGGGCGATGGACCTCGTCCACGGCGCGCGCTCGGTGATCGTGATGATGGACCACGTCTCCAAGGACGGGTCTCCCAAGATCGTCGAGCGGTGCTCGCTGCCGATCACCGGCCTGGGCTGCGTCACAAAGATCGTCACCGACCTGGCCGTGATCGACGTGACGCCGGACGGGCTCGAGCTGGTCGAGACCGCGCCCGGCGTCAGCGCCGACGAGGTGCGGGAGAAGACCGGCGCACCGCTGCGCTGACACCGCCCGCCGGGCGCACCCCCCTCGGTCGCGCCCGGCGGCGGCGCTGCCCTCAGGCGGGCTCGCCCGGCGTGACCGGCAGCCGGGACAGGCCCCGGACCAGCGTCGACTCGCGGTACTCGAGCTCGGACGGCTCGACGGCCAGCGCCAGGTCCGGCCGCTGGGCGATGAGCTTGCCGATCGCCACCCGGCCCTCGGTGCGCGCGAGCTGCGCGCCCAGGCAGAAGTGGATGCCGTGACCGAAGAACACCCCGGACGACGAGTCCCGGGTGATGTCGAGCCGCTCCGGGTCCTCCAGCCACTCCGGGTCCCGGTTCGCCGCGGCGAGCCCGAGCATGACGGTCGACCCGGCCGGGATGGTCACCCCGGAGTACTCGACGTCCTCGCTGGCGAACCGCATCGGGGCGTTCGAGACCGGGGACTCGAAGCGCAGGAACTCCTCCACCGCCGAGGTGATCAGCGACGGGTCGACCTGCAGCCGGGCGCGCTGCTCGGGGTGGGTCAGCAGGGCGAGCACGCCGTTGCCGATCAGGTTGACCGTGGTCTCGTGCCCGGCGATGAGCAGCAGCGTCGCCATCGCGACGAGCTCCTCGGACGACAGGCGGTCGCCGTCGGCGTCGCTGACGGCGAGCAGGCCGGACAGCAGGGCGTCGTCGGGCTCGGTGCGCTTGTGCTCGATCAGCTCGGCGAGGTAGCCGTTCAGGCTGCCCATCGCGGCGAACTTCTCCTCCTGCGGAGAGTCGTCGACCATCACCGACGACCACGCGGAGAACCTGTCGCGGTCCTCGGCCGGGACGCCCAGCAGCTCGCAGATGACCAGCACCGGGACGAGGAACGCGTACTGGCGCATGAGGTCGACGGGGCCCTCGGCGGGCAGCGCGTCGAGCAGCTCCTGGGTGATCTCCTCGACCCGGGGCTGCAGGTCGTTCATCCGCCGCACGGTGAACGAGCGGCCGACGAGCTTGCGCAGCCGGGTGTGGTCCGGCGGGTCCATCAGGATCATCATCGGGATCGGCGCGGCCGGCTGGCCCTCGCGCTGGTCGGCGGGGAGCGTGTACCGCCAGTCCTTGCTCAGCCGCGGGTCGACGAACGCCGCGCGGACATCGGCGTAGCGGCTGATCAGCCACGCCTTCCCGTCCGGCAGTGCGAGCTCCCGCACCGGCTCCTCGGTGCGCAGGGCCGCGTAGGCGGGGTGCGGGTCGGTCCAGAAGTCGCCCGAGAACAGGTCGTGCGTCTCGGTGCCGGTGGTGGTCAGCGCCATGGGGACCATGGTGCCAGCCATGGGTAAGCGACCGCTTACGTCAGTCGTGTGACCGAGCACACAGCGGGGTCGAGCCCGACGTCGGCCGGGGCCGGGTGGCCCAGGACGACCGACGCGGCCAGCGCCGCCAGCGCCGGGGCGGACTCGATGCCCGACCCGCCCTGCCCCGCGATGAAGAAGAAGCCCGGGTGCTCCGGGCGCGCGCCCAGCACCGGGGCACGGTCGGGGGCGAAGGTCCGCAGCCCCGCCCACGCGGTCCGGACCGACCGCAGCCCGAGCGTGGTCACCGAGCCCACCCGGTCCAGGGCGAGGGCGACGTCGAGCTCCTCGGGCCGCGCGTCGCCCGGCTCGGCCGGGGTCTCGTCGGCCGGGGAGACCAGCACGATGTCCGCCTCGGCCTTGAGGTACCAGCGCTCCGCGGCGTCGGCGATCATCGGCAGGACGGCACCGTCGACGGTGAGCACCGACGGGTCACCGACCGGGCAGGCGGCGATCGTGCGCCGGTACGGGGTCAACCCGGCGCCGGGCACACCGGCCAGCGCCGCCACCGCGTCGGCCCAGGCCCCGGCCGCATCGACGACCACTCCCGCCCGCACCCGGTGCCCGGCGGTCGTCGTCGCGCTCCAGCCGGAGCCGTCCCGGTCCAGCGCGGCCACCCGGGCGCCGCGCAGCACGGTGCCGCCGCGGGCGCGCAGCCCGCGCCGATAGCCGTCGTGCAGGGCCGCGGTGTCGACGTCGCAGGCACCGGCGGTCCACGCGGCCGCACGCGGGGCACGGCGCAGCACCGGCGCGCGTCGCCACGCCTGCGCGGGGTCCAGGGCGACCGGGGCGCCGGACTCGCCGTGCTGCTCGCGCAGCGTCGTGGCGAGACGGTCGGCGGCCTGCTCGTCGTCGGCGAGGTGCAGGACCGGGCGCGGGGACAGCAGCGGCGGCGTCCCGAGCTGCTCGGGCAGCGCGGCGAACCGCGGCCCGGAGGCGTCGATCAGCGCGCGGAACGGGCCGGAGCCGTGACCGGGGATGTAGGTGGCGGCCGAGCGGGCGGTGGAGTGGACCGGCAGGTCCTGCTCGGCCTCGGTCAGCACGACGCGGGCGTGCGCGGCCAGCTCCCACGCGACCGACACCCCGGCGATGCCGCCGCCGACCACCAGCACGTCCGCCGTCTCCATGCCCGCGACGATAGGTCGGCGGCACCGGGGAAAACCGGTGGCCCCGGCCCGGGCGGTCGTCGTAGCGTCGCCGCCATGCTGATCCGGTTCCTCTGAGCGGCCCGCGGAGTCGACCTCCGCGCCCCCGCCGCCGGCCCGTGACGTCCACCGGGCCCGGAACCGTCGCCGCCCTCGTGCGGCCCTTCCGGCGTCCCCGCGCGTCACCGGCCCTCCGCACCCGGTCCGAGTCCGACCCGATGCTCCGAGGAGGTCGTATGCCCACGACCCGCCACACCCCTGTCCCCACCGCCGACACCGGTCCCGCCGGGGCGCCCACGCCCGCCAACCGCGCCGAGCGGCGCGCGGCGAAGCGCGGCCGGTCCGGCGCCCCGGGCGGCCCGGCGGTACCGCGCACGGCGGGGCCGGCCCCGCAGGCCCGCCCGGCCCACGTCCGCACGGACTTCGCCGCCCGCCGCAGCGGCTGAGGGCACGGGCACGATCACGGATCGGGCACCGGGGACGTCGGCAGGCGACCCTCCGCGTGCCCGATCCGTGATCACTCCCGGCAGTGCGGCCCGGTGCGGGGGCGACGTGGAAGGCTGGACGCCGTGACCGTCACCGTCTGGTGGGCCGCCCCGGCCGATCCCGGCGACCGCGCCGACCTCGTCGCGCTGCTGGACGCCCATGAACGCGAGCGGCTCCGCGCACTGCGCAGGCCCGAGGACCGCGCCCGCTACCTCGCCGCGCACGCCCTGGCCCGGCTCGTGCTCGCCGAGCGGCTCGACGCCGACCCCGCCGCGCTCGTCCTGGACCGGACCTGTCGCTGCGGGGAGCCGCACGGCAAGCCGCGCCTGGCCGGGCGCGGCGACGACCCCGGCTTCTCGCTGACCCACTCCGGCGCGCTGGTCGGCGTCGCGGTCGGGACCGGCCCGGTCGGCGTCGACGTCGAGGCGCACCGCCCGCTGTCCGGCCTCGACGGCCTGGTCCGGCACGCCCTCTCCCCCGCCGAGCTCGCCGCGGGCACGCCCGACGGCACCGGGTTCCTGGTCACCTGGACCCGCAAGGAGGCGCTGCTCAAGGCCACCGGCGAGGGCCTGTCGAGCCCGATGGACGCGATCACGCTGTCCCCGCCGCACGCCCCGGCCCGGGTGCTGGGCTGGACCGGCACCGGCGGGAGCTGGTGGGTCGCCGACGTCGCCACCGGTCTCGACGACCACCCGGGCGCCGTCGCCGGGGCGGGACCGGTGGCCCCGGCCGTCGCCGTCGCCGACGGCGACGCGGTCCTGTCGGTGCGCCGGGGCACGATGCACGGGTGATGGTGAGGTGACCGCGGCGGCCGACCGCTGGGTGCTGCATCTGGACATGGACGCGTTCTTCGCCTCCGTCGAGCAGCTGACCCGGCCCACGCTGGCCGACCGGCCGGTCCTGGTCGGCGGCGCAGGGCCGCGCGGCGTCGTCGCGGGGGCGAGCTACCAGGCGCGGGTGTTCGGGGCCCGCTCGGCGATGCCGATGGGCCAGGCGCGGCGGCGCTGCCCGCACGCGACCGTCCTGCCGCCCCGGTTCTCGCTGTACAAGGCGCTGTCCGAGGAGGTCATGGCCGTCCTCGGCGAGTTCTCCCCGGTGCTCGAGCCGGTGTCGGTCGACGAGGCGTTCGTGGAGCCGCCCGACCTCGTGGGGGCCTCCCCGGACCGGGTGCGGGAGTGGGGCACCCGGCTGCGCGGCGCGGTGCGCGAGCGCACCGGGCTGCCCGCCTCGGTGGGTGCCGGGTCGGGCAAGCAGGTCGCGAAGATCGCCTCCGAGCTGGCCAAGCCGGACGGGCTGCGGGTGATCGCCCACGCCGAGCAGGCCGCCGTGCTCGACCCGCTGCCGGTGCGGTCGCTGTGGGGCATCGGGCCGGTCTCCGGCGAGGCGCTGCGGAAGATCGGGATCGAGACGATCGGACAGCTCGCCGCGATGGACGCCCGCGAGGTCGCCGGAGTGCTGGGCGGCGCCGTCGGGTCCGAGCTGCACCGACTGGCCCGCGGCATCGACGACCGTCCGGTCGCCCCGCGCGGCGCGGCCAAGCAGATCAGCGCGGAGACGACCTTCGACGCCGACCTGACCGCGATGAGCGCGGTGCACACCGCGGTGGAGTCGATCTGCGTCGCCGTGCACCGGCGCCTGGTCGCCGACGGCCGGACCGCCCGCACCGTCACGGTGAAGGCGCGGACCGGGGACTTCACCACCCACACCCGCTCCGAGACCACCCCCTTCGGGACCCGGGACCTGGCGACCCTGGTCGCGGTGGCCCGGCGGCTGGCCGAGGGCGCCGTCGGCGAGGGCGGGGTGCGGCTGCTGGGGGTGTCGGTGTCCGGCTTCGGCGACGAGCCGCCACTGGCGCTGTTCGACGCGGTGCCCTCGGAGAGCGGGTGGACGACGGCCCCGGCCTCCGACTCCCCGCCCGCGCCCGCCGGCCCGGCCGCCGCGGCGGGGGTGACCGTGCTCGACGCACCCCCGGAGAGCGACGCAGCCACCGGGACCGGCGCGACCGTGGAGCCCGGCGACGTGCCCGGCCCGCTCCGCCCGGACCGGCCCGACCGCGAACCCGACCCGGACCGGCCCTGGCGCGCCGGCGACGACGTCGCCCACCCCGAGCACGGCCACGGCTGGGTCCAGGGCGCCGGGCACGGGCGGGTCACCGTGCGGTTCGAGACCGCGCTCACCGGCCCCGGACGCACCCGCACGCTCGACGCCGCCGACCCGGACCTCACCCGGGCCGACCCGCTGGGCAGCTGGCGGGCCTGAGCCCGGGCCCCGTGCGGGCTCAGCCGATCAGCGGGCTGCGGTGCGGCGGTGCGACGCGGCTGCCCTCGGCGACCCGGGCGCGCAGCGCGGGGGCGGTGCGGGCCAGCCCGTCGAGGACGGCGCCGAGCGCGGCGTCGCCCGCGGGGTCGCCCCCGACCAGCAGCACCGCGGCTCCGGCGGGCCCGGCGGCGGCCCAGGCCCCGATCCGGGCGACGGCGTCGCGCGGTGTGACCGGCTCGACCCGCCACGCCTCGGCGTAGAACAGGGCGGTCGACTCGGCCTGCGGGAAGGCGAAGACCGTCTCGGCCTCGGCCAGCAGGTCGTGCGCACCCGGGCGGGGCGCGTCGTCGCCGGACGGGTCGGTACCGAGCACCACCAGGTCGTGGCTCATCGCATGTCCTCCTCGAGGGTCCGCGCCCTCACCAGTGGGAATCCGCGACGACGGGCAGTGTCCTGGCTCCCGGATCGGCACGCCCTCCCCGGCCTTCCCCCCCTCGCGGGCGGTGGCGCCGGTGCGGGGAGGGCACTCCCCGGTGACAGTGGCGGGACCGCGCCGGACTCGCACCGGCTTCCTGTTCCGTCGTCGGCCGGGAGCCCATCACGCGACCGGGTTAGCGGTCAACAGTCCCCCGCCCGGCCACTCCCCGCAGATGGTCGAGCAGGTCGTGCTCGGCCAGCGTCCCGAGCAGCGGCCCGTCCGGCCCCTCCCGCACGGGCAGCGCGGCGCCCCGGTGTGCGGCGAGCACCCCGAGGACGTCGTGCACGGAGCCGTCCGGGTCCAGGGCGGGCAGCTCCGGGTCGGGCGTCGTGCCGTCGGCGGGGCGCATCACCTGGGCGACGACGACCCGGCGCAGCGCCTCGTCGGTCGGGGTGTCGGCGGCGAGGTCGATCCCGCGTCGCAGCAGCTTGAGCGTGTAGATGTTGTCCCGCGACACCAGGTTGGACAGGCCGGTGGCCAGGACGACGGCGGCCATCAGCGGCAGGATCAGGGCGTAGTCGCCGGTGAGCTCGAACACGATGAGCACCGCGGTGATCGGGGCGTGCGCGGCCCCCGCGAACACCGCCGCCATGCCGACCAGGCCGAACGCGCCGGGGTGCAGGTCGAGCGCCGGGAACAGGGCCGCGGCGGCGTAGCCGAAGGCGGTCCCGGCGGTGCCGCCGACGAACAGCGACGGCGCGAAGACGCCGCCGGACCCGCCTATGCCGATGGTGAGGCTGGAGGCGAGGATCTTCCCGACGACGAGCAGGAGCAGGAACCCGACGACGTACCGGCCGCCGATCGCGGCCTCCAGCACCGGGTAGCCCACGCCGTACATCTGGGGCAGCGCCAGCAGCAGCGCGCCGAGCAGCAGCCCGCCGACGGCCGGGCGCAGCCACTCCGGGCCGCGCCAGACGGCGTCGCAGGCGTCCTCGACGGCGTAGAGGATGCGGGCGAAGGCCCAGCCCAGCAGCCCCGCGAGCAGCCCCAGCAGCGCGTAGAGCGGCAGCTGGGCGGGGCTGCCCAGGTCGAAGTGCGGCAGGGTCAGGATCGCGCGGTCCCCGGCGATCACCTCGGCGACGACGTTCGCGACCACCGAGCTGATCACCAGCACGCCGAAGGCCTCGGCGCTGAACGACCGCAGGATCAGCTCCAGGCCGAACACCACCCCGGAGATCGGGGCGTCGAACGTCGCGGAGATGCCGCCCGCGGCGCCGCAGGCGACCATCAGGACCAGCCGGGTGGCGGGCACCCGCAGCCACTGCCCGATGGCCGAGCCGAGCGCGGAGCCGATCTGCACGATCGGGCCCTCCCGGCCGACGGAGCCGCCGGTGCCGATGCAGATCCCCGACGCGAGCGCCTTCACCGCGGCGACGGTGGCCGGGATCCGCCCGCCCCGGCGCGCGACGGCGAGCATCACCTCCGGCACCCCGTGCCCGCGGGCCTCCGGCGCGAACCGCTGGACCAGCGGGCCGTACACCAGGCCGCCGAGCACCGGGGCGACGAGCAGGAACCAGACCCCCAGCCCGGGCAGGTGCGGCGAGGCGACCCGGCCGGCGTCGGAGAAGTCCTCCCGGCCGGTGACCAGCCAGGTCACGCCGAGGATCAGCTCGTGGAACAGCACCGACCCGATGCCGGCGCCGATCCCGATGACCGTCGCCAGGCCGACGAGCCCCGGCCGGGTGCCGACGAGCGCGCGGTGCAGCGCGCGGACCGCGGTCACCGGGCACCGTCCTCGGCGGGCACGGGCGCGACGGCCCAGTCGGTCTCGCCGACCTCGCCCGCGGCCTCGGCGAAGCGGCGCAGCGCGTCGCGGACCGCGGTGCGCTCGGCGGCGGGCAGCGTCGCGAGCAGCCGGTGCATCTCGGCCCGACGCAGCCGGGTGACCTCGTCGACCAGCGCCCGCCCGGCCGGGCTGAGCGCGACGGCGACCTCGCGGCGGTCGTCGCCGGTGCGGGTGCGCGCGACGAGGCCGCGGCTCACCAGCCGGTCGCACATCCGGGTCGCCGTCGACGCCGACACGGTCAGCGCCGTGGCCAGGTCGGCCGGGCGCCGGGTGCCGTGCTGGGCCAGCACGACCAGCGCGCGGTACTGCGGCAGGGTCACCTCGCCCGCCGTCCCGCCGGCCTGCTCCCCCGCGGCGGCCAGGGATCCGGCCACCACGGAGAGCATCGCCCGGCTCGCGGTCATCACCGCGTCGACGACGTCATCGATCTCGTCCGTCACGCCACCGATCGTTGCACATTGCAAACTTGCAGTGTGCAACGAGTCGTCGGGGTCACCCCCCGACGGGCGCCTGCAGCCCCGCGACGGGCCCGATCACGACGATCGCCGGCGGGCTGATCTCCTGCTCGGTCGCCACCTGCTCGGCGGTCTCCAGCGTCGCGCGGACCGACCGCTCGATGCGGGTGGTGCCGTCCTGCACGATCAGCACCGGGGTGTCGGCCGGGCGGCCGTTGGAGATCAGCGCCTCGGCGAACTTCCCGAGCCGCTCCACGGCCATCATCAGCACGATCGTGCCGGTCATCCGGCCCAGCGCGGTCCAGTCGGTGAGGCTGCGCGGGTCACCCGGCGCGACGTGCCCGGACACGACGACGATCTCGTGCGCGACCCCGCGGTGGCTCACCGGCGTCCCGGCGACGGCCGGTGCGGCGAAGGCGCTGGTGATGCCCGGGACGACGGTCACCGGCACCCCCGCCGCGGCGCACGCCTGGACCTCTTCGAACCCCCGGCCGTAGACGAACGGGTCACCGCCCTTGAGGCGGACCACGAACTTCCCGGCCCTGGCGTGGGAGATGAGCAGCTCGTTGATCCGCTCCTGGGCCATGGCGCGGCCGTAGGGGATCTTCGAGGCGTCGATGACCTCGACCTCGGCGGACAGCTCGTCGAGGATGTCGCGCGGGCCGAGCCGGTCGGCGACGACGACCTCGGCGCGGGACAGCAGCCGCCGTCCGCGCACCGTGATCAGCTCCGGGTCGCCGGGGCCGCCACCGACCAGCGCGACACCGGCCTGCGGGGGCGCGGCCGACTCGTCGACGACGCCGGCGGCCAGTGCCTCGACCAGCGCGGTGCGCACGGCCGCGGACCGCCGGTGCGCGCCCCGGGCCAGCACGCCGACGGTGAGCCCGTCGTAGCCGCCGGTGGCGGGGGTGACCGCGGTGCCCTTGTCGCCGTCGTCGGCGCGGACGCAGAACACGCGGTCCCGCTCGGCCTCGGCGACGACGGCGGCGTTGGTCGCGGCCTCGTCGGTGGCCGCGATCGCGTACCAGGCGCCGGCGAGGTCGCCGTCGGTCCAGCGGCGGGCCGTCCAGCTGATCTCCCCGGCCGAGGCCATGCCCTCGACCGCCGGGGTGACCTCGGGCGAGACGACCTCGACGACCGCTCCCGCGGCGATCAGGCGGGCGACACGCCGCTGGGCGACCTGTCCCCCACCGACGACGACGGCCCGGCGGCCGGCCAGGTCCAGCCCGACCAGGTACTGCTCGTGGTGCGCGTTCAACGACGTTCCTCTCCCGGACTCCGACGCCCGGCGGTGGCAGCGGTTCCCTGCGCGGGGCCCCCGCTCGACGGCGACGCCGGACGATAGCCGGACCCGCATGTTTCGGAGGAGACCCCGGAGGGCAATCCCACATCCGCCGATCGGGCGGCCACGGCGACCGTGACGCCCTGACCAGCGGTCTTACCGACGATCAGGTGGGCACCGTCGCCGGCGGCGAGCAGTGCGGCGGCCTCTGCGACCGATGAGGTCCCGACGGCCGCAGCGACCCGGGCATCCGGCCGCGGCACCGCGACCGTGGCCAGCGCGGCGGCCGCGAACCCGTGCGGCTCCCGCGGTGCGACGGCCGCCCGCAGCCCCGGTTCCGACACCCGCCGGTCCAGGGTGGCGACGACGGCGTCGCCGAGCTCCAGCCCGTGCGCGGCGGCGACCCGGTCCAGCAGCGCGCGCACCGCGGCCTCGGAGGTGCCCGGCCGCAGCCCCACCCCGACGGTGATCACCGGTTGTGGAGCGGAGCGCTCGGCACGCGGACGCTCCGCTCCACAACCGGTGATCATGCGAGCGTGGCCGGGACGCCGAGGCGGGCCGCCGCGACGAACCGGGCGACGGCGCCGGGCACACCGGCCGGATGGGTGTGCAGGAACGACGCGTGCACCCGGGCGTCGACGTAGCCCTCCGGCTCGCCGCCGCGCCACGCCCAGGCGGGGGCGGCCCCGGCCCGTGGGGTGACCGCGCACCGGTGGAACTCGTGCGCCCCGGCCCGCTCGCCCGCCGCGAACAGCGGCGACGCCGACACCGCGACCGCGTCGCGGTAGCCGAGGGTGAGCCGCGGGGTCATCCCCGCCGACGCGTCGAGGACCCCGCACATCGGCGTCCCGTCGAGGTCGCGGCACAGGTACAGCAGCCCCCCGCACTCGGCGTGCACCGGCGCCCCGGACGCGGCCAGCGCGGCGACCTGCGCCCGCAGCGGCGCGTTGTCCCCGAGCGCGCCGACGTGCTCCTCGGGGAAGCCGCCGGGCAGCACGAGCGCGGCCGTGCCCGCCGGGAGCGCCGGGTCGCGCAGCGGGTCGAAGGTCACGACGTCGGCACCGGCCGCGGTGAGCAGCTCGGCGTGCTCGGCGTAGCCGAACCCGAAGGCCGGGCCCCCCGCGAGCGCGACCACCGGACGTCCCGGGACCGGGTCCGCCCCGAGCTCGGCCGCCGGGTCCCAGACGGGGCCGTCGGGCAGCGGGCGGGCGAGGGCGAGGACGGCGTCGAGGTCCACGTGCTCGGCGACGAGCGCGGCCATCGCGTCCACCGCGGCGGTCGCGGCGGCGCCGTGCTCGGCGGCGGTGACCAGGCCCAGGTGCCGCGAGGGCACCGCCAGCTCGGCCCGGCGCGGGACCGCGCCCAGCACCGGGAGCCCGACCTCCTCGGCCGCGGCCCGGCAGACCTGCGCGTGCCGGTCGGACCCGACCCGGTTCAGGATCAAGCCCGCGACCTGCACGGAGTCGTCGAACGAGCGGAAACCGTGCAGCAGTGCGGCCAGCGACCGGGACTGCCCCCGCACGTCGACGACCAGCACCACCGGCGCCCCCAGGGCCGCCGCGACCTGCGCGGTGGACCCGGCGCCGTCGGCGATGCGGCCGTCGAACAGCCCCATCACCCCCTCGACGACGGCGACGTCGGCGTCCCGGGCGCCGTGCCGGGCCAGCGGCGCGAGCCGGTCGGCGCCCTGCAGGACGACGTCGAGGTTCCGGCCCGGGCGGCCCGCGGCGAGGGTGTGGTAGCCGGGGTCGATGTAGTCCGGCCCGATCTTGAACGGCGCGACCCGGGTGCCGCGCCGCGACAGCGCGGCCATCAGCCCGGTCGCGACCGTGGTCTTCCCGCTCCCCGACGACGGCGCCGCGACGACCAGCGCGCGGGCCGTGGTCACCACTCGATCCCCCGCTGGCCCTTCTGTCCGGCGTCCATCGGGTGCTTGACCTTCGTGGTCTCCATGACCAGGTCGGCGGCCTCGACCAGGGCCGGCGGGGCGTCCCGGCCGGTGATGATCACGTGCTGCTGCCCGGGCCGGTTGACCAGCACGTCGACGACCTCGTCGACGTCGATCCAGCCCCACTTCAGCGGGTAGGTGAACTCGTCGAGCACGTAGACGCGGTGCGCCTCGGTCTCGATCCGGCGGCGGATCTCGGCCCAGCCCTCGGCGGCGTCGGCGGCGTGGTCGGTCTCGGTGCCGGCCTTGCGCGACCAGGACCAGCCCGAGCCCATCTTGTGCCACTCGACGGGCCCGCCCTGGCCGGTCCGCTCGTGGACCTCGCCCAGGGCGCGGAACGCCTCCTCCTCGCCGACCTTCCACTTCGCGGACTTGACGAACTGGAACACCCCGATCGACCAGCCCTGGTTCCAGCCGCGCAGCGCCATCCCGAACGCGGCGGTCGACTTCCCCTTCATCACCCCGGTGTGCACCACCAGCAGCGGCCGGTTGCGACGCTGGCGGGTGGTGAGCCCGTCGGTGGGCGTGACGGACACCTGTCCCTGCGGCACGGTGGTCTCCTCTCAGGCGGCGCGGGCGGACCGGGTCTCCCGGACCAGGTCGCCCACGCTGTCGGCGGTCAGCTCGTCGAGGGTCACCAGCTCGCCGCCCGCGGCGGCGGCGAGCGGCGCGGCGAGCCCGAGGCGGACGTGGCCCGCCTCGCAGTCGACGACGACGGTGTGCACCCCGTCCGCGGCGAGCAGCCCGGCGGCGCGGCGGGAGTCGGCGACGGGGTCCCCGCCGTCGCGGGCGGCGACGGTGGCCCGCCCGTCGGTGAGCAGCACGACCAGCGGGCGGCGGCGCGGGTCGCGGCGGCGCTCGGCGTCGAGCACGGCGCGGGCCTTGAGCAGGCCACCGGCCAGCGGGGTCCGCCCGCCGGTGCGCAGCCGGGACAGGCGCTGCTGGGCGGTCGGCACCGACGACGTCGGCGGCAGCGCCAGCTCCGCCTCCCGGGCCCGGAAGGTGACCAGCCCGACCTTGTCCCGCCGCTGGTAGGCGTCGCGGAGCAGACCCAGCACGGCCCCCGAGACGGCGGTCATCCGCTTGCGCGCGGCCATCGAGCCGGACGCGTCGACGACGAACAGCACCAGGTTCCCCTCGCGGCCCTCCCGCTCGGCGCGGCGCAGGTCGTCGCGGTGGACCAGCAGGCCCGGCCCGCGGCGACCGCGCCCGGCCTGGTGCGGCGCGGCGGCGAGCACGGTCGCGGGCAGGTGCAGGTCCGCGGCACGGGTGGTCCCGGCCCCGGACGGCCGGACGATGCGACCGGCGTCGGTGCGGGCCCGCGAGCGGCGGCCCGGTGCGCCCGCGCCCAGCCCGGGGACGGTGAACTTGCGGACCGTCGCCCGGTGCAGCCGCGCGGCGTCCCCGACGACGACGGCCCGGCCGTCCCCGCCGTCGCCGCCGGTCGGGGCCTCGGCGGTCTCCGGGGCCCGGTCGTCGCCCGGCGCCGCCGGGTCGGTGCCGTCGTCCCCGCCGTCGGTGCCGTCGGCACCGTCCGAGCCGGGCGCCTCGGCGCGCTCACCGGCGCCGGTCCCGCCGTCGCCGCGCGGGTCGCCGCCCGCGGGGGGCGTGTCCCCGGTCCCGTCGGCGCCCTCGGGCTCCTCGCCGGCGTCGGGGCCGTCCGGGCCGTCCTGCGGCTCGGCCGGGTCGTCGGGGCCGGGGCCGCCGGGGTCCGGGTCGTCGTCGGGGTCCGGGTCGTCCTCGGGGCCCAGGTGGTCCTCGGCGTCGGCGAGCGCGCGGTCCAGCTCGGCCGGGTCCAGGCCGGGCTCGTCGAACGGGTCGCGACGACGGCGGTGCGGCAGCGCGAGCCGGGCGGCGACGCGCACGTCGTCGGCGGTCACCGCGTCGCGGCCCTCCCAGGCGGCGTGCGCGGCCGCGGCCCGGGTGATGACCAGGTCGGCGCGCATGCCGTCGACGTCGAACCGGGCGCACACGAACGCGATCCGCCGCAGCTCCCGGTCGCTCACCGCGACGGAGGAGACGTGGGCCTGTGCGGCGCGGAGCCGGGCTGCGGTCGCGGTCTCGTCCGGGGCGAAGCGGGCGACGAACCCGGCCGGGTCGTCCTCGAACGCCATCCGCCGCCGGGTCACCTCGACCCGGGTGTCGACGTCGCGGCTGGCCCGCACCTCCACGGTCAGCCCGAACCGGTCGAGCAGCTGCGGGCGCAGCTCGCCCTCCTCCGGGTTCATCGTGCCGACCAGCAGGAAGCGGGCCGCGTGCGAGACGGAGACGCCGTCGCGCTCGACGTGCGCGCGGCCCATCGCGGCGGCGTCGAGCAGCAGGTCGACGAGGTGGTCGTGCAGGAGGTTGACCTCGTCGACGTAGAGCACCCCGCGGTGGGCGTCGGCGAGCAGGCCGGGCTGGTAGGCACGGCGGCCCTCGGACAGCGCCTTCTCCAGGTCGAGCGAGCCGACCAGGCGGTCCTCGGTCGCGCCGACGGGCAGCTCGACCAGCCGGGCCGGGCGACGCCCGCCCGCCGCGCCCGCCGGGTGCGGGCCGTCCGGGCAGGACGGGTCCGGCGCGGCGGGGTCGCAGGCGAACCGGCAGGCGTCGACGACCTCGTGCGAGGGCAGCAGCGCGGCCAGCGCGCGCACCGCCGTGGACTTCGCGGTGCCCTTCTCCCCGCGCACCAGGACACCGCCGACACCCGGGTGCACGGCGTTGAGCAGCAGCGCCAGCCGCAGGTCGTCGTGGCCGACGACGGCGGAGAACGGGAAACGGGGAGGTCCGGCGGCGGGGGCGGTGCTCGTGCTCACGCGGGTGAGGCTGCCAGACCGGAGGTCAGCACCGGGAGGTCCGGCGGCGCACCGTGTCCGATCACATGTTCAAGTGACGACGTGTCGAGGTGGTGTTCGACCAGGTCGGCCAGCAGATCCACCTGCCGGGTGCGCTCGGCCGCGAACGACGTGTCCTGTGCCACCACGAACCCGGTCCGTCCTGCCTCTTCGGCGAGGCGGGTGAGCAGCAGCCGCCGGAAGCCGTCGTTCTCGGCGAGGCCGTGCCAGTGCGTGCCCAGGACGTGGCCGCGGTCGCTGCCCTCGTCCCCGATCAGGCCGGGGTCGCCGGAGCGCACGACGCGGCCGTGGTGGATCTCGTAGCCGGTGACGGTCTCGCCCCACGCCGTCGCGGTGGGGGTGGCGAGGTGCTTGACCGGGTCGAACGCGATCTCCAGGTCCAGCAGACCCAGCCCGGCGACGGTCGTGCCGGGAGCGGCCTCGGCGCCGTCCGGGTCGCAGACGGTGTGCCCGAGCATCTGGTAGCCGCCGCAGATCCCCAGCACCGGGCGCCCGGCCGCGGCGTGCGCGCGCACCGCGTCGGCCATCCCGGACGCCCGCAGCCAGGCCAGGTCCGACACGGTCGCCTTGGTCCCGGGCAGCACGACGACGTCGGTGTCGGCGATCCGCGACGGCTCGGTCACGTACCGCACGGCGACGCCCGGTTCGCAGGCCAGCGCCTCGGCATCGGTGGCGTTGGAGATCCGCGGGAACCGGACGACGGCGACCCGCAGCCACTGCCCGCCGCGTGGCGGGGCCGGGTGCCCGAGCACCCCGTCGGCGACGGCCGAGAGCGAGTCCTCGGCGTCGAGCCAGAGTCCCTCGGCGAAGGGCAGTACGCCCAGCGTCGGCCGCCCGGTGAGCTCGCGCAGCCGGTCGAGGCCGGGTTCGAGCAGGCGGGGGTCCCCGCGGAACTTGTTGATCACGAAGCCGGCGATCAGCGCCTGGTCCGCCGGGTCGAGCACGGCGAGGGTGCCGAACAGGTGCGCGAGCACCCCGCCGCGGTCGATGTCGCCGACGACCAGCACCGGCAGGTCGTTGCGCCGGGCGAAGCCCATGTTGGCGAGGTCGGTGGCCCGCAGGTTGATCTCCGCGGGCGAGCCCGCTCCTTCGCAGACCACGACGTCGTGGCGGGCGCGCAGCCGGGCCAGGGAGTCGGCGACGACGTCGGACAGCGCCGCGGTGCGGTGCCGGTAGGACAGCGCCGACACCTGGCCGTCGGCGCGGCCGCGCACCACGACCTGCGAGGTCCGGTCCCCGCCGGGCTTGAGCAGCACCGGGTTCAGGTCGACCGAGGGGGCGATGCCGCTGGCGAAGGCCTGCATCGCCTGCGCGCGGCCGATCTCGCCGCCGTCCGGGGTGACGACCGAGTTGTTGCTCATGTTCTGCGCCTTGAACGGCGCCACCGAGACGCCGCGCCGGTGCAGCCACCGGCAGATACCGGCGACGACGGCGCTCTTGCCCGCGTCCGACGTCGTCCCCGCGACGAGGACCGCTCCCTGAACCACCACGGCGGGAAGTATCGCCCCGGCGGGACCGTCCGCGGGCGCGGCTACCCTGGGCGGCGTGCGTTTCCTGCTGCGTCCCGGGTGGATCGCGTTCGTCGTTGCGGTGCTGGCCTTCGCCGTCGCCTGCTACACGCTGCTCGCGCCGTGGCAGTTCGACCGTGAGTCCGAGCGCTCGGCGCAGAGCCGGGCCATCGCCACCGCCGACGCGACCCCCGCCGTCGGGTTCGACACGCTCGTCCCGCCGGGTACGGCGATCGGCGCCGACGACCAGTGGCGTCGGGTCACCCTGGCCGGCACCTTCGACCGTGCCGCGGAGACCCTGGTCCGCCTGCGGGTCGTCGACGGCGCGCCCGCCTTCGAGGTGCTGACGCCGCTGCGGCTCACCGACGGCCGGACCGTCGTGGTGAACCGGGGGTCGGTCCCGGCCGCGGACCGGGGCGCCGTGCCCGACTACGCCGCCGCGCCCGCCGGCCCGGTGACGATCGAGGGCAGGCTGCGCCTGGACGAGACCGACCCGCAGGGCCGCCCGCCGCTGATCGAGAACGGCACCCGCCAGGTCTACGTGTCCGACTCCCGCTCGGTCGCCGCCGCCACCGGCCTGACCCCGGTCGAGGGCGTCGTCGTGCTGGAGGCCGGCCAGCCCGGCGTGCTGGACCCGATCCCGGTCGAGCCGGTCGGGGGCGGAGCGCCGTTCAGCAACTTCTCCTACGCCCTGCAGTGGCTGACCTTCGGCGCTGTCGCCCTGGTCGCCCTGGTCCTGTTCATCCGGCTGGAGCTGTTGCAGCGCAACGGGAAGCGCGAGAAGGCGGGCAGCTTGCGGGACCAGCTCTCCGGCCGCGACGGCTTCGGCGACGAGCCCGTCCCCGCCGACCGTGCCGACGACAGCGCCCCCGGCACCACCCGCGACGCCGCCGCCGGGTCCGGTCCGGGCTCGGGCTGACCCCACGCCGCGCCGCACCCGTCGCGGGCCGCCGCCCTGCACGGTCCCGAGGTGCCACGTGAGTGCGCGGCGCCGGGCGCTCGGCTCATCGCGCCGGAGTACCGCGCGCCGGAGCCGCTCACCGCGGGTGCAGGTCCTCTCCGCCCCTTCGCCCCGGCCGAGTTCGCTCACCCGGTAAGCGGATTCACCCGTCCGGCATGGTGGCACGTCGGCAGTGCGCCGAGCCGCCACCCTCCGGGACAGCTCTCTCCGAACTCGCTTACCTGGTAAGCGAATTCCACGATCCACCCTCACCGACCGGGTAGGCGTGGAGATCGGCCGGACTCACCGGGACCCGGGCGGCGGGCCGCCGGAGCTACCCGAACAGACCCGCTGTCGCCGGAGACAGTTCATGCGGTGAACGGATTCCGGGCGCCACGGCACCGCGGGGCGCCGGACCACCCGCGGGCCGCGCAGGCGCGCAGGGTGCTCGCCGAGGCGGGCCGGGGTGGGCCGGGGTGGGCAGGACAGCGCTGCCGGCGAACCCGGGGCCGGCGGGCCGCGGCGACCGGCTCAGCCGCGCCGCCGCCCCAGCACCGCCGCCGTCGCGACGGCGAGCAGCCCGGCCGCCCCGGCCACCAGCCGGGACAGCCGCGCGACGCGGTGCAGGTCGGCCACCCGGGGCGGGTGCCCGTCGCCGAGCGACGGGCGGTCCTCGGTGCCGTAGGCGTAGACCGTCGGCCCGCCCAGACGCAGCCCGAGCGCGCCGGCGGCGCTCGCCTCGACCGGCCCGGCGTTCGGACTGGGGTGCCCGGCGGCGTCGCGGCGCCAGGCCCGCAGCGCGGTCGCCGGCGAGCCGCCCACCAGCGGCGCGACGGCCACGGTGACCACCGCGGTGACCCGGGCCGGGGCCAGGTTGACCACGTCGTCGAGACGGGCCGAGGCCCACCCGAAGCGGGCGTGCCGGGCCGAGCGGTAGCCGACCATCGCGTCGAGGGTGTTCACCGCGCGGTAGCCCAGCAGCCCCGGGATCCCGGCGACCGCGCCCCACACCAGCGGCCCGACGACGGCGTCGGAGGTGTTCTCGGCCAGCGACTCGGTCCCGGCGCGGGCCATGCCGTCGGCGTCGAGCAGCTCCGGGTCGCGCGCGCACAGGTGCGGGATCCGGGCGCGGGCGGCGGCCAGGTCACCGGCGTCGAGCGACGCGGCCAGCGCGGCGCCCTCCCCCACCAGCGAGGTCCCGCCGAGCACCGCCCAGGTGGCGACGGCGGTCAGCCCGGCCCGCACGACGGGCTCGGCCCGGGCGCCCGCACGCGTCGCACCCGCACGGGTCGCGACCGCCTCGGCGAGCGCCCCCGCCGCGACCGCCGACCCGACCAGGATCGCGGTGTAGGCCACCCCGGGTGCGACGGCGTCGCGGTGCATCCGGCCCTCCAGCCGGGCGGCGAGCGTGCCGAAGCCGGCGACCGGGTGACCCCGGCGCGGGTCGCCGAGCAGTGCGTCGGCGACGATCCCGGCGGCCAGCCCGGCCGCGCGGCCACGTGTTCCCATGCGCCGAACCTAGAGCGGCGCGCGCGCAGGCTGCGGGCAGGCCGGGCAGGATCATGGGCATGCGCACGGACCTCAAGCCGGACGAGATGGGCAGCGGCCCGTTCTACAAGCTCCTGACCAGCGTCGTCGTCCCCCGGCCGATCGCCTGGGTCTCCACCCGCTCGGCCGACGGCGTCGACAACCTCGCCCCGCACTCGTTCTTCACGGTGTCCTGCGTGGACCCGCCCATGATCCAGTTCACGTCGGTCGGGAAGAAGGACTCGCTGCGCAACGTGTCGCAGACCCGCGAGTTCGTCGTCTGCCTGGCGAACGAGCCGATGTTCGAGAAGATCAACGCGACCGGCACCGACTTCCCCGCCGAGATCAGCGAGTTCTCCTCGGTCGGGCTGACGGCCGAGGCGTCGTCGGTCGTCGCCCCGCCGCGGGTCGCGGAGTCACCGGTCGCGCTGGAGTGCCGGCTGCACGCCGCGATCGAGCTCGGCGACAGCACGGTGGTGATCGGCCGGGTCGTGCACGCCGCGATCGAGGAGAGCGTGTTCGTCACCGACGAGCGCGGCAACTCCCTGCCCGACATCCACCGGCTCGCCCCGCTGGCCCGACTGGGCCGCAACGAGTGGTCGCGGATGGGCGAGATCCTCGAGATCACCCGCATCCCCTACCAGCAGTGGCCGGGTCACTTCGGCGACGAGTGACCCGGCCCCCGCCGGGTCAGAGGGTGTACTCGGTGGGCGGCGTCGCGGCCGGGTCGGCGTGGATCTCGCCCTCCCGGCCGCGCAGCTCGACCCGGCGGATCTTGCCGGAGATCGTCTTCGGCAGCTCGAAGAACTCGAGCCTGCGGATCCGCTTGTAGGGCGCGAGGTTGTCGTAGGCGAACTGCAGGATCGCCTTCGCCGTCTCCTCGGTCGGCTCGTGCCCCTTGGCGAGCACCACGTAGGCCTTCGGCACGGCGAGGCGGACCGGGTCCGGGGACGGCACGACCGCGGCCTCGGCGACCGCCGGGTGTTCGATCAGCACGCTCTCCAGCTCGAACGGGCTGATCCGGTAGTCGCTGGCCTTGAACACGTCGTCGGCCCGGCCGACGTAGGTGATGTAGCCCGACTCGTCGCGGGAGCCGACGTCGCCGGTGTGGTAGTACCCGCCGGCCATGGCCTCGGCGTTGCGCTCCGGGTCGTCGGCGTAGCCCACCATCAGCCCGGTCGGGCGGTGGTCGAGGTCCAGGCAGATCTCGCCCTCGTCGGCGACCTTCCCGGTGGCCGGGTCGACCAGCGCGACGACGAACCCGGGGATCGGCCTGCCCATCGAGCCCGGCTTGACCGGCGGTCCGGGCGGGTTGCCGATCTGCACCGAGGACTCGGTCTGGCCGAACCCGTCGCGGATGCGCAGGCCCCACGCCTTCTCGACCTGCTCGATGACCTCGGGGTTGAGCGGCTCCCCCGCCCCGACGACCTTGGACGGCGGCGTCGCCAGCCCGGACAGGTCGGCCTGGATCAGCATGCGCCACACCGTCGGCGGGGCGCAGAAGCTGGTCACGCCGCAGGAGTCCAGGACCGACAGGACGGACTCGGCGTCGAACCGGGCGTAGTTCATGACGAGCACCGTCGCCTCGGCGATCCACGGCGCGAACACGTTCGACCAGGCGTGCTTGGCCCAGCCGGGCGAGGAGATGTTGAGGTGCACGTCGCCGGGCTCGAGGCCGATCCAGTACATCGTCGACAGGTGCCCGACAGGGTAGGACGTGTGGGTGTGCTCCACCAGCTTCGGCTTCGCCGTGGTGCCGGAGGTGAAGTACAGCAGCAGCGTGTCCGACGCCTTCGTGGCGCCGTCCGGGGTGAACTCGGCGGCGGCCGAGTAGGCCTCGCCGGTGTAGTCGCGCCAGCCCGCCACGGCGCCGCGGACGGCGATGCGGGTGTAGTCGCCGTCGACGTCGTCGAACTTGCCGGCGTCGTCCGCCCCGACGACGACGTGCGCCGCCCGCCCGCGGTCCACCCGGTCCTGCAGGTCGGCCGGGGTGAGCAGGGTGGTCGCGGGGATGACGACGGCGCCCAGCTTCATCGCCGCCAGCAGCGTCTCCCACAGCTCCAGCTGGTTGCCGAGCATCAGGATGATCCGGTCGCCCCGGGCGACGCCCTGCGCACGCAGCCAGTTCGCGACCCGGTTGGACCGCTCGGACAGCTCCGCCCACGTCCAGTGCGCCTGCGAGCCGTCCTGTTCGACGATCCACAGCGCCTTCCGCGCGCCCCGCTCGGGGTCGGCGGCGACGACGTCGAAGTGGTCGAGCGCGAAGTTGAACTCCTCGAGCTCCGGCCAGCGGAAGTCGCGGTAGGCCGTGTCGTAGTCCTCGCGGTGGGTCAGCAGGAAGTCGCGGGCGGCGAGGAACTTCTCCGTCGCCGGGCTGCCGGTCGCCATGGGGTGCACCTCGGTGGGCTCGTGCGGGGGGCCCGTGCCCCGGGCCCGTCGTGCGGGGCCGCCCGTGCGGCCGTACCGCGACCCTAGTCACTCCACCGGCGACCCGGCAGTGCGCGACGACCGCCGCCGGCCGGGTACCGACCGTGCGGCGCCGATCACGCGATGGTGGCGGCGAGGTCGCCCCGCCCGGGCGGGCCGGTGATCGTAAGGTGCCCGCGTGACCGTGCCGAACCTGCCGAAGGTGCCGACCCCCGACGTGTCGGTGTCCCGCCTGCGGGTGGGCCGGTACGGGCCGCGGCTGCTGCTGCGCGGCGTGCTCGTGGGGCTGGCGCTGCTGATCCTCGTGCTGCTGCTGGCCGGCTGCGGCAACGGCGAGCTGCCCGCGGCGTGGCGCACCCCGTCGCCGGTCCCGACGACGTCGCCGACCGCCACCCCGACGCCGACCCCGACGCCCACGCCGACGACGACCCCCACCCCGAGCCGCACCGCCGACCCGTCCCGCACGACGGCCGCGCCCGCGCCCGGGCGCGGCGGCACCGACGGCGGCGCCACCGGGCCGGGCCGCACCGGCGCCCCGGGGGCGGCCGCGGCGGCCTCGCCGATGTGGCCCGCGGGCGACGCGGCGACCGCGCGGCGGATGCAGCAGCAGTCCGACACCGGCGGCGACCCGTGGCTGCTCGACCCGGAGGAGGTCACGATCTCCTACGTCGGCAGCGAGCTCGGCTACCGGAACCCGACCGTCACCCGCCTCGGCAACGGCGTGTACGCCGCCACCGACGGCCGGTCGGCGCAGCGCTCGACGATCCGGCTCACCCAGCCGGTCCGCTCCGGCACCGGCGGGATCTGGGTGGTCGACCACGTCGACCGCGGCTGACCACGGACGGTCGGCCCGCACCGGCACCCAGCGTCACCGGTTCCCATACCGGACGGCATCTCTCGCCGGAGCCGGGCTCGCGTTACACCCTTTGCGCGCCTTGGGTACCGTGAGGTGAATGACAGTTGGCGCGAACGGGTGAAACCCGGCGCCGGGTGCAGCGTCCGGGCCCGTTCCGACGATGTTCCGTGTGAGGCCGTCGCGGTACCGCGGCGGTCGGGGGGTCCAGGAGAGGCGGAGCACGATGGCCAGCGAGTCGGTCCAGCAGGACGTCTTCACCGTGTTGCACGGGCAGGCGTCGCCGATCGTGAGCCGCTGGGCGTACCGCGCCTCGGACCCGTTCGCGATCTCGTTCTCGGTGCGCCGGTCCTCCGACCGCTGGATCGAGTGGCTCGTCGCCCGCGACCTCGTGATCGAGGGCCTGACCACGCCCACCGGCATCGGTGACATCCGGATGGCGCCGCGGCGCATCGACGGTTACGACGTCGTCGAGCTGGAGATCCGCTCCGACGGCGGGTCCGCCGTCCTGGAGGTCGACCGCGACCTGCTCGCCCAGTTCGTCGACTCGACGCTGGAGATCGTCGACCTCGGCGAGGAGCACGACCACCTCGACATCGACGGTGCCATCGCCCGGCTGACCGGTAGCGCGGCGGGTCCCACCACCCCCTGAGCACCGGCTCCCACCGACGACGAGGGCCCCGGACCGCACGACGCGGTACCGGGGCCCTCGTGTCCGCCGGGTGTCCCGGCGCTCAGCCGTTCTGCTCGGCCCACTCGGCGTCGGCCGCCGCCTCGTCGGCGTGGTCGGCGTCGCGGGCGAGCTGGTCGCTGACCTCCGGGTCCCCGACCGGGGACTCGTCGACCACCGGCACGATGCCCTCGTCGACGTCGTGCACGGCGGCCTCCTCGGCGCTGGCCGCGCCGCCGTCGATGCCCACGTCGGTCCCGGCGCCGTCGACGGCCGGGTCGCCCGCGGCGGAGTCGGTGGCGGCGGTCAGCCGCCCGGAGCGGCTCGGGTCGCCCTCGGGCAGCTCGTCGGGCAGCTCCCGGGCCAGCCGCGCGTCGTGCGACTCGCCCGCCTCCTGGCCCGCCGCGGTCACCGCGTTGTCCTCGACGCCGTAGGGGCGGTCCGGCGGGACGTAGCCGGAGTCCAGCGGGTCGGTGTCCGACGGACCGGTCAGCGCCTCGTCGGTGTCCAGCTGCATCGCCGACGCCATGTCCGGCGCCTCCGGCTGGAACTCGTTCTCGTCACCTGAAGCGGATGCCATCGGTTGCGGGTCTCCTCGGTGTGGCCGTGTGTCGGGCGGTGTTCGGTATCGACCGTGCGTACCCCGCGTCGCGCCGCGCCATGCGCCGGCGCCCGGACGCTACGGTCGCCGACACCGGACCCGCCGTGGCCGGTTCCCGCGCCGCACCCGTCGTACGAAGGAGCACTCCCCCGTGACCGCCGCCCCGTCCGCCCGTTCCGGTGACAGCACCCGCAGCGCCCTGCTCGCCGCGGCCGCGGACCTGTTCACCGAGCACGGCTACGACCGCACCTCGGTCCGCGCGATCGCCGACCGGGCCGGGGTGAACCAGGCGCTGCTCTTCCGCTACTTCGGCAGCAAGGACGCCCTGTTCGCCCGGGTCGCCGCCGAGCGCGCCCTCGCCGTGCTGCACGACGGCCCGCCCGAGGAGCTCCTGCCCCGCCTGCTCCGGTCGATCCTCGACGGCGGCGACGGGCCCGAGCGCGACCTGTTCGGGCCCGTCGTGCGCTCGGCCGGGACGTCGGAGGCGGCCGCGGCCGTGCGGGTGGAGCTGGCCGGGGCGTTCACCGAGGCGTTCGCGGCGCAGGCCGCCGGCGCCGCCGACCGGGCCGACGCCGAGCTGCGCGCGGAGCTGGTCCTGACCTGGCTGCTCGGGCTGAGCCTGGTCCAGCCGCTGCTGCCCGGGGGCGCGGTCGGGCGGGCCGACCCGGACACGGTGCTGGACCACGTCACGCGTGCCGCCCGCACCCTGCTGGAGGCGCCCGGGCTCAGCCGGTGAGCCGGTCCACCTCGGCGCGGAACCGCTCGCGCTGGGCCGGGGTCTCCCGGGTCCGCGACAGGTAGTGCGCCGGGCGCGGCGTGCGGTCGTGCCAGAACCGGCCGGTCCCGACCGCCGACGACGGCGCGGCCGCGAGCCACACGGCGGTGTCCGCGCCCTGGGCCGGGGTGCGCAGCACGGGGCCGACGACCTTGTCGAACAGCGGCAGCGACCCGGTGACGCCCGGGGTGCGGGCCCATCCGGGGTGCAGTGCGTGCACGGTGACGTGCCGGGGGGCCAGCTCGTCGGCGAGCAGCCCGGTCAGGACGACCTGCATCCGCTTGGTGCGGGCGTAGGCCGCGGTGCCGCCGTAGTCACCGGTGCGGAACTGCAGGTCGTCGTCGCGCAGGGGCTGGGCGTACATGCCGCCCGAGGACATGATGATCACCCGGGAGTCGGCTCCGGACCGCTCGGCGCCGGCCGCGAGGGTGTCGGTGAGCAGCCGGGTCAGCAGCAGCGGTCCGAGGACGTGCACGGCCAGGGTCAGCTCGTTGCCCTCGGAGGTCTCGCTGCGCTCGGGCGGGAGCAGCCCGGCGTTGTGCACCAGCACGTCCAGCGCGTCGACCTCGGAGGCGAACCGGGTCGCGAACGCGCGCACGTCGGCGAGCTCGCCCAGGTCGCAGACCTGCACCGGGAGCCGGTCGCGGGACAGGCCGGGGACCGCGGCCAGGATCCGGTCCTGCGCGGCGACGCCCTTGTCCCGGGAGCGGACGAGCAGGTGCACCGTCGCACCGAGCCGGACGAGCCCGGTCGCGATCGCCTCCCCCCAGCCCGCCGCCCGCACCGGTGACGAGCGCGGTGTGCCCGGTCAGGGCGCCGCGCGGCGGGTCGGCGCGGTCACCGCTCCATCCCGGGCGCCGCAGCAGGTACCCGATCCGTGAGTAGCCGGGGACCAGGGTGCGGTCGAGGACGGTATCCAGAGCGCTGCCGAGCACGGACCGATCCGACCACAGCGCCGCGCCGCCCGCGCGTCGATCAGCCCTGCAGACCCGGACCGGAGATGTAGGGGGTGCCGGGGACGTTCGCCGTCGGGAGCTTCGGGACGGCGTCGGTGACCGGGTCGGCGGTGGAGATCCGCTCCATCGCGCCGCAGCTGGACAGCGAGTACGACAGCGGGTTCACCGGCGGGGCGGTGGCCTTGTCGAAGCCGTGCTCGACCTTGCGGATCGACATGGTGCCGCCGGTCAGCTTGTACATGTTCCCCGACGGGTTGGGCGCCTCCAGGGTGCCGTTGCCGTTCTCGTCGACCTCCCACTCGCCGACGGTCTGGCCACCGGGCAGCGGGTTGGTGCCGTCGAGGATGCAGGGGTTGTTGTTGGTGGCGCTGGAGGTCGCGCCGTAGAAGAACGACACGTAGCGGGCGTCCGGGTCCATGCCGGTCGCGGTGCCGGAGACGGTGTCCTCATCCACAGTGGCGGTCCCGGCCACGCCGTCGGTGTTCTTCGACGCCAGGTCGACCTGCGTGGGCCCGGTGCTCGGGCCGCCGACGACCCCGGCCACGTCCGGCAGGCCGCCGAGACCCGAGTAGTCGGGCAGGCCCGCCGTGCGCGCGACGCCGGACAGGTCCGGCAGCGGGCCGTCCCTGCCGGTCAGCGGGGTGGTGTCGGGCAGGCCCGCGATCTCGTTGAGGCCCTCCAGCGGTCCGCCCGCGGTGAGGCCGGGGACGTCCGGCAGCTCGTCGGTGCTGCCGTCGGTGACGCCGGGGACCGACGGCAGCTCCGGCACGACGTCGCCGAGGCCGGTGAGGGTGTCGGTCGGGCCGGCCAGCGGGCTGTTGCCGGTGTCGGTGCCGACGACGGTGCCCACGGTGCCCACCGCGGTGTCGACCAGCGAGCCGGCCTGCCCGGCGCCGGGCACCGAGGCACTGGCGTCGGACAGGGTCTGCGCCGGGTCGGGCAGCGACGTCAGGGGCTTCGTGGGGGTGTTCAGGTCGACGCCCTTGCCGAGGCCGCCCGTGAGGTCGCCGAGGCCGGGGACCGCGTCGAGCGGACCGGTCGACGGGGCGGCGGAGTCCGTCGTGCCGGACGGGGCGGCGGAGTCCTTCGAGCCGGACGAGCCGGCGGAGGTCCGGTCCGCCCCCTCGGAGTCCTGGTCCGACGTCCCGGAGCCCTTCTCCGACTTCCCGGAGGCCTCACCCGACTTCCCCGAGCCCGTGTCCGACTTCCGGGAGCCCTTGTCCGACGTGTCGCGGCCCGGGCCGCCGTCGGCCGAGGAACCCGAGGAGCCCGATCCCGAGGAGCCCGATCCCAGCACCGAGCCGACGACGTCCGCGCCGGTCACCAGGTCACCCAGGCCCCCGGAGGAGGAGCCCGGGGAGTCCGAGCACGACCCGCCGACCGGGGTGGTGCCGTCCGGGCAGTCCGCCGAGGCACCCGACGAGTCGTCGTCGGAGCCCGTCCCGGCGAACGCCGTCCCGGCCGTCCCCCCGGAGGTCAGCAGCAGCGCGGCGAGCGCGGCGGGGGCGGCGACCCGGCGCGCGGTGCCCGTGGAGGGAGCGGCGTGCCTGCGCCGCCCGCGGAGGGACCGGCCGGCGGCCACCGCCGCGGCGACGCCGGTCGAACGGTGGCCGGTCCGGGTGTGCTTGCCCATCTCGAGCGGTCCTTCCGCCTCGCCGCGGGCGAGGGTGCTGGGGAGCGGTGGAGGACGGCGCGGGCACCGGCGTGGCCGGGGTGCGGGGGCACCCCTGGGGAGCGGCCGGATCGTGCCGGGTCACCCGGCTCGTCCGGTTCGGGACGTTACGAAACGGTGACCCGCCGAGGTTGCTTTCCTGAGAGGGCATCGGCGACCCGGGCGATCACGGGTCGGCCCCGGACGCCGAGTGACGGGTCGGCTGGACCGAACGGCTCAACGATCTACGACGAACACGCTCCGTGCTCTCAGGATCGCGGGAGGCCCCCTCCGTTCAACGAGCGGGCGGCGCCGGAGTGACGGGTCGTCGCAGATCCGCCACCGTTCGTACGTCCCGGCGCGTGGCCGCCACCCGGACGGGGAACTAGCCGAGGCGCTCGCGGACGGCGTCGAGGTTGCGTTCCATCCCGGTCCGCCACTCCCGCAGCCGGCCCTCGACGATCCGCTCCTCCTTGTCCGGCCACCGCTCGATCGCCTGCGTGAGACCCGACGGCCCGGGGCCCATCCGGGCCCACTGGCGCAGCGCGGTGCCGTCGCCGTCGGGGGTGAGCTCGAACCGCCACACGGCGGCCTCCCCGCCCTCGGCGTCGGCCTCGACGGTCCACTCGAACAGCCGACCCGGCTCCCAGCCGGTCACGGTGGACACCGTGCTCCAGCCGCCGCGGGCCTCGTGGTGGTGGTGCCCGCGCAGCTTCGCCCCGGGGCCCGGGACGTCGCCGTCGAGCCACTCGGCGCGCTGCATCTCGGTCGACACCCGGGCCAGGAACTCCGGGTCGGTCACCAGCTCCCACACCGCCTCGGGCGGTGCGCCGACCCGGGCGGTGGCCTCGGTGGTGGGTCCGTCGGCGTAGCGCATGCGACCTCCTCGTCGTCGGGCCGCGGCGGGTCAGCGCTCGTCGGCACCCCGGCGCAGCAGGTAGGTGTCCATGATCCACCCCTTGTTCTCCCGGGCCTCGGCCCGGACCTTCAGGATCTCCTCGGTCACCTCGACGAGCGGCCCGGCGACGAGCAGCTCGTCGGGCGTGCCCAGGTAGGCGCCCCAGTAGATGTGCAGCTCACGGCGCTGCTCGTCGGGCAGCGTGGCGAAGGCGGTGCGGCCGTCGAGCATCACGACGACGTCGTCGACGTCGGTGGGCATCCCCTCGGCGATCCGGCGCCCGGTGGTGATCAGGACGGGGCGCCCGACCCGGTTGAGGATCAGCCGGTGGGCGGCGGCGAGGGCGGCGACGCTGGAGATCCCGGCGACCGACTCGACCGACCACTGCTCCCCCGCGCCGTCGAGGACCCGGTCGAGCAGGCGCAGCGTCCCGTCGTAGAGCGAGGGGTCGCCCCAGACCAGGAAGGCGCCGGTCTGCCCGTCGGCCAGCTCGGCGTCGAGCATCTCGCGGTAGAGCCGGGCACGGCGGTCCTGCCAGTCGACGACGACGTCGCGGTAGCGCTCGTCGTCGCGCTCGACCTCGGTGCCGCGGTCCCGGCCCACCTCGGGCGCGGTGACCAGCCGGTACCCGCCGTCCGGGCGGTGCCGCCGCAGGAGCTCGGTGCGCATGGCCAGCAGGTCGTCCTGCGACCCCCCGCCGTCGAGCCCCTTGTCGATGACGAAGACGACGTCGGCCCGTTGCAGGGCGCGGACCGCCTGGAGGGTGAGGTGGTCGGGGTCACCGGCCCCGATCCCGATCACGAGAACCGTGCGCACCGGAGTGACCGTAATGGACCCCGGGTGCTCCCCGGCACTCCCCCGATCGGCAGGTGTCCCCCGCCCGATGTCGCCCGATGCGCGCAGCGTCCGACCCCGTCACGCGACGTCGTCACTCGGTAGTGTCATGGTGACCGGCGAGCCCCGACCGGGTCACCGGCCGACCGCCGACGACCGACCCCGCAGCGCCACCCCGGGAGGCCACGTCACCGTGCCCACCAGCGAGAGCAGCAGCAGGACCCTGACGATCGGACACCTCGTCGAGTCGCTCGACGACCGCGGCGTCGCCGCCGCGCTCGGTGACCTCGCCGCCGCGGCCCCGGACGCCGGGTTCCGGGTGGTGGTCGTCGCGCTGGCCCCGTCCGGGCACTCCGACGTCGCCGAACGCATGGCCCGCGCCGGGGCGCCACCGGTCGAGCTGAACGTCGCGCCGTGGGATCCGCGTGCCGTGGTGAAGGTGCTCGCCGCGTTCCGGGAGCACGGTGTGGACCTGGTGCACACCCACGGCGCCCGGCCCGACGTCGTGGGCTCGGCCGCCGCGGCCCGGCTGCGGGTGCCCGCGGTGTCCACGCTGCACCACATCCACGAGCACCCCGCCGACCGCGGCGACCAGCTCCGGCGGACCGCGAAGACGTTGGCGCGCAAACGGTTCATGACCCGCACGATCGCGACGTCGGCCCTGCAGCGCGACTGGTACCGCCGCGCCGCCGGGTCCACCGAGGGCCTGTCGGTGATCCCGGACGGCGCCGCCGACCCGGGCGAGGGCACACCCGAGGAGCGCGAGCGCCTGCGGCGCGGGCTCGGCGTGGACGACCACGAGGTCGTCGCCGTCTCGGTCGCGCCGATGCGCCGCGGCCAGGGGCAGGACATGCTGCTCGACGCCGTCGCCGGGATCGGTCCGGACGAGCCGCTCACCGTGGTGCTCGGCGGCGACGGGCCGCTGCGGCCGTGGCTGGAGTCGCGCGTCGCCGCCGACGAGGCCCTGTCCGGCCGGGTGGCGTTCCGCCGCAGCACCGACCCGGTCGCGCTGCTCCGCGCCGCCGACGTGCAGCTGCACACGACCCGGCACGACACGATGCCCCGCATGCTGCTGCTCGGCCACGGCACCGGGACCCCGGCGGTCGCGACGCGGGTCGGCGGGATCCCGGAGATCGTGACCCGCGAGACCGGCCTGCTCGCCCCGGCCGACTCCACCCGGATCGCCGACGAGCTGGTGCGGCTCACCCGCGACGCCGAGCTGCGCGCCCGGCTCGGGGCCGGGGCCCGGCGGCGGTTCCTCGACCGGTTCGCGGCGGCGCCCTGGGCGGCCCGGCTCGGCGACGTCTACCGCAGCGCGGCCGGGGTGGCGGGCGCACCCGCTCCCGCCGAGCTGGACACGCCGGAGCCGGTGGGCCGGGGCTGAGCCGGGCCGGCTGCGGCGGTCCCCGCCGGCCCGGCTCAGTGCGGGACGGGCGCGGGCCGGTCGGCGACCGGGTTCTCCAGGGTCCCGACGCCGTCGATCGCGACGGTGACCCGGTCCCCCGCGGTCATCGGCCCGACCCCGCCGGGGCTGCCGGTGAGCACGACGTCGCCGGGCTGCAGCGTGATCCAGCGGGTCACGTGGGCGAGGATCCGCGCCACGTCGAAGATCATCGCCCCGGTGTCTGACTCCTGGACGGTGCGGCCGTTCAGCGTGGTCCGCAGCCCCCACGGCCCCGCGCCCGGCTCGGTCTCGATCCACGGCCCGAGCGGGCAGAAGGTGTCCGCGCTCTTCGCCCGCGCCCACTGCCCGTCGGCGCGGTAGTCGTGCGCGGTGACGTCGTTGGCGCAGGTCAGGCCGAGCACGTGCGACCAGGCGGTGCGTTCGTCCAGGTCACGGGCCCGGCGACCGATCACCACCGCGAGCTCGCCCTCGTACTCCAGCCGCTCCACCCCGGCCGGGCGCAGCACCGGCTCCCCCGGCCCGACGACGGCGTTGGGCGCCTTGAGGAACAGCGCGGGCCGCTCCGGGCGGGGGCGTCCCTTCTCGGCGAGCTGGCAGGGGTAGTTGCTCCCGACGCACACGATGGTGCGGGGGTCGCAGGGGGCGAGCAGGACGACCTCGGCGAGCCGCCCGGCGACCGCCCCCGGCCCGGACGGGCCCAGCTCGCGGACGACGTCGCCGTCGCCGCCGGTCTCGACCCGCCCCGTGCGGGGGCCGTGGCCGGAGTCGTAGCGGACCAGTCGCATCCGCTCACACCGTCCCGGCCGGGCCGAGTGCCTCGCGCACCAGCTCCAGCGGGTGCCAGGCGGTGCGCCCGGCGCCGTGGAAGATCTGCTGGCGGCAGGAGACACCGGTCGCGGCGACCAGGGTGTCGGCGGGCTCGGCGTCGATCGCCGGGAGCAGCCGGTCCCGCCCGACCTCCATCGAGGTCGCGTAGTGCTCGGCCTCGAAGCCGAACGAGCCCGCCATCCCGCAGCAGCCGGAGTCGATCTCGGAGACCTCCAGCCCGGGGATGCGGCGCAGCAGCGCGAGCGTCGCCGCGGTCCCGACCTCGGCCTTCTGGTGGCAGTGCCCGTGGTAGACCACGCGCCGCCCGCTCAGCGCCGACCGCTCCGGCAGGACCAGACGGCCCTCGTCGAGCGCCTCGACGAGCAGCTCCTCGACCTGACGGACCCGCTCGCCCACCGACCGGGCCTCGGCGCTGTCCGGGAGCAGGGCGAGGGTCTCGTCGCGCAGGGTGAACACGCACGACGGCTCGCAGCCGACGATCGGCGCGTCGGCCGGGGTGTCCCGGGCGAGCGAGGTGACCAGGCCGGTCGCCTTGCGGCGGGCGTCGTCGAGCAGTCCCTTGGACAGGCTGGACCGGCCGCAGCAGCCGCCGCCGGCCAGCTCGACCCGCCACCCGGCCCGCTCCAGCAGACCGATCGCGGCCCGCCCGATGTGCGGCTCGGTGAAGGTGGTGAACGAGTCGGCCAGCCACACGACGGTCCCGGCCGGTGCCCCGGCCCGCGCGGGGTCACGGCGCCGGTACCACCGCATCAGGTTGTCCCGGTCGAAGCGCGGCAGCGGGCGGCGCGCGGTGATCCCGACGGTCCGTTCGGCGAGCCGGCGCAGCACCCCGACCCGGCCGGGCAGGTTGGACAGCGGCGCGGTCGCCGACCCGAGCCGGTTCAGCGTGCGGATGGCGCCGAACAGCCGCGAGCGCAGCGGCGTGCCGTGCACCGCGTGCTGCTGGTGGAGCGCCTCGGCCTTGAGCGAGGCCATGTCCACGCCCATCGGGCACTCGCTCTTGCAGGCCTTGCACATGAGGCACAGGTCGAGGATCTCGTGCAGCCGCCCGTCGGCGAGCCCGGCGGCCGGGTCCGGTTCGGACAGCGCCTTGACCAGCGCGTTCGCCCGGCCGCGCGTGGAGTGCTCCTCCTCGAGGGTGACCTGGTAGGACGGGCACATCACCCCGGCCGTGGTCTTGCGGCACAGGCCGATGTTCATGCAGCGGTCGGCGGCGTCGCGCATCCCGGTGGCGCCGGGGCCGCCGATCACCTCGAACGACAGCGCCGTGGTCAGCCGCGGGGCGGGCGCCAGCGCGTCGCGGTCGCGCAGGTTCTCGGTCATCGACGGGGCGTCGACGATCTTGCCGGGGTTCATGACGTTCCCCGGGTCGAACAGGGCCTTCACCCGGCGCATCGCCTCGTACAGCTCGTCGCCGAAGATCTCGCGGTTGAACTCCGAGCGCGCCAGGCCGTCGCCGTGCTCGGAGGAGTTCACGCCGCCGTACTCGGCGACCAGGTCCTTGATCCGCTCCGCTACCCGGCGCATCGTGGCGACCTGGGCCGGGTCGGTGAGGTCGACGAACGGGCGGATGTGCAGGCAACCGACCGAGCAGTGGCCGTAGAACCCCGCCTCGAGGCGGTTCTCGTCGAGGATCTCCTTGAACCGCGCGGTGTACTCGGCCAGGTGCTCGGGAGCCACCGCGGTGTCCTCGACGAAGGCCAGCGGGCGCCGGGTGCCCTCCCCCGCCGCCATGAGCAGCCCGAGGCTGGACTTGCGGACCTTGAGCAGCGCGGCCTGCTCGGCGGGGGTGACCAGCTCCAGGGTGTGGTAGCCGTGGCCGTGGCGCTCCCAGAGCGCGGCCAGCGCGCGCAGCTTCGCCACCAGCCCGGCCTCGTCGTCGCCGGAGAACGAGACGAACAGCAGCGCGGCCGGGTCGCCGACGAGGTGGTTGCCCAGGTCGGCGTACTCGATCTTGCGGCGGGACAGGTCGAGGATGGTCTTGTCCATCATCTCGACCTGGTGCGGATCGCAGCTCAGCGCGTCGGCGGTGGCGGAGATGGCGCCGTGCACGGTGTCGAAGTGGCCGACGGCGTAGACCGTCCGCGCGGGCTTGGGCACCAGGTCGACGACGGCGCGGGTCGCCAGCACCAGCGTGCCCTCGGCGCCGACGACGAACTTCGCCAGGTCGAACGTCCCGGACTCCGCGAAGCCCGCGAGCCGGTCCAGCCGGTAGCCGCAGGCCCGGCGCCAGAAGAGCGGCATGCCCGCGGCGATCGCGTCCTCGTTCTCGGTGACCAGCGCGGGGAGCTCGCGGTAGAGGGCGCCCTCCAGGGTGTCCGCGGCGGCGCGACGGCGGCGCTCGTCGGCGTCGACGGGTTCCAGCCGGGCGGTGGAGCCGTCGGACAGCACGACGTCGAGCGCGCGGACGTGGTCGATCGTCATCCCGAAGGTCAGCGACCCGCTGCCCGCGGAGTTGTTGCCGATCATCCCGCCGATCGTGGCCCGGTTGCTCGTGGAGGTGTCCGGGCCGAACATCAGCCCGTGCGCCGCCGCGGCCCGGTTGAGCTGGTCCTGCACCACCCCCGCCTCGACGACGGCGGTGCGCGCCACCGGGTCGAGCTCGACGATCCGGTTGAGGTGCCGGGACAGGTCGAGCACGAGCCCCGGTCCGACGGTCTGGCCGGCCAGGCTGGTGCCGGCACCGCGCGGGACGACCGGCACGCCGAACTCGGCCGCGGTGCGCACGGCCGCGGCCACGTCGTCGTGGGTACGGGGGAAGACCACTCCGAGCGGGGTGATCGCGTACATGCTCGCGTCGCGGGAGAACAGGTGGCGGCTGTAGTCGTCGAAGGCGACCTCGCCGGTCACCCGCGACCGGAGCGTCTCCTCCAGACCCGGGACGGCGGTGATGGCGGTGGCGGGACGGGTCAGCTCGGCGGTCATGGGGTGGCGTCCTCTCGCGACGGTGCGGGGGCGGTCGGGGCGGGTCAGTCGGTCTGCAGCCGCTCCAGCGCCGCGTCGAGGCCGGAGCCCGCGACCGGCACCCCGGCGAGACCGAGGCCCATCTGGACACCGGCGAGGGTCCCGGCCAGCGTGAGGTCGTTGAACGCACCGAGGTGGCCGATCCGGAAGATCCGCCCGGCGAGGCGGCCGAGACCGGCGCCCAGCGACATGTCGAAGCGGTCGAGGATCACCGCGCGGACCTTGTCGGCGTCGACGTCGTCGGGGACGAGCACGGCGGTGAGCGCGCTGGAGTACTCGCGCTCGTCGAGGGCCAGCACCTCCAGGCCCCACGCCCGCACCGCGGCCCGGGTGGCCTCGGCGTGGCGGGTGTGGCGGGCGAAGACGTTCTCCAGCCCCTCGTCGTGGAGCAGGCGCAGTGCCTCCTTCAGCCCGTACATGAGGTTGGTGTTCGGGGTGTAGGGGAAGAAGCCGCGCTCGTTGGCCGCGAGCATCGGGCCCCAGTCCCAGAAGGTGCGCGGCATCGTCGCGGTGCGGGAGCGCTCCAGGGCCTTGGCGCTGATCGCGTTGAAGCTCATCCCCGGCGGCAGCATCAGCCCCTTCTGCGAGCCGGCGACGGTCACGTCGACGCCCCACTCGTCGTGCCGGTAGTCGATGGAGCCGAGCGAGGAGATGGTGTCGACCAGCAGCAGGGCCGGGTGGTCGGCGGCGTCCATCGCGGCGCGGATCTCGACGATCCGGCTGGTGACACCGGTCGAGGTCTCGTTGTGCACCACGCAGACCGCGGCGATCCGGCGGCCGGTGTCGGCGGCGAGCCGCTCGGCGACGACGGCGGGGTCCGCCCCGTGCCGCCAGTCGCCGGGCACGAGGTCCACCCGGAGCCCGAGCCGGCCCGCCATCTCCTGCCACAGCGTGGCGAAGTGCCCGGTCTCGAAGCACAGCACCGTCTCCCCCGGGTTCAGGGTGTTGACCAGGGCCGCCTCCCACGCGCCGGTGCCGGTGGCCGGGTACATCACGACCGGGCCGGTGGTGCCGAAGACCGGGCGGACGTCGCGCAGCAGCTCCGTCCCCAGCGCCTGGAAGTCCGGGCCGCGGTGGTCGATCGTCGCGGCCGACATGGCGCGCAGCACCGAGTCCGGCACGTTCGTCGGGCCGGGGATCTGCAGGAAGTGCCGACCGGCTGCGTACGTCATGAGTTCCTCCACGCTCGGTGACCGATGGTTCCGGATGGCGGAATCCGGGTCTCGCGCTGATGACGGTATACCGTCCACAGTCTGCCGTCGAGAGGGTGCTGCAGGGCCTTCCCACACCCCGGCGGGCGGCATCGACGCCGCTTGACGGGCGTGTGTGATCCTGCTGATACTCGGGATATCGAATTCGTTCTCCGCATTGCGGAAAATGCGGCCCGGCGACGTCGCGCGGACCGCGTCATCAGTTCCTGTCTGCGTCAGTGCCGACCCCAGAGGAAAACGATGTCCATCGAACTCATCACCATCGTGGCACTCGCCCTGGTGTTTCTGATAGCGACGATCCTGCCGGTCCACATGGGCGCGCTGGCCTTCGTCGCCGCGTTCGTCGTCGGCACGGCGTTCGTCGGGGAGGACACCGACGACATCGTCGGCGGGTTCCCCGGCGACCTGTTCGTGATCCTCGTCGGCGTGACCCTGCTGTTCGCCATCGCCAAGGGCAACGGGACCGTGGATCGCCTGGTCCAGCTGGCGGTACGGGCCGTCGGCGGCCGGATCGCGCTGATCCCGTGGGTCATGTTCGGCGTCACCGCGGTCCTGACCGCGGTCGGCGCCGTCGTCCCCGCCGCGGTCGCCATCATCGCGCCGATCGGCATGGGATTCGCCCAACGCTACAAGATCAACCCGATGCTGATGGGCCTTCTCATCATCAACGGGGCGAGCGCGGGCGGCTTCTCGCCGATCAGCATCTTCGGCAGCATCGTGAACGGTGTCGTCGCCCGCAACAACCTGCCGAGCAATCCGGGACTGCTGTTCGTCTCGTCGTTCGTGTTCAATCTCGCGCTCAGCATCGTCGTGTTCCTGATGTTCGGCGGACGGGAACTGCTCCGCCGTTCCCGGGATGCCGCGGGATCCTCCGGCGCCGGCGACGACCGGGTCGCCGTGGCCGCCGAGCCGGGCACCTCGCTCGCCCTGGGCGGCGGCGCCGTCCCGCACCGCCGGTCACGGACGGTGACCGGTGGGGCCGGGTCGGGTGGGTCCGGGGCCGCCGAGCCACACGGACCGGACGACGACGAGCCGCACCGCCCGCTCGAACGCGACCACGTGTTCACGATCCTGGGCCTGGTCGCCCTGGCCGTCGGCGCACTCGCGTTCGGCCTCGACGTCGGCTTCACCGCGCTCACCGTGGCCGCGGTCCTCTCGGTCATCTCGCCGTCCTCGGCCAAGGCGGCCGTCGGGCAGGTCGCGTGGCCGACGGTGCTGCTGATCTGCGGGATCGTGACCTTCGTGTCGCTGATGGAGCGGGTCGGCACCATCGACTGGCTCGGCAACCTCGTGACGACGATCGGGTCCCCGCTGCTGGCCGCGATCATCATCTGCCTGATCGGCGCGATCGTGTCCGCGTTCGCCTCGACCACCGGCATCCTCGGCGCCCTGATCCCGCTGGCCGTGCCGTTCCTGCTCGCCGGCGAGGTGGGCGCGGTCGGCCTGATCATCGCGCTGTCGCTGTCGTCGTCGGTGGTGGACTCCTCGCCGTTCTCCACCAGCGGGGCGCTGGTCGTCGCGAACGCGCCGGCCGACCAGACCGACCGGGTGTTCCGCGGGCTCATGATCTGGGGCTTCAGCATGTGCGCGGTGGCGCCGCTGCTGAGCTGGCTGATCTTCGTCGTCCCCGGCTGGGGCTGATCCGGTGCCGGGAACGGGAGCAGGCCCGGGCGGCGGCGTCCAGTCCGTCGTCCGGGCCTTCCGGATCCTCGACGTGCTGGCCGAGGCGGACGGGGAGCTGTCGATCAGCGAGCTCGCCGCGGCCGTCGACCTGCCGCAGCCCACGATCCACCGGATCGTCGCGACCCTGCGCGAGCTCGGCCACGCCCACCAGGTGGCCAACCGCCGCTACACCCTCGGGCCCCGGCTGATCGGGCTCGGGGACCGGGCGTCGCGGGTGCTGGGGGTGCGCGCCGGGGACGACCTGCGCGCGGTGGCGGAGCGGTTCGGCGAGACCGCCAACATGGCCGTGCTCGACGGGGAGCGCGCCGTCTACACCGCGCAGGTGCCCGGGCCGCACTCGATGCGCACGTTCACCGAGGTCGGGCGGCGGGTGCCGCTGCACAGCACCGGCGTCGGGAAGGCGCTGCTCGCCCAGCTGCCCGCGCCCGCGGCACGGCGGCTGCTGGGCTCCACCGGGCTGCCCGCGGCGACCGACCACACCGTCGTCGACCCCGACCGGCTGCTCGACGAGCTGGACCGCATCCGCCGGGCCGGGTTCGCCGTGGACGCCGAGGAGCAGGAGGTCGGCGTGTTCTGCGTGGCCGTCCCGCTCGCCGGGGTGTCCAGCCCGGCGGCGCTGTCGGTGTCCGGCCCGATCCACCGCTTCGGACACGACCGCGTCCCCGAGGCGGCCGCGCTGCTGCGGGCCGCCGCCGAGGGCATCGGTGGGACGCTCGAGTGAGCGCCGCCCGGAGCTCAGGCCCCGCGGCGGCGGGCGAGCCACTCCTCGGACTCCGGCGTGCCGCCGTCGAGCCGGTCGACGAGGTCGAGCAGGAACGACGTGTGGCCGTGCTCGGTCAGGGCCCGCTGTGCGACCTCCGGGTCCCCCGCCTCGACCACGGCGAGCAGCTCACGGTGCCGCTCGACGTTCTCCAGCAGGGACTCGCGACGGGCGGTGCGGTTCATCGCCATGCACAGCTGCATCTGGAACGACAGCGCCCGGTAGGCCTCGGTCAGCCGCGAGTGCCCGGCCAGCGCGACCAGCGACAGGTGGAACTCGAACTTGTGGTGCAGGAACCGGCTCTCGTCGCCGGCCCGGCCGACCTCCTCGAACGCCGCCAGGGCCGCCCGGCAGCGCTCCAGCCGCTCGGGCACGCGCACCGGCACGCCGAGGCGGACGGCGAGCGCCTCCAGGTCCTCGCGCAGGGTCACGATCTCGTAGACGTCGTGCCGGGTCAGCGTGCGCACGGTCGCGCCGCGCCGCGGGTGCGCGACGACCAGACCCTCGTGGGTCAGCGTCTGCAGCGCCTCACGCAGCGGCGGGCGGGAGACCCCGAGCCGCTCGGTCAGGCGCGCCTCGACCAGCCGCTCCCCCAGCGCGAGCTCCCCGGAGAAGATCATCGCGCGCAGGGCGTCGGTCGCCAGCTCCGCCATGGACGGCGGCGCGACGATCCGGCCACCGGTACCCGTCTGTACCGCAGTCACCGCACCCACCTCTCCCGTGTTTCCGTATACCGTATATCAAGGCCGACGCCGACGACCCCGGAGGGCTGCCGATGCAGACCGACCCACCGCTGACCGGAGTGCTCGTGCTGGAGGTGGGGGCCTTCATGGCCGCGCCGTTCGCGACGATGCAGCTCGCCGACCTCGGAGCCCGGGTGGTCAAGGTCGAGCCGCCGGGCACCGGCGACCCGACCCGGTCCGCGGGGCCGTTCCTCGACGGCGAGAGCTCCCCGTTCCTGCGGCTCAACCGCAACAAGGAGTCCGTCGTCCTCGACCTCAAGGACGAGCGGGGCCGCGCCGCGTTCCTGGCCCTGGTCGACCGCGCCGACGTGGTGGTGGAGAACCTGCGGCCGGGCGCGATGGACCGGCTCGGGCTCGGCTACGAGGCCCTGGCTCAGCGCCGCCCGGAGCTGGTGTACGCCTCGGCGTCGGGCTGGGGTGTCGACGGTGCGGCCGCGACACGGCCGGGGCTCGACATCATGGCGCAGGCCGCGAGCGGGCTGATGAGCGTGACCGGGGAGCCCGACGGCGACCCGGTCAAGGTGGGCGTGCCGGTCTGCGACCTGGTGACCGCGCTCTACGTGGCGCTCGCGGTGACCGCGGCGCTGCGCGAGCGGGACCGCTCCGGGACCGGCCAGCACATCGACGTCTCGCTGCTGGAGTCGGGCGTCTCGCTCGCGGTGTGGGAGGCGGGCATGTACCTCGGCGACGGGGAGGTGCCCGCGCGGCAGGGCTCGGCCCATCAGCGCTACGCCCCGTACCAGGCCGTCCGCACCCGCGACGGGCACGTGACGGTCGGCGCGAACACCACCCGGCTCTGGACGTCGCTGTGCGCGGCGCTCGGGCTGGAACGCCTCGAGCACGACCCCCGCTTCGCCGACCCCGGCTCGCGGCTGGCGAACCGGGTGGCGCTGATCGACTGCATCGAGACGGTCACGACCACCCGGTCGTCGTCCGACGTGCTCGCCGCGCTCGACGCGGCCGGGGTCCCCTGCGCGTCCATCGCCGGCTACGACGAGGTCTTCACCGACCCGCTGCTCACCGGCCGGGACTTCTTCTGGGACGCCCCGCACCCGACCCTGCCCGCGGTCCGCCAGCTGGGGTCGCCGATGCGCTTCTCCCGCACCCCCGCGCGGCGGGGCACCGCCGGGCCCCCGCTCGGCGCGGCGACCGACGACGTCCTCGCCGAGCTGTCCGACCCCGCCCGCGGGGGCCACGCGTGAGCCCGGAGGTGACCGCGGAGCTCGCGGCCGGGGTGCTCACCGTGACCTTCCGCCGTCCCGAGCGGCGCAACGCGCTGACCTGGGACATGTACGAGGGGCTGGTGGCGGCGTGCGAGCGGGCCGACGCCGACCCGGAGGTCCGGGCGCTCGTCGTGCGCGGCGAGGGCGGCCGGGCCTTCGCCGCGGGCACCGACATCGGCCAGTTCCGCGCGTTCACCTCGGGCGCCGACGGGGTGGCCTACGAGCGCCGGGTCACCGCCGTGCTCGACCGGGTGCGCGCCGTCGGCGTGCCCACCGTGGCCGCGGTGGCCGGGTACTGCGTCGGCGGCGGGCTGGGCATCGCCTGCGCGGCCGACCTGCGCATCGCGACGCCCGGGTCCCGGTTCGGCGTGCCGATCGCCCGCACGCTGGGCAACTGCCTGTCCGCGCGGACCCTGGACCTGATGGTCGAGGCCCTGGGCCGCCCGCTGACCGCGGACCTGCTGCTCACCGCGCGGATGCTGGAGACCGAGGAGGCCGCGCGGGTGCCGGGGTTCCTGCACGCCGTCGTCGACGACCTCGACGCGGGGCTCGACGCGCTCACCGGGCGGCTCACCACCGGCGCACCGCTGACGATCTGGGCGACCAAGCGGCTGCTGGACGACCGGTCCGCCGACGACACCGCGGTGGTCGACCGGGTCTACGGCTCGGCCGACTTCCGCACGACGGTCGCCGGTTTCGGGCAGGGCGGCACCCCGAGCTGGACCGGGACCTGATCCCGGGCTCCGGTCCGCCACCGTGGCGGACCGACGCCCCGGGGTGGGCGCCGGACCGCCGGCCCCGGGTGGCGGGACCGACGGGCCCGGACCGCGGTCAGCGGCGCCGCAGCGGCCGGGCCGGGCCGGTCAGCGGCGGGGTCGTCCCGCCCTCGGCCTGGACCTGGCGGCGGGCCTGCAGGTAGAGCGCCGGACCCGACACCAGCCCGCGCAGCTTGCGGGCGCCCGCACCCCCCGGCAGCGCGACGACGTCCTGCGGCGCCGGGTGCTCCTCGACCGTGACCGACCCGAACCGCTCCGGCGACGGCCCGGGCCCGCCGACGACGGCGGGTGTCTGCTGCTCGTGGCGGGCCCGCGCGACGGCCTTCGGCGCCGAGGACTCGCGGCGCACGATGTCGCGCAGCCGCCCCAGCGCGGCCGGGAACCGGCGCACCGCCAGCCGGCGCGCCCGCGGGTCCAGCGCCACCTTGCCCAAGAAGGCGCCCAGGCCGAGCGCGTAGCCGCCCATCTGGTCGCGCAGCTCGCCCGACGAGGGCCGGTGGTGGTGCCACACCCACGCCGAGGGCAGGTAGGCCAGGGTGCCGCCGTCGAGCACGATCCGGACCAGCAGCTCGATGTCCTCGCCGCCGCGGGTGGACCGGCCCGGGCCGAGCGCCTCGTCGAACCCGCCGAGCGCGCGGACCGGCTCGGCGCGCACCGCCAGGTTGGCGCCGATCCCGAACAGGCCCGGGGAGAACGGGAACACCGGGGAGTCCGCGGGCGGGTCGTCGAGCCGGAACCGGCGTGGCAGGAAGCCCTTGTTCCAGGCCAGCGCGACGTCGGCGGCCCGCTCCTCGGGGGTCTCCAGCCGCGCGGCGAGCACGGGCCCGCTCAGCGCGGTGAGCCCGGGGTCCTCGGCGAAGGACCCGGCGATCCGCGACGCCCACCGCGGGTCGGGCTCGGTGTCGTCGTCGGTGAACGCGACGACCGCGGTGCGGGCCTCGGCGAGGCCGCGGTTGCGCCCGACCGACACCCCGCGCCGCGGCTCGCGGACGTAGCGGACCCGCGGGTCGTCGCAGTCGCGGACGACCTCGCGGGTGCGCTCGTCGGGCGGGTCGTTGTCGACGACGAGCACGGTCACGTCGGGGTGGTCGCCGGCCAGCACCGCGGCCAGGCAGCGGCGCACGCTCTCCGGCCGCCCCCGCGTCGCGACGACGACGGTCAGCGGCTCGGCCGACACCGCGGGCTCCCCCGGCGGCTCGCGCCCGGCGACGGCCGCGGCGGCCCGGGCCAGGTCCGCGGCGCGCGCCCGGCCCTCGTGCAGCGGGACGTCGGCCTGGCCGACGGGGACACCGCCGTCGGTGACCAGCAGCCGGGCCGAGCCGAACCGCGGCGGGACGACGAGGTCGCCGGCACCGCGGCCCGTGCCGTGCACGGCACGGTGGTGGGCCAGCTCGCCCACCCAGACGGGGCCGCCTGCTCGGTCCGGCACTGCTGCGACCTCCCGGGTCGTGGGTCCTCTGTCGGTGGGTCCGTGTCGGTGGCCCGGCCCCGGGACCCGTCCGTTCGCGGACGTGCCCCCGTGTGCCTACGTCGCGGACCGCCGCCCGGTTCACCGTGTGCGGCCGACGTCACGTTGCGCCGCACCGGGTCCCGCCCCGGGCACCGGACCCCGGCGTCGAGCCGGCCGGTGCGCCGCGCCGGTCGCGGCCGGCACGCACCCCGATCGTGGCAGAGCACCCGGTACCCGCGCTCACCAGGCACGGGACACCTCCTGCACACTGCTCCGTCCGCCACGGCCCGGACGGCCTCCCGGCGCAGTCACCGGAGGAGGTGCCGCCCGGGCGTCGCCGGCGGGCGTGCCGGGTTCGTGACGGGCTGGTCCGTCCGGGGCTTTCCCGGTCACGGTGCGCACCGCGACATCGGCTCGCGCACACCGTTCGGCGCAGCACACCGACCGTACGACCCGAACGGCGCACCGCACCCACCGTTGGGCGTGGCTCCGGTGCGTGGGTCGCTCCGGACCGGCCGTTCGCCGCACACCCGGCGAGCCCGGTCGGTGTCCGTGTCACGGAGCGGTTACGGTCCCTCCTGGCTGGCCGACGAGATGTCGGCTGGTGCGCCTGGTCGGTCCCACGCTCCCCGCTGACCGACACTCCCCCTGGCGCCCACCCAGCACGCAGCGGGCGGAGCCGTGTCCGGTCACGAGGACCGGGGCGGATCCGAGGTGGCGAGGACCCCCGAATGACCACTGCACTCACCCCGGACCTCCATACACCCGAGAGCGACGTCCCCCGGCGTCGCCGGGACCGTGACGCCGGCGCGGGCATCTCCGCCGCCGAGCTGCTCGCGCGCTACTCCGAGGCCGGTTTCGACGCCCCCGCACCCGGCAGCCGTCGCGCCCGCCGTTCCGAGGTCCCCGGCCCGGGCCTGGAGCGCATCGACACCCCCGCGACCGGCCTCCCCGCCGCGTCCGGCGGCGACACCGTCATCACCCGCGACGCGCCGGACACCCCCGCCGGCGTCACCTCGCGGACCGCGATCGGCCTGCTCCGCGGCACCTCGGACACCGGGCCGCTCGGGCGCCACCCGCGCGCCGTCGTCGCGACCATGTCGGCGACGCTGGTCGGCGCCACCGCGGTCATGGGCGTCGTGTCGACGCTCAGCTCCCCGGAGCAGTCCCCCGAGACCTCCGCGGACATGGACCTCACCGGCGCGGCCAACGAGGCCACGATGAAGCTGTCGGTCCCGGCCGCGGGCTCCGAGCACGGCGGCACCGGCACCAGCGACGCCGCGTCCACCCTGACCAGCGGATTCGAGCACGTCACCGCGTCGGTCCCGCAGGCCTTCGAGAAGGCCGACGCGGCCCGCATCGCCGCCGTCGCCCAGAAGGAGGCCGCGGCGAAGGCGGCCGAGGCCCGGGCGAAGGCCGCCGCGGCGTCGGCCCGGCACGGCGGCGGGGACGACGACGGCGACGGTGACGGCGGCGGGCTCGGCGACATCGTCGGCGGCCTGACCGGCTCCTCCGACGGCGCCCAGGCGCTCGCCCAGGCCAAGCAGCAGCTCGGCAAGCCCTACAAGTGGGGCGCCACCGGCCCGAGCGCGTTCGACTGCTCCGGCCTGATGGTCTGGGCGTTCGAGCAGATCGGCGTCGACCTGCCGCGCACCTCCAGCGCGCAGTCGCAGATGGACGGCACCCCGGTCTCCAAGAGCCAGCTCAAGCCCGGCGACCTGGTGTTCTTCTACTCCCCGGTGAGCCACGTCGGCATCTACGCCGGCAACGGCAAGGTGCTCCACGCCTCCACCAGCGGCGAGCCGGTCAAGTACTCCGACATCGACGCGATGCCGTTCCACAACGCGGTCCGGGTCTGACCGACCGCGTCACCGAACGTCCGAGGCCGGTGCCCCTGGGGAGGGGCACCGGCCTCGACGCACGTCAGGGGCGGACCCGCCCGTGTCCGGTGGCGGCCTCGAACGCCGCCGCCACCTCCAGCAGCCGGGTCTCGGCCCGGGGGGCCGCGACGAGCTGCAGCCCGACCGGGGACCCGGCCGCGGTGAACCCGGCGGGCACCGACAGCGCGGGACACCCGGTGGCGCTGATCAGCGTCGCCGACCGCATCCACCCCAGGTAGTCGGGCTGCGCGACCCCGGCGACGGTGTCCGGGTACTCCTCCTCCACCGGGAACGGCTCGACCTGCACGGCCGGGCAGGCCAGCACGTCGTAGCGGGTGAAGAAGTCCGCGACCACCTCGTGCAGCCGGGACTGCGCCAGGTGCGCGCGGGTCAGGTCGGCGACGGTGAGCCGGCGCCCGGCGTCGACGTTGCCGTGGATGGTGGCCTTGACCTGCCCGGGGTGTGCGTCGACGACCGGCCCGAGCCCGATCAGGAACTGCCAGGCCCGCAGCGTGGTGAACACGTCGTCGGCCTCGTCGAGGTCCGGGCAGTCCGCGGTCACCTCGGCGCCGATCGCGCCGGTGAACACCCCGGGGACGTCGGCGAGCACCGCGGCCGGGCCGGGGTCGACCGGGATCCGCCCGCCCAGGTCGGGGGCCCACGCGACGCGCAGGCCGCGCAGGTCCACGTCCGGGCGGGGCGCGACGAACGGGCCGTCGAGGGACAGCGGCGCCCGCGGGTCCGGCCCGGCCAGCACCGACAGCAGCAGCGCGACGTCGGCGACGGTGCGCCCCATCGGCCCCTGCACCGCCAGCACCTGGCGCGACAGCGGAGCCGGGTACGACGGCACCCGCCCCGGGGTCGGCCGCAGCCCCACGACGTTGCACAGCGACGCCGGGTTGCGCAGCGAGCCGCCCATGTCGCTGCCCTCGGCCAGCGGCGCCATCCCGCAGGCCAGTGCGGCCGCCGCCCCGCCCGACGAGCCGCCCGCGGAGTGCCCGGGCCGGTAGGGGTTGTGCGTCGCGCCGAACACCGGGTTGACCGTGTGCGACCCGGCCGCCCACTCCGGGGTGTTGGTCTTGCCGAGCCGGATCGCCCCGGCCGCCGCCATCCGGGCCACGACCAGGTCGTCGGTGCGGGGGACGTGCCGGGCCATCAGCGGCGACCCGTGGGTGGTGCGCATCCCGACCGTGAGGTGGGTGTCCTTGTGCAGGGCGGGCAGCCCGTGCAGCGGTCCGTCCGGCCCGGAGCGGACCAGCCGGTCGTCGGCGGCCGCCGCGGCGGCGAGTGCACCGTCGGCGTCGAGGGTGACGACGGCGTTGACGTGCCCGTTCACCGCGTCGATCCGCTCCAGGCAGGCCCGGGTCAGCTCCCGCGAGGACACCTCGCGCGCGGCGACGAGCGCGGCCAGCTCGACGGCGGGGCGGTCGACCAGGGGGACGTCGGGTTCCGGTTCCACCCGCACACACCTACAGCGAACGCAGCCGCTCCGCGACCGCCTCGGGCAGCACGTCGGAGATGAACGCGCCCGCGCCGGACTCCGACCCCGCCAGGTACTTGATCTTCCCGGGTGCCCGGCGGATCGAGTGCAGGCGCAGGTGCAGCCGGGCGTCGGAGCGACCGTCGGACTCCAGCACCGGGGCCTGGTTCCAGCCCGCGACGTAGGGCAGCTCGTCGTCGTAGAGGGCGTCGAGGCGGCGCAGCACGTCCAGGTAGAGGGTCGCGAACTCGGCGCGCTGGGCCTCGTCGAGGGCGGGGAGGTCCGGGGTCGGACGGTGCGGGTACAGGTGCACCTCGACCGGCCAGCGCGCCGCCTGCGGCACGAACGCCGTCCAGTGCTCCCCCGCGACGACGACCCGCTCCCCCGCCCGCTCGGCGGCCAGCTGCGTGTCGAACAGGTTCTCCCCGGTCGCCTCCCGGTGCGCGGCGACGTGGGCGAGCATCCGCTGCGGGAACGGCGGGACGTAGGGGTAGGCGTAGATCTGACCGTGCGGGTGGGACAGCGTCACGCCGATCTCGGCGCCCCGGTTCTCGAACGGGAAGACGTAGCGGACCCCCGGCCGGGCGCCCAGCTCGGCGGTCCGGTCGGCCCACGCCTCCAGCACCAGGCGGGCGCGGTCGGGCGTCAGCCGGGAGAACGGGGTGTCGTGGTCGTCGGTGAAGCAGACGACCTCGCACCGGCCCGACGCCGCCTGCGGCACCGGGCCCGGCTCGGGCAGCGGCTCGCCGGGCGCCGACCCGAACGACGGGAAGCGGTTCTCGAACGCGACGACGCCGTACTCCGGGCTCGGCACCTCGGTGTGGCGGCCGTCGCGGCTGGGGCACAGCGGGCACTGGTCGGCCGGCGGCTTGTAGGTGCGGTCCTGCCGGTGCGCGGCGATCGTCACCCACTCCCCGGCCAGCGCGTCGTAGCGCAGCTGGGAGGCGGGCACGACCCGCGGGAGGTCGCGGGCGTCGACCAGGTCGGCCGGGTCGCGGGGGGCGTGGTCGGGGCCGTCGAACCAGATGATCTCCCGGCCGTCGGCCATCCGGGTGGTCAGCTTCTGCACCTTCTGCACGTACGTCACCTTCCGGGGCGGGCAATGATCACGTGGTCGACCTCGCCCTCGAGGACCGCACGGTCGGCGTCGGCCAGACCGGAGTCGGTCACGAGCACGTCGGCCTCGGACAGCTCGGCGATCGTCGAGATCCCGACGGTGCCCCACTTGGTGTGGTCGGCGACGACCACGAGCCTGCTGCCGGACTCGATGAGGGCGCGGTTGGTGTCGCGCTCGGTGAGGTTCGGGGTGGAGTAGCCCGCCGCGGCGCTCATGCCGTGCACCCCGAGGAACACCGTCTCCAGGTTCAGCGAGCGCAGCGCGGTGATCGCGACCGGGCCGACCAGGGCCTCCGAGGGCGTCCGCACGCCCCCGGTGAGGATCACCGTGGTCCCGCGGGCGTCGGCGCCACCGGTGTGGAACGCGTCGGCGACGGCGACGGAGTTGGTCACCACGGTCAGCCGCGGCACCGCGGCGAGCAGCTGGGCGAGCCGCCAGGTCGTCGTGCCCGCGGACAGCCCGATCGCGGCGCCGGGGGTCACCAGCTCGGCGGCCGCGGCGGCGATGGCGTCCTTCTCCTCCAGCTCGCACACCGACTTCGCGGCGAACCCGGGCTCGGAGGTGGTGTGCTCGCCGACGGCGGTCGCGCCGCCGTGCACCTTGTCCACCAGGCGTCGCCGGGCCAGCACGTCGAGGTCGCGGCGCACGGTCATCTCGGACACGCCGAGGTGGTCGGCGAGCTCGGACACCCGCACCGCGCCGCGGGTGCGGACCTGCTCCACGATCACCTCGCGCCGCTGTTCGGCGAGCAGGCTCATCGCGTCCGGGCCGGACACCGTCGGGACTTCACCCGCACAGAATGCAACACAACCGAACGTGCGGCAAGGGTCGACCGTGCGTGTCGGGACCCGGTCGCCGGCGGAGCGGAGGTCACCGAGCGGTCTCGAACTCGAGCGAAAGTGTTCACTTCTGATCGAGTGCGGTCTAGCTTGTGCGTTGGTCCGCGCAACGTGCCGTCGTGCACCACCGGCCGGCGGACCGGCAGCGCACGCACTCGACGGCGAGGAGCTACCCGAGATGGATCATCACGAGACGGCCCGGCGGGCCCCGGGGACGTCCCGGGAGGACGCGGCATGACCGCCCAGGAGGTCCTGCGCCTCAACCCGAACCTGGTCGACTACCTGCTGGTCGCGTTCTACTTCGTGCTGGTGCTCGGCATCGGCTTCGCGGCGCGGCGCTCGGTGTCCTCCAGCCTCGACTTCCTGCTGTCCGGCCGGTCGATGCCGGCCTGGATCACCGGTCTGGCGTTCATCTCGGCCAACCTGGGCGCGATCGAGCTGATCGGCATGGTGGCCAACGGGGCCCAGTTCGGCATCCCGACGGTGCACTACTACTGGCTGGGCGCGATCCCGGCGATGGTGTTCCTCGGCATCGTGATGATGCCGTTCTACTACGGCTCCAAGGCCCGCAGCGTCCCGGAGTTCCTGCTCAAGCGGTTCAACAAGACCACCCAGCGGGTGCAGGCGGTGATCTTCGCGGTCGCCTCGATCCTGATCGCCGGGGTCAACCTGTTCTCGCTCGGCCTGGTCCTGGAGGCGCTGCTCGGCTGGTCGCTGTACCTGGCGATCCCGGTCGCGGCCGTCGTCGTCCTGGGCTACATCTCCCTCGGCGGGCTGTCGGCCGCGATCTACACCGAGGTCCTGCAGTTCTTCGTGATCCTCGCGCTGCTGATCCCGCTGACCGTCGCCGGGCTCAACCGGGTCGGCGGCTGGGACGGCCTGACCCGCGCGGTCACCGAGGGCCCGAGCGGCGGTGCGGACCTGAACGCCTGGCCCGGCACCCCGCTCACCGAGATCGCGAACCCGTTCCTGTCGGTGCTGGGCATCGTGTTCGGCCTCGGGTTCGTGCTGTCCTTCGGCTACTGGACGACGAACTTCGCCGAGGTCCAGCGCGCCCTGTCGGCCAAGTCGATGTCCGCCGCGCGGCGCACCCCGATCATCGGTGCGTTCCCGAAGGCGCTGGTCGTGCTGGTCATCGTGACCCCGGGCATGATCGCCGGGATCCTGGTCCCGCAGATCGCCGCGGTGAAGTCCGGCGGCGGCGACGCCGTCGAGGGCATCACCTACAACAACGCGCTGTCGCTGCTGATGAAGGAAGTCCTGCCCAACGGGATCCTCGGCGTCGCGATCGCGGGTCTGCTGGCCGCGTTCATGGCCGGTATGGCGGCGAACATCAGCTCGTTCAACACGGTGTTCACCTACGACATCTGGCAGGACTGGGTGCGCCCGGGCCGCGCCGACCGCTACTACCTCGGCGTCGGCCGGCTGGTCACGATCGTCGGCTGCGTGCTCGCGATCGGCACCGCGTTCATCGCGTCCGGGTCGGCGAACCTGATGGACTACATCCAGTCGCTGTTCAGCTTCTTCAACGCGCCGCTGTTCGCGATCTTCATCCTCGGCCTGTTCTGGAAGCGGATGACCGGGCCGTCGGCCTGGATCGGCCTGCTCTCCGGCACCACCGCGGCGGTGCTGGTCGACATCCTGGTCCGCACCGACGTCTGGACGATGTCCAGCCAGGCGGGCAGCTTCGTCGGCGCCATCGCGGCGTTCGTCGTCGGTGTCGGCGTGTCCGCGGGGGTCTCGATGGTGACCACCCCGAAGCCGGACGCCGAGCTGGTCGGGCTGACCTGGAGCCTGACCCCGAAGGAGGCGCGCACCCACTCCACCGACGGTGACGACGCCGGCTGGTACCGCAGTCCGAACGTCCTCGGCGCGCTGGTGCTGGCCCTGACCGTCGTCCTCTACGTCGTGTTCGGCTGAGCGGAGACCTGCGATGAGCTCGAAGAGTGAGAACCACCCCGACCACCACGGGACCGACGCACCGGTGTCCTCGACCGCGGCGAACCTGTTCGACCTGCGCTCGGTGATCGCCCTGCTGTTCGGGGTCTACGGCATCGTCCTGCTGGTCATGGGGATCGTGTCGGGCAACGACCCGGAGAACCTCGCCAAGACCGGCGGGACGAACCTCAACCTCGACACCGGCATCGGCATGCTGGTCATCGGGGCGTTGTTCGTGCTGTGGGTGTACCTGCGACCGCTGAAGCTGGCCGCGCCGGAGCAGCAGGACTGACCGCACTCCCCCGGCCGGGGGCGCCCTCAGCGCTCCCGGTCGGCGGGGGTCGGGTAGACCGGGTTGAACGCCGCGAGGGTGTAGTCGTCGATCCGGCGCGCCACGCGGGTCAGACCGGAACGCAGGACGCGGAGGGTGTCGCTCATGGGTGGGGGTCCCTTCGATGTCGGCGGTGGAACCGCCTGGTGTGGACGAGGGAGCCCGCCGGGTGAGGCGGGCGGCCTCGTCACCGGACACGTCCAGGATGCACTGAATCGATCCCGACACGCCGCCGATCGCGAGCGCGGTCACGGTGTGAGGCCGGTCGCGGCGTGCGGGTGATCGCCCGCGACGGGAGCGCGGAGACCGAGATCGCCCGGTCGCGCTTCCTCTGCACCGTCGCCCGGGTCGCCGACGTCGGGGCCGCCCAGGCCGTGATCGACCGCGTCCGCCGGGCCGGTCCGGACGCCACCCACCACTGCACCGCGCTGCGCATCGGCGACCCCGGCACCGGGGACCTCACCGCCCGCAGCAGCGACGACGGCGAGCCCTCGGGCACCGCCGGCGTCCCGATGCTGGAGGTGCTCACCCGGCGCGGGCTGACCGACGTCGTCGCCGTCGTCTCGCGCTGGTTCGGCGGGACGAAGCTCGGCGCGGGCGGGCTGGTCCGCGCCTACTCCGGCGCCCTGACCGCGGCCCTGGACGCGGTCGGCGAGCTGCGCCGGGTCCGGCACCGGGAGCTGCTGCTCGCCGTCGGCCACGACCGCGCCGGGCGTCTGGAGCACGACCTGCGCCACTCCCCGTACCGGCTGGGCGAGATCACGCACGGCACGGACGTCACGCTGACCGTCGCCGTCCCGGAGGCCGAGACCGGTGAGTTCGCCGACTGGCTCGCCGCCCACACCGGCGGCGACGTCGAGGCGCTCGACGCCGGCCCGCGCGACCTCTACCTACCCTGAGCGCGTGCACATCCGCGCCGCCACCGACGACGACCTCCCCGCCGTCCTCGCCGTGCTCCGCCCGATCTTCGCCGAGGGCCGCACCTACACCGTCCCGCCCGACGCCGACGACGCCTGGGTCACCCGCATGTGGATGCTCCCGCCGCCCGCGCGGGTCGTCGTGGCAATGCGGGACGGACGGGTCGTCGGCACCGCGAAGACCGGGCCCAACCAGCCCGGGCCGGGCTCGCACGTCGCGACCGCGAGCTTCGCCGTCGACGCGGGCGAGGCCGGGCGCGGCACCGGCCGCGCGCTCGGCGAGCACGTGCTGGCCCTCGCCCGCGCGGACGGGTACACCGCGATGCAGTTCAACGCCGTCGTGGCGACCAACACCCGCGCGGTCGCGCTGTGGCACTCGCTGGGCTTCGCCACGGTCGGCACGGTGCCCGACGCCTTCACCCTGCCCGACGGCGCGACCACCGGCCTGCACGTGATGCACCGCTACCTGTGAGCCGCACGGCCTGAACCGTTGCAGCTCTGTACCAGCGGAGTTAGTCGTGCCTACACTGCGTCTTCGTCGGACCTCATCACCTCGCGGGGGCGCACATGACGAGCACGGGCACGGCCGCGGCGGCGGCACCGGTCAGCGTGGAGCAGCTGCGCCGGCGCGGCTGGCGCGGCAGGCTCGCCGTCCTCGGGCCCGCGTTCGTCGCCGCCGTCGCCTACGTCGACCCGGGCAACTTCGCAACGAACTTCTCCGCCGGTGCCGGCTACGGCTACCTGCTGGTCTGGGTGATCGTCGTCGCCAACCTGATGGCGATGCTCATCCAGTCGCTCTCGGCCAAGCTCGGGCTCGCGACCGGCAAGAACCTGCCCGAGCTGTGCCGCGAGCACCTCACTCCGTGGCGGAACCGGTTCATGTGGGCCCAGGCCGAGCTCGTCGCGATCGCGACCGACCTGGCCGAGGTGATCGGCGGCGCGGTCGCCCTGCACCTGCTGTTCGGGATCCCGCTGTTCACCGGCGGGGTGATCACCGGCGTGATCGCCTTCGTGCTGCTGGGCCTGCAGTCGCGCGGGCACCGGCCGTTCGAGCGGGCGATCGTGTTCCTGCTCGCGATCATCATGGTCGGGCTGGTGTCCACCGTGGTGCGCACCGACGTCGACGGTCCCGCGCTGGCCGCGGGCCTGGTCCCCGGCTTCGACGGCGTCGGCTCGCTGGTGCTCGCCACCGGCATCCTCGGCGCCACCGTGATGCCGCACGTGATCTACCTGCACTCCGCCCTGACCCAGGGCCGCCTGGTCGCCCGCGGGCCCGAGGACACCCGGTTCCTGCTGCGGGTCGGGCGCACCGACATCGCGCTCGGGATGGGCGTGGCCGGGCTGGTCAACCTGTCGATGCTGGTCGTGGCGGCCGCCCTGTTCGCCGGGACCGACGTGCCCGGCACCGACACCCTGGAGGGGATCTTCGCCGGGCTGGGCACCGAGCTCGACGCCGTCGCCGCGTACGGGTTCGCGATCGCGCTGCTCGCCTCGGGGTTCGCGTCCTCGGGCGTGGGGACCTACGCCGGGCAGGTCATCATGGCCGGGTTCCTGCGCCGCCGGATCCCGCTGCTGCTGCGCAGGCTGCTGACCCTCGCGCCCGCCCTGCTCGTGCTGGGCATGGGGATCGACCCGACGCAGGCGCTGGTGCTCTCCCAGGTCGTGCTGTCGTTCGGCATCCCGTTCGCCCTGGTCCCGCTGGTGTGGCTGACCGCCCGCCGCGAGGTGATGGGCGACCTGGTCAACCACCGCGTCACCACGGCCGCGGCGGTCGTCGTCGCCGCGGTCGTGGTGGGACTGAACGCCTTCCTGATCTGGGAGGCCTTCGTCGCCTGAGTCAGCGGCCGCGCCACACCGGGTCGCGCTTCTCGGCGAACGCGGTCGCGCCCTCGCGGGCGTCCTCCGAGGTCAGGACCGGGCCGATGATCGCGTCGTGGCGCTCCCAGCGGTCGGCGCCCCAGTCCGGGCTCTCCCGCACGATCCGCTTCGACGCGGCGACGCCGAGCGGCCCGTTCACCGCGATCCGCGCGGCCAGCGCCAGCGCGGCCTCCAGCGCGGTGCCGTCGTCGACGACGGAGTTGACCAGACCGGCGGCCTCGGCCCGCGCGGCGTCGATCGGGTCGCCGGTCAGCAGCATCTCCAGCGCCAGCGCCCGGGGCACCCGGTTCGCCAGCTCCAGCGCACCGCCGGCGGCGGCGACCAGGGATCGCTTGACCTCCGGCACTCCGAAGCGGGCACCGCGACCGGCGACGACGAGGTCGCAGGCCAGCATGATCTCGAACCCGCCGGCCAGCGCCCAGCCCTCGACGGCGGCGATCATCGGCGTGACCGGCGGGGCCTGGGTGATCCCGCAGAGCCCGCGCCCGGGCACCGACGGACGCTCGCCGCGCAGGAACGCCTTGAGGTCCATCCCGGCCGAGAACACCCCGCCCGCCCCGGTCAGCACGCCGACCCGCAGGTCCGGGTCGGCGTCGAGCTCGTCGACGGCCGCGGCGATCGAGCGCGCGACGTTCTCGTTCAGCGCGTTCTTGGCGCGGGGCCGGTTGATCGTGATCAGCAGGACGCCGTCCCGCCGCTCGACGAGCACCTCCTCCTCGGAAGCGGCCGGTCCGGAAGGAGTCAGTTCTGACTGCTCTGTCATGGGGCCACCCTAGATCGCGGGGGCCACCACCGGAACCGAGTGCTCCCAGTCCGCGAGCAGCGTCCGCAGCGCGGTCACCAGGGCCAGCGGCTGGTCGATCATCACGTGGTGCCCGGCCCCGGGGATCTCGACGACCGGCGCCGCCCGGCCCATCCGGTCCACGACCATCTCCCCCATGTCCGCCGGGACCAGACCGTGCTCGGCTCGGAACAGCGCGATCCGGCAGCCGGGACGCCCGAGGTCGCCGGGGGTCAGCGAGATGCCGGCGAAGATGGCCGGGTCGAACTTCCAGCTCCAGCCGCCGTCGACGGCGCGGATGCTGTGCTCGGCGATGTGGCGGTGCACGTAGGGCAGGTCGCCGGGCTGCTCGGGGATGGTGCGGAACCGCGCGATCAGCGCGTCGCGGTCGGGGTGCACCTTCGCCGGGCCGAACGCCCGCTGCTCACGGGCGGCCCGCTCCTCCGGCGACCGGTCCCGGACCGGGGAGTCGACGGCGACGGCGCCGGCCAGCTCGTCGCCGTAGCGCAGGGCCGCGGTGAGCGTCACGAACCCGCCCATGCTGTGCCCGATAAGCGTCGGCCGGGGGCCGAGGCCCGAGGCGTCGATCACGGCGCGCAGCTCGACGGCCCAGCGGTCCAGGTCGTAGGACGGTGCCCGCCCGGAGTCGCCGTGCCCGGACAGGTCGACCGCCACGACCCGACGCGTGCCCTCGGCCAGCAGCGGGGCGATGTGGTCCCACCAGTGCAGGTGCGCCGCGCCGCCGTGCACCAGCAGCACCCCGGGCCCGCCCGGGGTGCCCCAGCTGCGGAAGCGGACCTCGACGCCGTCGCTCTCGGTGCGGCCGGGCTCCCCCGGCTCGGCGAGTGCGTCGGTGAACCAGGTGGGCGGAGCGGTGGACACGCGGGGACCTCTGTTCGTGGGACGGGGACGACCGTTCGAACCTACGCCCCTCGTCAGTTCTGACCACGCCCGGTAACGGGGTGCGGGGGCCGGGCGACCTGCGTCACCGAGGGGCCGACGAGGAGGCGCGATGACCGGTACGGCGACGGGGACGGTGGTGCGGGCCGTGCCACGCGACCCCGGGGCGTGGGACCGCACCGACCGGCGCCTGGGGAGCGCACTGGTGTCGCTCGCGCGCGACGCGGACGCCCCGGCGGGGACCGCGGACGCGGTGCGCGGCTGGCGCCGGATGGCCGGTCCGCTGCGCGCCGCCCAGCACCGCCCCGGGTACGGCCCCGGGCCGTGCCCGGACCTGTGCCTGGTCCCGGTCGGACCGGCCGACGTCGCCGCGCTCGGCCTGCTCGCCGCCGCCCTCGGTGCCCGGACGCTGCCCGGCGCCGACGAGGGGCCGCTGCGCCGGGCGGCCGCCGCGGCCGGCACCACGGCCACGGCTCTGGTGCTGGAGCTCGCCCGGGTGCACGGCGTCCTGGACCTCGACCTGGGCGCCGACGGCGAGCTGCTCTACGCGCTGGCCGGGGTCCGCACCGCGGGGACCACGGCCGCGGCCGCGCACGACGCGGTGGCCGCCCGGGTCGGGGCGATGTGGGCGGCCGGTCGGGCGCCGCACCCCACACCCACCGTCGACGACCGGGGCTGACCCGCCGGCACGGTGATCGTGCCAGGGGTGGCGCCTTGTTGACACGTTTTCTACGATGACGGTGTGTCTCACAACGAGGTGGAGTCCGCGAGCCGCACCCGGACGGTGACCACGCAGGACGGCCTGGAGCTGGTCGTGGAGGAACGGGGCGACCCGTCGCACCCGACGGTCGTCGCGGTGCACGGCTACCCCGACGACCGGCACGTGTGGGACCGCATCGCCGCGGACCTCGCCGCCGACCACCACGTCGTCACCTACGACGTGCGCGGCCACGGGGGCTCGGCCGCCCCCGGCGCCCCGGCCGGCTACGACCTGGAGCTCCTCGCCGCCGACCTGCGCACGGTGGCCGACGCCGTCTCCCCCGACGCCCCGGTGCACCTGCTCGCCCACGACTGGGGCTCGATCCAGACCTGGCACGCCGTCACGCGCGAGGACGGCACCCCCTCGGCGATGGACGGCCGGGTCGCGTCGTTCACCTCGATCTCCGGCCCGTGCCTGGACCACGTGGCGCTGTTCCTGCGCCGCCGCGGGCTCCGCGACCTGCGGCCGGTGCTCACCCAGGCGCTGCACTCCTGGTACACCCTGGCGTTCCGGGTGCCGGTGCTGCCCGAGCTGATGATCCGCAGCGGGCTGCTCGGCGCGATGGTGGCGAGGACCGAGCGGATCCCCCGCCCCTCGGTGCGCGACGCGGTCAACGGCCTGGAGCTCTACCGGCGCAACCTGCCGCGGCGGCTCGGCCGCCCGCAGCCGCGCCGCACCGACGTCCCGGTGCAGATCCTGGCTCCGCTCGGCGACGCCTACGTCACCCCCGCGATGGCGACGAGCGCCGCCGGGTTCGCCCCCGACCTGCGGGTCCGCTACCTGCCCGGCGGGCACTGGATCGTCCGCAAGCGCGCGGGCGTGATCGCCCGGTGTGTCCGCGAGCTCGTCGCCGAGCGCAGCGGCGGGACCGCCGCGCCCGCGCTGGCCCGGGCGGGGGCCCGGGGCGCCGCCCTGGTCCGCACCGGGGGACGGCCGGGCCGGGCGTCGCGCTGGGAGGGCGGGCTCGCCGTCGTCACCGGGGCGGGCAGCGGGATCGGCCGTGAGATCGCCCGCCAGGTCGCCGACCTGGGGGGCCGGGTCGTCGTCGCCGACGTCTCCGAGGCCGGCGCCGCGGAGACCGTCGACCTGGTGACCCGGCGGCACGGGCCCGGCCGCGCGGTGGCCGCGGTCGTCGACGTCGCCGACGAGGCCGCCGTCGCCGCCCTCGCCGAGCGGGTCGCGGCCGAGCACGGGGTGCCCGACCTCGTCGTCAACAACGCCGGGATCGCCGTCGCCGGGTCGTTCGCCGACACCACGGCGCAGGAGTGGCAGCGGATCGTCGACGTGAACCTGTGGGGCGTCGTGCACGGCTGCCGGCACTTCGGCGCGCTGCTCGCCGCGCACGGCGAGGGCGGCACGATCGTCAACACCGCCTCGGCGGCGGCGTACCTGCCGTCGCGCTCGCTGCCGGCCTACGCCACGACCAAGGCGGCGGTGCTGATGCTGTCGCAGTGCCTGCGCGCCGAGCTGGCGGGCGCCGGGGTCGGGGTCACCGCGCTGTGCCCCGGGTTCGTCGACACCCCGATCACCGGGGCGACCCGCTTCGCCGGCACCGACGACGCCACCCAGGCCGCCCGCCGTCGCGACGCCGCGGCCGCCTACACCCGGCGCGGGTACACCCCGCAGCGCGTCGCCGCCCGCCTGGTCCGCGCCGTCGAGCGGGACCTGCCGATCGCCCCGGTCACCGCCGAGGCACACGTCGGGCTGCTCGCGTCCCGGCTGTCCCCCGGCCTCGTCCGCGCGCTCGCCCGCGTCGACGGCACCCGCTGAGAAACCCGTCCGAGAGGAGAACCGCCGTGAACAGCCCCGCCGCCGGTGACCCGGCCGCCGACCGCATCGCCCTGCAGGCCCGCGACGTCCACTTCGACTTCGCCGAGCTGCGGACCGACTGGATCCCCGGCGAGCCGTTCGCCTCGCATCTGATCGACGTGCTGCACCTGCTGCTGCCCGAGGGCGAGCGCTGGTTCGTGGAGGTCTTCTCCCGCGCGCTGCCGATGGTCCGTGACGAGGCGCTGGCCGAGGACGTGCGCGGGTTCATCGGCCAGGAGGCCGTGCACGCGACCTCGCACCAGGGGGCGCTGGACCACCTCGTCGAGGCGGGCGTCGACGTGACCCGCTTCGTCGAGCAGGTCGAGTGGATCTTCAAGGAGCTGCTCGGCGACCGCGGCCTGACCGGCGACGCGGCCCGGGAGTGGCTGGTGGAGCGGGTCGGGCTGATCGCGGCGATCGAGCACTTCACCGCCGTCCTCGGCTCCTGGATCCTCGACTCCGCCGCGCTGGACGCGGCCGGGGCCGACCCGCACATGCTGGACATGCTGCGCTGGCACGGCGCCGAGGAGGTCGAGCACCGCAACGTCGCGCACGACCTCTACACCCACCTCGACGGCCGCTGGCTGCGCCGGATCCGGGCGATGGCGGTCGCCGGCCCGGCGCTGGCGAAGCTGTGGGTCGACGGCACCCGGCACCTGTGCGCCCGCGACCCGCACCTGCGCGGGACACCGCAGCGCCGGGCCCGGCTGCGCGACTACCTGCGGGACTCCCGGCGCGGGCTCGTGCCCGGGCCGTGGCTGTTCACCCGCGCCGTCCTGACCTACCTGAGCCCGCGGTTCCACCCGGCCGCGCACGGCGACACCGACGCCGCGGTGGCCTACCTCGCGGTCTCCCCCGCCGCCCGCGCCGCCGAGGCGGGCCACACCGGCCCGGCCGAGGGGTCCGCGGCATGAGTCCCGCGCTGCTGCCCGGCACGGGCTCGACCGCGCCGCCGCCGCACCCGAACCGCGGGGCCACCGCGCTGTCGGTGCTCACCGCGGTGACCCAGACCCTCGCGACGGCCGGTGCCCGGCGCCGCCGCCCGGTCACCCCGGTGGACCGCACGCTGCTCGTCGAGGTGCACGCCGTGCGCCGTCCCCGCCCCGACGTCGCCGAGCTCGACCTCGTCCCGGCGGGCGCTGAGCCGCTGCCGGGCTGGCGGCCCGGCGCGCACGTCGACGTCGAGCTGCCCTCGGGGGTCATGCGCCAGTACTCGCTGTGCGGCGACCCGGACGACCGGTCGGTGTACCGGATCGCGGTACGGAGGGTGCCCGGGGGCACCGGCTCGCACGAGATGCACGCCCTGCGCCCCGGGGTGCGGCTGCGGCTGCACGGCCCGCGCAACGCCTTCCCGCTGGCCACGGCGCCGTCGTACCTGTTCGTCGCCGGCGGCATCGGGATCACCCCGATCGCGCCGATGGTCCGGGCCGCGCACGCCGCCGGGGTGCCATGGCGGCTGGTGCACACCGGCCGGGACCAGGCGTCGATGCCGCTGTCGGACGCACTCGCCGCGCTGGCCCCGGACCGGGTCCTGCGCCGCCCCGACGACGTCGAGGGTGTCCCGTCGGCGGCCGAGCTGCTGTCCGGGACCGGGGCCGACGCCGCCGTCTACTGCTGCGGCCCGCCGCCGATGATCGAGTCGCTGCGCCGGGCGCTGCCCGCCGGGCAGCGGTTCCACTCCGAGCGGTTCTCCCCGCCCCCGATCCGCGACGGCCGCCCGTTCACCGTCCGGATCGCCGGTGGCCCGGACGTCGCGGTCCCCGCCGACCGCACCGCGCTGGACGCGGTCCGCGAGCTGCGCCCGGACGTGCCGTACTCCTGCCGGCAGGGGTTCTGCGGGACCTGCCACGTCCGGCTCGTGGAGGGCACCACCGTGGGCGACCCGGCCGGGCCGGGCCTGACCGCGCTGTGTGTCGGGCGGGCCACGGACGGGACGATCGTCGTCGATCTCGGGCGCTGAGGCGTGGGATCCGTACCCTCGTCGGTGATGACCTCACCCGCACGTCCACCCCGGCGTATGACGCCCGAGGCCCGCCGCGCACAGCTCGTGTCCGCCGCGCTCGACCTCTACGGCGCCCGCTCGCCGGAGGAGGTGGCCGTCGAGGACGTCACCCGGGCCGCGGACGTGTCCCGGGCGCTGTTCTACCGGTACTTCTCCGGGATGGAGGAGCTGCACGTCGCGGCGCTGGGCAGCGTCGCCGAGGAGCTCATCGACCGGGTCGCGCTGCCCACCGACGGCCCGCTGGACTCCCAGCTGGCCGACGCGCTGGACGTGTTCCTCGACGTCGTCGGCCGGCACTCGCGGGCCTACGTCGCGCTGCTGCGCAGCGGCTCGGTCGTCTCCACCGGGGAGACCGACGCCATGGTCGACGGCGTGCGCGACCACATCGTGGACCTGCTGTGCGTGCGCGGCGGCGTGCCCGACCCGACCCCGCTGCAGCTGATGACCCTGCGCGGCTGGGTCGCGCTGGTCGAGGGCTCGGTGCTGGTGTGGCTGGAGGCGGGCCGGGTGCCCGCCCACGCCGAGCTGCGGGACTGGCTGGTGGAGCAGCTGTTCGCGATGCTCGGGGTCACCGTCGCCCGCGACCCGGACGCTCAGTTCTCCACGACGCCGAGCGCGTTGGGCACCAGCCGGTAGGCGTCCTCGGACGGGCTGTTCACGACCTGGTCGCGGAACACCATCGTCGAGGAGCCGCCGCCGTCGAGGTTGACGCCGTCGACGGCGCCCGCCCGGCGCAGCTGCTCGGCGGTCTCGGCCAGGGTGATCCCGACCGAGGTCGACTCGCGGCCGTCGGCGGTGAGCAGGATCAGCCGTCCCTGCGCGGTGAGGCCCGCGGCGCTGCGCGGGTCGCGCGAGCGGGCGTCCAGCCCGGCGACGGGTGTGCCGTCGCGCAGGATCGGTGACGCCCCGACCGCGGTGCGCGGCGCGGTCCCCGACGCGGCGGTGAGCGCCTGCCGCACGGTGACCCGGTCGCCGACGGCGAGCCCGCGCAGCGCGGCGGCGCCCTGGTCGCGGCCGGCGAGGACCTGCTCCCCGGCCGGGATCGCGCCCCCGCCGGGCGGGCCGACGGCGGTGACCGCGCCGTCGCGGACCACGACCTCGACCCGGTCCGGTGCGCACGGCGCGTCCCGGTCGGTGTCGCTGCCGCACAGCGTGGCGGCCCGGTCGCCCGCCCAGTCGGAGGTGAACAGCCCGATCCCGCCGACGGGCACGGCGTAGGCGTTGAGGGTGTCGATCCGCAGGCGGCCCTTCGGCCCGGTCGCGGACGCGTCGAGGGTGAGCCGGTCCAGGCGGGGGGTGCCGTCGTCGTCGATCGCGAGGACGTCGCCCTGCTGGGCGCCGGGGACGCCCGGGGCGAGCCGCCGCCCGGGCGGCACGGCGGAGGTGAGTGCCCGGCCGTCGCGGACCGAGGGGCCGGCCGGGGCGTTGCTGCGGGCCAGGTCGAAGAAGTCGCCGTTGATCGCGGCGACGGCGCCGCCGCGCCGGGCGTGCGCGGGCACCGAGGACCGCTCCCCGACCGTCGCGCCGGTGAGCAGGGTGGCGCGCAGCTCGGCCCGGTTCAGGTCGGCGACGACGATGTCGACGGTCACCGGCCCGGCCGGGGTGTCGACGCGCTCCTCGCGGTGGGTGATCGCGGGGGCCTGCGGGGCCGGGGCGACGGGCGCCGCGGCCGGGCCCGGGGCGGCACCGGGTCCGGTGGACGCGGGTGCGGCGGCGGGACCGGCGGACGCTGCCGCCGGCGCGGTGGCCGCGACGGGGTGCGCCTCCCGGGCGGGGGCCGCGGACGCCTGCTGGGTGACCGGTACCAGTACCCCGATCACGACCGCCGCCGCCACCGCCGCGCCCCGGCTGCCCGTCCACCCCACCATGCCCGCACTCCCCCGATCGCCACCCCGGCCGGGACCGAGGTGAACACGGCGGTACGGCGACGGCGCGGGGCGTCACGCGTCGGTGGTGCAGGGCCACCCGGTCGGGGTCGGGACGTCCCCCTGCGGGGTGGCCCGGCTCCGCGGAGCGCGACCGCCGGCACCATGATCGCCGGGAGTGGAGCGGCCGGGTGAGGGGACTGCTCCCCGCGCTCCACTCCCGGTGATCATGGCGTGGGGTCAGAGCGTGCGGTGCGCCGCCCCGGGGTGGTCCTTCGCGAGCCGGGCGCCGTCGCCGGTGCCGTAGCGCTCGCGCAGGGTGGGGCCGCCCGCGTCGGCGGCGGCGGGCATCCGGCCGCGGCGGCGCAGCTCGGGCACGACGTGGGTGACGACGTCGGCCATCGTCCCCGGGGTGACGGCGTAGGCCAGGTTGAAGCCGTCGAGGTCGGCCTCGTCGGCCCAGCGCTCCAGCTCGTCGGCGACCCCCGCCCCGGACCCGACGACGAGCGGCCCGCGCCCGCCGACGGTGATGAACTCCGCGAGCTCCCCCACCGTCCAGTCGCGGTCCGGCCCGGTGAACGACGCCAGTGCCGAGCGGGTCGCGTCGGTCTGCACGTACTCGAGCTTCTGCTCCGGCGACGCCCCGGCCAGGTCGACGCCGGACCAGCCGCCGAACAGCGCCAGCGCCGCGGACGGGTCGGTCAGCTCCAGGTACTCGGCCAGCGTCGCGCGGGCGGCCTCGTCGGTCTCCCCGGCGATCGCGGTGAGCATCGCGAAGACCTTCACCGAGCGCGGGTCCCGCCCGGCGCGGGCGGCCTCGGCGCGCACCGCGTCGACCGAGCGGCGGACCACCGCGGGCGACGGGCCGGACACGAACACGGCCTCGGCGTGGGTGCCGGCGAACCGGGCACCGCGCGGCGACGCGCCCGCCTGGAAGATCACCGGGGTGCGCTGCGGGGACGGCTCGGACAGGAACGGGCCGGGCACGTCGAACCAGCGGCCGTGGTGGGCGATGTCGTGCACCCGGTCCGGCTCGGTGAACACGCCGCGGGCACGGTCGCGGACCACGGCGTCGTCGTCCCAGGAGCCCTCCCACAGCTTGTAGCAGACCTCCAGGAACTCCTCGGCGAGCTCGTAGCGCTCGTCGTGCGGGATCTGCCCGGACCGGCCGAGGTTGCGCGCCGCGGAGTCCAGGTAGGACGTGACGACGTTCCACGCGACCCGGCCGCGGGTGAGGTGGTCGAGGGTGGTGAGCCGCCGCGCCAGCGCGTAGGGGTGCTCGTAGGCGACCGAGACGGTCACCCCGAACCCGAGCCGCGAGGTCACCCCCGCCATCGCGGGGACGAGCAGCAGCGGGTCGGCGAGCGGGACCTGCGCGGCGGCGCGGACGGCGGCGTCGCGGGAGCCGCCGTAGACGTCGTAGACGCCGAGGACGTCGGCGAGGAACAGCGCGTCGAAGCCGCCGTCCTCCAGCATCCGGGCCAGCGAGGTCCAGTGGTCGAGGTCGGTGTAGCGGTGCCCCTCGTCGGACGGGTGGCGCCACAGCCCGGCGGACTGGTGGCCCACACAGGCCATGTCGAAGGCGTTGAGCAGGATGCGGCCGGTCATGCCGACACCTTCTCCCGGGCGGTGCGCAGCCCGCCGCGGTGGGTCTCGCGGAGCAGGACGGTGGAGACGATGCAGATCGCGAACAGCACCCCGAAGTACCCCCAGATCAGCCACGGGGTCCCGCCGCCCGCATAGAGCAGCGCGGTGGCGACCAGCGGCGTGGTGCCGCCGATGACCGACCCGATCTGGTAGCCCAGCGACGCCCCGCTGTAGCGCAGCCGGGTGTCGAACAGCTCGCCGTACCAGGCCGCCTGCGGGCCGTACATCGCGTCGTGGAAGAGGTTGACCAGCACGACCATGCCGACCACGACCAGCACGGTGGACCCGGTGTCGAGCAGCAGGAAGAAGGCCCCGAGGAACAGCGGCGCCCCGATCGCGCCGACCAGGTAGACCGGCTTGCGGCCGACCCGGTCGGACAGGACCGCCCACAGCGGCGTCGAGAACAGCCCGATCGCCGAGGCGATGATCACCGCGGTCAGCCCGGCGCCCTCGGCGGCGCCGGAGTCGCCCTGGGCCAGATAGGTCAGCGCGAACGTCGTCGCCAGGATGTAGACGGAGTTCTGGGCGATCCGGCTGCCGACGGTCAGCAGCACGGTGCGCCAGTCGGTGCGCAGCACCTCCAGCACCGGGCGGCGGGACAGCGTCCCGGCGTCGCGGGCGGCGGTGAACACCGCGGGGTCGGCGAGGGTGAGCCGGATGGCCAGCCCCACCACGACGAGCACCGCGCTGAGCAGGAACGGGATCCGCCAGGCCCCGGCGAGGAACGCCTCCTTGCCCGCGATCGCGAGCACCGCGGTGTAGACGCCCGACGCGAGCAGCATCCCGGCCGAGGAGCCGATCTGCGGGAAGCTGCCGAACAGGCCGCGCCGGCGCTCGGTCTCGGCGTGCTCGACGGCCATCAGCACCGCACCGGCCCACTCCGCGCCCACGGCGAGCCCCTGGGCCAGCCGCAGCACCACCAGCAGCACCGGGGCCAGCAGCCCGACGGTCGGATAGGTCGGCAGCAGCCCGATGAGCGTCGTCGCGACGCCCATCAGCACCAGCGACCCGACCAGGACGGCACGGCGGCCGACCCGGTCGCCCAGGTGCCCGGCGACGACGGCGCCGATCGGCCGCGCCCCGAACCCGGCGGCGTAGGTCGCGAACGACGCCAGCACGCCGGTCGCCGGGTCGGCGTCGGTGAAGAACAGCGGGGCGAACACCAGCGCCGCGGCGGTGGCGTAGAGGTAGAAGTCGTACCACTCGATGGTGGTCCCGACGAGGCTCGCGACGGCGGCGCGGCGCGGGGTGGCGCCGGACGGCGGGGCGGGATCGGACACGGCGGAGCTGGACACGGGACCTGCCGGTGGGTGAGGCGGAGCGGGGAGTCGGTGCGCGGGGCCGGGGTCAGCGACAGGCGTGCGACGACAGGCGGCCGTGGTCCAGCCACCGCCGGCGGGTCAGCTCCGAGTGCTCCACACCGCCCACCCGAACAGACGACCCCCGCCCGGCGCAACGGAGCGGGACCGGAGTCACCTCCGCCCGGCCACCCGGACGTGCAGCCGGACCCACGCCCCGGCGTCGAGGTCGCGCGGCAGCGCCCGCGGCCCGAGCCCGCACTCGCGCGCCCAGTCCCGGGCGAGGGCGCGGCCGAACCGCCGCCCGACGACGTCGACGACCCCGCGGCCGCGGCCGGTGAACACCGCGTCGACCAGCCGGTGGTGATCCCGGGGCCGGGCGTCGAGCAGCGGCACGTCGCGGCGGGCGATCTCCAGCACCCCGCCGTCGACGGCCGGGACCGGCCGGAACGCCCGGGCCGGGACGCGGTCGTGCAGGGTGAAGGTGAACCACGGCCACCAGCGGGCGGTGAGCGCGCTGGTGCCGCCGACCGCCGCCCGCTTGCGCGCCACCTCCCACTGCACCAGCAGCAGCGCGTGGGCCCAGCGCGGGGCGCCAAGCAGGCGTCGCAGCAGCGGGGTGGTCAGGGCGTAGGGGACGTTGGACACCACGTCGACGGGCCGGTCCAGGCGGGCGTCGAGCAGGTCGCCGTGGACGACGGTGACGGCGTCGCCGAACCGCCGCCGCAACCGGGCCACCCGGTAGGGGTCGAGTTCGACCGCGGTCAGCGGCCTGCCGGGCAGCCGCAGCAGCGCGGCGGTCAGCGCACCGTCGCCGGGGCCCAGCTCCAGCAGCGGCCGGGCCGGGTACCCGGCGACGACCGCGGCCAGCGCGGCCGGGACGGAGGCGTCGACGAGGAAGTTCTGACCGTGCTCGTGACGGCCGAGCGGGCGGGGCAGGGGGGATCGCACAGGAGGCTCCCGGGGTGGGAGCCGGGGGCGCGGCGGGGCGCCGCCCGGCAGGGGTACGAGGACCGGCTGCTCGGACGGCGGCGCCAGGAGATCGGCAGGGATCAGGTGTGGCGCCGCCGTCGGGCGACGCGCAGGCGTATCGAGGCCACGGGGCGACGGTAGGGGCGCCGGGGTCGCCGGCGCACCCGGATTTCAGTCCGTCAGGTCGGCGGGCGGCGCGGGCCAGTGCGGCAGGACGTGACCGGGGTAGTCGTCGGTGACGGTGTCGGGGAAGGCGGGCGGGCGCTTCTCCAGGAACGAGGTGACACCCTCGGCGACGTCGCGGCCCTGCCCGAGGTGCGCGATCGCGGCCGAGTCGGCGCGGTGGGCGTCCCACGGGGTGGGTGAGCCGAGCATCCCCCACAGCAGCTGACGGGTCAGCGCGACCGACACCGCTGAGGTGTTGTCGGCGATCTCGCGGGCGATCGCGCGGGCGGCGCCGAGCAGCTCGTCGTCGGGCAGGACACGGGAGACCAGGCGTCCGTCGAGGGCCTCGGCGGCGTCGAACACCCGGCCGGTCGCGGCCCACTCCATGGCCCGGGAGACGCCGACGATGCGCGGCAGGAACCAGCTCGATGCGGCCTCGGGGACGAGCCCGCGGCGGGCGAACACGAACCCGAACCGGGCCGAGGCCCCGGCCAGCCGGATGTCGGCGGGCAGCGTCATCGTCGCCCCGATGCCGACCGCGGGCCCGTTGACGGCGGCGATCACCGGGGTGCGCAGGGCCGCCATCCGCATGGTCACGGTGCCGCCGCCGTCGCGGACGACGCCGCCGATGGTGCCGACGCCCGCCCGGTCGGCGGCGCGCTGCGGGTCGGTGGGGTCGAACGACGCCCCGCCGCGGCCCAGGTCGGCGCCGGCGCAGAAGCCGCGGCCGCGGCCGGTGAGCACGATCGCGCGGACGGTGTCGTCGGCGTCGGCGCGGTCGTAGGCGGCGATCAGCTCGCGGGCCATCGTCGGGGTGAACGCGTTGAGGCGGTCCGGGCGGTCGAGGGTGATCGTGGCGACCCGGTCGTCGACGTCGTAGGAGATCTCGGTGAAGGCGGGAGCGTCGGTGCTCATGATCGGCGAGTCTGCCCCGCCCCGCGCCCGGGCGACAGTGCCCGCGGCGTCCGCAGCCCGTCCGCAAGTGGGCTGCAAGCGGCCGGACGCACGGTGGTCGGGTCGCGCCGGACCGACCGGACGCGCCCCTTCCGGAAGGACCCACCGTGACCCTGCAGGACGCCCCCACAACCCCCACCGCCCCGGCCGTCCCCGCCGTCGACCCCGCCCGGCGACGCCTGGTGGTGGGCGGCGGCGTGATGCTGCTCGCCTCCGCCGTGCTCTCGCTCGCCGGTGGCGTCGCCCACCCCGTCGTCGACGGGAACGCCCACTCCGTCGCGTCCCTGCTCGCCCCCGGCTCGCCGTGGGCGCAGCTGTCGATCTACGCCGGCGCGCTCGCGCTGATGATGGGCCTGCCCGCGGCCTGGGGCTGGTTCGCCCCGCGGGCCGGTGTGCTCGGCACGCTCGGGTTCGGCCTGTACTTCCTGGGCAACGCGCTGAGCGCGCAGGGCCACCTCGTCGTCGAGGGGCTGGTGGCGCCCGCGATCGCGCAGGCCGCCCCGGAGCTGGTCCCCGACGACGGCAGCATCCTCGCCGCCCCCGGTTTCGCGCTGCTGCAGATGGTCGGCGGGCTGGTCTTCCTGGCCGGGCTGGCGCTGATGGGTGTGGCGCTGATGCGCACCGCCGGGGTGCCGCGCTGGATCGGCGCGGCCGCGCTGGCCGGGTCGCTGCTGCTGTTCGTGCCGCTGCCGGAGGCCCCGGTGCTCAGCGGGCTGCACGTGGAGCTGCTGCGCGGGATCGCCGTCGCCGGGCTCGGGGTCGTCATGATCCGCGAGGTGCGGGCCGCCCGGTGAGGCCCGCCGCGTCATCCGGCGGTCGCGAACCGCCGGGTGCGCACCGTCACGCCGCCGTCCGGACGGCCGCCCGCGATGGCGGCCGCCCGGATGCAGGCGTGCGTCCACATGTTGAACTGCACCTCCTTGGCCACCCGCAGGGTGTTGTAGAGCACGTGCGACAGCCGGTCCCCGGGCCGCGCCCAGGACTCGATGTCGAAGCGCAGCATCTCCGGGTGGTCCGGGTCGCGACGGGTGCGGAAGTCGATCCGGCCGGCCTCCAGGTGCCCGTCGAGGGTGACGAAGGAGAACCCGGTCGGCCCGGCGGCGGCCACCCGCACCGGGCCGTCCCACGGGCCGGGCATGCGGATCAGGAACTCGTCGCCGACGGTCATCCCGCCGGGCTCGCCGTGGGTGCGGCGGAACACCGCGAACTCCGGTGACCAGCGGTCGGGGTCCGCGGCGAGGCGCGTCATGAGCTCCTCGGGGCCGAGCCGGGACCCGCGGATGCGCACGGTGTAGCGCCGGTGCAGCAGGGTGCCGTACCCGTCCGAGGGGCGCTGGACGTCGTCGCCCTCGGCGCCCTGCGGCGAGGCGGGCGGCAGGTCCCCCAGGTCCCCGACGACGTCGCTGCGGTGGATCGGTGTGGTGCGCCAGAAGTAGCGCCACGACACCAGCGCCAGGCCCACCGGCCAGCGCAGCACCGCCGACACCCGCCGGGACCGCCGGTCACCCGTCACCGGGGTGGACCGATCGCTCGTCGTGGCCGTCCTAGGAGTCCGCACCACGTAGACATACCCCCTGTGCGGGATTACATCCGCCGGGAGCGGGGAAGGGACCGCCATGACGGTCGGACGTGTCCTGCACCGGGTCGGGTTGCGCGGTGCCCAGCTCCAGTGGTTCTCCCTCGGCTCGGTGGGCTTCTCCATCGCGCTGTGGCTGCGCGCGAAGACCGTGGACCAGGACGAGCGCGGCAACGCCGAACGCCGCGCGGTCTTCGTCGGCCTGTGGCCGTCGATGTTCTGGCTGATCGGCGACTCGATGCGGCGCGAGGAGAAGGGCCGTCGGTCCTGAAGCGCCCCGCCCCCGGGGACCGTCGCGCCGACCTGGACGGGCTCGCCGCACGCGGCGTGAACTTCGACGACGCCGAGACCCCCACCGACACCCACGACCCGCGCTGGCACGTCGACCACGGCCGGGCCCTGGTCGGCACCGAGCCACCCGGCGACCCGGTCCCCGACGGCCCCTGGGAACGTGCCTGCGCGGTGCTGCGCGACTACCAGTTCACCGCCCCGAACCGGCTGCGCGGCGTGTTCCGCCCGTCCGACCCGCTGCTGGGTCGGGACATGCTGCTGGAGGGCCGGTTCGGGCCGATGCGCTTCCACCTCGGCGTCCGCGTGACCGGTCTCGTCGACGAGACCGTCGACGGCCGGCGCGTCTGGGGCTGGACCTACGAGACCCTGCACGGGCACCTGGAGGAGGGCCGGCTCACCTACGAGGTGGTCAAGGACCTCGCGACCGGCGACGTCGAGTTCGTCATCCGCGCGTTCTCCCGGCCCGCGCACATCCCGAACCCGCTGTTCCGGCTCGGCTTCGGGCTGTTCGGCCGCGCGGTGCAGCTGGAGTTCTACCATCGGGCCGGGCAGCGGGTCCGCGAGCTCGTGGCCGACGCGGCGGCGGGCAGGCCGCTGCCGCAGCCGCTGCCGGGTGCCGACGGCGTGACCGTCGCCCCACAGAACGGCGGGCGGCACTGGACGGACCCGTTCGCCGTGCTCGTCCGGCATCCGGGGTCGTGACCGCAGGAGAGGACCCCGAGATGGACGGCGACATCCGACGCCCGAACCCCTTCCGGTGGGTGGCCTACGCCTTCGGGGCCCGGCTGCCGGCCCGGAACCGGCGCTGGGTGCTGCACGACGTCACGACCCGCACCTGGGTGCTGCGCCACCTGCTCCGCACGACGGTCCAGCTGATCCCGCTGCTGGCCCTGCTGTTCCTGGTGGTGCCCGGCCCGGCGTGGGTGCGGCTGGGCGCCATCGCCTCCGGCGCGGTGATCGGCTACTTCTACTCGATGGTCTACGTGGTCGAGGCGTGCGAGACCCGGGTGATGAAGGCCGGCTACCCGGTGGGGGCGGCGGCGTCGACCCGGGAGGCGCGGCGCGCCGAGCAGCACGTCGACGCCCGGCTGCGCCACGACCGGGAGTTCGGGGAGGACCGCGACCGGGACGACCGCCGGGGCTGAGCGCCGCCCCCGCCGCGGCGCGCCCCGGCCGCGGTCACGCCGCGCCGTCGAGCCGGGCCCGGTGCTCCTCGGTGAGGTGCAGGTCACGGGCGTCGAGGGCCTCGTCGAGCTGGGCGGCGCGGCTGACCCCGACCAGCGGCCACGCCGGCCCGACGGCATGCTCGCCCGCCAGCCCGGTCCGGCCGTGGCCGCCGGTGGCGATCCAGGCGAGCACGACCTGGTTGCGGGTCGCGCCGGTGTCGGCGGCGACGGCGTCGAGCGCGGCCAGCCGCGCGGTGGTGCCGGGGTGGTCGTAGGCGTCGGGCAGGGCGCGGTCGGTGCGGGTCAGCGCCCCGTTGACCAGCGGGGTGTAGGCCCACAGGGTCAGGTCCTGCGCGGTCGCGAGGTCCGCGGCGTCGGCGGTCAGCAGCATGTGCCCGGAGTCCGGCAGCGCCGCACCGGGCCGCGGGACCACGTAGGAGTGCCGGTACTGGACGGCGTCGAACCCGGCGACGCCCTGGGCCGCGGCGCTCGCACGGGCCCGCTCCACCCGCCACGCGGCGTGGTTGGACGCGCCGAGCCGCCCGGCCAGTCCGTCGGTGACCAGCGCGCCGAGCGCGGCGACGGTCTCGTCGAGGCCGGTCGCTCGGTCCTCGGTGTGCGCCCAGAACAGGTCGACGGCCTCGACGCCGAGCCGGGCTGCCGGCGGCCGCGTCGCGCACCGCCGTGGCGCCGAGCCCGCCGCGCACCCCGGTCTTGGTGGAGATCCGGACCCGCTCGCGCACCCCGGGCCGGGCGGCGAGCCAGGCGCCGAGCACCCGCTCGCTCGCCCCGATCTCCCCCGCCGGGTCGTTCCAGAAGGCGTAGACGTCGGCGGTGTCGAGCCACACCCCGCCGCGCTCGACGAAGCGGTCGAGCAGCGCGAACGAGGTGGCCTCGTCGACGCGGGTGCCGAGGTTCATGGTGCCGAGGACGATCTGCGGCGCGGTCGGCGAGGTCGCGGGGGTCATGGGAGGAGCATCCAGGTCGATGCCCCGCGACGGGGCGCCGGGATGTGCCACGATGACCGTCGTGGATCCCGATCTCGACCCGGTGTTCACCGCGCACGACGTCGCGGTGGCCTACCTGTTCGGGTCGCGCGCCACCGGGACCGCGCGGCCGGACAGCGACCACGACGTGGCGGTGCTGTTCGCCGGTGAGCCCGCTCCCGTCGCCACCGAGCTGCTCGCCGCGGACCTGGCCGCCCTGCTCGGGACCGGGGTGGACGTCGTCGACCTCGGGCGGGCGGGCCTCGAGCTGCGCGGCCGGGTCGCGGAGTCCGGCCGGCTGCTGTTCAGCGCCGACGAGGTCGCACGGGTCCGGTTCGAGGTGGACGCCCGGATGCGCTGGATCGAGTTCCGCCCCGTCCTGGAGGAGACGACCCGTACCTTCCTCGCCCGTGTCGCGCGGGAGGGGTTGCGCTGATGGTCGACATCGACCGCGTGCGCCGGTTGCTGGTGATGCTGGATCGCTACCGGGACCTGCTCGCCGAGGACGCCCCCGACCCGTTCCGCCGCCGCCGTAGTCCTGCGGGGTCCGGTGGGCGCCTTCGCCACCCGCATCGCCGCCCTCGCCGCCTGACACCGGGCCCGCGCCGGTCCCCCGGCACGCCGCGGCGCCCCGTCCCGACGCGCGGCCCCCGGTGCACGGGGTGCCGCGCGGCGTCACGGGGCGCCGCGGGCGGAGCGGATCAGGGGATGACGACCGGCCCGGTGGTCGGGGCGGGGTCGTCGGCCCAGCGGTGCCCGGTCTCGCGCGGGGTGACGCCGTCCTCGGACCACGCGGCCAGCAGCTGCGCGACCTTGGCGTGCATCACGGTGCGCAGCCGGTCGAAGGAGTTCTGCGGGTCGTCGTCGACCTCACCGAGCAGCAGCCACCAGGCCCAGGCGACCGCACCGGCGTTGGCGACGAAGTCCGGCAGCACCGGCACGCCGCGGGCGGCGAGCATGGCCTCGGCCTCCGGGGTGGTCGCGGCGTTCGCGGCCTCGACGACCACGCGGGCGCGGACGTCGTAGGAGTTGTCCGGGGTGATGGCGTAGGAGATCGCGGCCGGCACCAGGATGTCGACCTCGGCGGAGAGGATCGCGGTGCGCGGGAGCTGCTCGACACCGGCGGGCAGCCGGGTGCGATCGATCTCGCCGAAGCCGTCGCGCAGGTCCAGCAGCGCGGGCACGTCGAGCCCGTCGGCGCAGTGCAGGGTCCCCGCGGCGTCGGCCAGCGTGGTGACCTTCATCCCGGCCTCGTACAGGTAGTAGGCGGCCGCACCGCCCATCGTGCCGACGCCCTGGATCGCGACCGTGGTGTCGGCGGGGATCTGCCCCCAGGACACCGCGGAGGCCAGGCAGGCGTGCGCGACGCCGTAGCCGCCGATCACGTCGCCCAGCTCGAACCCGCCGTCGACCTCGGCGGTCAGCCCGGTGCGCACCCGCTCCAGGGTGGCGGCCGGGTCGGCGGCGCGGCTGATCGCGGCGTGGTAACTCTGGCCGAGGCCGATCTTCTCGAAGACCTCGTCGATCAGGTGCTGCGGGACGCCGAGGTCCTCCGCGGTCACCCAGTGCGCGTCGATCCAGGGGCGCATGGCCTCGCAGAACCGCTCCAGCACCTCGACGGCGCGCGGGTCCTTCGGGTCGAAGTCGATGCCGCCCTTGGCCCCGCCGATCGGCAGGTCGAAGGTGGCGGTCTTGTTGGCCATGCCGCGTGCGAGGTCCTCGACCTCGGACAACGTGCAGCCGGCCCGCATCCGGGTGCCGCCGGTGGCGAGCCCGGCCCGCAGGGTGTGCACGACCAGGTAGCCGACGGCGCCGGTCACGGCGTCGTTCCACTGCAGGCGCATGTACGGCTCGGGGCGGCGGACGACCGGAGCGACGGTGGGCGCCGGGGCGCCGGAGACGTACGGGGCGGCCGAGACCGCCGTCTGCGGGGTGCTCCCGGCCGGGTTCTGCATCGTCGTCATGGCGACCCACCTCCTGCTCGTGCTGCACCGGTCGTCGCCGCCAGGGGCCGTTCCGGTCTCGTCGACATCGCGGACCTCGTCGTCCCCCGGCCGCAGTCGTTCCCGACCGGTGGCCCCAGGTTGCGGTCGCACCCGGCCCCGCGTCCATTTACGGATCATTCACGGCGCTGTTCACCGTTCCTGCACAGCGCAATAGGCTCAGCCACATGGAGCTGTCCCTGTCTCGGCTGCGGATGCTGCGTGAGCTGCACCGGCGGGGAACGATCACCGCGGCGGCGACCGCGCTGCACTACACCGCCTCCGCGGTGTCCCAGCAGCTCGCCCAGCTCGAACGCGACGTCGGGAGCCGCCTGTTCGAACGGAGAGGGCGCCGGGTCCAGCTCACCGACCTCGGGGTCCTGCTGGCCGAGCACGCCGAGGAGATCCTGGCCTCGGTCGAGCGCGCCACCCAGGCGATCGAGGAGGCCGGGGAGACCGTTGCGGCGAAGCTCACGGCCGGGGTGTGGGCGTCGGTGGCCTCCGGCCTGCTGCCCGACGCGCTGACCGCGCTGGCACGCACCCATCCGGGCATCGAGGTTCGCACCCGGGAGCTGGCGCCGGAGGAGACCGCGGCGGCGGTCCGCGACGGGGAGCTCGACCTGTCGTTCGTCATCGACTACTCGAACTACCCGATGACGTGGGACAAGGGTCTGGAGCGCGCCGTGATCGCGGTCGAGCGGGTCTACGCGGCGGTGCCGGCCGGGGCGGTGCCCGCCGCGAGCGTGATGCTCGCCGAGCTGGCCGAGCACCCGTGGATCGTCTCGCCCGCCCGGTCGCACTTCGGGCACGCCGCCCGGCTCGCCTGTCAGAGCGCGGGCTTCGAGCCGCGGATCGACCACGAGGTGGAGGAGCAGGCCACCGCGATGGCGATGGTCGCGGCCGGGCTCGGCGTCACCCTGGTGACCGACCTGGGCCTGGCGCTGCGCCCGCCGGGCGTCGACATCGTCGCGCTCGGCGACGCCCTGACCCGCACCGTGTCGCTGGCCTACCGCACCACCACCGCGCGCCGGGCCGCGGTCCCGCTGGTGATCGAGGCCGTCCGGACGGCGGCGGCCCAGAAGGGGGTCGGCGCCGAGGCGCCGCTCCCCACGGCGCCGGAGTCGCTCGGGCTCGCCTGAGAACCCTTTCGGGGTAGAACCGTCGAACGGTCCGAACCGTTTCCGTCCCCCCGTCCGAAGAACGGTCGTGCTGACCGAGAACCGGACCGAGGGAAACGCGCCCCGTGCCGTTCCGTCGCGTTCCGCGGCGATCCTGGTGGAACTGCTGGCGATCGCCGCGGCGGTGGCGTCCGGGCACCTCGTGGCGGCTCTGGTGGCGCCGGCGTCGTCGCCCTTCGTGGCCGTCGGCGACGCGGTCGTGCGGCTCTCGCCGCAGCCGGTCGTGGAGTTCGCCAAGTCCGCGTTCGGGACCGCCGACAAGCCGGTCCTGCTCGCCGGGATCGGCGTGCTGCTGGTGCTCGCCGGTGCACTGGCCGGGCTCGCGGCGCGACGACGGCCCGCGGTGGGGACCGCGGCCGTCGCCGTACTGGGGCTGCTCGCGGTGGCCGCGGTGCTGACCGGTCCGGTGCCGACCGCGACCGACCTGGTCGCCCCGATCGTCGCGCTGGTGGTGGGGGTGGCGGTCCAGCGGGGGCTGGACCGCCTCGCCCGCCGGTCCGGCGGCGACACCCGCGACGCCCCCGATCGCGGCACCGACGGCGGGAGCGGTGCCGGGGTCCCCCGGCGCACCGTGCTCGCCGGGGCCTCGGCCGCCGTCGCCGCCGGGACGCTCGTCGCGGGCGGCGCCGGCCTGGCGCTGTCCTCCTCGGGCAGCGGGATCGCGGCCTCGCGGGCCGCGCTGACCGGCAGGCTGGCCGCGGCGACGCTCGCCGAGACCGCCCCGCCGGTGCCCGCCTCGGCCGCGTTCCCCCAGCTCGGCACCGTCCCGTTCGTGACGCCGAACGCCGACTTCTACCGGATCGACGTCGCCCTGACGATCCCCGCGGTCCGGGCCGAGGACTGGTCGCTGCGGGTGCACGGCCGGGTCGGGCGCGAGCTCGTCCTCACCGTCGACGACCTGCTGCGACGCCCGTTGGTGCAGCGCACGATCACGATGACCTGCGTGTCCAACACGGTCGGCGGGAACCTGGTGTCCACCGCGGACTTCGTCGGTGTCGAGCTGGCCCCGCTGCTGCTGGAGGCCGGCGTCGACCCGTCCGCGGACCAGATCGTCTCCACCAGCCGCGACGGCTGGACCGCGGGCACCCCGACCGCGACCGTGCTGGAGCCCGGCCGCGGCGCGCTGCTCGCACTCGGCATGAACGGCGAGGCGCTGCCGGTCGAGCACGGCTTCCCGGTGCGCATGGTCGTCCCGGGTCTCTACGGCTACGTCTCGGCCACCAAGTGGCTCGCCGACATCGAGCTGACGACCTTCGCCGAGCGCAGTGTCTACTGGCGCGACCGGGGCTGGGCCGAGCGCGCCCCGATCAAGACCCAGTGCCGCATCGATGCCCCGGTCGGGTTCTCGAAGCTCCCGGCCGGACGTGTGCAGGTCGCCGGGGTCGCGTGGGCGCAGCCGGTGGGGATCACCGCCGTCGAGGTCCGCGCCGACGACGGTCCCTGGGTGCGCGCCGAGCTGGCCACCGAGGTCAACCCGAACACCTGGCGGATGTGGCGGGCCGAGCTCGACCTCTCCCCCGGCAGCCACACCCTCACCGCCCGCGCCACCGACCGCCGCGGGCTCGTCCAGACCGACGTCCGCGTCGAACCGATCCCGGACGGCGCGACGGGCTGGCCCAGCACCATCGTCACCGTCGTCTGAACCGATTCCCGAGGCTCTCGGAAAAAGATTCCGAAAAATCTTCCGGAACACCCGAACCGTCCGGGCCGACAGCCCGAACAACTCATCGGAAGTCCATACAGGACAGACAGTTTCCTCGAAAGGGAATCAGCCATGCGCGCCTCTCGCACCCTCGCCACCGTCGGCCTGCTCGCCGCCCTCTCGCTCGGCCTCACCGCCTGTGGCGGCGGCAGCGACTCCTCCGCCCCGCCGGCGGCGGCCCCGGCCTCCTCCTCGGCGCCGGCGACCACCGCCGCCGCCGACGGCGTCACCACCAACGCCGACGTCTTCGGCCCGGCCTGCAGCCAGCTGCCGCAGGGCGACGAGCCCGGCTCGCTGAACTCGATGGGCCCGCAGCCGGTGGCCACCGCCGCGAGCACCAACCCGCTGCTGACCACCCTGGTCACCGCCGTCGGCAAGGTCCCCGGCCTGGCCGACACCCTGAACCAGCAGAAGGGCATCACCGTCTTCGCCCCGGCGAACGACGCCTTCACCGCGGTGCAGAAGCAGCTCGGCGACGAGAAGTTCAACGCCCTGCTGGCCGACACCTCCGCGCTGCAGGGCCTGCTCTCCTACCACGTGACCCCGGAGCGCCTGGACGCCGCGGGAATCGTGGAGAAGAAGACCCTGACCGAGCTGGCCGGCGGTGACCTCACCATCGGCGGCACCGCCGAGGCCCCCACCGTCACCGACGGGCAGGGCAACACCGCCAACATCCTCTGCGGCAACATCCCGACCGCGAACGCCACCGTGTTCGTGATCGACAAGGTCCTCATGCCCAAGAGCTGACGACCGACAGCACGACACGACGGGCCCGGGGTGCGAACCCCGGGCCCGTCGTCGTACGAACACCCTGGTGTGACCGCGACCCCGATCCGCCCCGCCGAGTCCCTCACCCGGCCGCGGGCGGTGGTCACCGGTCTTCTCGGCGTCGGCTCGGCCCTCGCCGTGGGCGACCTCGTCGCGGGGCTGGTGGCGCCGGCGTCGTCGCCGTTCCTGACCGTCGGCGACCAGTTCGTCCGGCTGACCCCGGAGTGGCTGAAGCAGTTCGCGATCGCCACGTTCGGCACCGCCGACAAGCTCGCACTGCTGACCGGGATGGCGCTGGTGATCACCGGGCTGGCCGTGGCCGCCGGGCTCCTGGCCCGGCGACGGCCCGCCCCGGGCGTGGCGGTCGTGGTCGCGATGGGGGTGACCGCCCTGGTCACCACGGTGCTCGCACCCGCGTTCCGGCCGGTCGACCTGCTCGCCCCCGCCGTGGCGCTCCTCGTCGGGCCGACGGTGTTCCTCGCGGTGCACGCCGCGTTCACCCGGGCGGCCCGGGACGGCCTGGGCGCCGCAGCGCCGCTGTCGCGCCGGCGGGCCCTCTCGCTGGCCGGCGGGGTCGCGGTCGTGTCGCTGGGGGCGACCGTCGCCGGGCGGCTGCTCGCCGCCGCGCCGTCGACGTCCGGGCCCGCGGCACTCGCGCTGCCGCCCGCCCCGCCGGTACCGGCGCTCCCGCCGGACGCGACCCTGCCGGGCGCACCGGCCTGGCTGACCCCGACCGCGGACTTCTACCGGATCGACACCGCGCTGCAGGTCCCGCGGGTCGACGCCGCGTCGTGGACCCTGCGGGTGCACGGCATGGTCGAGCGCGAGCTGACCCTCTCCCTGGACCAGCTGCGGGCCCGCCGGGTCGTCGAGGTGCCGATCACGATGGTGTGCGTGTCCAACCCGGTCGGCGGCGCGCTGATCTCCAACGCGCGGTTCACCGGGGTGCGCCTGGCCGACCTGCTCGCCGAGGCCGGGGTCGCGCCCGGGGCCCAGCAGCTGCTGTCCACCAGCGTCGACGGGTTCACCACGGGCACCCCGGTCGACGTCGTCACCGACGGCCGCGACGCGCTGCTCGCGTTCGGGATGAACGGTGCGGCGCTGCCGGTCGAGCACGGATTCCCGGTGCGGATGGTCGTCCCCGGCCTCTACGGTTACGTCTCCGGCTGCAAGTGGATCACCGACATCGAGGTGACGACCTGGGACGCGGCCACCCCGTACTGGGCCGAGCGCGGCTGGGCCCGCGAGGGCCCGGTGAAGACCCAGTCCCGCATCGACACCCCGGTTGCCGGCGCGTCGGTCCCGGCCGGGCGGGTCGCCGTCGCCGGGACGTCGTGGGCGCCGCACATCGGCATCACCCGGGTCGAGGTCGCCGTCGACGGCGGGGCGTGGGTCCCGGCCCGGCTCGGCGCCGACCTGGGTGCCGACACCTGGCGGATGTGGCGCACCGAGATCGAACTGGGACCCGGTGAGCACACCCTGCGCGTGCGGGCGACCGACCGGACCGGCACGGTGCAGACCGAACGGGAACAGGTCTCGATCCCCGACGGCGCGACCGGCCGGCACACGGTGCCGGTCACCGCGGTCTGACGGGCGGGCCCTGCCCGCGCTCCCCGCCCACCGATCCGGAAGCCGATGCGCCCCTCAGACCACCCCGCACCACCGGTCCCCCGCCGGCCGGTCGTCGCCACCCTGCTCGCCGGACTGGTCGCGGGGCTGCTCGCCGCGCTGGTGCCGTTCGCCCCCGTCGACACCCGCACGACGACCGTCACCTGGCCCCGGGCGGGCGAGCAGCCGGTGTCGACGACGGCGGCGTTCCAGCCCTACGCCCCGGAGTCGGTGCGCGTGGAGGTGCCGTGCCGGGTGCTGCGCACCGCACAGGCCCGCTCCGCCGACTCCGGTGCGGCGACGACCGTCGTGGGCTCGGAGCGGCCCGGCGCCACCGGGATCGGGTTCGCCGTGCTCACCGCACCCGGCGGGGAGCTGCGGGTCCTGGTCGGGGGCCGTGAGCTGCTGCGCGCCCCCGTCCCGCCCGGCGACGACTGCGGGCTGGTCCTCGACACCGACGAGGCCGGGTCCCGGGTCACCCTCGGCGACGCCGCCCCGCGCGCCTTCTCCGGCGACGTCGTACGCGCGGTCGCCGCGTTCACCACCCAGCTCTCCCCCGCCGACGCCGACGGCCTGCGGGTCACCGCGCGCACCGCGGACTGGTTCGCCGCCGCGTCGTCGCCGGCCAAGACCGCGCTGATCGGGCTGCAGTGGCTCGCCGCCGCCGTCGCCGCGGTGCTGCTGGCCCGCCTGGCCGGTGACCGGTTCCGGCGCCGCCGTGGCGCGGCCCGGCTCCGGCGGGCCCGGCTGGCCGCGGTGGGCACCCCGGCCGGGATCGGGCGGGCCGCCGCGGACGTGCTCGTCGTCGTCACCCTCGCGGTGTGGACGGTGCTCGGGCCGCTGTCCACCGACGACGGCTTCACCGAGGCGATCGCGCGCAACGCGACCGGCACCGCGACCGGCGACTTCGGCAACGTCTACCGCTGGGGCAACGCCTCGGAGGCGCCGTACACGCTGGTGATCCGTATGGTCCGGGCGCTCGCCGAGACCGGGGTGGGGCCGCTGGTGCTGCGCGTGCCGTCGGTGCTCGCCGGGATCGCGGTGTGGCTGCTGCTGTCGCGGGTCGCGCTGCCGGCGGTGCTGGCACGCCACCACCGCCGGGCCTGGGTGCGGGGCACGCTCGGCGTCGCGCTGCTGGCGTGGTGGCTGCCGCTGAACCTCGGGGTCCGCCCGGAGCCGTTCGCGGCGCTCGCGACGACCGCGGCGCTGTGCTGTGCGCTGCGCGCCGCCGCCCGGCCCGGGCGCCGCGGCGGGACGTGGACCGCGGCCGCCGCCCTGGCCTCGGGGCTGGCACTGGCGGTGACGCCGTCGGCGGTGACCGTCGCCGGTCCGCTGGTGCTGCTGCTCCCGGCGCTGTGGCGGCGGGTCACCCGCCACGGCGGCGGGGGGCTCGCAGTCGGGGTCGCGGCGACCGTCGCCGCGGCCGGGATCGCCGCGGCCGGGCTCACCCCCGTCTTCACCGGGCAGAGCCTGTACACGGTCGCGCGGGCCACCGAGATGCACCAGTTCTACGGCCCGGCCACACCGTGGTTCCAGGAGCTGCGCCGCTGGAGCTACCTGCTGGGGTTCGGCACCGAGCAGGGCGGCCTCGGCCGCCGGGTGCCGGTGCTGCTCGCCGTCGCGATGCTGGTCGCGGCGCTGCCGCTGGTCGCCCGCGGCGCGCACCGGTGGGGTCCGGGTCTGCGGTGGACACCGGTCCCCCTGGCCGGGCTCGCACTCGGGTTCGTGCTGCTCACCCCGGCGCCGTCGAAGTGGACCCACTACTTCGGGACGCTCGCCGGGACCGGGGCGCTCGCCGTCGCCGCGGGGGCGGTGCTGGTGGTGACCGCGGCCCGGCGGCCCGCCGACCCGACCGTGCGCGGCGCGGCCGCCGCCGGGACCCTGGCGGCGGTCGTGCTGGCCGCGCTGGCCTTCTCCGGACGCAACGAGTGGTTCCTGTGGTCGGGCTGGGGCGTGCCGCGCGCCGACGGGCCGTTCGCGCCGCTGAACTCGCCCGCGGTGTGGGCCGTGGTGGCGGTGGCGGTGCTGGTGGTGTCCACCGTCGCGGGACGACGACGGCACCGGACACGGCGGGAGTCCACGGCCCGGGCCGCGGCGGCGCTGCCCGCCGGGGTCGTGGTGGTCGCCCTGGTCACCGGGGTGTCGGTGGTGGTGGCGTCGTTCGTCGTCGCCCCGGTGCGCCAGGGCGGGGGCTACAGCGTCGGCGGACAGATGTGGAGCGAGCTGACCGGCCGCGACACCTGCGGGATCCTCGACCACGTCACGGTTCCGGTCGACGCGGGCGCGCTGCCCGCCGCGGGCGGCGCCGACACCCTCACCGGGTTCGCCGAAGGCCGTGGCTGGGTCGACGCCCCGCCGCGCGGCGAGCTCGCCTGGGGCAGTCTCGACGGCGGCCCGGGCACCACCGGCGAGCTCCGGACCCGCTGGTTCACCGTCGCGCCGGGACCGGGCGACCGGGTGCTGTCGGTCGACGTTGCCGGGCGGACCGGGCAGGGCAACACCCTGGAGCTGGAGTACGCCCGCGCCGGGTCGCCGGGCCCGGACGGGCGCGTGTCGCTCGACGACACCGCGACCGGTGCCCGCGGCACCTACCCCACCGAGCGGGTGCAGGAGGCCGTGCCGCTGGACCGGCCGGCCTGGCGCACCGTGCGGGTGCCCGTCTCCGCGTTCCCGGCGGACGTCGACCGGGTGCGGGTGCACGCCGTCGACACCGCCGTCGGGCCGGGCGGCTGGGTGGCCGCGGCCGCCCCGCGGATGCTCACCCCGGCGCCGGTGGTGCCGATGCTGCGCGACGCCGACGGCCCGGTCTACGTCGACTGGTCGATCCTCTGGTCGGCGCCCTGCCTGCGCGACCTGCCCGCCGTCCGGGCCGGGCTGGTGCAGACCCCGCGCTACCTGGTGCTGGGCCCGTCGTCGCTGGGGTTCGCCGTGGACGTGTCGTTCGCCGACGTCGCCGGGGGCAGCTTCGCGGCGATGCGCCGCACCACCACCGAGCAGGTCGTCGCGACCCGGATCGACACCGCCGACGACCCGGACCAGGCCGACTGGGGATCGATCACCCGGATCGACACCGACCTCGCCGTCGACGCCTACGACGTCTCCTCGGTCCCGGTGCGCCGCTGGGGCTGGGAGGGCGACCGGACCCCGGTCGGGTACCCGGCCCTTCCGGCACCGTGACGACCCTCCGGTCGGAGGGGCCCCGCGGCCGCGTCCGGCTGATAGACACATGCGGACACCCGCACGCAACGAAGCGAGGGACACCGTGGCCTTCCCCGGTCTGCAGCACGTCGCCCTGACCGTCAGCGATCTCGAACGCAGCACGCGCTGGTACGCCGCGCTGTTCGGCGCCGAGCCCGTCCTGGACGAGGACGAGGAGGGCGGCCGCTTCCACCACACCGTCTTCGCCCTCGACGGTGGGATGCTGTTCGGTCTGCACACCCACCAGGGCCGCGAGTCCGGCGAGCCGTTCGACGAGGAGCGCACCGGCCTCGACCACGTCGGCTTCGCGGTCGGCTCGCACGCCGAGCTGGAGCAGTGGGCGCAGAAGCTGACCGAGCTCGGGATCGCCCACGAGGGCGTCAAGAAGGCGCACTACGGCAGCGGGGTCTCCTTCCGCGACCCGGACAACATCGCCCTGGAGTTCTTCACCGGACCGGAGTGAGCCGGCGGGTGGGGCATGTCCGGACACGCCCCACCGGTGTCCGTCCGGTGGACGGTTCCTTGCTCCGGACCGGGTATCGCGATCGAATCATGCGGTGATGCGCACCCTGCTGGAGCCGTTCTGGCCCGGTCGGCGGATCGTCGCGTTCGACGAGCTGTGTCGGTGGGCCGCGTAGCGACCCCCGGGTCGCCGCGTGGCCGCCCCGTGCATCGCGCGCGGGTCCGACGCCCGCGCCACCGACCGCCCACTCCGGAGGACCCCGTGTCCGTCACCGACGAACTGCTCGAGAACAACGCCCGCTACGCCGAGAACTTCTCCGGCCCGCTCCCGCTGCCGCCGGCCCGCAAGATCGCGGTGGTTGCCTGCATGGACGCCCGGCTCGACGTGTACCGCGTCCTCGGTCTGAACGAGGGCGACGCCCACGTCATCCGCAACGCGGGCGGCGTCGTCACCGACGACGAGATCCGCTCGCTCGCGATCAGCCAGCGGCTGCTGGGGACCGAGGAGATCATCCTCATCCACCACACCGACTGCGGGATGCTGACCTTCACCGACGACGCGTTCAGGGCCTCGATCCGCGACGAGACCGGCATCAAGCCGCCGTGGGCCGCCGAGGCGTTCGACGACCTCGACGCCGACGTCCGTCAGTCGCTCGCCCGGATCCGGGCGAACCCCTTCGTCCCGCACACCGACGCCGTCCGCGGTTTCGTGTTCGACGTCGCGACCGGGCGGCTGACCGAGGTGGAGTAGGCCCGTCACACCCCGCGTGCGGTCGCCGCACCCGTCGCGACGGGTGCGGCGACGTCGCGAGGGGTGCGGCGGCAGCGGGTCAGGACGGCAGCAGCACCAGGACCGCCGCGCCCGGCACCCCGGCCTCGCCCAGCAGGTAAGCCGTCCGGTCGGCACCGCCCAGGCGCACCCGGGGCCGGCCGAACGCGCCGACGCCGCGGCACTCCCACAGCGGCGTCCACTCCGGTGCGTCGGCGCGCAGGGCGGCGCGGACCCCGCGGGTCCCCGGGTCGGTGGGGTCGAGATCCGAGGCCATCCGGAACCGGCGGTGCAGCGCGGCGAGCAGCCCGTCGGGACCGGGGCCGGGACACGACGTCACCGCCGGGCCGGGGTCCGGCCCGAACCGGGCCCGCGCCGACGGGTCGGCCGCCAGCTGCCACAGCACGTGCCGCCGCCCCGGGTCGTCGTCGGCGGGCCGGCCGACCGCGGCCTCCCACGCGTCGTTGGCGGCGACGACGCCGAGCCGGGCGTCGAGCAGCACCGCCGGGTGATCGGGCCAGCTCGCGAGCACCGGGGCCAGCTCCTCCGGCGCGGTGCCCGCCGCCGGTCCCCCGTCGCGGGACAGCCGGGTCAGGTGGGCGATCCCGGGGGCGTCGATGCCCAGCACCCGGCCGACCGCGGTGAGGACCTCGTCGGAGGCGGTCACCCGCCCCTGTTCGAGCCACGTGTACCAGGTCAGACCGACCCCGGCGAGCGCCGCGACCTCCTCGCGGCGCAGCCCCGGCGTGCGCCGGCGGCCCCGGTCGGGCAACCCGACCGTCGCCGGCGCGACCCGCTCCCGGTAGGAGCGCAGACAGGCGCCCAGCTCACGGCGGCGGTCGGCCGTCGCCGTCCGGGACCGGGCCGTCGCCGATCCTGTCACCACGGGTACCCCCATCGGTTCGCTCCTGGTCCGGGCCCGGCCGTCGTCGCACGGTGGGTCCATGATCGGTATCGGTGTCAACCTCGCGGCCGGGCTCGAGGATTCCGGGTCGGCGAACCTGGTGGAGGAGATCGTGGACCGCGCCCGGGCGGTCGCCGCGGCGGGACTGCGCACGGTGTGGCTGCCGCAGGGCTACGGGTTCGACACGCTCACCCTGTACGCCGCCGTGGCCCGGGAGGTCCCCGACGTCGAGCTGGGCGCGTCGGTCGTCGTCGTGCAGCCGCGCCACCCGCGGGTGCTGGCCGCGCAGGCGCTGACCGTGCAGGCGGCATCGGGCGGGCGGCTCACGCTGGGGCTCGGGGTGAGCCACCCGGGGTTGCTGGAGGTCTACGGCGTGCCGTTCACGCGGCCGGTGGCCGCACTGTCCGACCACCTCGACGTGCTCGCCCCGCTGCTGCGCGGCGAACAGGTCCCCGGCTCGTCCGGTCCCGGGTCGGACCCGGCGGACACCGCGGTGCCGGGCGCCGCGCCGGAGGTCCCGCTGCTGCTCGGCGCGCTGGGCCCGCGGATGCTGCGGCTGGCGGGCGAGCGGACCACGGGCACCATCACCTTCCTCACCGGGCCGCGGACGATCTCCGGGCACGTCCGGCCGTTGCTCGACGCGGCGGCCGCAGGACGGCCGTCGCCGCGGGTGGTCGTCGGGGTGCCGGTGTCGGCGACGACCGCACCGGACCGGGTGCGGGCCGCCGCCGCGGCCGACTACGCGGCCTACGCCCGGCTGCCGTCCTACGCGGGGGTGCTGGAACGGGAGGGGCTGAGCTCGCCGGGCGGGCTCGTCGTCGCCGGGGACGAGGACGTGATCGCGGCCGGGATCGCCCGCTACGCCGACGCCGGTGCCACCGACCTGCTCGTCAGCCCGCTGGGCGACGCCACCGAGCGGGCGCGCACCGTCGCGGTCCTCGGCCGGATCGCCGCGTCCTGAGCGCCGCATCTCGGCGACGCCCGGATGCGCGGTCGCCCGCACGCCGACCGGCCCGCCGGCACCGGGGCGCGCGCCGAGATGCAGCCCAGCGGGCGCACGGGGTCGCCCTGCGCCTCCTGAGCTGCATCTCGGTGTCATCCCGGGCCCGCCGGGACGCGACTCGTGCCGCGTCCCGGCGGGACGGTCAGGCGACGCGCGGGCGGCGGCGCAGCGCCGTGCGGGCCGCCGCGAGGTGCTGGGCCACCTCGGCGGTGATCAGCTCGGCGTGCAGGGCGTCGTTGCCGGGGTCGCCGCCGCCGCGCAGCGCGCGGTGGCGCCGCACGAGGGCGTCGAGACCGTCGAGAAGCTGGGTTCCCGGATCAGCGGTGGGCAGGGTCGGAACGCTCATGGGATGTCTCCTGGTGACGAGGTGTCGGTGTCGATCCGTCGGGTCGATCGACCGGCCGACACAGCGTCGTGGACACCCTCACGTAGTCGATGTGACGCCGCCGGGACAGGACGGTGTTGATGTACCAGCTCACGGCGCCGCGGCTTTCCTGCCGGCGATCGCGGCTAGCAGCTCTCGGGTGTAGTCGTCCCGCGGGTCGTCGAACAGCTCCGCGGTGGGCCGCAGCTCGCGGAGCCGACCGTCGCGCATCACGCCGGTACGGTGCGCGACCCGCCGGACCACGGCGAGGTCGTGCGAGATGAACAGGTAGGACAGGCCGTCGCGCTGCTGCAGCTCCGCGAGCAGCTCCAGCACCTGGGCCTGCACCGAGACGTCGAGCGCGGACACCGGCTCGTCGGCGACGACGAGGTCCGGCGACAGGGCCAGCGCCCGGGCGATCGCGACGCGCTGGCGCTGCCCGCCGGACAGCTCCTCGGGCCGCCGGTCGAGCGTCCCGGACGGGAGTGCGACCCGGTCGACGAGCTCCGCGGCGCGGTCGGCCTGCTCGGCGGCCGAGCCGACGGAGAACGCCCGCAGCGGCTCGGTGACGATCTCGCGGACGGTGAACCGGGGGTCCAGCGAGGCGTAGGGGTTCTGGTAGATCAGCTGGGCGCGGCGGCGCAGCGCCCGCCACGCCTCGCCGCGGACGTGGGTGACGTCCTCGCCGCCCAGCAGCACCTGCCCGGAGGTGGGGTCCTCCAGGCGCAGCAGCAGCCGCGCGGTCGTCGACTTGCCCGATCCGGACTCCCCGACCAGGGCGACGGTCTCGCCGCGGGCGATCGTGAACGACACCCCGTCGACGGCGCGGTGGGTGCTCCGCCGCCACGAGCCGCGGACCCGCGGCAGCGGGAACTCCTTGACCAGGTCGCGGACCTCGGCGACCGGGGTCCCCGAGGTGTCGACGGCGGCCGGCTCCGGTGGGGCGGTGAGCGCGAGACCGGGGGCGGCGGCGAGCAGCTCCCGGGTGTAGGGGTCGCGGGCCCCGGTGAGCAGCTCGGCCGGGGTGCCCTGCTCGACGACCCGCCCGTGCCGCATGACGACGATCCGGTCGGCCCGGTCGGTGGCGACGGCGAGGTCGTGGGTGATCAGCAGCAGCGCGGTGCCGAGGTCGCGGCGCAGCGCGTCGAGGTGGTCGAGGATCCGCCGCGCCACGGTCGCGTCGAGGGCGCTGGTCGGCTCGTCGGCGACGACCAGCGCGGGCCCGGCGGCGAGGGCGATCGCGATGAGCACGCGCTGGCGCATCCCGCCGGACAGCTGGTGCGGGTACTGCCCGGCGCGGGTGTCCGGCTCGTCGAGCCCGGCCTGCCCCAGGAGCTCGACGGCACGGGCCGGTGCGGAGCGGCGGTCGGCGAGCCCGTGGGTGCGCAGCACCTCCGCGACCTGCACGCCGACCTTCTGCACCGGGTTCAGCGCGACGCCCGGGTCCTGCGGGACGAACCCGATCCGGGCGCCGCGCACCGACCGGTACGCCCGCTCGGACAGCCCGGCGAGGGTGGTGCCGTCGAGGGCGACGGTGCCGGCGGTGACGGCGCCTGCGACGGGCAGCAGCCCGAGCACCGCGGCGGCCAGGGTGGTCTTGCCCGACCCGGACTCCCCGACGACGGCGACGACCTCGCCGGGCGCGACGGTCAGGTCGACCCCGCGGACGGCGTGCACCGTCCCGCCGCCACCGGCGTAGGCGACCTCCAGGCCCTCCACCTGCAGCAGGGCTCTCATGCGGACCGCCCCCACTCGCCGTCCAGGGCGCGGGAGATGCGGTTGACCGACAGCACGGTCGCGGCGATGACCAGGCCGGGCATCGCGCACACCCACCAGGCGACGGCCAGGTAGTTGCGGCCGTCGGCGACCAGCGAGCCCCACTCCGAGGCGGGCGGTGGGGCGCCGTAGCCGAGGAAGCTCAGCGCGGACACCGCGAGGATCGCGAGGCCGAACTCCAGCACCGCGAGCACGACGACCGGCCCGGCCGCGTTGGGCAACACGTGCCGCCACAGCGAGACGTACCAGCGGGTGCCGACCGCGCGGGCGGCCTCGACGTAGAGGGCGCGGCGCACCCGCAGGGTCTCGGCGCGCATCACCCGGGCGAAGCTGGCGACGCTCGCCACGCCGACCGCGATCGCGACCTTCACCGTCCCGAAGCCGAGCGCGGTGATCAGGGCCAGCGACAGCAGGATCGCGGGGATCGCGAGGAGCACGTCGACGCCGCGCATGAGGATCTCGTCGACCCAGCCGCCGGCGAACCCGGCGAGCAGCCCGATCAGCCCGCCCGCGACGAGGGCGACGGCGACCGCGATCACCGTGGCCTGCAGCGACAGCGAGGCGCCGTGCACGACCCGGGTCCACACGTCGCGGCCGAGGTGGTCGGTGCCGAACCAGTGGCCCGGCCCGGGCGGGGCGAGCCGGTGCGCGGTGTCGCCGACGGCGGGGTCGCCGGGTGCGAGCAGCGAGGGCACGAACGCCGCGGTCAGCACGAGCAGCACGACCGCCGCGGCGAACACCAGCCCGGGCCGGGACCGCAGGAACCGTCCGAGCCGGGCCCGCGGCCGTCGTCCGGCCGGGGGCGGTGCGTCGCGGACGCCGGGCGCGACGAGGGGTGTGTGGTCGAGCAGGGTCATCGGGTACTCCCGGAGGCGACGGCGACCCGCGGGTCGAGCAGCGGGTAGGCGAGGTCGACGAGCAGGTTGACCACGACGAACGCGAGCGCCGCGAACAGCACGACCCCCTGGACGACGGGGATGTCCTGGGCGCCGACCGAGGCGACGGTGAGCCGGCCCAGGCCGGGCCGGGTGAACACCGTCTCGACGACGACGGACCCGGCGAGCAGGTTGCCGACGACGTACCCGAGCACGGTGAGGGCGGGGATCGCGGCGTTGCCCAGGGCGTGCCGCAGGTGCACCGCGGCCTCCCCCACCCCCTTGGCGCGGGCGGTCGTCACGTAGGGCGCGTCGAGTGCCTGGGTGAGGCTCTTCGCCAGCACCTGCGCGACGAGCGCACCGGTCGGGAGCCCGAGGGTGACCGCCGGGAGGATCAGCGACTCCGGTCCGCGGTCGCCGACCGAGGGCAGCCAGCCGAGGGAGAACGAGAACAGCTGCACCAGCATCAGCCCGACCCAGAACACCGGCAGCGACACCGCCAGCGACGGCAGCGACGCCAGCACCTGCCGCAGCCACGGCGTCCGGGCCCAGGTCGCGGCGAGCGCGACCGCGGTGCCGCCGACGACGGCGACGAGCAGCCCGGCGGCGGCGATCTGCAGGGTCGGCGGGAGGGCCTCCGCGACCGCGGTCCGCACGTCCTGCCCGCTGGCGAACGACGTCCCGAGGTCACCGTGCAGCGCCGCCCAGAGCTTCGTCACGTACTGCACCGGCAGCGGCTGGTCGAGGCCGTAGCGGGCGCGCAGGGCGTCCAGCTCGGCCGGCGACACCGGCTCGCCGTCGCCCGAGGCCATCGTCGCGACCGGGTCGCCGGGCAGCAGGTAGAGCACGACGAAGCTGACCGTCCACGCCGCCCAGAGCACGACGGCGGCGAGCCCGAGGCGACGCAGCAGGTACGGGACGGTCATCGCGCGTCGGACTTCCAGGCGTCGTGCAGCTGGATGCGCGAGGACGCGTCGAACGCGACGCCGTGCGCGTCCGGGCCGACGCCGAGCACGGTGGTGAGCTCGACGACGGGCGCGGTGTCGAACCGCTCGGCGAGCAGCTTCTGCGCCTGCCCGGCGAGTGCCGCGCGCTGCGCCGGATCGACGGTGGCTGCCTGCGCCACCAGCGGGGCCTGCAGCGGACCGGCGGGCAGCCGGTAGCGGTTGGTCCCGTCGGCGCCGTAGGTCGACCGCAGGATGTCCGGGTCGGCGCGGGTCAGGTTGCCCCACGCGGCGACGAAGTCCCCTCCGTCGAGGACGGCCTGGGTCTCGGCGATCTGGATCTCGCGGAGCTGGAGGTCGATCCCGATCCGGCGCAGCTGCTGCTGGATCAGCTCCAGCGCGGGCTTGGTGGTGCCGATGTTCTGGGCGAACGTCAGCGGCACGGTCAGGCGCTGCCCGCCCTTGGCGCGGATGCCGTCGGGCCCGGGCACCCACCCGGCGCGGTCGAGCGCGGCCGTCGCGGCGGCCGGGTCGTAGCCGACGAGCGCGGACTGGTCGGCGTAGGACGGCGTCGTCGACGACAGCGGGGAGGTCGCCGCGCGCGTCTGGCTCGGGTAGACCGCGGCGACGACCTCGTTGCGGTCGATGCCCCGGCTCACCGCCTCGCGGACGGCGGCGTCGGCGCCGAGCGGGGTGCCCTGGTTGAACGTGATCCCGAACGGCAGGCCCGGGTTCGGCCGGGCCGGGAGCTGGACGCCGGCCCCGGTGAGCGGGGCCTCGTCCTGCTGGCCGACGCTGGCGATCGCGTCGACCTCGCCGGACTGCACGCTGCCCGCCCGCACCCCGGACTCGGGGACGACGCGGAACTCGGCCCGGTCGAGCCAGGCCTCGCCGGGGTGGGTGAACAGCTGCGAGCCCCAGTCGTAGCCGGCCCGCTTCGCGAGCACGGTGACGTCGTTCTTGGCGTAGCGCTCGATCGTGAACGGGCCGGAGCCGACGACGCCGGCGCAGCGCTCGTCGTCGGAGCGGGCGGCGCTGGCCGGGGACAGCAGGCCGAGGCTGTGGGTGGAGGTGCCCTGCAGGAACTGCACGTTGGGCTTCGCGAACCGGACGGTGAACCCGGTGGGGCTCGTGACGTCGGTGCCGGTGTACCCGGCCAGGTACCCCTTGGGGAGGCTGCCGCGGGCGCCCAGCTTCACCGCCCGGTCGAGGTTCGTCCTCACCGCGGCCGCGTCGACCGGCGCACCGTCGGAGAACGTGGCCCCGGGGCGCAGCGTGAACGTCCAGGCGGTGGCGTCGGCGTTCGACGACCAGCGGGTCGCCAGCCAGGGCACGATCGCCCCGGTGGACGGGTCCTGGTCGGTGAGCGAGTCGACGACCTGGCGCAGCGAGTAGATCGAGTCGTTGCTCTGCACCTGCTGCGGGTCGGCGCAGCCCTGGTCCGAGGAGACCGCGAACACCAGCGTCCCACCCGGCTGCGGCGGGCCCGCGTCGGCGGCGGCGCCCCCGGCGCCGGAGCCGCAGGCGGTGAGGGTGAGCGCGGTGGCGGCGAGCAGCACCGCCGACCGGCCGGCGGGCAGGTCCCGCCACCATCCGCGACGACGGCGCGTCACGACGCCACCGCCGGGCGGCGCTCGCCGAACCGCGACGGGCTCGCGAGTCCGAGGTGCTCGCGCAGCGTCGCGCCGGGGGTGTAGTCGGTCCGGAACACTCCGCGCTCCTGCAGGATCGGGACGACCTTCTCCACGACCTCGTCGAGGCCGGACGGGGTGACGTGGGAGCCGAGGATGAAGCCGTCGGAGGCGTCGGCCTGCACGTAGCGGTCGATCTCGTCGGCGACGTGCTCCGGGGTCCCGACGAACACCGCGCGGTCGAAGACGTGCTTGACGGTCTCGCGCAGGGAGTACCCGTGGGCGGCGGCGAGCTCGCGCCAGGCGGCGACGGTCGCGTGGGCGTCCTGGGTCAGCGGGGCCCGGCCCTCGATCCACTTCGGGGCGTCGGGGGTGGGGTCGACGTCGGGCAGCGGGCCGTCCGGGTCGTAGGCGGACAGGTCCCGGTTCCACACCATCTCGGCGAGCACGATCGAGGTCCACGGGTCGACCTGCTGGTCGTGGATGTGGGCGTGCCGTTCGCGGGCCTCGGCGTCGGTGTCGCCGAGGACGACGCCCGCGCTGGGCAGGATCCGCACCTCGTCGGGGTCGCGGCCGGCCTTCCGGACGCGGGCCTTGACGTCGTCGTAGAAGGCGCGGGCCTCGTCGAACTTCTGGTAGCGGGAGAAGATCGCGTCGGCGGACGCGGCGGCGAAGTCGCGCCCGGCCGGGGACTCCCCGGCCTGCAGCACCACCGGGTGGCCCTGCGGGCTGCGCGGGGTGGTGAAGCGCCCGGCGATGTCGAACTGGTTGCCCGAGACCGCGAAGTCGCCGACGTGGCCGTCGCGCAGGAAGGTGCCCGACGCGGGGTCGGCGACGACGGCGTCGGAGCCCCAGGAGTCCCACAGCGCGCGGACCGCGGCGAGGGTCTCCCCCGCGCGCTCGTAGCGCTGGTGGTGGCCGAGGAACGCGCCGCGGCGGAAGTTCTCGCCGGTGGGGGCGTCGGAGCTGGTCACGACGTTCCACGCGGCCCGGCCGCCGGAGAGCAGGTCGAGCGTGGCGAACTTGCGGGCCAGCTCGTAGGGCTCGTTGAAGGTGGAGTTGATCGTCCCGGCCAGCCCGATGTGCTCGGTGACCGCGGCCAGCGCGGCGAGCACGGTGAAGGTGTCCGGGCGCCCGACGACGTCGGAGTCGAACACCTCACCGCCGCGGGTGCGCAGCCGCAGCCCCTCGGCGAGGAAAAGCAGGTCGAGCCTCCCGCGCTCGGCGGTGCGCGCCCAGTGCTCGAAGGACTCCCAGTCGATGTGGCTGCCGGAGGCGGGGTCGCTCCAGACGGTGTCGTGGTTGACGCCCGGGAAGTAGGCGCCGAGCACGATCTGCTTCCTGCCGGTCCTGGTCATGCGGTCGCTCCGGAGAGGGTCGGTACGGCGGTGGGATCCGCTCCCGGGGCGTAGCGGCTGACCGGGCGGGTCAGGCCGAAGCGCGCGCGCAGGGTGGTCTCGCCGTAGGTGGTGCGGAAGGCGCCGCGGGCCTGCAGCTCGGGCACCAGGCCGTCGACGACCGCGTCGAGGTCGGTCGGGAGGACGGCCGGGCGCAGGCGGTAGCCGTCGAGGCCGGCACGGCGCCAGGACAGCAGGGTGTCGGCGAACCCGGTCGGGGTGGTGGCGAGGACGACGGCGTCGGAGGAGATCGGGTCGAGGGCGTCGAGGCGGGCGAGCCGGTCGCGGGCGGCGCGTTCGGTCGCCTCGAGGACCACGACGACGTCGCCGAGGATCCGCAGCGGCGGTGCGGTGCGGCCCACGGCGGCCTCGGCGGCCCGGACCTGGGCGACGATGCGGGCGGCGTCGTCGGCGTCGTGCGGGGTGGTGAACACGACGTCGCCGACCCGGGCGGCGAGCAGCGCCGGGGCGTAGCCGTGGGCCAGCGAGACGACCAGCGGCTGGCCCTGCGGCGGGCGCGGCACGATCGACGGCCCGGCGACGCCGAAGTGCTCCCCGGCGAAGTCGACCCGGTGCAGCTTGTCCCGGTCGACGAAGCGCCCGGTCAGGGCGTCGCGGATCTCGGCGTCGTCCTCCCAGGAGTCCCAGAGCCTGCGCACCACCTCGACGGCGTCGGCGGCCTCGCCGAACAGCTCGGCGACGAGCTCACGGGCGGCCGGGGTGTCGAGGTCGGCGCGGCGCAGGCCGGGGACGGTGCGGCGGCCGAAGTGGGCGGCCTCGTCGGCGCGCACCGAGGTCTGCACCCGCCAGCCGGCGCGGCCGCGGCTGTCGTGGTCGAGGGTGGACAGCGCCGACGCGACGTGGAACGGCTCGGTGTGGGTGGTGGTGACGGTCGGGACCAGCCCGATCCGTGAGGTCAGCGGCGCGAGGAAGGCGGCGACGAGGGAGGCGTCGAGCCGGCCCTGCACCCGGTCGGTGCGCCGGTCGGCGCCGCTCAGGTGGTCCCCGGACTGCAGCCCGAGTGCGTCCTCGATCGTGAGCAGGTCCAGCAGCCCGCGCTCGGCGGTGCGGGCCAGGTCGGTCCAGTAGCGGGCGGTGAACAGCTCGCCGGGGCGGGCGCCGGGCTCGCGCCAGGCGGCGGGGTGCCAGCCGGCACCCTCGAGCGCGACGGCCAGGTGCAGAGGGCCGTCGCCGGTGGTGGTGTCCGATGTGGACATACGGCATCGCTTTCTCGTCGCACGGGGGCACGACGGGACGACAAGGACGTCGGGGCGGCCCGCGGGACGCGGCGGCCGGGACGGGTGGCCGTCGTGGACGGCCGGGACGGGGTGGGCGGGGCGCCCGGCGGGACGCCGGTCAGGCCCGACAGGTGGCGCCCGCGACCCGCATCAGGTCGACGTGGCGGCGGTACCGGGGATGGTGCGCGGCACGCACCTGCTCGGCGACCGTGCGCATGGGTTCCTCCATCGAACCCGGCTGGAGCACCCGCTCCCGCGTGCTGCGGGGGGTTGCTGCGGCGTCGTCGAGCCGGGTCTCTCGGCCGCTCCGGATGGTGTGCGATCCGACTGTAGGTTTCCGGTGCCCGACGGTGTCAACCCGCATCACAGTCGAGTGACCTGCGCCGCAGCAAGTCTCCCGACCTGCGGAACCGCCACCCGGATGCCAGGGAAGATGTCCGGACACGCTGACCGTGTTCCTGGTTGGTGGACGCCGGGTTGTCCGGAGAGGTGACCACCGCGCACCCTGGTCGGGTGACGATGAGCCAGCGGCGGCCCTCGCGCCCCGCACGGCTCGTGGGGGACGCGACGGCCCCCGTCACCCAGCGGCAGGCGCGCACGGCGTGGCGCGCTGTGCCCCTGCGCCCTACCGGCCTCGAGCCGTTCTGGCCGAGCCGGCGCGCGCCCGCCTACAGCGAACTCTGTCGCTGACCGGTCTCCCGTCCCGCGGGCCGTAACGCCACGCCCCCGGCGTGCGAGGCACCCGCCGGACCGGGAACCGCCCGCCGGACACCACTCCGGCCCGCCACCCGTCCCGTACCCCGGCACGCCCTCCCAGGGCCGGCCGGCCCCGGCGCGCAGCGGTCGTCCCGACCGCCCGCCGCCCCCACGGAAGGACCCCGTCCCGCGATGTCCCCGCACGTCCTGCGTCCCGGATCCCGGGCGCGCACCGCCGCCGTCCTGCTCGCGCTGCTCACCGCGCTCGGGCTGCTGGCCGGCTGCTCCCGCGCCGACGAGAGCACCACCGCCGCGGGAGCCACCTCCCCCGCGACCGAGGTCCGCCTCGGCTACTTCCCGAACATCACCCACGCCCCCGCGCTGGTCGGGGTGAAGCAGGGCCTGTTCGCCGCCGAGCTGGGGAACACGAAGCTCACCACCCAGACGTTCAACGCCGGCCCGGACCAGGTCAACGCCCTGCTCGGCGGCTCGATCGACGTCGCGTTCATCGGTTCCGGCCCGGCGATCAACGCCTTCACCAAGTCGAACGGCGAGGCCGTGCGCCTCGTCGCGGGATCCACCTCGGCCGGCGCCCAGCTGGTGACCAGCCCGGACATCACCTCCCCCGAGCAGCTCAAGGGCAAGATCATCGCGACGCCGCAGCTGGGCAACACCCAGGACATCGCGCTGAAGACCTGGCTGTCGGAGAACAAGCTCCCGATCGGGCAGGGCCCGGCCGCGGTGACCGTGCAGAACATCGAGAACCCGCAGACCCTCGACCTGTTCAAGCAGGGCAAGGTCGCCGGCGGCTGGCTGCCCGAGCCGTGGAGCTCGCGCCTGGTCGACGCCGGGGCGAAGGTCCTGGTCGACGAGAAGTCCCTGTGGCCCGGCGGGAAGTTCCCGACGACCGTCGTCATCGTCCGGACCGAGTTCCTCCAGCAGCACCCGCAGACCGTCGAGGCGATCCTGCGGGGCGAGCAGAAGGCCATCGCGCTCATCCGCGACAACCCCGCCGAGGCGAAGACCGTCTCCAACGAGGCGATCGGCGAGATTACCGGCAAGCCGCTGGCGGCGAACATCCTCGACCGCGCCTTCACCGAGCTGTCCTTCGACTCCGATCCGCTCGCCTCGACCTTCCCGCAGCTGGCCAAGGACTCGGTCACGGCGGGCATCGCGAAGAGCGAGGCCAACCTGACCGGCTTCCTCGACCCGGCCGCGGTCGACGCGGTCCGGACCAGCTCCGGGGAGGCCGCCGTGGACCCGGCCGGTCTCGCCGCCGCGAACTGACCTTTCCGATCGACGAGGGGAACCACCGATGACCGTCGACCTGACCACCCGGCGCCCGAGGACCCGCGGCACCGCCGTGGAGCTGTCCGGGGTCGCCAAGACCTTCGGCACCGGCACCGGGGCCGTGACCGCGCTCAACGGGATCGACCTGCGGGTCGGCGACGGCGAGTTCCTCTGCGTGCTCGGCGCGTCCGGCTGCGGCAAGTCGACGCTGCTGAACCTGCTCGCCGGGCTCGACGAGCCCACCGCGGGCGCGGTCCGGGTCGGGTCGGCGCGGCCGTCGTTCATGTTCCAGGAGGCCGCGCTCATGCCGTGGCTGACCGCGCTGCGCAACGTCGAGCTGCCCCTCAAGCTCGCCGGGCACGGCCGGTCGGCCCGGCGTGAGCGGGCCGAGGAGCTGCTCACCCTGGTACGGCTGGAGGGCCTGGGCGACAAGCGTCCGCACGAGCTGTCCGGCGGCATGCGCCAGCGCGTGTCGCTGGCCCGTGCCCTGGCCGCGGCCACCGGCCTCGGCGACACCCACGGCGCCGGGGGGCTCCTGCTGATGGACGAGCCGTTCGCCGCGCTCGACGCCATCACCCGCGACGTCCTGCAGGGCGAGCTGCTGCGGGTCTGGCGGGCCACCGGGACGACGATCGTGTTCGTCACCCACGACGTCCGCGAGGCCGTCCGGCTGGCCGAGCGGGTCGTGCTGCTGTCGTCGCGGCCGGGGACCGTCGTCCGCGAGTGGACGGTGCCCGCCGGCGGTCACGACGCCGAGGCCCAGGCCGAGCTGCACGACGACATCACCGGACGGCTGCGGGCGGTGATCACCAGCCATGCCGCGTGAGGAGTCCTCGATGACCGTCGTCGACGACGACCGCGACTCCGCGGCCGCCGTCGCCGGGCTCGACGCGCTCGACACCCCCGTCGAGCGGACGACGCCGTGGTGGCAGCGGTTCCTGCGGACCTGGCTGCCGCCGATCGTCGCGCTCGTGGCGATCGTGGTGGTCTGGCAGATCGTCTGGGCCTCGGCGGTCACGCCCGAGTACCGGCTGCCCGCCCCGGGCGCGGTGGCCGAGGCGTTCGGCGAGACCGTCGTCAGCGGCGAGATCTGGTCGATCCTGTGGACCTCGATCAGCCGGGCCGCGCTCGGCTTCCTGCTCGCCCTGGTGATCGCCACCCCGCTCGGCGTCGTCGTCGCCAAGGTGCCGCTGGTCCGTGCCGCGATCGGGCCGCTGCTCACCGGTCTCCAGTCGCTGCCGTCGGTGGCCTGGGTGCCGGCCGCGGTGCTGTGGTTCGGGCTGACCAACACCACGATCTTCTTCGTCGTCCTGCTCGGCTCGGTGCCCTCGATCGCGAACGGCCTGGTCGCGGGCATCGACCAGGTGCCGCCGATCCTGCCCCGGGCCGGCCAGGTCCTGGGCGCGACGGGCTACCGGATGGCCCGCTACGTCCTGCTCCCCGCGGCGCTGCCCGGCTACCTCGCCGGCTGCAAGCAGGGCTGGGCGTTCTCCTGGCGCTCGCTGATGGCCGCGGAGATCATCGCGGCCGGACCCGCGCTCGGGGTCGGGCTGGGCGCCTACCTGAAGAACGGCGCCGACGTGAACGACATCGTGCAGGTGTTCGCCGCGATCCTGCTGATCCTCATCGTCGGCATCGGGGTCGAGCTGCTGGTCTTCCGCCCGCTGGAGCGACGGGTGCTGCGCGCCCGGGGGCTCGCCCTGACCGTCTGACCCCGGCCACCCCGCGACGCCCGAGCGGGCCGCACGCACCCGCCCCGGTGCGTGCGGCCCGCTCCGTCGTCCACGGGGTGTCCGGACGTGCCCGGACACCCCGTCCCACCAGGCGAAACCCGGTGACCACAATCCCAACTCGAAGGGTTGGGTTTCGGCCCCGGGCGGGTTACGGTTCTCCCATGACCGTTCCGGTTCCGCTGACGACACGCGCGCACGTCGACCTCGCGCGCGTCGCCTCGGCGCTCTGTCGCTTCTGACGCGTCGCTCCTGACGGGTCGCTCCTGACGGCCGACCCCGGGGGCCGGTCCTGACGACCGGGTCCCGACGGCCGGGCCGGATGCCGGACGCCCACCACGGGCGCCCCCGCCACCGGCCCCGCAGCACCCCGCCGTGCGCCTCCGCACCGGGGACACGACACCACCGGCGGCCCACCCCGCCCGGACACCGCTCCGGGACCGGCAGTCCGCCGCAGCACCGCGCCGCAGCACTCCACCGCAGCACCGCACACCGCGGGCCGGCTCGTCGAGCCCACGGCGCCCGTCCGCCACCCACCGCACCCGCCTCCCCGTCCGCGCGACCGCGGACGGTCGACGCGGCGTGCCCCGCCGACGTCCCCAGGAGATCCCATGACGATCGCGACACCGCGGGAACGCGCTCCCGCTCCGCCCGAGGTCGAGACGCTGCACACCCGGGCCTCCCGCGGCCCCGACCGGGTACCGCGCTGGGTGGTCAGGACCGCCTCGCCCCTGGTCCTGATCGGGCTGTGGCAGGTGCTGTCGAGCACCGGCGTACTGCCCCGCGACGTCCTGGCCTCCCCCGCGACGGTGGCCGTCACCGCCGCCGGGATGTGGGCGGACGGGGCGCTGCAGAGCGCGGTCGCCGTGTCGGGCGTCCGCGTCCTGTCGGGCATCGCGATCGGCGTCGTCGCCGCGGTGCTGCTCGCGACCCTGTCGGGGCTGTTCCGCCGCGGCGAGGACGTCATCGACGCCCCCGTCCAGATGCTGCGCACGGTGCCGGTCATCGGGCTCATCCCACTGCTGATCATCTGGTTCGGCATCGGGGAGGAGCCCAAGGTCGCGCTGATCGCGCTGGCGGTGACCTTCCCGCTCTACATGAACCTGTTCGGCGGCATCCGCAACGTCGACGCGACGCTCGTCGAGGCCGCCCGCACCCTCGGCCTGGGCTGGTTCGGCCAGGTCCGGCACGTGATCCTGCCGTCGGCGATGCCTCAGTTCCTGGTCGGGCTGCGCTACTCGCTCGGCACCGCGTGGCTCGCCCTGGTCTTCGGCGAGACGATCAACGCGACGTCGGGGATCGGCTACGAGATGAACACCGCCCGGGAGTTCTTCCAGACCGACGTGATCGTCGTCTGCCTCGCCCTCTACGCGGTGCTCGGGCTGGTCGGCGACCTCGTCGTGCGCACCCTGGAGAGGGGGCTGCTGTCGTGGCGACCGGCGTTCAGCGGGCGGTGAGGCCCGTCTCGGTCCGCGGCCTGAGCCGGCACTTCGGTGACCGGGCCGTCCTGACCGACCTCGACCTGGACATCGAGCCCGGGGAGTTCGTCGCCCTGCTCGGTGCCTCGGGCTGCGGCAAGTCCACCCTGCTGCGGATCCTGGCCGACCTCGACAACGACGTCAGCGGGGAGGTCACCGTCGCCCGGCGCCGCGCCGTCGGCTTCCAGGCACCACGCCTGCTGCCGTGGAAGAAGGTGTGGCGCAACGTCGTGCTGGGCCTGCCCGGCCGCCCGGACCGCGCCCGCGCCGTGGCCGCGCTGACCGAGGTCGGCCTCGCCCACCGCACCGACGTGTGGCCCAAGGTCCTCTCCGGCGGCGAGGCGCAGCGGGCCGCGCTGGCCCGCGCCCTGGTCCGCGACCCGGACCTGCTGCTGCTCGACGAGCCGTTCTCCGCGCTCGACGCGCTGACCCGGATCACCGCCCGCGGGCTCGTCGACGAGCTGTGGCAGCGCCACCGCTGCGCCGTGCTGCTGGTGACCCACGACGTGGAGGAGGCACTCGTCCTCGCCGACCGCGTCCTGGTGATGGACGGCGGCCGGATCGCGCACGACGCGCCGGTCCCGTTCCCCCGGCCGCGCGACGTCACCGACCCCGACTTCCAGCACCTGCGGGCCGACCTGCTCGGCAGGCTCGGCGTGCACCGACCCCAGGAGCGAGCGTGAGCATCGAGTTCATCGGCATGATCGGGACCCAGGAGGTCTCCGAGATCCGGCCCGCCACCGGCCCCGTCCTGGACCCGGCCGTCGTCCGCCGGTTCGCCGTCACCCACGAGGAGGCCGGCTTCGACAAGGTCCTCATCGGACACTCGTCGTCGACGCCCGACGGGCTGCAGGTCGCCGCGTACGCCGCCGCGCACACCGACCGGCTCGGCTTCCTGGTCGCGCACCGGCCCGGCTTCACCGCACCCACGCTGGCCGCCCGCCAGTACGCCACGCTGGACCATGTCAGCGGTGGCGGCCGGGTCGCGATGCACGTCATCTCCGGGGGCAGCGACACCGACCAGCGCCGCGACGGCGACTGGCTCGGCAAGGACGAGCGCTACGCCCGCACCGACGAGTACCTCTCCGTCGTGCGGCGCGCCTGGACCGACCCCGAGCCCTTCGACCACACCGGCGAGCACTACCGGGTCGCCGGCGTCGCCCAGGAGATCCGTCCGCTCGCCCCGATCCCGGTCTACTTCGGCGGCTCCTCCGACGCCGCGTTCCGGGTGGGCGGGCGGCACGCCGACGTGTTCGCGCTCTGGGGCGAGCCCCTCGCCGGGACCGCCGAGCAGATCGCCCGGGTGCACGAGGCCGCCCGTGCCGCGGGCCGCACCGAGCCGCCCCGGATCAGCGTGTCGTTCCGGCCGATCCTCGGCGACACCGAGGAGCAGGCCTGGGCCCGCGCACACGACGTCCGCGACCGCATCGTCGCCGCCCGGGGCGGGCACGGCTCGTTCACCGGCACCCGGATGCGCGAGCCGGGGGCACCGGCCAACGTCGGCTCGCAGCGGCTGCTCGCCGCCGCCGAGGCCGGTGAGCTGCACGACCGCTGCCTGTGGACCGCCACCGCGGCCGCCTCCGGCGCGGCCGGCAACTCCACCGCGCTCGTCGGCACCCCGGACACCGTCGCCGCGGCGCTCGCCGACTACGCCGACATCGGGGTCACCACCCTGCTGATCCGCGGCTACGACCCGATCGACGACGCCCGCCGCTACGGCAGCGAGCTGCTGCCCGCCGTGCGCGCCGAGCTCGCCCGCCGCGGCGCCGGGGTGGGGGTCCCCGCGTGAGCGCACCCGCCACCACGGGCACGGTCTGGTCGCCCGAGGGCACCTCGCGCGGCACCGTCGTCGCGCTGCCCGGCCGGGGCGAGCACCCCGGGCTGTACGCGCGGCTGGGCCGCAGGCTCGTCGTCGACGGCTGGACCCTCGCCGTCCCCGCGCCCGGCGCGAGCACCGGGGAGGTCGCCGCCGCGCTGGCCGGGGCGACCGGGGCCCGGGTCCTGCTCGGCTCCGACACCGGCGCGCTGCGGGCCTGGGAGCTCGCCGCCGACCTCGCCCCGGACGGGCTCGTCCTCGCCGGGCTCCCCGCCAGCGCCTCCGGTCCGGCGCCCGCCGACCGGGCCGGGGAGCTCGACGCCCGCACCGCCTGTCCGGTGCACCGCGGCCTGCTCGAGTCCGACCCCGGCTTCACCTGGGGGGCACTCGCCCGGCCCGCGCCGCCGCTGCCGTCGGCGGCGCTGCCCGACCTGCCCGTGCTGTGGCTGCACGGCGACGCCGACCCGGTGGCACCGGTCGCGGGCGTCCGGGCGCTGACCCGGCCCGGCGACGACGTCGCCGTCGTCGCCGACGGGGTGCACGACGTCCTGAACGACCAGTTCCACCGGATCGTCGCCGCGCGGCTCGTGCAGTTCCTGGAACGCCTCGCCAAGGGCGCCCGCTTCGTGGAGGAGGCACCGGCCCGGACGGCGACGGCCGGACCGGCGCGCCCGCGTCGCGCGGCACCGCTGAACGTCTCCGCCCGCCTCGACCACGCCCTGCGGGCCCTGGCCGAGCTCGTCGCCGCCGACGGGGCGACCGTCACCTGCGACGCGATGGCGCGCGCCCGCGGGGTGCCGCTGAACTCGCTGGTCAACGTGATGCTGGCGCTGCGGCGGGCCGGCCTGGTGACCAGCCGCCGCGGCTGCGAGGGCGGCTACCGGCTGGCCCGGCCCGCCGAGGACATCACCGTCGCCGACGTCGTCCTGGCCACCGAGGGCTCGATCGCCACCCTCCGCGACTCCGGCCCCGCCGCACCGCTGTGGGCCGACCTCGAACGCACCGTCGCCGACTTCCTGACCGCCCGCACCCTGACCGCCCTGGAGGGCGATACCCGGTGACCACGCACCAGCGCCAGACCGACCCGTTCCACCCCGACCTCGCCCCCACCCCGCCCGACCACGCGCGGGTGCACCTCGTCCGGGGCGCCGAGCTGTCCGCCGACACCGCCCAGACCAGTGGGATGTCCCGCCGCGAGGCCGTGAGCGGCCGCACCGTCGGCTCGTCGAAGCTCTGGACGGGCGAGACGCACGTCGCGCCCGCCACGAACTCCGGCGACCACCACCACGGCGAGGCGGAGACCTCGATCTACGTCGTGTCCGGCCGGCCGCGCTTCGTCTTCCACGACGGCACCGACGAGGTGGTCCTGCAGACCGAGCCCGGCGACTACGTGTTCGTCCCGCCGTGGGTCCCGCACCGCGAGGAGAACCCCGATCCCGAGGTCCCGGCCGTCGTCGTGATCTCCCGCAGCACACAGGAGGGGATCGTCGTGAACCTCCCCTCGCTCACCCCGCTCACCGACCCGGAGACCACCCCGTGACCCGCCGACCGCTGCTCGCCCTGCCCGCCCTGCTCGCCGCGCTGGCGCTGCTGCTCACCGGCTGCTCCGGCGCCGCCGAGGACGGCCCGGCCGACCTGTCGCAGGTCACCCTGCGGGTCGGCGACCAGGCCGGCATCCAGCAGGCCCTCGTCGAGGCCTCCGGCGCGCTCGACGGCGCCCCCTACCGGGTCGAGTGGGCCCAGTTCCCTGCCGCCGCGCCGCTGCTGGAGGCGCTGCGCGGCGAGGCGATCGACGTCGGCATCGCCGGCGACGCACCCACCCTGACCGCGCTGTCCTCCACCGACCGCATCAAGATCGTCGAGGCGACCCGCTCCCCCAGCCAGGGCGGCCTCGCGCTGCTCGTGCCGAAGGACTCCCCGATCCGGTCGGTCGCCGACCTGCGCGGGAAGAAGGTCTCGCCGACCACCCAGGGCAGCATCGGCCACTACCTGCTGCTGCGGGCGCTGGAGGAGGCCGGCGTGCGGCCGGACGAGGTGACGATCTCGTTCCTGCAGCCGGTCGACGCGGCCGCCGCGATGAACTCGGGTGCGATCGACGCCTGGTCCACCTGGGACCCCTACACCGCGGTCGCGCAGCAGGAGTCCGGCGCGCGGATCCTGCGCGACGCGAAGGGCCTCGGCACCGGGCTGACCTTCCTCGACGCCAACACGGCGGCGCTGGAGGACGCGGGCACCCGCGCCGCGCTCACCGACTTTACCGAGCGCTACGGCCGTGCCCTGCAGTGGGCCCGGGAGCACCAGCAGCAGAACGCCGCGATCTACGCGGAGCTGACGAAGCGGCCGGCCGCGGTGGCCGACCTGATGGCGCAGCGGGCGCTGCGCGACACCCAGCCGCTGTCCCCGGAGCTCGTCGCCGAGCTGCAGGGGGTCGCCGACCGCTACTCCGCCTACGGCGTGCTGCGCACCCCGGTCGACGTGGCCTCCGCGATCGAGGACCTGCGCGCCCCCGCCGGCTCCTGACCCCGACGCCCCCACCCCGCGCCACGTGAGCGGGGTGGGGGCGTCTCCCGCACCGGGACGAGGGTGCTCACGTCCGGTAGTCGGCGGCGAACGGGACGGACCGGGCCGATCCGGCGTCGGCCGGGGCGCCGTCGGGCGGGGTCCACAGGCCGCGCTCACGCAGCACCGGCATGACGCCCTCGCCCATCCACCACGCCTCCTCCAGGTGCGGGTACCCGGAGAGGACGAACTCGTCGATCCCGGCCTCGTGGTACTCCGCGATCCGGTCGGCGACCTCGGTGTGGCTCCCGACGAGTGCGGTGCCCGCGCCGCCGCGGACCAGGCCGACCCCGGCCCACAGGTTCGGCGCGATCGTCAGGTCCTCGACGGAGGTCTTGACCCCGCCGTGCAGGGCCCGCATCCGGCGCTGCCCCTCCGACTCCGAGGCCGCGAGCCCCGCCTGCACCCCGGCGATCGTCGCGGGGTCGAGCGCGTCGAGGAGCTTCTGCGCCTGCGCCCACGCCTCGGCGGCGGTGTCGCGGGTGATCACGTGCAGCCGGATCCCGAAGCGCACGGTGCGCCCGCGGTCGGCGGCGAGCTTCCGGATCCAGCCGATCTTCTCCCGGACGGCCTCCACGGGCTCGCCCCAGGTGAGGTACACGTCGGCGTGCTCGGCGGCGACGTCACCCGCGGCCGGGGAGGACCCGCCGAAGTAGACCGGCGGGACCGGGTCGGGCAGCCGCGACAGCGACGCCGTCTCGACCCGGACGTGCTCGCCGTCGAGGTCGACGGTCCCGCCGCGCCACAGCCGGGTCACGACCGAGAGGAACTCGCCCGTCCGGGCGTAGCGGGCGTCCTTGTCGAGGAAGTCGCCGTAGGCGCGCTGCTCGCGGGACTCGCCGCCGGTGACGACGTTGAGCAGCAGCCGGCCGCCGGAGTGGCGCTGGAAGGTCGCGGCCTGCTGGGCGGCCAGGGTCGGGGAGATCGATCCGGGCCGGAACGCGACGAGGAACTTCAGGCGCTCGGTGTGCGCGACGAGCATCGCGGTGGTGAGCCACGCGTCCTCGCACCAGGCGCCGGTCGGGGTGAGCGCGCCGTCGAACCCGGCCTGTTCCGCGGCCCGGGCGACCGTGGTGAGGTACTCGATCGAGGCGGGACGGATGGCGCCGGCGGACCCGGTCGCGTTGCCGTGGCCTCCCCCGACGAGGTGGCGGCCGTCGCCCATGGTGGGCAGGAACCAGTGCAGGGTGACTCCCATCCGGGAGACGGAACAGTGCCGCACCCGCCGGCGCAAGTCGGCCGGGACGACGGTCACACGGTGTTCCACAGTGGACCGTCCAGCCCGCGGGACACCTGTCCGGACGACCCGGATCATGCCTCCCACCAGGCAGGACGCCGGTGATCCGGGTCCCCGTCCCCTTGGGTGACGGCGCCGGTCACGGCTACCGTGGCGTCTGTGACCGGATCGGTGCTGCTGACCACGCGAGGCCATGTCGACCTCGCGCGCGTGGCGTCGGCGCTGTGTCGGCGCTCGGCCCGTCGCCGCTGAGGCCACGCCCTCGCCGACCGGGATCCGTACCGCGCCCGGTCCTGCGGGACCGCCCCCGGGACCACCGGCGGCCGTCGCGGCCGCCGGGCCCCCGCCCGCCGCCGGCCCGACGGGGCCCGGACGTCCCCGCGGACCGCCGGCCCCGCACCGCGGCACCCACCCGTACCCCACTCCGGCGCCACCGCGCCGCCGTCGTGCCCCGGCGCGTCGCCGCCCCACCGGAAGGACCTCCCGTGACCACCACCTCCCCCGCCCCCACCGGCACCGACGGCCGCGCCGCCTGGACCGACGAGCAGCTCGACGCCGTCTTCGCGCCGGTGTTCGCGCGGATCGCGCAGGGCGCGGTGGCCCGTGAGCAGGGCCGGGCCCTCGCCCGCGACGAGGTCGCCGCGCTGCGGGCGGAGCGCTTCGGCGCGCTGCGGCTGCCCGTGGAGCTCGGCGGCTACGGCGCCACGGTGCGCCAGCAGTTCCGGCTGCTCGTCGACCTCGCCGCCGCGGAGTCGAACCTGCCCCAGGCGCTGCGCGTGCACTGGTGGTACGTCGACGACCTGCTGCTCGCCGCACCGGGCGCCGACCGCGACGCCCGCCTCGCCGCCGTCGCGGAGGGTGGACTGGTCGGGAACGCGATCACCGAGCCCGGCGTCGGCGCGATCGACCGGTACCGCACGACGCTGACCCCCGACGGCGACGGCTACCGGCTCGACGGCACCAAGTACTACTCGACCGGCAGCCTCTACGCCGACCAGATCCTGGTCGGCGCCGACCTCGACGGGGAGCGCGTGTCCGTGCTCGTCGACGGCGACGCCGAGGGCGTCGTGCAGCACGACGACTGGGACGGCTTCGGCCAGCGCCTCACCGCCAGCGGCACCACCGACTTCCGGGGCGTCGCGGTCGCCCGCGACCGGGTCCTCGGCCCCGGCTACGGCACCGAGGGCCGCGGCTGGGGCACCTCCTACCTGCAGCTCGTGCAGCTCGCCGTGCTCGCCGGGATCGCCCGGCGCGCCACCGACGACGTCGCCGCCTGGGTCCGCGAGCGCACCCGCACCTTCACCCACGCCCCGGCCGATCTGCCCCGCCACGACCCGCTGGTGCAGCAGGTCATCGGCCGGCTCTCGGCCGCCGCGTGGTCCTCGCGCGCCCTGGTGCTGACCATCGCCGAGCAGCTCGACGCGCTGCTGGCCGCGGACGGGGAGGACGCGGAGCTGCTCGACCGGGTGGAGCTCGACGTCGCCCACGCCCAGGCCGCGGTCATCCCGGCGGTGCTCGACGCGACGACCGAGCTGTTCGAGGTCGGCGGTGCCTCGATCACCTCGGAGAAGCTCCGGTTGGACCGGCACTGGCGCAACGCCCGGGTCATCTCCACGCACAACCCGCTGATCTACAAGCTGCAGTCCATCGGTGACCACGTGCTCAACGGCACCGACCTGCCCTACGCCTGGAGCGCGGGCAAGCGATGACCGGCCACCCGCGACGGCTGCACCTCAACGCCTTCGACATGACCTGCGCCGGGCACCAGTCGCCCGGGCTGTGGCGCCACCCCGAGGACCGCTCGCACACCTTCCACGACCTGCGCTACTGGACCGATCTGGCGCAGCTGCTGGAGCGCGGCGGGTTCACCAGCCTGTTCGTCGCCGACGTCGTCGGGCTCTACGACGTCTACCGCGACGGCCCCGAACCGGCGATCCGCGACGGCGTGCAGGTCCCCGTCGGGGACCCGACGCTGGCGGTGTCGGCGATGGCCGCGGTCACCGAGCGGCTCGGCTTCGGGATCACCGTCTCGCTGACCTACGAGAAGCCCTACGCCCTGGCGCGCCGGTTCTCCACGCTGGACCACTACACCCGGGGCCGGGTCGCGTGGAACGTCGTGACCTCCTACCTGGAGTCCGCGGCCCGCAACCTGGGCCTGGAGAAGCAGGTGCCGCACGACCGGCGCTACGACGTCGCCGACGAGTTCATGGAGGTCGTCTACCAGCTGTGGGAGGCCTCCTGGGACGACGACGCGGTGCTGCTCGACCGGGAGAAGGGCGTCTACACCGACCCGGCGAAGGTCCGCCCGATCGACCACCACGGCGAGTTCTTCGACGTGCCCGGCATCGGGCTCACCGAGCCGTCGCCGCAGCGCACCCCGACGATCTTCCAGGCCGGTGCGTCGTCGCGCGGCACGACGTTCGCCGCCCGGCACGCCGAGGGCGTCTTCGTCATCTCCCCCACCCCGGAGACCCTGGCGCCGCGGGTCGCCGAGCTGCGCAGGCAGACCGCCGCGCAGGGCCGCGACCCACGCGCGGTGAAGGTCTTCACGATGGTCACCGTGATCACCGGCGCCACCGACGAGCAGGCCCGGGAGCGCTGGGCCGACCTCGCGCAGTACGTCAGCCTGGAGGGCGCGCTCACCCTCTACGGCGGCTGGTCGGGCCTCGACCTGTCCACCATGGACCCGGACGAGCCGCTGCGGTTCGCCGAGACCGAGGCCATCCGCAGCGCGGTGGAGCTGTTCACCACCGCGGACCCGACCCGTGAGTGGACGCCGCGGGCGATCGCCGAGCACATCGGGATCGGCGGGATGGGCGCGGTCGTCGTGGGCGGGCCGCAGACGGTCGCCGACGAGCTGGAGCGCTGGGCCGAGGTCGCCGACGTCGACGGGTTCAACCTGGCCTACGCCGTCACCCCGGGCACCTTCGCCGACGTCGTCGAGCACGTGGTGCCCGAGCTGCGCCGGCGCGGGGTCCTGGCCGAGGCGCCGGAGGGTGCGACGCTGCGCGAGCACCTGCAGGGCGCCGGTCAGGCCCGGGTCCGGGCCGACCACCCCGCCGCCGTCCACGCGCGGCGCCGGGGCCCGACCCCCGCCTGACCCGGCTCCCCTCCCGGCCCGCGGTCCCGCTCCCCGCTGCACGAGCGGGCCGTTCGTCCCGTAGGTCGGCACGAACGGCCCGTTCGCGCCGAGCCCGGCGCACGACCCGCCGCGCGAACGGCCCGGTCGTGCCGAGCCGGGCCGGACGTCGTGGTGTCGTCGTCGCCCTCCGGCTCGCGGCCGATCCAGGGGCCGGCGGCGTCCCGGACGGACCGACCACTCCGTCGAGTGATCGCCTAACACGACGGCGCACCGGATTCGTACGGAGACGACGAAACTCACCATCGCTTTCCGAATTCGTTCACCCGTTCGTATGATCTCCGCGTGCGACTTCCCGGACCGAGCGTGGGCGACCTGCTGGTCGGCCGCATCTGGCTCGACCTCGGGTACCTCGCCGGCGCGACCTGTCGGGCCTGACGCGACCACCGCCGTCCGTCCCCGTCGCGCCCGAACAGGACTCCCGTCGTGCAGACCGCCACCACGTGGGCGCCGCCCGCGTCCGTCCGCCTGTCCGCCGTCGACCGCGCCTTCGGCTCCGGTCCCGACCGCCGCGTCGTGCTCGACGAGGTCGACCTCGACGTCGCCGCCGGTGAGGTCGTCGCCCTGCTGGGCGCCTCCGGCTGCGGCAAGTCGACCCTGCTGCGGCTCGTCGCCGGTCTCGACCACCCGTCCGCAGGCGAGGTCCGGGTCGACGACGAGCGCGTCGACGGCGTGCAGGGCCGTGCCGCCGTCGTCTTCCAGGAGCCGCGGCTGCTGCCCTGGCGCACCCTCGCCGACAACGTCGCGTTCGGGCTTCCCGACCGCACACCCCGTGACGAGCGGGCCGACGCCGTCGCCCGCGCGCTGGAGGCGGTGGGGCTCGCCGAGTTCGCCGGGTACCGGCCACGGGCCGTCTCCGGCGGCATGGCCCAGCGGGCCGGGCTCGCCCGCGCGCTCGTCCGCACCCCCGGGGTGCTGCTGCTCGACGAGCCGTTCGCCGCGCTCGACGCACTGACCCGGCTGCGGATGCAGGACCTGGTCGACGACCTGCAGCGCGCCTCCGGGGCGACCGTGCTGCTCGTGACCCACGACGTCGACGAGGCCCTGCACCTCGCCGACCGGGTCGTCGTCCTCGGTCGGGCGGCCCCCGACCGAGGTGCCGCGGTGGTGCACACGCTGCGGCCGCCGTCGCCACGCCCCCGCGACCGCTCCGACCCCGCCGCGACGGCGCTGCGTGCGGACCTGCTGTCCCGCCTCGGCGTCCCCGCCCAGCACAGCCGCATCCCCACCCAGCGATGAACGGGAGACCGACCATGCGCCCGCTGCGCACCGTCCTGCCCGCCCTGCTCGCCCTGCTGCTGCTCGCCGGCTGCGCGGCCGGGGAGAACGCCGACGGCACCGTCGCCGGGGACTCCGGAGGCGGAGCGGCCGCGGTCCGGCTGGACTACGCCTACTACAACCCCGAGAGCCTGGTGATCCGCGAGCAGGGCTGGCTGGAGCAGGAGCTCGGCCGGGACAACGTGGAGTGGGTGCTCTCGCAGGGGTCGAACAAGGCCAACGAGAACCTGCGGGCCGGGGTGATCGACGTCGGCTCGACGGCGGGCACCCCGGCGCTGCTGGCCCGCGCCAACGGGTCCCCGATCCGCTCGATCGACGTCTACTCCCGGCCCGAGTGGTCCGCGATCGTGGTGCCCGCCGGCTCGGCGATCACCGACCCGGCGCAGCTGCGCGGGCGCAAGGTCGCCGTCACCCAGGGCACCGACCCGTACTTCTTCCTCGTACAGACTCTCGCGCGGGCCGGGCTCGACCGCGACGACGTCGAGATCGTGAACCTGCAGCACTCCGACGGGCGCACCGCGCTGGAGCGGGGCGACGTCGACGCCTGGGCCGGTCTCGACCCGTTCATGGCGCAGTCCGAGCTCTCCGTGGGGTCGCGGCTGGTCTACCGCAACCTCGACTTCAACTCCTACGGGCTGCTCAACGCCACCGAGTCGTTCCTGGAACGCGACCCGGACACCGCGGCCGTCGTCGTGCGGGCCTACGAGCGGGCGCGGGCCTGGATCGCCGAGAACCCCGACGAGGCCGTGGCGACGCTGGCCCGGGCCGCGTCCATCGACCCGGCCGTCGCCCGCAAGCAGCTCACCGAGCGCACCCGGCTCGACATCGACCCGGTCCCCGGCCCCGACCAGCGGGCGGTGCTGGAGCGACTGCTGCCGATCCTGGTGTCGGAGAACCTGGTCCGCTCCGAGAGCGACGCCCGCACCGCGCTGGACACCCTGTTCGAGCCACGTTTCGCCGAGCAGGCCGCCGGCACCCGGTCGGACGGGAGCCGGCCGTGACCGTCACCGGGACCAGGGGCACCCGCCCCACACCGGCTCCGGCGACGCCGGGACCGGCCGCCCCGGACCGGCCGACGCGTCGCAGGCTGCTCACCGGCGCCGCCGCCGGCCTCGTGCTGCCGGTCCTGCTGGTCCTCGGCTGGCACCTGCTCGCGGCGTCCGGACGGTTCTCTCCCGCGCAGCTGCCCGCCCCGCTCGACGTCGCCGCCGCACTCGGTGAGCTCGCCGGACGCGGCGAGCTGTGGCAGCACGTCGCGATCAGCGTGCAGCGGGTGCTGCTCGGCTTCGGCGCGGGTGCAGGGGCGGGCCTGCTGCTGGGTGGGCTCGTCGGGCTCTCCTCCCGGGCGCGGTCCCTCCTCGCCCCCACCGTGCAGGCGCTGCGTGCGGTGCCCTCGCTGGCCTGGGTGCCGCTGCTGCTCCTGTGGCTCGGCATCGGCGAGACCCCGAAGATCACTCTCGTGGCGATCGGGGCGTTCTTCCCCGTCTACACGACGGTCGCGGCCGCACTCGACCACGTCGACCACCGGCTCGTCGAGGTCGGCCGCGCCTACGGACGCTCGGGCCTGCGACTGTTCCTGCAGGTGCAGCTGCCGGCGATCGCGCCGCCCGCGCTCGCCGGGCTGCGGCTCGGGCTCGCGCAGGGCTGGCTGTTCCTGGTCGCGGCGGAGCTGATCGCGTCGTCGATCGGGCTCGGGTTCCTGCTGATCGACAGCCAGAACACCGGGCGCACCGACATCCTCCTGCTGGCGATCGTGCTCCTCGCGGTGCTGGGGAAGCTCACCGACGCGCTGCTCGGTCTGGCCGAGCGGGCGCTGCTGCGCCGCTGGACCTGACCCGCACCGCGGCCAGCAGCGCCAGCGCCAGCACCGGTGCGACGGCGGTGGCGGCGAACCCCGCGGCCCCGGCGTGGGCGTACAGCGGCACCCACACCGGCGGCGCCAGCGCGCCGCCGAAGAACTGGGCCGACAGCGCCAGTGACGCCGCCCCCGCCCGGTTGCCGACGGTGCTCGTCGCCGCCACGGCGTTGACCGTCGTGCGCAGACCGGTGACCGCGGCGCCGACCGCGGCAATGCCCAGCCCGAGCAGCCACACCGTCGGCCCGAGCGCGGCGAGGAGCAGCCCGGCCGCCAGCAGGAGGTTCATCAGCACCCCGGTCCGGCGCGGTCCCAGCGTGTCCAGCCGCCGGCCCAGCAGCGGCGCGGCCAGCAGACCGGCCACACCGAACGCGGCCGCGAGCAGGCCGCGCTGCCACGGCCCGAGCCCGAAGTCGGCCTCGGCGCGCAGGATTGACAGCACCGTCAGCCCCACGGCCGCCAGGTAGCAGAGGAACGACAGCCCACAGGCCAGCGCCAGGTTCCGGTTCAGCAGCGCACGTACCGGCGGTGGCCCGGCGGGGCGGGGTCCGGCCGTCATCGTCGGCGGGAACACCGCCAGGACCACCGCGACCACGGCCGGGAACACGAATGCCAGCCGCCAGTCCAGCGCCGCCGACGGCCCGGACACCAGCGGGCTCGCCGCCTGCCCGGCGGCCTGCATCCCGGCGAAGAAGCCCAGCGCCCGGCCGAGCCCGGCCCGCGGGACCAGGTCGGTGATCGCGGCGACCAGCAGCGGTGTGGTGAACGCGTTCGTGACCCCCTGCAGCGCGCGGGCGGCGAGGAACCACTCGACGGTCGGGGCCAGCACGCAGCACACGCAGGCACCCACGAACGCCACCAGCGACACCTGCATGGTGCGGGCGCGACCCCAGCGTTCGGCGAGGGTCCCCGACACCAGCATCACCGCGGCGAACGGGAGCATGTAGGCGGTGACGGCCGCGGCCGTCACCTCGGGTGTGCCGGCCAGGCCGGTCGCGACCTCGTGCACCATCGGCGTGACCATCGTGCTGGCGTACGGGCCCAGGAAGCCGCCGACGTAGAGCGGCCACGCCCGGACACCCGGACGTGGCCGCAGCGGGGTGGTCACCCGTCTCAGACCTCCACGAGGTTCTTGACCAGGCCCTCGTAGGTGCGGTCCGGCTCGATCAGGCCCCAGGACACCATCCAGTCGTAGGTGCGCTGGAACTGCGCCTGCGGGTACGGCGCCGGGTCGACGTAGCGCAGCCGGCCCAGCGGGATCTCGTGCGGCTCCACGGTCCCCAGCTCGGCCGGGATCTCGCCGGTCAGGTGGTGCAGGTACGGGCGCGGGTCGGCGTTGATCGCCGCCACCGCCCGCACGACGGCGCGGTTCACCCGGGCGTAGGTGTCCTCGTCGACCTGGGGGCTCGCGATCTCGGCACCGACGTAGAACGCCTCGGCCAGTACCTTGTAACCCTGCTTCTCGGCCAGGGTGATCCACGGCTCCATCAGGGCGGCGGCCTCCACGGTGCCGTCGCGCAGCGCCTCGAAACGGACCTGCGGGCCACCGTAGTGCGCGACCGAGATCTCCTCCCGCGGCAGGAAGCCCTCCAGGGTCTGCAGCGCGACGTAGTGCGAGCCGTGGTGGAAGTTCACCGCCACCGTGACCCCCGCGAGGTCCTGCGGGTGGGTCGCCGGGTGGTCCCCTCCGACCATGATCGCCTGACCGTTCACGGCCGCCCGCTTCGAGACGACCCGCCCACCGACGGCGGTGTCCTGGGCCCGGCGCACCTGTCCCCACTCGCAGGCCCGGTACAGCGACGCCTCACCGCTCTCGAAGTGTGACTTGGTGGCGCCGAACGCGCTGAGGAGCTCGTGGTCCTCCAGCGGGGAGAGCCCGGCGTTCGCGTAGGCCTTGGTGACGAACTCGACGTCGACCCCCTCGTCGGCGAAGTAGCCCTCGTCCTGGGCGACGAGCTGGGGCAGTGAGAACACCAGGGACAGCAGCTCCATGGTGACCTTCGGACGCTCGGTCATGAGGTCGTTCCCTTCCGTTCGGGCGCACCGCGCTCGGGCGAGAGCGGTGTCGGATGCGCGCTCAGGCGAGCGCGGCGACGATGCGGGTGTGCAGGTCGAACAGGTGCGGGTCCTCCGCCGAGCGGGGCCGGGCCCGGTCGACGTGGTGCTCCGCGGCGATCCGGGCCGGGCGCCCGGCCAGGACGATGACGCGGTCGGCGAGCAGGGCCGCCTCCAGCGGGTTGTGGGTGACGAGCAGGCCCGTGCGGGGACGGCGCATCCACAGCTCCTGCAGCAGCAGCCGCAGCTTGCGGGCGGTCAGCTCGTCCAGCGCGCTGAACGGTTCGTCGAGCAGCACGAGGTCGGGCTCGACCGCGAACGCCCGTGCCACTGCGACCCGCTGACGTTGACCGCCGGACAGCACGCTCGGATAGGACCCGGCGTACTCGGCGAGCCCCACCGCCTCGAGCACCGCGTCCGCGGCGCCCGGTTCCAGGCCCGCGGCCTCCAGCGCGAGGACCACGTTCTGCCGGACCGGGAGCCAGTCCAGCAGACGCGGCTGCTGGAACACCACCCCGAGGCGGGGCCGTCCGATCTCGACGGTGCCGCGGTCGGGCACGGTCAGCCCGGCGACCACGTGCAGCAGGGTCGTCTTGCCGGTCCCCGAGGCGCCGACCAACGCGACGAGCTCACCTTCCTCGACGGTCAGCGAGAAGTCCTCCAGGACGGTCTGCGGCGTGCCGGTGCGGACGTCGACGAAGGTCTTCCCGACACCGTCGAGCCGGATCCGGGTGGTGGCCGGGGCGCTCACACCGTCACCGCTCTGCGCCAGCGGCCGGCGCGCCGCTCCAGGCCCTGCAGCACGCCGTACTCCAGCACCGCCATGACGACGGCGAACAGCAGCGTCCACGCCAGGACGGCGGCGACGTTCTGCCCGGCGAAGGCGTTGTTGAGCTGGTAGCCCACCCCGCTCGACATCCCGAAGACCTCCACGAGCACGATCACCTTCCAGCCGAGCGACAGGCCCAGCCGGGCACCGGCGAACAGCGACGGCGCGAGCGCGGGCAACCACAGCCGGCGCAGCCGCGTGCGGCGGGAGAACCGGTAGACGTGCGCCATCTCCAGCAGGTCCGGGTCGACCGAGCGCACGCCCTGGTAGATCGTCAGGACGAGCGCGGGCGCCGAGGCCAGAGCCACCGCGATCACCGGGTTGGCCAGACCGACGCCGAACCAGATCACGCACAGCAGCGCCCACACCAGCCCCGGAATGGTCAGGCCGAGCAGCACCGCGGGCTCGCAGAACCGGCGCGCGACGGCGTTGCGCCCCATCGCGATCCCCACCGCGACGGCGACGACGAAGGCCAGTGCGAAACCGAGCGCCACCCGCAGCACCGTGATGCCGAGCTGGGTGACGAGATCGCCGTCGACGACGATGCCGACGAGCTCACCCGCGATGTCCCCGACGCCCGGGACCAGCACGGAGTCGACTAGCACGGCCATGAGCTGCCACCCCGCGGCGGCGAGGACCAGGAACGCCGCGGCCGGGCCCACCGCCCGCAGCACCGTCCGCCCCCCGCCCGCGGACGCTCCGGTGTCCGCCGGTCGGCGACCGGACCCGGCGCCGGGCGATGAGCCGGGGCCGGGCGGTGCCGGGGCCGTCGGCGCGGCCGTGCCGGGGTCCGTACCGGTGCTCATGCCGCCCCCAGCTCGGTCCAGGGCAGCTGAGCGGGCACGGCCTTCACCAGGCCGACCTGCCGGGCGACCTTGACCTGGCGTTGCAGGTTCGCGAACGCGGGCGCCCCCCACTCGACCGGGTAGACGTCCCGCATCCGTTCGGGCAACAGGGCGATCGCGGCCCGCTCCGTGGCCGGGATGCCGTAGACCTCGTGCAGGTCGGTCAGGACCGCGGGTCGCTCACGGATGATCTCGTGGGCGCGCACCCGCAGGTCGGCGACCGCGCGGGCGGCGACCGGGTCGCGGTCCAGGAAGGCACGGACGGTGCCCTGCCCGTTGAGGATCAGCGACGCCGGGTCCTCGCCGGTGCCCTGCGCCCACTGCTCACCGACGGTGGCGATCTGGCGGGCACCCCGCCCGACCAGCCGTGTCGCGTTGGGCTCGATGGTGACGATCGCGTCGACGTCGCCGCGGTCGAACAGGGCCAGCCCGGCCAGTACGGCGCCGGGGAACAGCTCGTACTCGGCGTTCAGGTCGGTCCCGTTCACCGCGGCCGCGAGCTGGGTGGAGCGGAACGCGTCGCTGTTGTTCGGCGGCGTCGCGACCCGCTTGCCCCGGAGGTCGGCCGGCGTCCGGTACGGGCTGTTCTCCGGGACCAGCCAGCGGACGTGGTTGGTGAGATTGGGTGAGAACAGCACGACGTCCGACCCCGCCTCGGCTGCGACGACCGCTCCCAGCGGGCCGAAGCTCGCGACGTCGAGCGCGCCGGAGAGCAGCTTGTTCTGCACGTCCCCCGGACCGGTGCCCGAGACGTAGCTGAGGTCGAGCCCCTCGAGCAGGCCGTTCTGCTCGGCGATCGGCCGGATCACCGAGCTCGCGGTGCCCGCGCCGGAGTCCTCGACCCGGGCGCCGGCCCGCCCGCCTGCCGCACCACCGCAGGCGGCGAGCAGAGGTGTGGCGGCGAGGCCGGCGGCGCCGAGGAGGACGGCGCGCAGAACGGTGCGCCGGTCGGTGGTCAGGGGATGTTCGGGCATGGGTGGGTCTCCGTGTCCGGGGAGGAGTCCGCGCGCGGGCGCGACGAGGACCGGCGTCGCGCGGAGCGCGGCCGGATGGGAACGGGCCGTGGGGCCCGGCGGGATGAGAAGGCCGGTGGGTCAGCGGGCCGACGGGCCCGGACACGTCCCACCGTTGATCCGGCAGAGGTCGATGTGCCGGCGGCTGGTGAGCAGCCGCGTGCGGGCGCCGGTCATCGCAGTGCCTGCAGCGTCTCGTAGCCGGAGCGGCCGTCGGTGAGCCGCCAGGACCGCATCCAGGCGTAGGTCTCGGTGAACCGCTGCTCGGTGAACGGGACGATGTGGGTGTAGCGGTAGTGGTCGGACCGCAGGTCGGCCGGGTCGAGCCGGTCGCCGGCCTCGGCTGCGACCAGCGGAGCCCACCGGGCACGGTCGGCGTTGATCAGGTCGACGGCACTGTTCACCGCGCCCCGGTAGGCCGCCTGCTGCTCGGCGGTCAGGTGCGGGGCCACCACCTGGGACCCGCGGTAGGTGTAGGTACCCAGCACGTGCGCACCGTGGACCAGTGCCGCGGACAGGAACGGCTCCATCAGCATCGTCGCCCGCGACCGGCCGGCGAGCAGCGCGTCGAGCCGGTCGACCGGCCGGCCCCCGTGCACCAGTGCGATCCGCTGCCGGGGCACGGTGCCCTCCAGCAGGTGCAACGCGGTGTAGTGGGACCCGGTGTACTCGTTGATCGAGACCGGGACGTCGGCGAGGTCGTGCGGCTCGTTGAGCTCCGGGTCGAGGCTGACGAGCGCCTGGGCGACGACGGCGGCACGCAGGTGCCCGATCCGGCCGCCGCGGGCGTCGCGCTCGAGACGGTCGATGCCGCCCCACTCGCAGACGTTGTAGACGTCGGCGCGGGCCGCGGCGAACTGCGACTCCTTGTACCGGACACCGGGGTTGCGGCGCGCGTCGGCGGAGCGGTCGGCCGGGTCCTCGAAGCGGACCGACAGGCCTGCCTCGGTGAAGAGCCCCTCCGAGACCGCGACGAGCTCGGGGAGGTCGAACACGACGTGGTTCGGCGACACCACGATCTCGTCACGCACAGCGGTCACGACGCGTCCTCCTCCCGGTGCGGTGAACACCACCGTAGGAAGCGACGGACAGGCCCGTCAACAGGCAGTTTGCAGGATGCGGGACACACTTCCGCAGTGCGCAATGTACGGACACGTGTCCAGATTCGTCCGGTTCGGGATCGCCCTCTCAGAACTCCCCGAACGCCATCGACACCGGCAGCCCCTCCAGTGCGTCCGCTGCGGTCCGGACCAGCGCGCCGACCTCGTCGAGGGAGCCGTCGGGCAGCCGGCTCACCGGACCCTGGACCTCCACCCCCATCCGCACGACCTCGCCGGGGCCGACGAGCGGCGCCGCGACCGCGCGCAGGGCGTCGTCGTGCGGGTCGTCGAGCACGGCGTAGCCGCGGAACTGGGTGGCGAGCAGGTCGGTCTCGGCGAGCCACGACTCCGGCGAACGGTGCCCGGAGCGGGTGAGCAGCGCAGCGGCCTCGTCGAGCGGGTCGGTCCCGAACGCGACGACGGCGTGCCCGATCGCCGAGTCCAGCAGCGGGACCCGGCGCCCCGGCTGCCCGGTGTAGCGCAGCGCCCGGGTCGAGGGCACCGACAGCACCACGAGCACGTCGTCGCCACGGCGCATGCCGATGCTCGCGGTCTCACCCGTGCGGTCCGCGAGCTCCTTCAGCACGTCCGCCGCCTCGGGGACCCCGGAGGAGCCGAGCGACTTGCGGGCCAGCCGCAGCAGCAGCGGGCCGGGCAGGAACCGGTCGGATGCCGCGTCGCGGCACAGCAGGTTGCCCGACACCAGGGTGTGCGCCAGCCGGTGCACCGTCGACACGGTCATCCCGGTGATCTTGGCGATCTCGGTCGTCGTGAGACCGCCGTCGCTGTCGACGACGATGCCGAGCACCGAGGCCGCCCGGGCCACGGACTGGATCTCGCCGCCACGGGAGGCGCCACCGGGTGCACGTCCGGTCATCGGGAGGTCCTCGGGTCCGGTCTCGACACCGGCCCACCCTAGTGCCCCGACGGCGGGCGGCCCCCGCACCGCGACCGGGACCGATCACGGGAGACGATCGACGCCGATGGCGGATCGTCGTTGGACACCGCCGCCCCCGGACGCCTTGACTCGCGAACGTGGCCGCCCCCGCTCCCCCGCCCTCCGCCCGCCACCACAGCTCGCACTGGGGGTCGTTCCGGGCGGTGCCGTCGGGGACGGGGCTCGCCGTGTTCCCCCGGCCCGGCGACCCCGACCCGTCGCCGTTGCTCGGCAACGTCGCCTCCGCCGTCGACCACCCGGCGCGGGTGCGGCGGCCTGCGGTGCGGCTCGGGTGGTGGACCGACGGCCCCGGCCCGGACGCGCGGCGCGGCGCCGACCGCTGGGTCGAGGTCGGCTGGGACGAGGTGCTCGACCGGCTCGCCGCCGAGCTGGTCAGGGTCCGTGACACGCACGGCCCGCAGGCCGTCTACGGCGGCAGCTACGGCTGGGCCAGCGCGGGCCGTTTCCACCACGCGCAGAGCCAGGTGCACCGCTTCCTCGACGTGGCGCTCGGCGGGTACGTGCGCTCGGTCGGCACCTACAGCGCGGCCGCCGCGGAGACGGTGCTGCGCCACGTGCTGGGACCCACCGACGTCGTCCCCAAGGGCCTGGTGACCTGGGACCAGGTGGCCACGCACACCGACACGGTGCTCGCCTTCGGCGGGATGAACCTGAAGAACTCCACGGTCGGGGCGGGCGGGATCAGCGCGCACGTGGAGCGCGACGCGCTGGCCGCGGCGGCCGCGCGCGGCGCGCACCTGGTGAACATCGGGCCGCTGCGCTCGGACCTGCCGCCCGAGGCGCGACCGCGGTGGCTGTCGCTGCCACCGGGCACCGACACCGCGCTGATGCTCGGGCTCCTGCACACCCTGCTCGACGAGGACCGGCACGACCGGGCGTTCCTGGACCGGTACTGCGTCGGCTGGGACCGGGTCGCCGGATACCTGCTCGGCCGCGACGACGGCGTCGTCAAGAGCGCGGTGTGGGCGTCGGGGATCACCGGGGTGGCGGCCGGGGAGATCCGCGACCTCGCGCGGCGCGCGGCGGCCGGACGGACGCTGGTCACCGTCGCGCAGTCGCTGCAGCGCGCCGAGTTCGGCGAGCAGCCGGTGTGGGCGGGCGTCGTGCTCACCGCGGCACTGGGTCGGATCGGGCTGCCGGGCGCCGGGTTCTGCTACGGGCTGGGCTCGATCGGGCACTACGGCAGGCCGCGGGTCGACGTCGCGGTCGGGGCGCTGCCCCAGGGCGTGAACGGCGTCGACGCGGCGATCCCGGTCGCCCGGGTCGCGGACATGCTGCTGCATCCGGGCGAGCTCTACGACCACGACGGCCGCCGCGCCCGTTACCCGCACGTCCGGCTCGCGTACTGGGCGGGCGGCAACCCGTTCCACCACCACCAGGACCTCGGGCGGCTGCGTCGCGCCCTCGCCCGGCTCGACACCTTCGTCGTGCACGAACCGGCGTGGACCGCGACCGCCCGGCACGCCGACGTCGTGCTCCCCACGACCTGGACGATCGAGCGCGACGACATCGGCGCGAGCCGCCACGACCCGGTGATGACCGCGATGCACCGGCTCGCCGACCCGCCCGGCGAGGCCCGCGACGACCACGCGATCCTCTCGGCGCTCGCGGACCGGCTCGGAGCGGGCGCGGCGTTCACCGGTGGCCGCGACGTCGACGGCTGGCTCGCCCACCTCTACGAGGTGACCCGCGCCGACCTGGCGGCCCGCGGTCTGCCCGCACCGTCCTACGCCGGATTCCGCGCCGCCGGGGAGCTCACGCTGCCGACCCGCCCCGACGACGGCGGCGTGCTCGCCGCGTTCCGCGCCGACCCCGACCGGCATCCGCTGCCGACACCGTCGGGCCGGATCGAGCTGCACTCCGCGACCGTCGCCGCGTTCGGCTACGCCGACGCCCCTGGCCACCCGGTGTGGCGGGCGCCGACCGACGCGCCGACCGCGCGGCACCCGCTGTGGCTGGTGGCGAACCAGCCGGCGACCCGACTGCACTCCCAGCTCGACTTCGGCGCGCACAGCGCCGCCCACAAGGTCGACGGCCGGGAGGTCGCGGCGGTGCACCCGGACGACGCCGCGGCCCGCGGCATCGCCGACGGCGACCTGGTCCGGCTGCACAACGACCGCGGCGCCTGCCTGGCGGCGGCCCGGGTCACCGACGACGTCCGGGCCGGGGTGGTGCAGCTGCCGACCGGGGCCTGGTTCGACCCGCTGGACCCGACGGCGGAGCGGCCGCTCTGCGTGCACGGCAACCCGAACGTGCTGACCCGCGACGTCGGCACCTCACCGCTGGCCCAGGGCTGCACCGGCCAGCACACGGCCGTCGAGCTGACCCGCCACGACGGGCCGGTGCGCCCGGTGGGGGTGCACCGGCCCCCGGTGTGAGCCGGCCGCGCAGGGTCAGGCGGGTGACCAGCCCCAGGCCGGCGCGACGGCGGCGAGGTCGGTGAGCAGCCGGACGTTCGCCTCCGGCCCGAAGCCCGGCGGCAGGAACAGCACGACCTCGTCGGCGGCGGCGATCCCCGGGTCGGCGAGCACCGAGGCGGCGACCTCGTCGGGGGTGCCGTGGTGCACCGGGCTGATCCGCTGCCCGGCCGGGAGCCGCGGGCCGACCACCGGTTCCAGGGCGCCGTGCGGGCGCGAGGCCGCCATCCCCTCGGTGCGGCGCTGGTGGTCGTAGGCGGCGTAGGTCGCGCGCAGCGCCGCGGTGGTGCCGGGCAGGATCGACGCGGCGACGGCCACCGGCGGCGGGGGGCTGCCGTGCACGTCGTGCCAGGTGTCGCGGTAGGCCGCGATCACCCGGGCCTGGTACTGCGCGAAGGTCTCCCCGTCGGCGAGCCCGTGCAGCACGGTCCCGGTGATCAGACCGAGCCCGAGGCGGGCGGCCCGCCGTGCGGAGTCGGTGCTCGCCGCGCCGATCCGCAGCCGGGCGCGCAGTCCGGGGCTGTGCGGGGTGACCCGGATCGGGGTACCGACCGGGGCGCCCTGCCCCGGCCCGTCGACGACGTGCAGCGGCTCGCCGGACACCCCGGCGAGGAACCGGTCCAGCCGGCGCAGCGCCTCGGTACGCGGGTCGGTGTCGACGCCGCCGAACACCGCGTCCCACGGCGCCTGCGCCCCGGTCGCGAGCGCCAGCTCCAGGCGGCCGCCGACGAGCAGGTCGGTGGTCGCCGCGGCCTCGGCGAGCAGCACCGGGTCCTGGTAGCGCATCGGGAGCACCGCGGAGCCGAGGCGGATCCGCGCGGTGTGCTGCCCGACGGCGGCGAAGAACGGCAGCGGCGAGGACAGGTAGTGGTCGAAGTGGCGCTGGTAGGCCCATCCGGTGTCGTAGCCGAGGTCCTCGGCGGCCTGGTAGAGGGCGACGCCGTCGGCGAGCCCGGCGGCCGGACCGCGGTCGTCGGACCAGGAGACCCGGGTGTTGAAGCCGAGCGCGGTGACCGGGCGGGGCCCGCCGGCCGGAGCGGTGGACGCCGTGGCCGGGGCGCTCACGCGGCGGCCCTCGTGGAGCCGGGCAGCGAGGCGAGCAGCGTACGGGTGTACTCCTCGCGCGGGCAGTCGAAGATCGACGCGACCGGCCCGGACTCCACGACCCGCCCGGCCCGTAGCACGGACACGGTGTGCGCGAGCTGGCGGACCAGGGAGAGGTCGTGCGAGACGAACACGTAGGTCAGCCCCAGCTCCGCCTGCAGCCGCAGCAGGGTCTCCACGATGCCGGCCTGCACCGTCACGTCGAGCGCCGAGGTCGGCTCGTCGAGCACGATCACGTCCGGTCGCAGCACCAGTGCGCGGGCGAGCGCGACCCGCTGGCGCTGGCCGCCCGACAGCGCCGCCGGGCGTCGGTCGAGGAGCTCCTCGGCCAGCCCGACCGAGGCGACGGCGGCCCGTACCAGTGCGGCCCGCTCGCCGCGGTCGCCGACCCGGAACCGGTCCAGCGGCTCACGGACCAGCCGTCCGACCTTCCAGCGCGGGTCCAGCGAGGTGAACGGGTTCTGGTAGACGAGCTGCAGGTGGCGGCGGATGTCGCGCAGCTCGGCACGCGACCGGCCACGCAGCTCCCGGCCGGCGACGACGATCCGTCCGGCGTCGGGGCGCTCCAGACCGAGCAGCATCCGGACCGCGGTCGTCTTGCCCGACCCGGACTCGCCGACCAGCGCGTGCGTGGTGCCCGACGGCACGCGGAACGACACGTCGTCGGCGGCGACGACACCACCGGAGAAGGTCTTCGCGACGCCGTCGAGCTCGATCCGCGCCTCCGCGCCGGACCGCGCCTGCCCGACGGCGCGCAGCGCGGCCCAGCGGTCCGGGTTCAGCGCGGGCACGTCGGCGTGCAGCCTGCGCGCGTACTCCGACGCCGGGTGCTGCGACACCTGCCGGGTCGGTCCGGTCTCCTGGACGGTGCCGTCCCGGAGCACGAGCAGGTCGTCGGCCCGCTCCGCGGCGACGGCCAGGTCGTGGGTGATCAGCAGCAGCCCGATGCCGAGCTCGGTGCGCAGCCCGGTCAGCAGGTCCAGGATCCGGCGCTGCACGGTCACGTCGAGCGCCGAGGTCGGCTCGTCGGCGACCAGCAGCGACGGCCGCGGCAGCACCGCGAGCCCGATCAGGACGCGTTGCAGCATCCCGCCGGAGAGCTGGTGCGGGTAGGCACCGTAGACCCGGACCGGGTCGGGCAGCCCGACCCGCTCCAGGGTGTCGAGGACCAGGGCGCGCCGGTCCACCGCGTCGACGCCCGCGACGAGCGAGGCCGCCTCCAGCGCCTGCGACCCGATGGTGCGGACCGGGTTCAACGAGCTGGCAGGGTCCTGCGGGACGAACCCGAGGGTGCGTCCGCGCAGCGGCCGGAACGCGCGCTCGGACAGACCCAGCACCTCGCGGCCGTCGACCTCCACCCGGCCCGTGGCCCGCCCACCTCTGGGCAGCAGCCGCAGCAGTGAGCGGGCGATCGTGGACTTGCCCGACCCGGACTCGCCGATCACCGCGAGCGCACCGCCCGCGGCCAGGGACAGGTCCACACCGGACACGACGCGGCGGTGGCCGTAGTGCACGGTCAGGTCCGACACGCGCAGCAGCGGCGCGACGGGCCGGCCCGCGGGCTCCGCGGCGATGGCGGGGTCGAGGACGGTGCCGGTCAGTCGGTCGTGCGGAGCCATCGGCTGATCCTGTTCACGGAGAGGACGGTGACGATCGTGACGAGTGCCGGCGCCCAGACGAGCCAGGGCGCCAGCGGGTAGTCCTTGCCGGTCGCGACGAGCAGCCCCCAGTCCGAGGCGGGCGGCGGGTCGCCGTAGCCGAGGAACGCGAGGCTGGCGATGACCAGCACGGACAGCCCGAACTGCAGGACGGCGAGCTGCAGCACCGAGCGCGAGGCATTGGGCAGGACGTGGCGCAACAGCACGTGCCACCGGGATCCGCCGAGCAGCAGCGCGGCCTCGACGTAGACGGCCGAGCGGGTCTTGAGCACCTCCGAGCGCATCACCCTGGCGAACACCGCGACCGCGGAGATGCCGGTGGCGACGGCGGCGTTGATGGTCTGGAAGCCGAGCGCGCTGACGATCACCACCGCCAGCAGGAAGCCGGGGATGGCGAGCAGGACGTCGACGAGACGGGCGAGCACGACGTCGACGACGCCGCCGAGGAACCCGGCGAGCAGCCCGATCGTGCCGCCCACCAGGACGCCGATCGCGACCGCGACGAGCGCGCTGGTCACCGAGGACGCGGTGCCGTGCACGATCCGGGCGAACACGTCGCGCCCCAGCTGGTCGGTGCCGAGCAGGTGCCCGGCGCCGGGCGGGCGGAACAGCTCCGACGGGATCCCGTCGACCGGGTCCTGGCCGGTGAACAGCCCCGGCGCGACCGCCCAGGCCAGCACCAGCGCGACGACGACGAACGAGACCAGCACCGTCGGCGGCGGCCGGCGGCGGGTTCCTCCGGCGCGGGCGCCCGGGTCGGGCGTCCCGCCGGCGCGGGTGACGGCGGAGACGGTCATGCGGCCACTCCTGTTTCCTGCCGGGTCACCGGACGCACCCGCGGGTCGAGCAGCGGGTACACCAGGTCGGCCACGAGGTTGACGACGACGAACACGACGGCGGCGAGGGTGACCACCGCCTGTAGCACGGGCAGGTCCTGCATCGCGACCGAGCGTTCGACCAGGCTGCCGAGCCCGGTCCGCCCGAAGACCGCCTCGACGATCACGGCGCCGCCGAGGACCTCCCCGACCATCAGCGCGAACACCGTCACCACCGGCAGCGACGACGGCCGGAGCAGGTGCCGCAGCAGCAGCCGGCCCCGGGTGAGCCCCCGCGAGCGGGCCACCGCGACGTACTCCTGGTCGGCCTCGTGGTCGAGGTTGGCGATGAGCACCTCGGCGATCTGGGCGGACACCCAGATCCCCAGGGTGAGCGCCGCGAAGAAGGTCGCGACGGCGGAGTCGGCGTCGATCGCCCGGAACCAGCCGAGCCGGAAGGAGAACAGCTGGATCAGCAGCAGCCCGGCCAGGAAGGTCGGCGCCGACAGCGACAGCGCGGGCACCGACCGCAGGATCGAGCTGTACGGGGCGGGCAGCCGGTGCACGCCGAACGCGACGCCGAAGGCGATCACGACCGCGATCGTCAGCGCCGACGCGGCGAGCGCGAGGGTGGAGGGCAGCGCCTCGGCCACCATCCCGGACACCGGGAGGTTCGACCGGAGCGACAGGCCGAGGTCGCCGACCACGAACCGGGACGCCGCCTCCCACAGCTGGACGGGGATCGGACGGTCGAGGCCGTAGTAGGCCACGATCCGCGCGATCTCCTCCTCGGTGAACCCGTTCTCGGGGTTGCGCAGCGTCGTCGTGACCGGGTCGCCCGGCAGGACGCTGATCACGACGAAGGTGAACACGTAGGCGAGGGCCACCACGACGAGCGACTGCCCGGCGCGGCGCAGCGCGTAGGTGACGTAGTCCCGGTTCATCGCGCGGTCAGTCCTGCAGCCAGGCGGTGTAGTAGTTGGCGTAGGCGACGCCGTTGTAGGTCACGCCCTGCACCCGCGGGGACTGCGCGTAGATGCGCTGCACGATCTGGGTGACCGGTACGAAGTAGCCCTGGTCGAGGACGTGGGCCTGCAGCTCGTCGAGGAGCTTGTCGCGCGCGGCGGGGTCCTTCGCCCCGGCGATGCCGTCGGCGAGCCGGTCGAGCTCCTGGTCGCTGCGGCCGAGGCCGAACCAGTTCTCGCCCTTGTTCGCGTCGGTGAGCACGCCGGAGACGGTGCCGGCGTCGATGAAGCTGCGGGTGACCTCGTAGGCGGGCACCGTGGGACTCCCGACGACGACCTTCTGGGTGTAGTTGACGACGTCGAGCGCCTGGATCGGTGCCTCGATCCCGACCTTGCGCAGCTGCTGGGCGATCAGCTCGTCGATCGCCCGGGAGGTGGCGAGGTAGGGGTTCGGGTGCAGGGTGACCGAGAGCCGCTTCCCGTCCTTGACGCGGATCCCGTCGGGACCGGCGACCCAGCTGGCCTGGTCGAGCAGCGTGGCGGCCTTCGCCGCGTCGAAGGCGAACGACGACGAGTGGTCGGTGGCGCCGGGGACGTTGCTCTGGATGAACGACTCGGCCTTCTGCCAGTCCGGGGTGTAGACGGTCGCGATGATCTCGTCGCGGTCGATGGCGTGCTGCACGGCCTGCCGGACGCGGACGTCGTCGAACGGGGCCACCGTCGTGTTCAGCGCGAAGCCGTTGACGAAACCGAGGTAGCGCGGGGTGGCGGTGGTCAGTCCCTGCGCCTTGAGGGTCTCCAGCTCCTTGGGCGAGGGGTTGTAGGCGACGTCGGCCTGTCCGGACTGTACCGAGGAGGTGCGGACCTGCTGCTCGGAGACGACCTTGTAGGTCAGCGAGTCGATCCGGGCCGGGCCCTGGTGGTCCAGCGCGGCGGGCGCCCAGTCGTAGTCGGGGCGCTTGCGGAGCACGACGTTGTCGTCGTCCTTCCAGGACTCGACGACGTAGGGGCCGGAGCCGACGTCCCGGGACAGGTCGGCCTGCTGCGCGGCAGGCAGTGCGAGCGTCTTCGGCGAGATCAGGATCGAGCCGTGGTAGCCCAGGGTCGGGATGAAGCCCAGGGTCGGCGAGCGGAAGGTGACCTGCACCGTCGTGGGGTCGACCGCGCGGGCCGCCTGGTAGGTCTTCGGGAACAGCCCGATCGGCTTGATGCCGTCGTCGGGGCGGCCCTTGGCCCAGATGTCGAGGTTCGCGACGACCGCGGCGGCGTCGACCGGGGACCCGTCGGAGAAGGTGACGCCGGGGCGCAGCTTCAGGGTGAACCGGGTGGCGTCGGCGTTCTGCTGCCAGCTCTGCGCGACCCAGGGCGACACGGCGCCCTTCTCGTCGACGTAGACGAGCTTGTCGGTGACATGGCCCCAGACGTGCCCCTGGAAGCTGGAGATCGAGCTGTTGTTCGGGATCCAGGTGTCGCCGAGGGAGTCGATGAGGAAGGTCAGGTCGCCGCCGTCGGTGGGGGCGCCGGCGGCGGTGTTCTGCACCGCTCCGGTGCCGCAGGCCGATGCGAGGACGGCGGCGGCGAGGACACCGGCGGCGGCACGGAGCACGGACCGGCGGGAGGGGGTGGTCATCGGGGGTTCTCTTCCTGCGGGGTGGGGCGGGACAGGAGGCGGCGGCCGGCGTCGAGGAACGCGGCGTCCGCCTGCGGCGGGTGGACCCGCACGCAGAGCACGTCCCGCAGGTGCCGTTCGAACGGCAGGTGTCGGGTGAGCGCGGGGTTGCCCAGCGCGGCGACGGCGGTCTCGACCGCTGTGATCGCCGAGCGGGCGATCTGCACCTTCAGCAGCGACAGCTGCGGCAGGTGAGAGGTGTCTCCGGCATCGACGCGGAGCAGGGCGCCGAACAGCAGCGTCTCGGCCTGCGCGACGTGGGCGTCGATCTCACCGGCGACGGTGCGGATGCGGTCGGTCTCGGCGATCGGGCGCCCGAGTGCCGTGGGGACCCGTTCGCGGGCGTAGCGGACGAACGCGGCCCGGGCGGCGCGGGCGACACCGACGTAGAGCGCGGGATGGCCGAGGCTCGCCGGGCCGGCGACGGCGGCCGGGTCGCGGTACACGCCGTCGTCGCCACGCGGGATCTCGACGAACGCGTCGGGCGGGAGCGCGACGTCGTCGTAGACCACGTCGTGGGTGTTGGAGGCGCGCAGCCCCAGGTGGTCCCAGGTGTCGACCCAGCTGATGCCGGGTGCGTCGGCGGGCACGAGCAGGTGCCCGACGCGGGGCTCCTCGTCGTCGGTGACCGCCCACACCACGTGGTGGGCCAGTGCGGTGCCGCCGGTGGCGTAGGCCTTGCGGCCGGACAGCGACCAGCCGTCGCCGGTGCGGCGGGCGACGGTGGCGGGCAGTCCGCCGCGGGCGGGGGCGCCCAGCTCGGGCTCGGCGCGTACCGCGTTGAGCAGGGTCGGCTCGTGCACCGAGCGGCGCAGGATCCGCGCGTAGGTGGCCTCCGGCCAGGTCGCCGCGGCGGCCTGGCCCTGGTGCACGTTCAGGGTGTTGGCGGTGATCAGGGCGACCGACGGGTCGCCCTCGCCGAGGGCGACGAGGATGCGGGCGGCGTCGAGCAGCGAGGCCCCGGGGCCGCCGTAGCGGGTCGCGACGGTGGCGGTGAGCAGCCCGGCCCGGTGCACGGCGGCGATCCCGGCCTCGGGGACCGCGCCGCTGCGGTCGTAGGTCCCGGCGGTGGCGGCGAGCTCGGCGGTCACCGCGGCGTCGGACAGGTCCGGGACCGGGAGCGCCACGGTCCGCTCGTCGAGCGCGGTCACCGGGCACCGGCCAGCGCGTCGGCGTCGAAGCCGGGGGCGAACGCGCCCGGGTGGTCGGCCTGCAGGGTGCCGCAGCGCCCGGTGGCTTCCCGGTGCGCGAGCTCCTGGCGGACGAGGGGCAGCACCCGGCGGCCGTAGTCGGCGGCGTCGGCGAGGGTGTCGTAGCCGCGGATGGACACCAGGTCGGCGCCCAGGTCGATGTAGTCGACGATCGCCGCGGCGACGGTCTCCGGGGTGCCGACCAGCGCGGTCGAGGCGCCGCCCGCGTTGGTGACGGCGGCGGTGCGCGTCCACAGAGCGCGGTCGTAGACCTCGGCGCGCGCGGCGAACTCCAGTGCCCGCTGCGAGCCGACGTTCTGCGGGGTGCCGGTGGAGCGGTGCTTGGTGGCGCCGCGGCGGAAGCTCGCGCCGATCGTGTCGGCGTAGGTGTAGGCCTTGCGCCAGGCCAGCTCGTCGGTGCGGTCGACGATCGGGCGGAACGTCACCCAGATCCGGGGACGCGGCCTGCCGGCGGCGTCGGCGATGGCGTGCACCCGGGCGATCTGGGCGCGGATGTCGGCGAGCGGCTCGCCCCAGAAGCTGAACACGTCGGCCTGCCGGCCGCCGATCTCGAACGCCTCGTCGGACTGGCCGCCGATGGAGATCGGGATGGTGTCGCCGTGGGGCGCGAAGCCGGGGCCGAAGTCGTCGAAGCGGTAGAACTCGCCGTCGTGGCCGAACGCCCCGGTCTCGGTCCAGGCGCGGCGCAGCAGCGTGATAAACTCGCTGGTGCGGGCGTAGCGGCGGTCCTTGGGCAGGTAGTCGCCCTGGCGGGCCTGCTCGGCGTCGTTGCCGCCGGAGATGAGGTGGACGACGGCGCGGCCCTCGGTCAGCTGGTCGAGCGTCGCGAGTTGCTGGGCCACCACCAGCGGGAACGCGGTGTTCGGCCGGACCGCGACGATGGGGCGCAGCCGCTCGGTGAGCTGCCCGACCGCGGAGGCCACGACGAAGGAGTCCGCGGTGTTCGAGCCGTAGGGCAGCAGCGTGTAGTCGTAGCCGGACTCCTCCAGGGTGCGCACGTAGCGCCGGAAGTAGGGCAGGTCGATGCCGCGGGTGGGCAGCGGGGCCAGCTCGGTGGAGGGGTTCAGGTGCGACAGCGAGATGAACTCGACGCGGCGTGCGGCCGTCACGGGAACGGTGTCGGAGGGGGCGGCATCGGTCGGGGCGGTCGCGGGCGTGTCGGGCACGGGTGTCTCCTCGGTGCGGGTACGGGCGGGCGGCCGGGCACGGCGGTGCGGCACGTCCGGTACGGGTGGTGCGGTAGGGGCGGCGCAGTGAGGGTGGCGCGGTGGGCCGGCGCGGAGCGCGCGGCGGCCTGCCGGTCAGAGGGCCTTGCCGGGGTTGAGCACACCGCGGGGGTCGAACACCGACCGCAGCTGCTGTTGCAGGTCGAGGAGGTCGTCGCCGAGCTCGTCGCGCAGCCAGCGGCGCTTGAGCAGGCCGACGCCGTGCTCGCCGGTGAGGGTGCCCCCGAGGCGCAGCGCGGTCGTGAACACCTCCCCGGCGACGTCCCACACCTGCTCGTCGAGGCCGCGGCCCGGCTCGAGCACGAGGATCGGGTGCAGGTTGCCGTCGGCGGCGTGCGCCATCGTCGCGATCCGGATCCCGCTGCGGGCCGAGATCGCGGCGACCGCGGTGACCGCCTCGGCGAGCCGGGACCGCGGCACGGCGACGTCCTCGACCAGGACCCGGCCCAGCCGTTCCAGGGCGGGCAGCGCGGCGCGCCGGGTGGCGAGCAGGGTCCGCGCCCCGACGTCGTCGGTGGCGATGTCGACCCGCGACGCGAGCGGCTCGACCACGGCGCGCACCGCGTCGATCTCGACCGAGGCGCCGAACCCGTCGGTCTGGACCAGCAGGAACGCCGTGCCGTGCGACGCGGCACCGCCGGCCGCGGCGACCGCGTCCAGGCAGGCCGTGTCGAGCAGCTCGGCGACGGCGGGCTGCAGCCGGGCCGCGGTGATCGCCGCGGCCGCGGCGGCGGCGCCGGCCACGTCGTCGAACCAGGCGGCCAGGGTCGCGGTCGCGACCGGGACCGGTCGCAGCCGGACGGTCGCGCCGACGACCACCCCGAGGGTTCCCTCGGACCCGACGAACAGCCCGGTCAGGTCGTAGCCGGCGACGCCCTTGACGGTGCGCCGCCCGGTCGCGACCCGGCGGCCGTCGGCGAGGACGACGTCCAGGCCGAGCACGGCCTCGCGGGTGACGCCGTACTTGGCACAGCGCAGCCCGCCCGCGTTGGTGGCGATGTTCCCGCCGATCGTGGAGATCGCCGCGCTCGCCGGGTCCGGGGCGTAGCGCAGGCCGTGCGCGGCGGCCGCGGCGTCCAGGTCGGCGGTGAGCACCCCGGCCTCGACGACGGCGAGCTCGTCGACCGGGGAGATCTCCAGGATGCGGTCGAGCCCGCTCACGTCGAGCACGACACTGCCGGCTCCGGCGACCGCTCCCCCGGACAGTCCCGTCCCGGCCCCGCGGACGACGACCGGGGTGCCGGTGGCGTGGGCGTGGGAGAGCAGCTCGGTGACGTCGTCGACCGAGCGGGCGACGACGACGGCGTCCGGGACCGAGCCGGGGTCGAACCCCGAGCGGTCGAGCCGGGCGGCGGCGCGGACGGCCGGGTCGGTGCTCCAGCCCGGCAGGGCGGACGGGTCGGTACGGGAACGGGTCACGGTGCTGGTCGCACGGCTGGGCACAGGAGGTCTGCTTCCGGTTCGGCACCCCGCCGTCGGGAGGGCGGCACGGCGGGGCGGACCCGCCGTGGGCGGCGGGCCGGGAGGGCTGCGTGCCCGGGGGCACGCGGGGACCGGAGGAGAGACCCGGGGGCGGCGCTGCGGGCCGGGTCTCAGCAGGCCCGACAGCCTGCGGAGAAGACGGTGCCGTGGTCGATCACGCGGCGCCGGGTGAACCCGGTCGGCGCGGGCACCGGGCACGACCGGGCCGGACGGCGGCGCGGCGCCGCGGGTCCGGTCGAGATCGTCGTGTCCACACCGAGGAGTGAATCCCGGACCAGCGGTCCGGGTCCAGCGACGATTCGGGATCGGTTCCGATCACGCAGCGCGATCGGTGAGGGCACGGACCCCCGTCCGGGGTCGGCGGGCGTACCGGTACCGGTCACGGCTCGGCCCCGGTGGCGACCGGGCGCGTCGGGTCGTTCGACCACGCCGACCAGGACCCGGGGTAGAGCGCGGCCGGCACCCCCGCGGCGGCGAGCGCGGCGACCTGGTGGGCCGCGGTCACCCCGGACCCGCAGTAGACACCCACCGGCCGGTCGAGGGCGCCGAGGGCGGCGAAGCGGGCACGCAGGGCCGCGGGGTCGCGGAAGCGGCCGTCGGTGTCGAGGTTGTCCGCGGTGGGGGCGTTCACCGCGCCCGGGACGTGCCCGGCACGAGGGTCGACCGGTTCGGTCTCGCCGCGGTAGCGCTCCCCCGCGCGGGCGTCGAGGAGCAGCCCGTCCCGGGCCAGTGCGGCAGCGGAGTCGGCGTCGAGGACCGGCAGCGCGCCGCCGGTGAGCACGACGTCACCCGGCTCGGGGTCGGGCACCTCGCCGGACTCGACGCGCTGCCCGGCTGCGGTCCAGGCGGCCAGGCCGCCGTCGAGCAGCCGGACGTCGTCGTGCCCGGCCCAGCGCAGCAGCCACCACGCGCGCCCGGCGGCGAGACCGCCGGTGGCGTCGTACACGACGACCGGGCGGTCGGCCCGCACGCCCCAGCGCCGGGCCGCGGCCTGCAGGGAGGCGACGTCGGGCAGCGGGTGGCGCCCGTCGCGCGGATCGTCGGAGTGGGCGGCGAGCTCGGTGTCGAGCGGCACGTGGACCGCGCCGGGCAGGTGTCCCGCACGATGGTGCTCGCGCCCGTGCGGGTCGCCGAGCGCCCAGCGGACGTCCAGCAGCACCGGCGGGGTGTCCCCCGCCAGCTCGGCGGCCAGCGAGCGGGCGTCGACCAGCACCGACACCGCGGGCAGGGTCGCTGTCAGGTCGGCGTCGTCGAGGTCGTGCACCCCGGACCCGTCGGCGACGGCGCGGCGCAGCCGGTCCGCGACCGCCGCGTTGCGCGGCGCCGTGGTCCCGTGCAACCCGGCGAGCAGCACGATCTCACCGTTGAGGAAGTCGGTCTCCGGGCTCGCCCCGCGGCGCAGGCTCTGCCAGGTGGACCGCCCGCCACCGGCGGCGACACCGGGGACGGGGTGCACGGCCGGCGAGCCCAGATCCAGGGTGGACTCGACCCGCGGGTCGGCCGGGTCGACCCCGGCCGCCCGGTACACCTCGTGGGCCTCGGCGCGCAGCGCGGCCGCGGCCCGCTCGCGCAGCGGCGACGGCGGGTACAGCGCGTCGAGGGCGTTGCCCAGCACCACCGGGAGCTTGCCCGCCTTCCAGCGGGGCACGTCGTCGACGACCTGGGTGGGGTGGCGGGCCGCGGTCAGGTCGGCGGCGATCTCCCCGGCGCGCGCGTCGCGGCCCGCGGGGAACCGACCGAGCCACACCAGCCCGGCCGCGGGTGCCCCGGGCGACACGACCTCGCCGGGGGTGACGTAGGTGGTCGGCGACCACACGACGGCGCCGTAGACGGTCGCGAAGCGGCGCAGCGCCGCCCGTTCGGTGTCCAGGCCGTTCTGCAGTACGACGACCGGCAGCGCCGCCGCGGCGGTGCGACCGGCCACCGGGCGCGCGGCCCAGGTGGCCAGAGCCGCGTCGGCATCCTGGGCCTTCGTCGCCAGCAGCAGCACGTCCTCGGGGCGCAGCGCCACCTCGTCCTGCGCGGCGGCAGGCACCGCGACCCGCTGCTCCCCCTCCGGACGCAGGTAGCGCAGGCCACCGCGGAGCGCGTCGAGGTGCGCACCGCGGGCGACGAGCACGACCTCCCGCCCGGCGAGGTGCAACTCGGCGGCGAGCGTGGCGCCGACCGCGCCGGCTCCGACGACGACGTAGCGGGTCACCGCGGCACCGCCGGGACCTCGACGCGGGCCAGCCGCGACCCGGCGCGCAGCCGCTCCAGGAACAGCACCGCGGTGGCGGCGGCGGTGCGGTGGGTGGCGTCGTTGAGGGCGTCGTGCGCCCCGCCGGCGACGCCGACCAGCTCCCCGGCCGGGAGGGCCGCGTAGAAGTCGCGGACCGTGGCGAGCGGGCTGACCGCGTCGTCGGCGCCGTGCAGGCCGAGCACCGGCACCCCGATCGCGGAGGGACGGGCCCGCTCGACCCAGCCGACGGGCAGCGGGCCGGTCAGTGTGCCGCGACGGACGGTGTCGTCGGCATCGAGGCGGCCGCGGTGGGTCGGGCAGGACGTGCGCAGTGCGAGCTCCTCGGCCCAGTCCGGTGCGCCGGGCGCGGCGCGCAGGGGGAGCCCGGCCAGCACCAGTCCGTCGATGCCCGCGCCGCCGTCGGCGACCAGCCCGGCCGCGAACAGCGCACCGGTGTCGGAGCCCACCAGCACTCGCGGTGGCGGCCCGGCCTCGCCCGGCTCCTCGGACGGGGTGCGGTCGAGTAGCGAACGGATCTGCCCGGCGGCGCGGGCGGCGTCGACGGTGGGGTCGCTGACGGCCCACACGCGGTAGCCGTCGGCGGCGATCCGCCTGCCGAACCGCTCGTAGACCGCGGCGTGCTCGCCGCGGCCCGGGACGACGACGACGGTGCCGCGCGGGCGGATGCCCTCGGGCTCGGTCCAGGAGGCGAGGACCGGGGTCGTGCCGACTGCAGTCATGGGGAACTCATCTCTTTCTCGGGGGACGCCGGGATGCGCCGCTCGGCGCGGGAACCGGCGGAGGGCGGACGGAGCCGCACGGGTACGGGCCGCGGTGGACCCGTGGTTCAGCGGGCCGGACAGGCCGCGGAGCAGACCGTGCCGTGGTCGACGACCCGGCGACGCGTGAGCCCGGCCGCCCGGCGCGCGACGGCGGCCGGCACGTGCCGGCCGGGGGTCACGGGGCGCGGGCGGGTCATGCCCACCATCAGAGACGGTCGCGGGCGCCCGGTCCAACGACGAAAGCGCATCACAACCGATCGCGATCCGCGATCGTTCTCGGTAGCCTCGGGCCCGTGCCCGCCGTCCTCGACATCACCGCGCTGCGGAGCATCGTCGCCGTCGCCGACCAGGGCGGGTTCCACCGCGCGGCGCAGGCCCTGATGCTGTCGCAGTCCGCGGTCAGCCAGCACGTGCGGCGCCTGGAGAAGGCCGTCGGCCGCCCGCTGGTCCGCAAGGACGGCCGGGTCAGCCGGTTCACCGCGGAGGGCGAGGCGCTGCTCGGCGAGGCCCGCCGGATCCTGGCCGCCCACGACGACGCGCTGCGCCGCCTCGGTGTCGGCGACACCCGTGAGTCGCTGGTGCTTGGCTCCACCGAGCACGCCGCGGACGAGCTGCTGCCCCGTGTCATGGAGCGGCTGCAGGACGTGTTCCCGGGGACCGCGGTGCGTTTCCGGCTGGACCGCTCCAGCCGGCTCAACGACGCCGTGGACCGCGGGACGCTGGACCTCGCGATGTACATCGGCGACGTGGTCGACGGGCCCGGTGTCGCCGCCGGGGCGATCCCGCTGACCTGGTACGCGGCGCCGGGCTGGCGGCGCCCCGCGGACGGCCCCGTCCCACTGGTCGTGATCGACTCGCCGTGCACCATCCGTCGCCGCGCCCTGCAGACGCTGTCGGCCGCCGGGATGGCCGCGACCGTCGTCGGGGAGGCCGCCTACCTGGCCGGCGTGCTCAACGCGGTGCGCGGCGGGCTCGGCGTCGCGCTCGTCGCCGGGCTCGGCGACGCACCCGAGGGGCTCGAGCCGTGCGCGGATCTGCCGGGAGCCCCGTCCGAGCCGCTGCACCTGCGGGCCCGGGCGGGCGCCGACCCCCGCCTGGTCGAGACCGCCGCGGCCGCGCTGGCCGCGGTGCTCTCGCCGGCCGGGGACCATCCGCCCCCGGCCGGCTGAGGACCGGTCGGTCACGCGAACCGGCCGTGCAGGTACTTCTCGAACGGGCGGCGCCGGACCCGGCCCGCGGGCAGCGCGCGGTCGTAGAGCGCCGTGTACCCGGCGGCCAGGCACAGGTCACCGACCTCGGGCCGGCGCGGCCCGGCCGTCAGGTAGACGCGGCGGTAGCCGCGGGCGGCGACGGCGTCCTCCAGCTCGACCAGCACCCGGCGGCCCAGGCCGCGGCGCCGGTGCGACGCGGCGGTCCAGATCCGGGTCAGCTCGGCGGTGTCGGAGTCCCGCCGGCGGAACGTGCCCCCGGCGACGGGGTCGCCGCCGTCGAGCAGCAGCACCACCGGCCCCGACGGGGCGGCGGGGGCCGCGCCGTCGCCGTCGGGGCGGGTGCCGGGCCCGGTGGGCAGCGGGCGGACGAGCGGGTCGGTGTGCTCGACCCACCGGACCTCCAGTGCGGAGGCGGTGGGCGGGACGAGATGCGGTGCGGTCACGGTCGGGACCTCTCGGGTGCGGGCGCTGCCCTCGGGCAGGCGGGGACCGGCCGTCCACGTCGGGGGGGCGGTCCGGTGCGGGGCACGGGTGGAGAGGTCAGCGACAGAGCGCGGCGCCGGTGCGGCACAGGTCGACGTGGCGGCGCCGGACCCAGCGCAGCCGGATCCGGGCCCGCTGCCCGGAGTCGGGCCGGGGCGTCGCGTGGCGGTGGGCCATCGGGGTCTCCCATCGGACCCGGCGGTAGCACCCTGCCCCGGTGACGGGGCGGGTTGCTGCGGCGTCGACGAGCCGGGACTCTCGACCGCTCTGGATGGACTGCGACAACTGGAACCGATGTACCGATCGGGTGTCAACCCCCACGGCCCCGGGCCGGGGGCCCGGGGCCGCGGACGGGCCGGGACGGGCCGTCCGCTCGTGGGGAGCGCGGGCGGACGGCCCGTCGACGACGTGCGGCCGGGATCAGGCGGCGGCCTCCTTCACCGCGGCCCCGACCCGGGCCCGCAGCTCGGCGAACTCCGGGGAGCCGCGCAGCGCCTCGGCGTCCACACCGGACCGCGGCAGGTCGATCCGCAGGTCCAGCGCGATCCGGCCGGGGCGGGCGGTGAGCACCACGACGCGGGAGCCGAGGAACACCGCCTCGTCGGCGGAGTGGGTGACGAACACGCTCGTCCGGCCGGTCTCGTGGCTGACCCGGCGCACGTCGTCCTGCAGGCGTTCGCGGGTGAGCGCGTCGAGCGCGCCGAACGGCTCGTCGAGCAGCAGCAGGTCCCGGTCGGCGGCGAGCGCCCGGGCGATGGCGACCCGCTGCTGCTGGCCCCCGGAGATCTCCCAGATCCGCCGGTCCGCGACGCCGGTGAGCCCGACCCGCTCCAGCAGCCCGTCGCGGGCGACGGCCCGGTCGGACGGCGCGACGCCGGCGTACTTCAGCGCGAGGTCGACGTTGCCGCCGACGGTGCGCCACGGGAACAGCCGCGGCTGCTGGAACACCACGCCCGCGCCGACGCCCGGCTCGGGCGCCCGCCCGGCGACGGCGAGGGTGCCGTCGGTGGGCCGCTCGAACCCGGCGACCAGCCGCAGCAGCGTCGACTTGCCACAGCCCGACGCCCCGACCAGCACCAGGAACTCGCCGGGCCGCACGGTCAGGTCGAGCGGGCCGAGTGCCTGCACCCGTTCCCGGCGGCCCGGGTAGGAGTGGCCGAGCCCGGCCGCCGCGATCGCGGGTGTCCCGGCGCCGGTCCGCGCACCGGTGTCGGTGTCGGTGTCAGCCTGCGGCGAGGACATTCGGGAGCCCCTTCGTGTAGGTCGCCTTCTGGAAGGTCGCGAGGTCCGGCGCGGCGGGGATCTGCTTCTGCCCGGCGAGGAACTGCGCGGCGCTCTGCAGGTTCTGGGCGAGGTTGCCCGGGGCGCCGTCGGTGCCCAGCCACTCGGCAGAGGTCAGCTGCTGCGGGGACAGGAACACGCCCTGCTTCAGCTGGGCCGCGGCCTCCTCGGGGGTGGCGCCGATCTCGGCGGCGACGGCCTGCGCCGCGGCCCGCGGGTCGGTGCGCACGGTCTCCAGGGCGCGGGCCTCCACCTTGCGCCAGGCATCGACGACCTCGGGGTGCTGCTGCGCGAACGGCGTCGACACCACGCCCAGGTCGAGGGTCGGCTTGCCCGCGGTGGCCAGCTCGCGGCTGGTCACCAGCGTCCGACCGGTCTTGCGCAGCTCGTCGAGGGTCGGCAGCCAGGTGTAGACGGCGTCGACGTCGCCCCGCTCCCACGCGGCCAGCGCGGCCTGCGGCTGCAGGTCGACCAGCTGCACGTCGGCGGGCGCGAGGCCGGCCCGCTCCAGGGCGGCGAGCAGGCTGTAGTGCGAGGTCGAGGCGAACGCGGTGGCGATCCGCTTGCCGCGCAGCCCGGCCACGTCGGTCACGCCGGTGGCGTTGCGGGCGACGAGCGCCTCGTTGTCGCCGGCGACGTCGAGCACGAACGCGACCTGGTAGGGGATGTTCAGCGGGGCGGACAGGCCGCGGGCGACCGGGCTCGACCCGATCGCGCCGAAGTCGAGCTCACCGGCGACGAACGCGGTGTTGATGTCGGCGCCGGAGTCGAACTTCGTCCACTGCACGTTCCAATCCGGCAGCGCGTCCTCCAGCCACCGGTTGTGCTTGGCGACCAGGTCACCGCTGGGGAAGCTCTGGTAGGCGATCCGGATCGTCGGCTTGCCGGAGTCCTGCCCGGCGGGACCGACGGCGCAGCCCGCGAGGACGGTCAGTGCCAGCAGGCCCACGAACAGCGAGGTCAGTCGGGTGCGGATGGTCATGCTCGTCCCCTCCACGGAACGGTGCGGCGCTCGACGGCGCGCAGCAGCGCGTCGATCACCAGGCCGGAGATGCCGATCGCGAAGATGCCCACGAGCACGACCGGGGTGTTGTTGTAGTTGCTGGCGTCCTTGACCATCCCGCCGATGCCGGGGATGCCGTTGAACAGCTCGGCCGCGACGACCGAGGAGTAGGCGATGCCGACGGCCAGCCGGATGCCGGTGAAGGTCTCCGGCAGCGCCGAGGGGACGATCACGTCCCGCACGACCTGGCCGCGGGTGGCGCCGAGCGCGCGGGCGGCCTCGACCAGCCCCAGCGGGGCGGCGGCGACCGCGGCGGTGGTGGCGACGGCGGCGGGCGGGAACGCGGCGAGCGCCAGCAGGGTGACCTTCGGGGCCTCGTCGATGCCCAACCAGATCACCAGCAGGAAGAAGTACGCCAGCGGCGGCAGCGCACGCAGGAACGTCAGCCACGGCTCGAGCACCCGGCGGACCCAGCCGACCGTGCCCATGAGCAGGCCGACCAGCACACCGGCGACCACACCGAGGACGACACCGGCCAGCACCCGGCGCAGGGTCATGTACAGGTGCTCCCACAGCAGGTAACCGCCGTAGCCGCGGGTGCCGTCGTGGGTGGTCGAGACCTCCACGAACGCGCGCCACACCGTCGAGGGGTACGGCACGAAGGTCTCGTTCCAGACCCCGCTCGCCGCGGCGACCTGCCAGACGGCGAGGAACACCAGCACCGACAGGAGTGGCAGAGCCGCCGTGCGGGGGTCGAACCGCAGGCGGCGTGGGGACGGGGGTGCGGCGCGGGCCGCCCCGGACGGGGTGTCGGTGGACGCGGACACGGTGGACCTCTCGGCGGGCACGGGGCGCGGACCGGCACCGGGGTGGTCGGGCCGGTGCGTCCGCGCGCGGACGGCGTGCCGGGCGGGCCGCGGGTGCGGCCGTCGGGCACGGGTGCGCGGACGAGGGCTCCGTCGTCGGAGGGCTCGCCGGTCACGAGTCGGATGCGGGTCGCCCCCGCCCGGGGCCCACGGGAGCGGGGGCCGGGCGTCCGGCACGGCCGGGCGGGGCGGGCACGGTCAGCGGCGGCCGACCGTGCACAGGGGACACCGGCCGGACGTCGTCCGCCCCGTCGCCCCCTGCTGCACGATGCAAGAGGTACCGGACGGACGGTGCCCGGACAAGGACGCACCCGCTGTCACGAACACCACCCACCGGCTCCGTAACACCGGGCGCCCGGACGCGCCCTCCCGACCGGTGGGACGGGGCCGCCGCTGTCCGGACCGTGGCCGGCGTGGGCCCACCAGCTGGACGGCGAGGCGGGCGTTCCTTGCCGCCACCGGCACCGGTCGGACACGATCGATCCCGTGACCGGAACCGCGCGCCTCGTCGCGCGCCTGCACGTGGACCTGGGGCGTACCCGGTCCGCGCTCTGTCGCTGACCCGTTCACCCCCTCGACCCGCGCCCCACCGTGCCCCGTCCCGCGGCGGTGCCGGTCGGCTGCGCGCCCGTTCCCACCGCACCGAACTCGTCCGGGAGGACACCCATGACCGCAGTCCGTCCGAAGCAGACCGTCGTTCCGTTCGTCGTGCACTCCGAGGGCACCGGGGTCTTCCAGACCCTGCGCCCCGAGGGCGACGCCGGGCACGTCTTCACCGCCGACGCCTACCCGGCCTTCGGCGGCGCCGACTCCGCGCCCAGCCCGCTGTTCTTCGCGCTCGGCGCCCTGACTTCGTGCAACCAGGTGACGGCGAGCCTGGTCGCGAAGGACCTGGGCGTCCGGCTGGGCCACTGGACGTTCGAGGTGCGCGGTGACCTCGACACCGCCGTGCTCGTCGGCGGCGCCGAGGGCAACGCGAACTTCGACCGGGTGCAGGTGCGGGCCACCGTCGAGACCGACGCGACGGCCGAGCAGTTCGAGCGGCTCGTCTCGGAGACCGCGCGGCGCTGCCCGGTCACCCAGCTGTTCGAGCGCAGCGGGCTGGAGTTCGTCAACGACTGGACCCCGGCCGCGCTGCCCGACGCCGGCTGAACCGGCGCGGCCCCGGCCCGGCCCCGGCCCGTACGACACCCGGGGCCGGGGCGGGGTCAGGCCGCGACGACGAACCCGGCCGCGCGGCCGGCGTCGGCGGGGCCCCACAGCGTAGTCGACACCTCGCGGCGCACCCGTGGCACCACCTCGGTCGCGAACCGGGTCAGCACCTCGTGCTGGCGCGCGTAGGGCAGCACCGGGTTGATCGACACCGACTGGACGTCGTGGCCGTAGGCGGCGTGGTAGTCCAGGATCTTCGCCGCGACCCGCTCCGGGCTCCCGACCAGCGCCGGGCCGTGCGCCACCGCCTCCTCGACGGTCGCGAACGAGGTGGCCTTGCCGGGGCGGTCGTCGCCGGCGTGCGCGGCGCGCATCTTCGCCGCGAACCCCTCGTAGACCGGGCGGTACTCGGCGATCGCCTCGGCGTCGGTGTCGGCGAGGAACAGCCCGCCCGAGCCGGAGCCGACGTAGCCCGACGCCGGGTCGTGGCCGTGCTCGGCGAGCTTCTCGCGGTAACGGTCGATGAGGACCTTGTAGTTCTCCCGGGGCTGCAGCGCGTTCGCGGAGAAGATCGGGTCGCCCCAGCGGGCGGCGAGGTCGACGGCGGTGGTCGAGGTCGCCGAGCCGTGCCAGATCCGGAACGGGCCCGCGAACGGCCGCGGGAACGTCGTCACCCCGGCCAGGTCGGCGTGGTGGGTGCCCGACCAGTCCACCCCCTCCTCACGCAGCAGGCGGCGCAGCAGCTCGTAGTTCTCGGCGAGGTACTCGTACTGGCGACCCAGCTCGAGCCCGAACATCGGGAAGTGCCGGTCCTCGTTGCCCTTGCCGATCACGATCTCCAGCCGGCCGCCGGAGAGCTGGTCGACCGTCGCGTAGTCCTCGGCGACGCGGACCGGGTCGAGCAGCGACAGCACCGTCACCCCGGTCGAGAGCAGGATCCGGGAGGTGGCCTGGGCGATCGCGCCGAGCAGCACGGTGGGCGACGACGAGACGAACTCGCCGGCGTGCCGCTCGCCGACGGCATAGGAGTCGAACCCCAGCCGCTCGGCGAGCACCGCGGTGTCCACCACCCGGCGCAGCCGCTCGTGGGTGTCGACGATCTCGCCGGTCACCGGGTGCGGGGCGTGCGGAACGATGTCGAGAACCTGGAACCTCATGGGAAGCACCGCCTCACGCGCGGGTGCACCGCACGCGTCGTCGCCGGAGGTGCCGGGTGGGGCCGGGCGCCGGCGGAGCGCGGGTGCGCCGGGGGCGTCGCGGCCGGACCGGGCCGCCGCGCGGGCCCGGTGACGGGCGGCGCGGCGGGGCGGCCGGCACGGGGACCGACGGTAGCAAGCCGTGCCGGGGTTGCGCCCCCGTCGTGGGCGGGGCGACGATCGGGGGGCGACCGGCGTCGCCCGGGCCGGACCTGCCCGCGGCGCACCGCCCGAGCCCGCACCCCGCTCCGCCCCGCGTCCCGCGCCGGGCCCGCCGGGGACGGACACCGTCGCCCGGCCCGGTCGTCGCCACCGCCCCGGGCACGTCCGGAGGTGTGCCGCCGTGCCCGTTCCCCTGTCCGTCCTCGACCTCTCCCCGGTACCGGCCGGCTCGACCGTCACCGACGCCCTGCGCGACACCCTCGACCTGGCCCGCTCCGCCGAACGGGCCGGCTACGCCCGGTTCTGGCTCGCCGAGCACCACCTCAACCCGGGCGTCGCGGGGGCCTCGCCCGCCGTGCTGATGGGCGCCGTCGCCGCCGCGACCTCGACGATCCGGGTCGGCTCCGGAGCCGTGCAGACCGGGCACCGGACCCCGCTGTCGGTGGTGGAGGACTTCGGGACCCTCGACGGTCTGCACCCGGGCCGGATCGACCTCTGCCTGGGCCGCTCCGGCGGGTCCCGGCTCCCGTCCCGCGAACCGGACGGGCGCGGCGACCGGGTCGTCGACGGTGTGCTGATCCCCGCCCCGGTGTCGCTCGCCGCGATCGCGTCCTCCCCCCGGTTCCGCGCCCAGGCGGCGGCGCTGCGCCAGCCCGGGGCCCAGGTGCCCCCGTACGAGGAGTTCCTCGACGCTGTCGACGGGCTGCTCACCGGCACCTGGACACCGGGCGGGGTGGAAGTCCGCGCCGTCCCCGGCGAAGGTGCCGCCCTGCAGACCTGGGTGCTCGGGTCCAGCGGCGGGGAGAGTGCCGTCCTCGCCGGGCGCCGCGGGCTGCCGTTCGCGGCGAACTACCACGTCAGCCCCGCGACCGTGCTCGACGCCGTGGCCGCCTACCGGCACGCGTTCCGGCCGTCGGAGCGGCTGGACCGCCCGCACGTGATGGTGTCGGCCGACGTCGTCGTGGGCCCCGACGACGCGCACGCCGCCAGGATCGCGGCGGGCTTCGGCCCGTGGGTGCACAGCATCCGCACCGGGGCGGGCGCCATCCCCTACCCCCGCCCCGAGGACGCCGACGGGTTCCCCGCCGACCCGGACCTGGTGACCGACCGGATCGCGACACGCCTGGTCGGCGGCCCGGCCACGGTCGCCGACGGCCTGGAGCGGCTGCGCGCCGTCACCGGGGCCGACGAGCTGCTGCTGACCACCATCACCCACCGGCACGCCGACCGGGTCGCGTCCCAGGAACTGCTGGCCGACGAATGGGCCCGCCGCGGCTGAGCTCCCACCCCGCGGGAGCCGGTCCGCACACCCCTGGTCACCCGTCCCGCAGGACGGACGTCGTTTGGTCAGGGTACGGACGCCGTGGTCACCTGGACGCATGAGCACCGGTCGGCGCACCCCGTCACGCACGGTCGCCGTCGGTCCGGGCCGCGACCTCACCCGCCGCCGCCACGTGGATCTGCTCCGCCTCGCCGGCTGCACCTGTCGCTGACCGCGGCCGCCGCGCCGCCCCCGCCCGTGCCGCGGGCCGCCCGACCGGGGCCGCCGCGGCGTGCGCCCACCCCTGTCACGACCACGAGTCCCGGGAGCCCCCGTGTCCACGACTTGGACCTCCGCACCGGCCGACGCCGTCACGCCACCCGCCACCCCGTCACCACCCGGGCCCGCGGGCACCGCCCGCAGGCTCCGTCGCCGACCGGACCTGCGCCGCTGGATCTCCCCCGTCGCCCTGATCCTGCTGTGGCAGCTCGCGTCGTCGACCGGGCTGCTCGCCGAGGACGAGCTCGCCTCCCCGCTGCGGGTGGTGACCGCCGCCGTCGACCTCACCCGCAGCGGGGAGCTGCCCGAGGGGCTGTTGGTCTCGCTCGCCCGGGTCGCGACCGGACTGGTACTCGGCCTGGTCGTCGGGGTCGGTCTCGGCGTGGTCTCGGGGCTCTCGAACTGGGGCGGGCTGCTCGTGGACCCGCCGGTGCAGATGCTGCGCACGCTGCCGCACCTCGGCCTGGTGCCGCTGTTCATCCTGTGGTTCGGCATCGGGGAGCTGCCGAAGGTGCTGCTCGTCGCGCTCGGGGTGCTGTTCCCGATGTACCTCAACGTGCACGCCGGGGTCCGGGGCGTCGACCCGAAGCTGATCGAGGCGACCGCGGTGTCGGGGTTCACCCGGGCCGAACGACTGCGCCACGTCGTGCTGCCCGGCGCGATGCCGTCCACCCTCACCGGCCTGCGGCTGGCGCTGGGGATCGCCTGGCTGTCGATCATCGTCGCGGAGACGACCTCGGCCGACGCCGGCCTCGGCTACATGATCATGAATGCCCGGGAGTTCCTCCGTACCGACGTCATCGTCGTCGGGCTGGCGGTGTACGCGCTGCTCGGACTCGGCACCGACGCCCTGGTGCGCCGGCTGGAACGCCGCGTCCTGGCCTGGCGCCCGGCCGGCCCGGCGGGGGCCGACCGGTGAGCGCCCGCGTGCACGACCTGGTCCGCGAGTTCGACGGCCGCCGGGTCCTCGACCGGCTCGACCTCACCATCGGCGACGGCGAGTTCGTCGCCCTGCTCGGCCGCTCCGGGTCCGGCAAGTCGACGCTGCTGCGGCTGCTCGCCGGGCTCGACGACGCCTCCGACACCGGGGTCTCGGGCACGGTCGAGGTCCCCGGCTCGGTCGCGGTCGCGTTCCAGGAGCCGCGGCTGCTGCCCTGGCGCACGGTCCGCGACAACGTCGCGCTCGGCCTGCACCGCGATCTGGGCGGCGACACCCCCGCCGGGGTCGCCGACGCCGCGCTCGCCGAGGTCGGGCTGAGCGCCCGCTCCGACGCGTGGCCGCTGACCCTGTCCGGCGGCGAGGCCCAGCGGGCGTCGCTGGCCCGGGCCCTGGTCCGCGAGCCCGACCTGCTGCTGCTCGACGAGCCGTTCGGCGCGCTGGACGCGCTGACCCGCATCACCATGCACCGGCTCGTCCTCGACCTGTGGCGCCGGCACCGCCCCGGCGTGCTGCTCGTGACCCACGACGTCGACGAGGCGCTGCTGCTCGCCGACCGGGTGCTGGTGCTGGCCGACGGTCGGATCGGCGACGAGCACCGCCCCGGCGAGCGTCCCCGCGACCCGGAGCGGCTCGCGGCGCTGCGCCGCACCGTGCTCGACGAACTGGGGGTGGCATCGGATGCGGCGTGAGCGTCGCCGGCGCACCCCGCCCGCGGTCCCCGCGCCCTCCGCGGCGGGTGCGGCGCCCCCCTCCGGGGTGCGGCGCCGGGCCGCCGCGCTGGTCGTCGCGGTCGCGGCGCTGGTGCTCGCCGGTTGCTCGTCGGTGCCGGTGTCGCGGCCGCCGGTCCAGCCGCCGGTCGACCCGGCCGCGCTGGCCGGGGTGACCCTCGTCGTCGGGGACCAGAAGGGCGGGTCCCGGTCGCTGCTGCGCGCCGCCGAGCTCCTCGACGACGTGCCCTACCGCATCGAGTGGCGCACCTTCACCGCCGGTCCCCCGCTGATCGAGGCGGCCCGGGCCGGGGCGATCGACGTCGGCGGCACGGGCAACACCCCGGCGATCTTCGCGGCCGCCGCTCGGGCCCGGGTGCAGGTCGTGTCGGCCAACCGCGGCAACGTCACCAGCGACGCGATCCTGGTGCGCCGCGACTCCCCCGTCCGCACGGTCGCCGACCTGCGCGGGCTGCGCATCGCCGTCGGCAAGGGAACCTCGGCGCACGGGCAGCTGCTGTCCACGCTGCGCGCCGCCGGGATGTCCCTCGACGACGTCGACCTCACCTTCCTCGCCCCGGCCGATGCCTACGGCGCGTTCCGCCAGGGCGACGTCGATGCCTGGGCCGTCTGGGACCCCTACACCTCCCAGGCCGAGCTCGACGGCGGCGCCCGGATCGTCGCCGACGGCACCGGCACCGCGAACGGCTACGGCTTCCAGGTCGCGTCCAACGCCACCCTGGCCGACCCGGCGCGCAGCGCTGCGCTGGCCGACTTCCTGGCCCGGCTCGCGGCCGCGCAGGTCTACTCCGACATCCACCGCGAACAGCGCGCCCGGGTCTGGAGCGAGGAGACGACCATCCCGCTGCCGATCACCCGACGCGCCGTCGCGCGCGGCCCGGACCTGCCGATCCCGCTCGACGACACCGTCGTCGCCTCCCAGCAGACGCTCGCCGACGCGTTCTCCGAGGCCGGGGTCGTCCCGGGCCGGGCCGACATCGGCGCGTCCGTCGACCGCCGCTACGAGGCGACCACCCTGGCCGCCGCCCGGGACGGCATCCCGGGCACCCCCACCGACCGACGGACGGGAGCACGATGAGCATCGTCCCGCACTGGTTCCTGCCCACCTCCGGCGACGGCCGCACCATCGTCGCCCGCCGGCACGCCGACCGCGGCGAGGCCGGGACGACGGCCCGCGAGGCGGACATCGGCTACCTCGCCCAGATCGCTCGGGCCGCCGAGGCCCAGGGCTTCCACGGCGTCCTCACCCCGACCGGCACGTTCTGCGAGGACGCCTGGCTGACCACGGCCGCGCTGCTGCGCGAGACCCGCACGCTGCGCTACCTCGTCGCGTTCCGGCCGGGCGTGCTCTCCCCGACCCTCGCCGCCCAGATGGCCGCGACCTACCAGCGCGTCTCCGGCGGCCGGCTGATGCTCAACATCGTCACCGGCGGCGACGCCGTCGAGCAGCGCCGCTTCGGCGACCACGCCTCCCACGACGAACGCTACGCCCGCACCGACGAGTTCCTCACCGTGCTGCGCGGCGCCTGGGGCCCCGAACCGTTCGACTTCACCGGCGCCCACTACGACGTCGACGGCGCCACCACCCTCGCCCCGCCCGACCCGCTGCCGCCGGTCTACTTCGGGGGCTCCTCCGACGCCGCGCTACCGGTCGCCGCCCGGCACGCCGACGTCTACCTGACCTGGGGCGAGCCCCCCGCGGCCGTCGCCGAGAAGATCGGGCGGGTCCACAAGCTCGCCGACGATCTCGGCCGCACCCCACGCTTCGGCATCCGGCTGCACGTGATCACCCGCGACACCGCCGACGAGGCGTGGGCCGAGGCCGCCCGGCTGCTCGACGCGCTCGACCCGGCCGAGATCGAGCGGGCCCAGGCGACGCTGCGGTCCAGCCAGTCGGTCGGGCAGCAGCGGATGCTCGCGCTGCACGGGGGCTCGGCCGACGCGCTGACGATCGCGCCGAACCTGTGGGCCGGGGTGGGTCTGGTCCGCGGCGGCGCGGGGACCGCGCTGGTCGGGTCGCACACCGAGGTGGCCGACCGGATCGCCGAGTACCACGAGCTGGGGATCGACGAGTTCGTCCTGTCGGGCTACCCGCACCTGGAGGAGGCCTACCGGGTCGGCGAGGGCGTGCTCCCCGAGCTGCGCCGCCGCGGCCTGCTGGCCGAGCCACCGCGCTGACCTGCCGTACCGGTCCCGTGGCGCCCGGTCCGCCGGCGTCGGGCGCGGCACGCCCCGTCGGTTATTCCTGTTCGTGAGCTTCGTCGCGGATGATCCGTTCGGACGGTTCGTCCCCGGTAGGTTCATCGGTCGTGCCGACCGCCCCGTCGCGGCCGGTCGCACTTACCCGGTGCGGCCCGGTCCGGCGGCCCGGTCTCCCCCGGCGTCGTCCCCGGAGCCCTCGCTCCCGCCCTGCGTCGCCTACGGCGCCGCACCGCGGCGTCACCCCGGGGCGCCGCTGTACGCGGTGCCCGGCACGCCTCCGACGCACCGCTGCGCCGGCCCCCGGACGCGACCCGTCCCGGAGTCGGCGCCGAGAGGAACCCCCGATGCGCCTGCCACGCGTACTGTCCCTGCTGGTCCCCGCCGTCGCGCTCGCCGTACTGGCGGCCGGCTGCGCCGCCCCCGGCGAGTCGTCGTCGGGCGGCGGGGAGAACGGGTCCCGCACCGTCCGCATCGGCGTCTCCGACGGCGCCGAGCCCTACTGGAACGTGTTCAAGGACAAGGCCACCGCAGAGGGCATCACCGTCGAGCTGGTCAACTTCACCGACTACAACCAGCCCAACCCGGCGCTCGCCCAGGGCCAGCTGGACCTCAACCAGTTCCAGCACCTCCAGTACCTGGCCAACTACAACGTGCAGAACGACGACACCCTGGTCCCGATCGGCGCGACGGCGGTGTACCCGCTGCCGCTGTACTCCACGAAGCACGCCGACCTCGCGCAGATCCCGCAGGGCGGGCAGGTCGTCATCCCGAACGACGCCGTGAACCAGGCCCGCGCGCTGAACGTCCTGCAGTCCGCCGGGCTGCTGCGGCTCACCGACGGCGGCACGACGACCTCCACCCCGGCCGACATCGACGCGGCCGCGTCGAAGGTCCGGGTCACCCCGGTCGACGCGGCGCAGACCGCGGCGAACCTGACGAGCGCCGACGCCGCGATCGTCAACAACAACTACGCGCAGTCGGCGAACCTGACCCCGGACCAGGTCGTCTACTCCGAGGACCCGGACTCGGAGAAGGCGAAGCCCTACATCAACCTGTTCGTCGCCCGCGCCGACCAGAAGGACGACCCGGCCTACGCGACGCTGGTGCGGATCTACCACGACCCGCAGGTCCTCGACGCCGCCCGCCGGGACCTCGGCGACGGCGGCGTGTTCCGGGACAACTCCCCGGCCGACCTGCAGCAGACCCTGGCCGGCATCGAGCAGCAGCTGCGGTCCCGCTGATGGCGGCGCCGGTGATCTCGTTCTCGGGCGCGACCCGCACCTTCGCCGCCCGGCGGGGCCCGGGCGTCACCGCCGTCGACGACGTCGACCTCGACATCGCCGAGGGCGGGATCACCGGGGTCATCGGCTGGTCCGGCGCGGGCAAGTCGACGCTCGTCCGGATGATCAACGCCCTGGAGCTGCCGACCGCGGGCACCGTGACGGTGAGCGGGCGGGTCACCTCGGAGCTGTCCGAGCGCGGCCTGGCCGAGCTGCGCGGCGAGGTCGGCATGATCTTCCAGCAGTTCGCGCTGATGAACTCCCGCACCGTCGCCGGCAACGTCGGCTACCCGCTCGCCGTCGCGGGCCGCTCCCGCGAGCAGCGCCGGGCCCGGGTCGCGGAGCTGCTGGAGTTCGTCGGCCTCTCCGAGCTCGCCGGCCGCTACCCGGCCCGGCTGTCGGGCGGGCAGAAGCAGCGGGTCGGGATCGCCCGGGCGCTCGCGACGTCGCCGTCGATCCTGCTCGCCGACGAGGCGACCAGCGCGCTGGACCCGGAGACGACCAGGGAGGTGCTCGCCCTGCTGCGCCGGGTCAACCGCGAGCTGGGCACCACCGTCGTCGTGATCACCCACGAGATGGAGGTCGTCGCCGAGATCTGCGACCGGGTCGTGGTCATGGAACGGGGGAAGGTGATCGAGGACGGCGACGTGTACGACGTGTTCGCCGCCCCGTCGCACCCGGCGACCCGGCGGTTCGTGCACGGCGTGCTGCAGGACGTCCCGTCCGAGGAGACCCTCGACCGGCTGCGGGCGCGCCACCCCGGCCGGCTGGTGACCGTCGCGGTCGGCGGGCCCGGCTCCGGGGCCGCCGACGCCCAGGACGCGATCGCCCGGGTACCCGCCGCCCACGGGGTCCGCGCCACGGTGGTGCACGGCGGCATCCGGGAGCTCTCCGAGCGCCCGGTGGGCAGCCTGACCCTGGAACTGACCGGTGCCGACGCGGCCGTGCAGGCCTGCGTCGACGAGCTGTCCCGGGCGACCCGGGTGACGGAGCGGACCGCATGACGAACGACTGGGCGACCCTGCAGCCGGTGCTGTGGCTGTCGGTGCTCCAGACCGCCTACATGGTGTTCTGGACGATGCTGCTGGCGGGCGCGCTCGGGCTGCTGCTCGGTCTCGCGCTGCACACCACCCGACCCGGCGGCCTGTACGCGCACCGCGTCGTGTTCGGCGTGCTGAACGTGCTGGTCAACATCGTGCGGCCGATCCCGTTCATCATCTTCATCACCGCGGTCGGCCCGCTGACGCTGATCGTGATGGGCACGACCATCGGCACCCGGTCGGTGCTGTTCCCGATGGTCGCGATGGCGACGTTCTTCATCGGGCGCATCGTCGAGCAGAACCTGGTGTCGGTGGACCCGGCCGTCGTCGAGGCGGCCAGGGCGATGGGCGCGAGCCGGTTCCGGATCGTGTGGAGCGTGCTGGTGCCCGAGGCGCTGGCGCCGCTGGTGCTCGGCTACACCTTCGTCTTCGTCGCGGTGGTCGACATGTCGGCGATGGCCGGCTACGTCGGCGGCGGCGGCCTGGGCGACTTCGCGATCTCCTACGGCTACCAGCAGTTCGACTGGCCGGTGACGCTGCTGACCGTCGCGATCATCGTGGTCGTCGTGCAGTGCGCGCAGCTGCTCGGGAACACCCTGGCCCGGAGGGTGTTGCACCGGTAGGAGCCACGTCGGGAGGACACGCATGCCACGCAAGCAGATCCACCTCGCCGCCCATTTCCCGGGCGTCAACAACACGACGGTGTGGAGTGACCCGGCGTCCGGCAGCCACATCGACTTCTCCTCGTTCGCGCACTTCGCGCGGACCGCGGAGCGGGCGAGGTTCGACTTCCTGTTCCTCGCCGAGGGGCTGCGCCTGCGCGAGCACCGCGGCGAGATCTACGACCTGGACGTGATGGGCCGCCCGGACACGTTCACGGTCCTGTCCGCGCTGGCCGCGGTCACCGACCGGCTCGGCCTGGCCGGGACGATCAACTCCACCTTCACCGAGCCCTACGACGTCGCCCGCCAGTTCGCCTCGCTCGACCACCTGTCCGGCGGCCGGGCGGCCTGGAACGTGGTGACCTCGTGGGACGCGTTCACCGGCGAGAACTTCCGCCGCGGTGGCTTCCTCCCGAAGGAGAAGCGCTACTCCCGGGCCAAGGAGCAGCTGGCCGCGACCGCCGCGATCTGGGACTCGCGCACCGGCCCCGACGACCGCGGGGAGTTCGCGTACACCTCCGACCAGTTCGACGTGCACGGCCGCTTCTCGCTGCCGCGCAGCCCGCAGGGCCGCCCGGTGATCCTGCAGGCGGGTGACTCGGAGGAGGGGCGCGAGTTCGCCGCCGCGTCGGCCGACGCGATCTTCTCCCGGCACGCCGAGCCGGAGGCCGGACGCGCGTTCCTCGCCGACGTGAAGGGCCGCCTCGCCCGCTACGGCCGGGCGTGGGACGACCTGAAGATCCTGCCCGCCGCGACGTACGTACTGGGCGACACCGACGCCGAGGCCGCCGAGCTCGCCGAGGTGATCCGCTCCCAGCAGGTCAGCCCGCAGACCGCGATCGTGTTCGCCGAGCAGCTGTGGAACACCGACCTGTCCGGGCGCGACCCGGACGGTCCGCTGCCGGAGTTCGACCCGGTCGAGGGCGAGCTCGTGTCGAAGGGCCGCGCCAGCGTGCGCCAGTACCGGGACCCGAAGGCCGTCGCCGACCAGTGGCGCGCCCTCGCCGCGGAGAAGAACCTGTCGCTGCGCGAGACGGTGATCGAGGTGACCGGGCGGCACACCTTCGTCGGGAGCCCGCGGACGGTCGCCGACGCGATCGACGACGCCGTGCAGTCCGACGCCGCGGACGGCTACGTGCTGGTCCCGCACGTCACCCCGGGCGGGCTCGACGAGTTCGCCGACCGGGTCGTGCCGCTGCTGCAGGAGCGCGGGTCGTTCCGCACCGAGTACGCCGGGACGACGCTGCGCGAGCACCTCGGGCTCCCGGCCGTCCGCTCGACGACCGACCCGACCGAGGCGGCGACAGCGGCGCCCTCCGCGACCTGACCGCGCGGGTCAGGCGCGCTCGTCGTCGCGGCCCTCGGCCTGCTCCCGGGCGGCGTTCTCCCGGTGCGCACGGACGGCGATCCAGGCCATCGCGGCCGGGATCCCGAGCAGCAGCCCGAACGACAGCAGCCCGGCGACCCAGTCGCCCGGCACGATCACCAGCACGATCACGGTGATCGCGACGGCCTGCAGGATCCGGTCGGCGCGGCCGCCCGCGGCGCGCGTGGGCCGGTGCGGCGCGGTCAGCTCGGTGTCCAGCTCCGGGTCGGAGCGGCGCAGCTCCTGCTCGAGGCCGGAGAGCCGGAGCTCCTCGTCGCGGTCCAGGGGGCGCGCCACCGGGCGTGGGTCGGGGTCGCCGGGCCCGCCGCCGGGCGACGGCGGCGGCAGGGGCGGGGGTGTGACGGACATCGTGACCTCCTCGGTGCCACCGACCGGGTTCCCGCTCCCGGGGGCAGTCATCCGGGATGTGCGGTAGACGTCACCGATCCTACCGAAACGGACATACTCCTGCCGCTGCACGCGTCGGGCCCCGGCGGCAGGATCACCCGCATGGAACGCTGGACCGATCTCGTCGAACGCCACGACCCCGCCGGAGTCCTCGACCGGCTCGACGGACGGCCCGCCCACGAGATCGCCGACGCGCTGGCCCGGATGGAACCGGTCGACGCGGGCTGGGTGTTCCGGCTGCTCGGCAAGGACCGCGCGCTCGACGTGTTCGAGGAGCTCGACCCGGTCGACCAGCAGGAGCTGCTGGCGGGGCTGCGCGACGACGCGGTGACCGCCCTGGTCGAGGACATGGACCCCGACGACCGCGCCCGGATGCTCGGCGAGGCGCCGGCCAAGGTCGCGAACCGGGTGCTGGCCGGGCTGTCGGCCGGGGAACGGTCGATGACCGCGGCACTGCTCGGCTACCCCGACGGCTCGGTCGGGCGGGTGATGACGCCGGAGACCGTCGCCGTGCCGCTGCACAGCACCGTGACCGAGGCGCTGGCCGTCGTGCGGCGCAAGGGCGCGCAGGCCGAGACCGTGTACACCCTCGCCGTCACCGACGCCGGACGCCGGGTGACCGGCACCGTCTCGCTGCGCGACCTGGTGCTGGCCCGGCCGGACGTCGCCGTCGCCGAGCTCGTCGACGACGGGGCCCCGCGGGTGCGGGCCACCGACGCCGCCGAGGACGCCGCCCGCCTGATGGGCGAGGCGAACCTGCTCGACCTGCTGGTCGTCGACTCCGAGGACCGGCTGCTGGGCCTGCTCACCATCGACGACGCCGTCGAGATCCTGGAGCGCGCCGACACCGAGGACGCCGCCCGCCAGTCCGGTGCGGCGCCGTGGTCGGGCCACTACATGTACGTGCGGGTCACGAAGCTGGCGCGCACCCGCGCGGTGTGGCTGGCGGTGCTGCTGCTCGCCGCAGTGCTGACGGTCAACGTGCTGCAGATCTTCGAGGACGCACTCGAGCAGGTCACCGCGCTGGCGCTGTTCATCCCGCTGCTCGTGGGCACCGGCGGCAACGCGGGTGCCCAGTCCGCGTCGGCGGCGGTCCGGGCGATCGCCGTCGGGGAGGTGCGACTGGCCGACCTGCCCGCCGTGGTGTGGCGGGAGCTGCGGGTCGGGCTGCTGCTGGGCACCCTGCTCGGTGCGCTCGGACTGGCCGTCGCGTCGCTGCTGGTCGGGTTCCAGGTCGCCGTCGTGGTGGCGGTGACGCTGGTGGCGATCTGCGGCTGGGCTGCGACGGTCGGCGCGACGATGCCGTTGCTGGCCCGCCGGGTCGGGATCGACCCGGCGGTGGTGTCCGCTCCCCTGGTCACGACGCTCGTCGACGCGACCGGGCTGCTGATCTACTTCTCGGTCGCCCGGGTGGTGCTGGGGATCTGACCCGCGTCCACGGTCGCGTCGTCCGCGCCGTCGGTGTCGGGTCCGGCGACCTCCGGGGAGGCCGCACCGTCCCCGGCGGCCGCGGCGCGACGCCGGGAGACGACCAGGCTCGCGACGGCGGCGACGGCGATCGTCCCGGTGATGACCAGCAGCGACAGCCAGATCGGCACCTCGGGCACCGGCACCGGCTGCCCGTCGTTGATGAACGGCACGTTGTTCTCGTGCAGCGCGTGCAGGGTCAGCTTCACGCCGATGAACGCCAGGATCACCGCGAGACCGTGCGCCAGGTAGATCAGGCGCTCCAGCAGGCCCCCGATGAGGAAGTACAGCTGGCGCAGGCCGAGCAGGGCGAAGGCGTTCGCGGTGAACACCAGGAACGGCTCCTGGGTGAGGCCGAAGATCGCCGGGATCGAGTCGAACGCGAACAGCAGGTCGGTCAGCCCGATGGCGACGATGACCAGCGCCATCGGGGTGAGGAGCCGCTTGCCGTCGACGCGGGTGACGAGCTTCGCGCCGTCGTACTCGGTGGAGGTCGGCAGCACCCTGCGGACCAGGCGGATCAGCTTCGAGTCACCGGCGTCGGCCTGCTCGTGGTCGTCCGACGACATCGCCTCGCGGATCTGGGACCAGGCGAGCCAGAACAGGATGACCGCGAACAGGTAGAAGACCGCGACGAACTGCTCGATGATCACGGCGCCGACCGCGATGAACGCACCGCGCATGACGATCGCGATCGCGATGCCGATCAGCAGCACCTTCTGCTGGTGCACCTTCGGCACCGCGAAGCTGGTCATGATCAGCAGGAAGACGAACAGGTTGTCGACCGACAGGGCCTTCTCGGTCAGCCAGCCGGCCATGTACTCGCCGCCGTACTGCCAGCCCGAGAAGACACCGACGCCGACGCCGAACAGCAGGGCGATCGCGATGTAGCCGGCCGACCAGATCGCCGACTCGCGCAGCGTGGGCTCGTGCGGGTCGCGGGCGTGCCCGACGAAGTCGAACACGAGCATGCCGACGACGACGGCGAGCGTCGCCAGCCACACCCAGAGGGGAACGTTCATGACAGGGTCCTCCAGCGCAGGTAGGGGCGCTGAAGGTCTCCTCCGCCCGCCGCGGTGACCGCGGTGGACCGGCGCAACCGGGACCGGCTCGGGCCGGTGCCGTGATGACGGCGACGCCGTGTTCGGGAGTACTCCCCTTCGACTGTGCAGAACGCTAGGGCATGACTCCGGGTTCCGACAGTGGGGGGTACGCGAGTCTCATCACATCTGTCCGTTTCTGCCGATGATCTCACCGGGCGGGCGGCGTCGTCGTGGGCCCGCGGGGTGGCCGCGAGACCGGCGGGCGGGGCGCGGTCCTCAGCCCGCGGCGAGCCGGACGGTCGCGGCGTCGCGGGCCGGCTGCACCGGACGCGGGGCGGCGGGCAACCTGCGGACGGCGGCGCGGGCCGTCGCGGAGGCGGCCGCCCGCGCGGCGGCCGGGCGGACCGCGGCGGCCCCGGTCCCGGCCGGACCGGTCACGACGGGCAGCGGGCCGGTACCCGACACGCGCGGCGCCGGGACGGTCGCGGCGGCGACGTGCGCGGGCCGCGCCGGCTCCTCGGGGAGGACCGGCGGCACCGGCGTCGCCGGGCCCACCGCGTGCACCGCGACAGCCGGCTGCGGCCGGGCCGGGGCGGGCGCGTCACGGAACGGCGTCGGGACCGGCGACGGCCGGGTGTGCCCGCTCCCCCGCTCCAGGCGCTCGCAGCGCTCCCGGCCCCGGCCCGCCACCCGCGCGGCCAGCCGCAGCGCGGTGCGCGGCGCCTCCAGGTAGCCGACCAGCGCCCGGTACACCCAGCCCGGCGCGGACAGCGTGCGGCCGCGGGCGAGGTCGTCGAGCGAGCGGCGCACGACATCGCGGGGGTCGAGCCACAGCGGGCCCTGCGGGTCGTCGTCGGTCCGGATCCGGCCCGCGGCGACCGCGGTGACGGTGACGCCGGTGCCGTGCAGCGACGCCGCGACGGTGTCGCTGAACGCCAGCACCCAGGACTTCGACGCGCCGTAGGCGTTGCCGCCCGAGGCCAGGTACCCGGCGAAGCTCGCGATGTTGAGCACGCCGCCGCGGCCGCGGGCGGTCATCGCCGGGACCGCGGCGCGGGTGAGGCGCATCAGGGCCGTCACGTTGAGGTCGATCTCGCCGGTCAGCGCCTCGACCGGCGCCTCGGCGAAGACCGCGTCGGTCTCGACGCCCGCGTTGTTGACCAGCAGCTCGATCGGCAGGTCCCGGTCGGTGATCCGGCGCTCGACGGCGGCCAGCCCGGCCGGGTCGGTGAGGTCGGCGGGCAGGATCTCGACGATGGCGCCGGTGGCGCGGCCGATCCGCTCGGCGACGTCGGCGAGGCGGGCGGCGTCGCGCGCCACGAGGACGACGGACCATCCGCGCTCGGCGAGCTCGTGGGCGTAGACGGCGCCGAGCCCGCGGCTCGCTCCGGTGACCAGTGCAGTCGGCATGTCGACGACGCTAGGGACGGTTCGCTGTGGCGCCCCTGAGAAGGCCCGCCCCGCTGAGAGCCCGCTGAGACCGGCCCCGCCCCGGCGGTACGGTCGGGGCCGCACGGTCGAGGGGAGGTGGTGTGGTGCAGCAGATCGGTGAGGTGGCCACGCGTGTCGGGCTGTCGCTGCGCACCATCCGGCACTGGGACGAGCTGGGGCTGGTCACGCCGTCGGCCCGCAGCACCGGCGGCTTCCGTCTCTACACCGAGGACGACGTCGAGCGCCTGCGGTTCGTCAAGACGCTCAAGCCGCTCGACCTCGGCCTGGACCAGATCCGCGCGCTGATGGCGGTGATCGACGGTGCCCGCGCCGACCTCGACGCGGGCCGCCCGGTCGGCGACGACGCCCGGGACCGGCTGGCGCTCTACCGCACCGCCGCCGAGTCGCGGATCGAGGCGCTGCACGCCCGGATCCACGGGCTGGAGCTGCTCTCCCGCGAGCTGCGGGCGCTGTCCGAGCCGCGGACCGGCGACGCGGACGACTAGCGCGGCGACGGCAGTCCGCGCACCGCGCCGAGGTCCTCGGGCACGTCGACGTGGCGCCACAGGTCGTCCAGCCCGGTCAGCGGGCGGTCCGGCAGGGCGGCGTCGAGCACCTCGTGCAGACGGGCCCTGGCGTCCTCGGCGCGGGCCGCGGCCAGCAGCGCCGCACGGGGCACCGGACCGTGGCCGAACAGCTCACCCACGAAGTCCAGCACCTCGACCCGGGTGACCGGTACCCGATCGGGGTCGGCGGGACGGTCGTCCTGACCCACGGCACCCTCCCCTTTCCGCCGGGACGGCCCGGCACGTGCACCGGCCGGACTGCCGGAGGACCGGACTCTACCCTCACGCGCCGGGAGGGTTGCCCGGCCCGCCCCGACGAGGGGCACACTCCGTTGCCCGTCGCAACGCCATCTGGGCTAACGTGCGCGGCCATCCGCACCAACCAGCGGTGGTCGATCAAGCCGAGGAGGCCCCCTGTGGCAGGCAAGTTCGAGGTGTACGAGGACCGGGGCGGGAAGTTCCGGTTCCGGCTGAAGGCGAGCAACGGGCAGGTCGTCGCCGTCGGCGAGGCCTACGAGAGCAAGTCGGCCGCCCACAAGGGCTGCGAGGCGGTCCAGCGCGCCGCCGAGGGCGCCACCGTCGTCGAGACCGACGCCTGAGCGGACCTGCCGGGGCCGGTGTCGCGGCCCCACCGGCAGCCCGCCGGACGCGTCCGCTCCGAGACGGGTCGGAACGCCTCCGGCGGGTAGTCGCGCACCATGCAGCGACACACCGCACCGCACGACTCCGGCCGCGACCACTCCGGCCCCCAGGACACGGGACTCACCGACCGGCGGGTCCGCGCCTTCGCCGACGCACTGCAGGCGTTCGAGCGGGACGGCGGGGCGGAGGACCTGCTCGCCCGCTTCCGCGACGGTGCGACGGCCGAGCGCCTCGACGGCCGCGGGGCCCGCACCGATCTCGGAGCGTTCTGGCAGGAGTACCGCTCTCCGTTCGACCACGTCGCGACGACCTTCCGCCACGCCGTGCAGACCGAGGACTCGGTCGCACTGGAATGGCACAGCGACGCCGTACTCGCCGGGGGTGGCCCGGTGACCGTGCGCGGTGTCACCGTCCTCGATCTCACCGACGCCACCGACGAGGACGGCCTCGGCACGGTCACCGCCCTGCGCACCTACTACGACACCGCGGTGTTCGTGACGCCGCCGCACGCCCGGGCCTGAGCCGCACCGCGGTCCCCCGCCCCGGGTTGTGGACCGCACGGGCCGGGGTTACGGTCGGGCTGCCGGAACCGGGCACGCAGGACACCGCCGACGCGGGTCCGCCCGCCCACCGGTCCACACGAAATCCGTTCAACCGTGCAGCGGACCCCGCACCTGCCATCGGCGATTGCGAGGGACCATGCGAAGTCCCACTCTGCCCACCCGGCCCGCGACGACCTCCCGCGACGGCCGACGGGGCTACGACGACCTCATCCCCGATCTCGACCAGCTGGCCGGGACCCCGCCGGGCACGCCGGGCCGCGATGCGTTGCGCGAGTACGTGATCCGCGAGTTCCGTCCACTCGTGCGCAACCTGTCCCGCCGCTTCGCCGCCCCCGGCCGGGGCGTCGAGGACATCGAGCAGGCCGGCATGCTCGGTCTGGTCAAGGCGGTCGACCGCTACGATCCGTCGTCGGCGACCGGCGGCCCGCTCGGCTACCTGGTCCCCAGCATCCGCGGCGAGATGAAGCGCCACCTGCGGGACTACTCCTGGGCGGTGCGGGTCCCGCGTGACCTGAAGGAGCTCGCCGTCACCGTCGGCCGGGTCGCCGACGAGATGGGGCAGCGCCTCGGCCGCCCGCCCCGCCCCTCGGAGATCGCGGCCGAGGTCGGCGTGCCAATCGGCGAGGTCGTCGATGCGCTCGGCGCGCTGGAGTCGCACCACGCCAAGTCCCTGGACGCGCCGGTCGGCGACGACGGTTCCGGTGAGGGCCTGTCGCTCGCCGAGCGGATGGGCTCCGACGACCCGGCCCTGGACCTCGCGGCGCACGGCCCCGGAATGCGGGCGGCGCTCAACGAGCTGCCCGAACGGGAGCGTCGGATGCTGGTCCTGCGCTTCTACGGCGACCGGACCCAGTCCCAGATCGCCACCGAGCTGGGCATCTCGCAGATGCACGTCTCGCGACTGCTGTCACGGACCCTCGCGCGGCTGCGCGAGCGGCTGGCCGACGACTAGAGCTGGCCGACGACTAGAGGAGCCCCGCCGGGCCGCAGGCCGCGGCGGGGCCCGGACGCTCAGCCCGGCAGGGTCTCCCCGCCGACCGGTGCGAGCACCTCGCCGGTGTAGTACGACGACAGCCGCGGCGCCGCGAAGAACACGAAGGACGGCGCGATCTCGTCCGCGGACGCGGGACGACCCATCGGGGTCTGCTCGCCGAACCCGTCGACCGTGTCGGGCGGCATCGTCGCCGGGATCAACGGCGTCCACACCGGACCCGGGGCGACGCAGTTGACCCGGATGCCGCGGGGGGTCAGCGACTGCGCGAGCGAGTAGGTCAGCGACTGCACCGCGCCCTTGGTGGCCGAGTAGTCGATGAGGCTCCTGTTCCCGCGCAGGCCGTTGATCGATCCGGTGTTCACGATCGCGCCGCCGTCGGGCAGGTGCTCCAGGGCCGCCTTCGTGACCCGGAAGTAGCTGTGGATGTTGACCTCGAAGGTCCGCAGCCAGGCGTCGTCCTCGATGTCGGTGAGCGCGTCGACCGGTTCCTGGGTGGCGACGTTGTTCACGACGGTGTCGAGCGCACCCAGCTCCTCGACGGTGCGCCGCACGATGTCGGCGCAGTGCGCGGCGTCTCCGAGGTCCCCGGGAAGGGTCAGGCAGCGCCTCCCCTCGGCGCGGACGAGCCCGGCGGTGTGTTCGGCGTCGTCGTGCTCCTCCAGGTAGGCCAGGGCGACGTCGGCGCCCTCCTTGGCGAACGCGACGCACACCGCGCGCCCGATGCCGGAGTCACCACCGGTGACCAGGGCGACGGTGCCGGCGAGCAGGTCGCGGCCCTGGTAGCCGCGCATCTCGTCGCGGGGCCGGGGGTCCATCGCACCGGTGTCACCGGGCGGGCTCTGCTGCTGGGCGGGCGGACTGTCGGACACGGGGCTCCCTCTCGATCGGTCCGTGACCGGCGACGGGACGAACCCGTCGACGGGCCGGGACGGTGCGCCGGCGGTGCGACCGGGGAGGACCACGGCCGCACCCGTCGGCCACGCCGCGCCTACCCGCGTCGCCCGGGGGGAAACGGCGTGCGTGTGCGCGCCCGCCGGTGGGGTAGTCCGGTTCCCGTGCGGCCGTCCGGTCGCGCGGCACGAGAGGAGACCCGATGGACGCGCAGCGGGCACGCACCCTGCTGACCGAGGAGCTGGACCAGCTGGAGGACAGCTCGGCGGTGACCGAGCGGCCGGCGCCGGGTGACGACCGCGTCGGCGAGGGTCTCGACTTCGGCGACGAAGGCTCGCGGGCCTACGAGACCATGGCCCACGACCTCGACGAGAACACCCGCCGGGCCCGCACCGCGCGGGTCCGGGCGGCGCTGACCCGTCTGGACAAGGGCGAGTACGGACGCTGCGACGTGTGCGGCGAGCAGATCGACGACGAGCGGCTGGAGGCACGCCCCGACACCGACCGGTGCCGCGACCACCCCGAGGACGTCGCACAGATGGCCGGCCCCGTCGAGGGCTGACCCGGACGCGGACGGGCCCGGCCCCCGCTCGGGGTGCCGGGCCCGTCGCGTCGTGCGGGCGGGTCAGGCGGTCGCACCCTCCGGGTGCACCGGGTGCTTCCCCTCGGCGAACTCCTCGATCAGCTTCGCGCAGAACGCGTCGAGGTCGTCGGGGTTGCGGCTGGTGACCAGGCCCTTGTCGTTGACGACCTGCTCATCGACGACGGTCGCGCCCGCGTTGCGCAGGTCGGTCCGGATGCTCGGGAACGACGTGAGGGTGCGGCCCTTCACCACGTCGGCCTCGACCAGCGTCCACGGGCCGTGGCAGATCGCACCGACCGGCTTGCCCGCCGTGAAGAAGGCCTTCACGAACGCCACCGCGGTGGCGTCGGCGCGCAGGTTGTCCGGGTTCACGGTGCCGCCGGGCAGTACCAGCGCGTCGTAGTCGTCGGCGGACACGTCCGCGACGGCCCGGTCGACGTCGAGCTTCTCGTCCGGGTTGATGTCGGCCGACATGGACTGGATCGGGTCCGTGGACAGCGAGACCACCTCGACCCGGGCCCCGGCCTTCTGCAGCTCCTCGCGGGGCTGGACCAGCTCGACCTTCTCCACGCCGTCCGCGGCCAGGATCGCGACGGTCCGGCCCTGCAGTTCGTTCGCCACCGTGGGTTCCTCCTCGGTCTCGTGCTCGTGTGTTGTCCCCTCCCGGCTTCCCGCTGTGCGCACGATCAATCGCGCACGACGGGACCGGGCACTGTCGCCGTCCGCCGCGCCGGGCTACTCTGCCTCCTGAGTAGCGCAGCGATACCCAGGAGGCGGGGATGGACGCACGGACGGCGGCGGCGTCCCAGGTGTGCTCGGTGGCCCGCACCGCGGCGCTGCTGGCCGACCCGTGGACGGTGCTGCTCGTGCGCGACCTCGGCCGCGGGGTCACCCGCTTCGACGAGCTGGCCCGCGGCCTGGGCGTCGCACGCACCGTCCTGAGTCGACGACTGTCCGAGCTGGTCGGCGACGGCGTCGTCGAACGGGTGGACTACCGCGAGCCCGGCGCCCGGACCCGCGCCGAGTACCGCCTGACCCGCCGCGGCCGCGACCTGGGCGTGGTCCTGGCCGCGCTCATGGACTTCGGCGACCGGCACCTCGCCGGCGACGCCGGCCCGCCCGTGGTCCGCGTGCACACCGGCTGCGGCGCCCCGGTGCGCCTGGTGAGCGTGTGCACCGCCGGGCACCGCCTGGGCCGCGCCGACGACGTCCACCTCGAACCGGGCCCCGGAGCCCCCGTCACCGATCAGGAGCCACGATGACCTCCGCAGCAGAACCCGTGACCGATCCGGCCACCACGCGCCGCCGCGAGCACGAGTGGACCGACCCGATGGTGCTCGCCGCCGCCGCGTCCGGTCTGGACGGACTGGAGTACCTGCGCCGGATCGTCGACGGCCGCCTCCCCGGGGCGCCCATCGCGAGCCTCGTCGGGTTCCGAGCCGTCTCCGCCGAGCACGGGCGGGTCGCGTTCGCCTTCGAACCCGGCGAGCACCAGTACAACCCGATCGGCTCGGTGCACGGCGGGGTGTACGCCACGCTGCTCGACTCCGCCTGCGGGTGCGCGGTGCACTCCACGCTCCCCGCCGGGACCGGCTACACCAGCCTGGACCTGTCGGTGCGCTTCCTGCGCCGGATCACCGTCGACACCGGCACCGTGACCTGCACCGGCCACGTCGTGCAGGCCGGGCGCCGCACCGCGCTGGCCCGGGCCGAGCTGACCGACGCCGAGGGCCGGCTGCTGGGCGAGGCCACGTCGAGCTGCCTGATCCTGCCCGGCGGCTGAGCCCGCCTCGGCGCGGTGCGACCGGGCCCCGGGTCGACCCCGGAACGGTCGGCTCAGCGCGGCGCGACCGGGCCCTGGGTCGGCGCGGTGCCGGAGCGGTCGGCGCGCTGCGCGGCCTCCACGCAGGTCGCGGCGCGGACCGCGCCGGCCGCGTCCGGGCCGGTGGCGTAGAGCGACGGCCCGGGGAGCTCGGGGGTGAGGGCACGCGCGTCGTCGGTGACGGCGGCGAAGCCCTGCCGCCCCCACACCCACACGGCGCGGTCCCCGGCGCCGCGCAGCGTGCCGGTGATCGGCGCCGAGACGAACGTGAGGTCCCCGTCGGTCGCGGTGAACCGGTCGGCGCCGGGCACCGCACCGAGCGGGAGCGCCCCGGACAGCGCGTCGACGAGGGTCCCGCGGGCGGGGGTGCACGAGCGCAGCGCGGCGGCCGGGTCGTCGACGGCGAGCCGGGCGAACTCGGTGGCCGGGTCGATCTCGCGGGACGCGCGCGCCTCCCCCGGTGCGACGAGCGCGCCGAACCCGACGACGACGGCGGCCAGCACACCGGCACCCACCAGCAGGACCCCGGCACACCAGGCGACGGTCCGCAGGACCACCGACCCGGATGCGCTCATGGCACCAATCTATCCGCGTACCGGGGCATCGGCCCCGCTGAAACATGATCGGTTACCGAGCGGTGACACCGGCCGGGTCGCGCACGACCCCGATCGGGTCGGCACGGTTCCGTTCCACATTCGTGTGGGGTAATGCGCGGAATGAGATCACCGGACCATTCCGTCACCACCGGTATGCATTCTCCTACCGAACGTGACCGTGGCCGTGACCGGCGTGGTCGTGGTTGTGGTCGTGACCGGCCGGGCGGGCGGCGAGGCCCGCGGCGCGGGTGGACACGTCGTCCCCGTCCAGCCGGCCCGCGGCAACGAGCGCGTCCTCGCAGGCGGCGAGCCAGCAGCCGTAGTAGGGGGCGGCGATCCGCGCGACCAGCCGGTCGCGGAAGCCGTCCCAGGTGAACACCCCCGCCTCGGCGAGCGCGACGGCCAGCCCGAACGCGCGTCCCTCCCAGGGCGCGGTGAACACCAGCTCGCCGTTGGCGCGCGGCGGGGCGGCGGGGCCCGCGACGTCGAGCAGTGGAGCGCTCACGACGGCTCCACCGCCTCGGCGACCCCGACCATCGCGTCCCGCCCGACCAGCCCGGCGAGCTGCTCGGCGGTGAGTCCGTCGGTGCCCGCGGGCCGGCGCGGCAGCACCAGGTAGCGGACCTCGGCCGAGGAGTCCCACACCTCGATCCGCCGCTCCGGGGGCACGTCGAGCCCCATCTCGGCGAGCACGGTCCGCGGCTCCCGCACGACCCGGGCGCGGTAGGCGGGGTCCTTGTACCAGCTCGGGGGCAGCCCGAGGACCGGCCACGGGTAGCAGGAGCACAGCGTGCAGACCACGACGTGGTGCACCTGCTCGGTCTGCTCAAGCACCACCATGTGCTCGCCCTGCGGTCCGGTGAACCCCAGCGAGGCGATGGCCGCGGTGCCGTCGCGCAGCAGCCACTCCCGGAACCGCGGGTCGGTCCAGGCGCGGGCGACGACCGTCGCGCCGTTCAGCGGGCCGACGTCGCGTTCGTAGGTGCGCACGAACCCGTCGACGACGGCCGGGTCCACCAGCCCCCGTTCGACCAGCAGCTCCTCCAGCGCCGCGGTGCGCAGCGCCGGACCGGGATCGTCGTCGGTCATCGTGGCTCCAGGTAGGACTCGAACAGGTCGGCGTGCACGGTGACGTGCGGGTCCGCGCCGGGGCCCCACACGTCCGGTGCGGCGAACGCGACGGTGTACACGTGCTCGGGGTGCTCACCGGCGAACACCGCGTGGGTGTCGGGCAGCACGTGTGAGGGCCGCACCGCGGTCACGGCGCCGGGCGTCCCGCGCAGGTAGCGCGGGAGCTTGCACGGCCCGCGGCCGACCGGGCCCGCCGACGGCGCGGGCGGGGCGACGTCCGGGGGCTCGCGGCGCGCGCGGACCGGGTCGCCGGGGGCGAAGCGCGGGGCGGCCTCGACGGTCCGCAGCGACCCGGGCGCGGTGGGCGCGTAGTCGGGCTTCGCGACCGGAGGGTCGGCCGGCTCGGGCACGTCCTCGCCGCGACCGCGCCGGGCCCGTGCCTCCACCGCGCCGGGCGCCAGGACGCCCGAGTCGACGAGCATCAGCTCGGCGGCGTGCAGCCAGCGGCCGTAGTAGCCGTCGTCGAGGTAACGGGTGCGGTCCAACCGGGACAGTGCGTGCCGGAACGCGTCCAGGTTGCGCCCGGAGATCCGGCCCATGGTCAGCGCGGTCATGGCGAACGCCCGCCCCTCCCAGGGCCGGGCGAAGGGCGGCTCGGGCTCGACGTCGGGCGGGGCGACGACCCGCCCCCAGCCCGTCGTCCCACCCAGGTCGGCCGGGTCGGCGGAACCGTCCACTCAGGACCCCAGGGCGAGGACGTTGCAGACGTCGCCGCGTCCGCCGGTCGAGGTCAGGCCGCGCTGCGAGCGGATCCGCTCGGCGAGGAACGCCGCGTCGGCGCCCACCCCGGAGAACCGCCCGGACCCCCAGGTCCACTGCCAGGGCAGGCCGAGGAAGAACAGCCCGGGGACACCGGTCGCGCCGCGGCTGTGCACGGGCGAGCCGCGGCCGGTGAACACGCCCAGGTCGATCCAGGAGAAGTCCTGCCGGAACCCGATGCACCAGACCACCGAGGTGATCCCGGTGCCGGCCAGCGCCAGCTCCGTGACCTCGCGCTCCGGGCGCCACACCGGGGTGTAGCGCTCCTCGACCGGGGCGTCGATCCCCTCGTCGGCGATCCAGCCGTCGATGGTGTCCTTGATGGACTCGCTGACCTCGTCGGCGTGGTCCAGTGAGGACTCCAGGTCGGGGGCGAAGGTGAGGCTCCCCGCGGCGTGGTCGGTGAGCGCGCCGTAGAGCCGCATGCCCTCGGCGGCGAAGCGGCGCAGGTCGATGTCGCGACCACCGTCGCGGCCGGTCACGTAGTGGTTGGCCTGGGCGCGCACGGCCTCGCGGCGCGGGTGCCGGGTCACCGGCATCCGGTAGTAGCCCATCTCGTCGAGCCAGTCGGTGACGTCACGGCCCCGGTAGAAGCGGGCCACCCGCGGCGCGTGCCCGACGACGAGGTGCACCCTGCGCCCCTCCAGGTGCAGGTCCTCGGCGATCTGGGCGCCGGACTGCCCGGATCCGACCACCAGCACCTCCCCCGGCGGCAGCTGACCGGGGTTGCGGTAGTCCTGGGACCCGATCTGCGTGATGCCGGCCGGCAGCGGCTCGGACAGCGGCGGGGTGAGCGGCGTGTGGTACCCGCCGGTGGCGACGACGACCTGGTCGGCGGTGCACGTCCCGGCGGAGGTCTCCACGACGAAGGTCCCCCGCTCGTCGCGGTGCAGCCGGGTCACCGCGACGCCCTCGAGCAGCGGCGGGTCGACGAACGCCCGGTAGGCCTCCAGGTAGTCGACGATCTCGCCGCGGACCATGAACCCGTGCGGGTCCGGCCCGGCGTAGGGGAAGTCCGGCAGGTCGCACTGCCAGTTCGGCGTGACCAGGCTGAACGTGTCCCAGCGGTGCCGCTTCCAGGAGGAGGCGACGACGTCGCGTTCGAGCACGAGGTGGTCGATGCCGCGCACGTCCAGGCAGCGGCTCATCGACAGCCCCGCCTGCCCGCCGCCGACGACGACCACCGTCCGGTGCTCGCCGTCCAGCCGGGCGGGCGGGGTGCGCCGGTCCTCGCGCCGGATCACCGCGGTCATGGGGCCTCCTCGTGGGGGATCAGGGGAACGGCCCCACGGTCGACCCGTCGTATTACCGGATCGTGTCGTTCGGACGACGGGAGCATTGCCCCGTGTTACGCAACACGGCGGTCACACAAGGCGGATCCGGAATTGTCGTCGTAGTCCGCTCTCAACGTTCCGGCAACAGATCACTGGTGTCGTAGTGCTCGCCGGAAACGGTGGGACCCGATTCCATCGCATTCTCCCTCCCCCGGCGCTCCCACGCACCCGTATTCCCGGCGTGGATCCGTCACACCACGAGGAGCATCCCCATGACCAGCGCCGAGCTGTCCGACATCGAGAAGAAGAGCCTCGAGGAGATCCCGCACCCCTCGCTGCCCGAGGGTTCGAGCATCTACGGCGGGACGAAGGTCTTCCCGGACCTGCAGGCCGAGGACGGCGAGACCTACTTCACCCTGGTGCACGGCATCGCGCACGAGTCCTCGGTCAGCTTCGTGGCCGTGCTGCAGGCGACCCGTGCGCTGCGCAAGGGATTCGAGTCGGCCATGTACTTCTACGGTCCCGGCTCGCTGAACTGCCTGGCCACCCGCGGTTTCCCGACGACCGGCACGTCCGCGTTCCCCGGAGAGCACAACATCAACGACCAGCTCAAGACGTTCATGAGCGAGGGCGGCAAGGTGTTCTGCTGCCGCTTCGGGCTGTCGCTGCACGGTGCCCGCGAGGAGGACCTGATCGAGGGCGTCATCCCGACGCACCCGCTCGACGTCCAGGACGCGCTCATCCACTACGCCCGCAAGGGCGCGATCATCAACTCGACCTACCAGCTCTGACGACGACGGGACGCCATCGCGTCCCGGATCCGTCCCGGGATGCGGCCCGATGCCTCGGCCACGGGCTGCATCCCGGCGGGTCCGGGCGCGGGCGGTCCCCCGCCGTACCCGGCCCGTCGCATCCCCGGAGGTCCGCCCCCATGTCCGCACCGTCCCGTACCGAGCCCGGTCTGCGGGCCCGCGCCGAGCTCGCCGTCCGCGGCGTGGCGCTCGACCCCGACACCGGCACCGGGCCGGACCGGCCCTCCGGCGTGACCGACCTGGGCTCGGTCATCCCGCTGCGCCGCCCCGGCGGGGCGGGCCCGTCCGCCGACGGGCACGTCCTCGTCGACGGGCTGGCGACCACCGTCCCGATCGTCGCCGACTCCCCGTACCGGCTGCGGGACGGGCGGCTGCTGCGCCGCGAGCCCGGCGGCGGCGTGACCGACATGGGCGTCGCGGTCGACACCGTCGCCCGGCCGGCGTTCTACGACCTCACCACCGCCGACGGCGTGCCCTACGAGAAGATCGCCCGCCTGCACGGCGACGACGTGCTCGCCTCCACGGTGGTGCAGACCTGCGTGCGCTACGGCGAGGCCGACCGCTGCCGGTTCTGCGCGATCGAGCAGTCCCTGGCCTCCGGCGCGACGACGGCGGTGAAGACGCCCGACCAGCTCGCCGAGGTCGCCGAGGCCGCGGTCCGCCTGGACGGGGTGCGCCAGATGGTGCTGACCACCGGCACCTCCAACGGCCGGGACCGCGGCGCCCGGCACCTGCTGCGCTGCGTGCGCGCGATCCGCGAACGCGTCCCCGCGCTGCCGGTCCAGGTCCAGTGCGAGCCGCCCGCCCCCGACGACCTCGGTGTGCTCGCCGAGCTGGCCGCCGCGGGCGCCGACGCGATCGGCATCCACGTCGAGTCCCTCGACGACGACGTCCGGCGCCGCTGGATGCCCGGCAAGGCCACCGTCCCGCTGTCCCAGTACCGGGCGGCCTGGGACGAGGCCGTGCGGGTGTTCGGCCCGAACGCCGTGTCGACCTACCTCATCGTCGGCCTCGGCGAGGACCCCGACGAGCTCGTCGCCGGCGCCGCGGAGCTGGTCGCGGCCGGGGTGTACCCGTTCGTCGTCCCCTACCGGCCGCTGCCCGGCACCCTCGCCTTCGCCGACGGGGTGCCCGCCCCCGACCCGGACCTGCTCGCCGACGTCACCGGCCGGGTCGCCGCGGTGCTCCGCGCCGCCGGGATGCGCGGCGCCGACCAGGCCGCCGGCTGCGCGGCCTGCGGGGCGTGCAGCGCGCTGTCCGCGGCGGGGGGCTGAGCATGAGCACCACCGACCCGCGCCCCCGCTTCGTGACCGGGGCGCCCCGCCACCTGACCCCCGCGCCGCGCTGGATCGCCGACGAGCTGCTCGGCGGCCGCCCGGCCCGCACCGGCGGAACCCCGGCGGTGACGGTCCGCGAGGCCCGCGCCGACGACGCTCGCGACCCCGGCGTCGCCGGGTACCGGGCGCTGCGCCGCGCGGTGTTCTGCGTCGAGCAGGGCCTGTTCCCCGACCGGCCCACCGCCGACCTCGACGACCACGACGCCGACCCGCGCGTCGTCGTCCTGCTCGCCCACGACGCCGACGGGACCCTGCTCGGCGGGGTACGCCTCGGCCCGGCCCGGGCGGCCCACCCCGACATCGGGTGGTGGACCGGCAGCAGGCTGGTCGTGGCTCCCGCCGCGCGCCGTCGCACCGGTGTGCGGGTCGGCGCCGCGCTGGTCCGCGCCGCCTGCGCGCGCGCCGAGGCCGCGGGCGCCCTGCGCTTCGACGCCGACGTGCAGGCCGCGGGCGCGGTCCTGTTCGAGCGGCTCGGCTGGACCCGGGTGCGCGACTGCGTGGTCGCCGGGGCCCCGCACGTCACGATGCGCCGGCCCATGACCCGCGTCCAGGACCTCGTCGTCGCCACCAAGGCCCCGCTGGGTGCGCTGGTCGGCGGCGTCGGCCCGGCCGGGTTCATCGGCGACGACGGCGCCCCCGTCCCGGGCAGCGACCTGGTGGCCTGCTGCGACGCGATCGTGCCCGCCATGGTCGAGCGCGACCCGGAGTGGGCGGGCTGGGCCGGGGTGCTGGTCAACGTCAACGACCTCGCCGCGATGGGCGCCGCCCCGGTCGGGCTGCTCGACGCCGTCGGCGCCCGGGACGCCTCCTTCGCCCACCGCGTGCTGAGCGGCGTGCGCGACGCGGCCGCCGCCTACGGTGTCCCGCTGCTCGGCGGGCACACCCAGCTCGACGTGCCCGCGGCGCTGTCGCTGACCGCGCTCGGGCGCACCGACCGGCCCGTCCCCGCCGGTGGCGGGCGCGCCGGGCACCGGGTCCGGCTCACCACCGACCTCGGCGGCGGCTGGCGGCCCGGCTACACCGGGCGCCAGTGGGACTCGACGACCTCCCGCACCCGCGCCGAGCTGGCCGCGACCGTCGGCGCCATCGGCCCGGACGCACCGCACCGCCCGGCCGCGGCGAAGGACGTGTCGATGGCCGGGCTCGCCGGGACCCTCGGCATGCTCGCCGAGGCCTCCGGGGTCGGCGCCGTGCTCGACGTCGCCGCCGTCCCCCGCCCGGACGGTGCCACCGCGGGCGACTGGTTCACCTGCTTCCCCGGGTTCGGCCTGCTCACCGCGGACGACCCGGGCTCCCCCGCCCCCGACGCCGGTCCCGCGGTGTCCGCCGAGTGCGGCGAGCTCGTCGCCGGTGCCGGGGTCCGGCTGCGCTGGCCCGACGGCGAGCAGACCGAGGCCGTCACCGCGGGCGTCACCGGCATGGGCCGCGCCGGTACCCCCGCCCCCCACCCCGAGGAGACCCGATGACGCCCACGACGTTCGGCGCCGCCGCGCAGGGCTTCGTCCGCGACCTCGACGAGGACTTCGCCCGGATCGCCGCCACGATCGCCCGCGCCCGCGCGGCCGGGGTGCAGGTGCTCGCGCTGCCCGAGGCGGCGATGGGCGGGTACCTGTCGTCGCTGCACGACGTGCCCGGCACCCCCGCCGACCGGCCCCCGCAGCTGGACCCGGACGGGCCGGAGGTCCGGCGGCTGGCCGCGCTGGCCGGGGACATGGTCGTCGCCGCCGGGTACTGCGAGACCGGGGACGCCGCATCCGGCGGGCGGCCCTACAACTCCTGTGTCGCCGTCACCGGGGACGGGGTGCTCGGGCGGCACCGCAAGGTGCACCAGCCGATCAACGAGAACTCCAGCTACGCCGCGGGCGACCGGTTCGCCGCGTTCGACACGCCGTACGGCCGCACCGGCATGATGATCTGCTACGACAAGGCGTTCCCGGAGGCGGCCCGCGCGCTGGCCGACGACGGCGCCCGGACCGTGCTGTGCCTGTCGGCGTGGCCGGCGTCGCGGACGAACCGGGCCCCGGTGCTCGCCGAGGACCGGTGGGCCCGCCGCTTCGACCTGCACGACCGCTCCCGCGCGTTGGAGAACCAGTTCGTCTGGGTCTCGGCGAACCAGGCCGGTAGGTTCGGCGACATGCAGCTGGTGGCGAACGCCAAGATCGTCGACCCGGGGGGCGAGGTGCTCGCGGCCACCGGCAGCGAGGCCGGGCTGGCCGTCGCCACCGTCGACGTCGACGCATCCGTGGACGCCGCCCGCCGCGTCATGGGGCACCTGCGCGACCGCCGCCCGGCGGCCTACGGGCCGGGTCCGGTCCGCGCGGGGGTGTGAGGTGCGCGTCGCCGCGGCGGCCGCGAACTTCACCCGGGACGTCGCGTTCGACCTGGAGCGGATCGGCGTGATCGTCGCGCACGCCCGGGAGCAGGGCGTGAGCGTGCTGGTGCTGCCCGACGGCGCCCTCGGCGGCTACGTGCACGACCTGCGCAGCCCCGATCCCGCCGACCCGGACGACGGCGCGGTGCTGCCGCCCGAGCTCGACCCGGACGGCCCCGAGGTGCGCGCGGTCGCCGCGCTCGCCCGGGAGATGGTGGTGTGCGTCGGGTTCTGCGAGGCCGGCCCCGAGCCGGGCGTGCGGTGGAACTCCGCGGTCTGCCTGACCGGGGACGGCGTGCTCGGCAGGCACCGCAAGGTGCACCAGCCCGCGGGTGTCGCCGGCCTGTTCGCCGCCGGGGACGGGTTCACCGCGTTCGACACCCCCGCCGGCCGGATGGGGATGCTCATCGACCACGACAAGACCTTCCCCGAGTCGGCCCGCTCGCTCGCGCTCGACGGCGCGCAGCTGCTGGCCTGCCTGTCGGCCTGGCCGACCTCGCTGACCAACCGGGCACCCCGGATGGCGCAGGACCGCCAGGCCCGGCTGTTCGACCTCTACGACCAGTCCCGCGCCGCCGAGAACCAGGTGCTGCTGCTGTCGGCGAACCAGAGCGGGCGCAACGGATCGCTGCACTTCCTGGGCCGGGCGAAGGTCGTCGGGCCGGGCGGGGACATCCTGGCCCGCACCTGGTCCAAGGGCGGGCTCGCCGTCGCCGACGTCGAGCCCGAGGAGATGATCGGCTCCGCCCGCGCGGTGCTGCACCACCTCAAGGAACGCCGACCCGACCTGTACCGGGGCTGAGCGGTGCGGATCCGGCTGTCCACCTACTCCACCAAGCCGCGCGGCGGGGTCGTGCACACCCTCGCCCTGGCCGAGGCGCTCGCCGCCGCCGGCCACGAGGTCACGGTGTTCTCCCTGGCCCGGGGCGGGGACACCGGCTTCTTCCGAGCGGTCGACCCCCGCGTCGCGGTGCACCTGGTCCCGGTTCCGGAGATCGACGGCGAGACCGTCGGCGCCCGCATCCTCCGCTCGATCGACCTGCTGGCCGCCGGGCTGGCCGACGCCCCCGCGGTCGACGTGCGGCACGCCCAGGACTGTCTGTCCGCCAACGCCGAGGGCCGCGCGCACGGCTACGGCTCGCTGCTGCGCACCGTGCACCACCTCGACGAGTTCAGCACCCCCGAGCTGGCCGCCTGCCACGAACGCGCGCTGGTGCATCCGGCCGCGCTGGTGTGCGTCTCCCGGGCCGTCGCCGCGGAGGTGCGCGCCGGCTGGGGCCGAGAGGCGACGGTGATCGGCAACGGCGTCGACGCGGCCCGGTTCGCCCGGGCCGCCGACGCCGGCGCCGGTGCGCCGTGGCGGGCCCGGTTCGGCCGCTACGTGCTGTCGGTCGGCGGGATCGAGCCGCGCAAGGGCACCGCCGACCTGGTCGAGGCGATGGCGCTGCTCGGGCCCGGTACCCGCCTGGTGATCGGCGGCGGCGAGACGCTGTTCGACTACCGCGACTACCGCGCCCGGGTGCTCGCGCGGGCCGACGAGCTGGGCGTCGTCCCGGACGTCCTCGGCCCCGTCGACGACGACGCGCTGCCCGGCCTGATGGCGGGTGCGGCGGCGTTCGCGTTCCCGTCGGCCAAGGAGGGCTTCGGCCTGGCCGCGATGGAGGCACTGGCCGCCGGGGTCCCGCTGGTGACCCGGGACCTGCCGGTGCTGCGCGAGGTGTTCGGCGACGCGGCACGGTTCGCCCGCGACCCGGCCGGGTTCGCCGCCGCGCTCGCCGACGCGCTGGCCGTCCCCGACCCGCGGCGGGCGGCCGCCGGTCGCGCGCTGGCCGCCGCCCACACCTGGACGGCGGCCGCGGACCGGCACGCCGACCTCTACCGCACCCACCTCGCCGACCGCGGCGTGACGACGACGGGGTGACGGGGGCCACACCGACTGCGCTAACCTGGGGTGACCACACGACGACGACGTCCCGGGGGTACGCCGATGCCTGCTCACGAGGCACCCGCTCCGGCCACCGTCGTGCCCCTGTGCCGCGCCGCCCGCCACGGCGACGCCGCCGGGGTCCGCTGCCCGCACTGCACCCGCCCCACCCGCGACGACCGCGACGCCGTCGTGCTGCGGCTGCCCCGGCTGCGCGGCCACGAGGTGCTCGCGGGCGAGCTCTGACCCACCGCCCGCCCGCCCGGCCCCGCCGCGCCCGCGCCGGTCCGCCGCTGCCGCAGTGCTCCGCCGCTCCTGCATCGACCCGCCGCCCGCGCGCTGGTCCGCGGCTGCCGCAGGGCTCAGATGCCCCCGCAGGGCTCCGTTGCTCCCACATCGACCCGCCGTCGGCGCGCCGGTCCTTCGCCCACGCGGTGATCCACCGCCCACACGCTGATCCTTCGCCCGCGCGCCGGTCCCCCGCCCAAGCCCTGATCCGCTGCGCGCGCTGATCCCCCGCCCGCCCGCGCGCTGATCCTTCGCCCGCGCGCTGATCCGCTCCGCGCGCGTGTCCGGACGCGCGCGCCGAGCGGATCACCGCGCGAGAAGGCGATCATCGGGTGCCCGTCCACAATCGCGGGAATGCTCCACAGGTGGCGGATCCGCTCCGGCGCGGGCGCCGGGCGCAGGCAGGGTCGGAACCGTGGACGAACCGCTGCTGCGCCGCGACCTGCTGAGACTCGGGACGACCGAGGCCGAGATCCGCGCCGCCCTGCGCACCGGTCGCTGGACCGGGCTGCGACCCGGCGTGTACCTGGAGACCGGCGACGAGCGTCTGCGGTTCGCCTCGACGCGGCACGCGACCCTGGTGGAGGCGACGTTCCCGACCCTCGCCCCCGGGGCCGTGGTCAGCGGCCCGTCCGCCGCCGTACGACACGGCCTGCCGGTCTGGGGCGTGCCCCTGACCACGGTGCACGTGGCCCGGGACCGCGTGTCCGGCGGGCGCGGCGGACCGCGGTTGCGCGTGCACGCCTCCCCGTTGCCCGCCGACGACGTCGTCGACGTCCGAGGCATCCCGACGACGTCGGTGGCCCGCACCGTCGTCGACCTGGCCCGCACCGCGCCGTTCGAGACCGCCGTGGCCGTCGCCGACGCGGCCCTGCACCGCCACCTCGTCACGCCGGACCGGCTATGCGACGCGGTGCTCGCCGCCTGCGGACGCCACGGCGTCGGCCGGGCCCGGGCGGTCGTCGCCTTCGCCGACGCCCGCGCGGACGGGCCCGGCGAGTCGCGCAGCCGCGTCCGGATGGCACGCCTGCACGTGGCGAGGCCGGTGCTGCAGCACCCCGTGCTCGACGGGCGGGGCCACCGGATCGGGGTCGTCGACTTCTGGTGGCCGGACCACGGGGTGGTCGGGGAGTTCGACGGCCTCGACAAGTACGGGCGGCCGGGGCACCCGGGAGACAGCGCGGCCGACGCCGTCGTCCGGGAGAAGCGGCGGGAGGACGCGCTGCGGGCCCGGCCCGGGGTGCGCACGGTCGTGCGCTGGACCTGGGACGACCTCGACGACTTCGCCGCCGTCGCGCAACGGCTCCCACGGGCAGCATGATCCGCTCCGCGCGCGGTGATCCGCTGCCCGCGCGTGTCCGGACGCGCGCGCGGAGCGGATCACCGCGCGAGCAGTGGATCAGCACGCGGCCAGCCGGTCGATGAGCGGCCGGCCGACCAGCGTGGCCGTGGACCAGCGCGATCGGTGGGCCTGCTCAGCCGACGGACCAGCGTGGTCGCCCGACCAGCGCAGCCGGGGGGGGGCGGCGCGCAGACCCGGTCAGTCGGCCGGGCGCAGCACGGCCGTCCCGAGGACCCGGCAGGCCAGGAGCGCCACCTCGACGTCGAGCCGGTCGTCGCCGAGGGGCCGGCCCCGCACCTCCTCGGCGCGGCGCAGGCGGTACTGCACGGTGTTCTTGTGCAGGTGCAGCTCGCCCGCCGCCGCGACGAGGCTGCCGCCGCCGCGCAGGTAGGCGGCGAGGGTGTCACGGAGGCGGGCGTGCTGCTCGTCGTCGATCGCGAGGTCGCCGAGGATCTCGGCGACCCGGTCGGCGAGCAGGTCGGTGCCCGCGTCGAGCAGCAGCAGCGGGCCGAGGTCGTCGGCGGTGGTGACCGGGAGCCGGGCGGCGGGAGCGGCGGCGGTGACCACCTCCTGCACCCGGCGGGCCCGGCGGTGCGCGCCGCGGAACCCGTCGAGGCCGCGGCCGGGGCCGCCGAGCGCGACCGACACCGGTCCGGGCGGCAGGGTCACCGGCCCGCCCGCACCCGGGTACCAGGCCCAGGAGGTCACCGCGTCCGGGGCGACGACGAGCGGGGCGCGGGTGCAGCCGAGGGCGGCGCCGACGTCGGCGACGGCACGTTCCAGGGCCCGGCCGGGATCGGGGGCGTCCGGGTCGACCCAGAGCACCGCGGCCAGGTGCTCCCCCGCGACCGGGTGCCCGAGCGCCGTCTCGACCTCGGTGACGGTGCCGCCGCGCCCGGCGAGCACGGCGTCGACCATCGCGAGCCGGGCGGCGTCGCGGCGGCGGACCCAGCCGTCGCGTTCGGCCTGGTGGACCGCGACCATCTCCTCGGAGACCCGGTCGACGTAGCCGAAGGCGACCGCGGTGAGCGCCCGGACGGCGTCGCCGACCTCGGTGGTCCCCAGCCCGGACCCGGCGATGCGGCCGATGAGCTCCTGCTGGAACACCGACTGGCCCAGCCGGTAGGCCCGCAGGACGACCGTGACCGGGACCCCCTGCTGGGCGAGTCGGCGGGCGAGCTCCCCGGCGACCGGAGGCAGCGGCACGTCGTCCGGGGCCCGGCCGGTCAGCACGACCAGCGCGCCCTCCAGCGAGCCCTGCACGGTGGCGACCAGCAGCTCGCGCACGCGGGGGTCGCGGCCGAGCTCGGGCAGCCCGGCGTCGATCTCGACGAGCACCCGCGCACCGAGCGCCTCGACGTCGTCGCGGACCTCGGTGGCGAGGCGGGCGAGCAGGGCGGTCACCGTCGACACGGGACCGACCGTAGCGCGACGCCCGCCCGGCTCCGGGGATCCGGTGCCGGGCGGGCGTCGGGTGGAGGGCTCAGTTCTCCAGGGCCAGTGCGCGGGCGGGGCAGGCGCGGACGGCGGCGTCCACGTGGGCCCGCTCGGACTCGGGCGGGTGCTCGTCGCGGACGACGACCACGTCGTCCTCCCCCACCTCGAACCAGCCGTCGGCCATGGCCTCGCACATCCCGATGCCCTGGCAGGCGTCGAGGTCGGCGACGATGCGCATCAGACCTCCTCGGTGGTCAGCGCGACGAAGTCGACCTTCTCGCGGACCCCGCAGTCCGGGCAGCACCAGTCGTCGGGGATCTGCGACCACGGGGTCCCCGCCGGGAAGCCCTCGGCCTCGTTGCCCGCGGCGACCTCGTAGGTGTACCCGCAGCCGGGGCAGCGGGCCGCGGTGACGGCGTCGCTCTGCGCGCGGCGGGTGACGTCGGCGGCGGTGTCGGCGACCGGAGCCGGGTCGGCGGGCGGCGGGTACGCGGCGAGGAGCTTGTCACGCTTGCCGGGCTGCAGGTTGGCGAAGCGCAGGTCGCCGTCGTAGTGGGCCACCACCAGCGGGTCCATCAGCCGGCGGAACACCGGCGGGACGGTCGCGGCCAGCATCATCCCGGTGTAGCCGGTCGGCAGGACCGGGGCCTCCGGGAAGTCGCGCAGCGTCTGGAACCGGCGGACCGGGTTCGCGTGGTGGTCGGAGTGTCGCTGCAGGTGGTAGAGCAGCACGTTGGTGGCGATGTTGTTGGAGTTCCAGGAGTGCTCGGGCAGCACGCGCTCGTAGCGGCGGCGGTCCGGCGGGCCGACCTTCTGGCGCAGCATCCCGTAGTGCTCCATGTAGTTCACCAGCTCGAGCAGGGTGAACCCGAAGACGGCCTGGATCAGCAGGTAGGGCAGCACGCCCCAGCCGAACAGCGCGATGATCGCGCCCCACAGCACCACCGACATCAGCCAGGCGTTGAGGACGTCGTTGCCGATCCGGAACGGGTGCCGGTCGCGGCGGGCGTAGCGCTTGCGCTCCAGGCGCCAGGCGCTGGTCAGCGAGCCGAACACGGTGCGCGGCCAGAACCGGTAGAAGCTCTCGCCCATCCGGGCCGAGGCCGGGTCGTCCGGGGTGGAGACGCGCACGTGGTGGCCGCGGTTGTGCTCGACGTAGAAGTGGCCGTAGAACGCCGGGGCGAGCGCGATCTTCGCGGCCCAGCGCTCCACGTCCTCGCGCTTGTGGCCCAGCTCGTGGGCGGTGTTGATGGCGACGCCGGCGACGGTGCCGAGCGTGACCGCGAGACCGATGTTGCCGACGACCGGCGCCCCGGCCGTGGCGATGTAGAACATCCCGGCGAACAGGCCCGCGTACTGCAGCGGGAGGTAGGCGTAGGTGACCCAGCGGTAGTAGCGGTCCTCCTCCAGCTCCTCCATCACCTCGTCCGGCGGGTTCGTCGGGTCCTTGCCCGCGAACAGGTCGATCGTCGGGACGATGCCGAGCACGACGATCGGACCCAGCCACAGCGCCACCGACCAGCCGGTGGCCAGGTGCAGACCGATCGCGAGGAACGGCAGGACCGGGACCAGCAGGCCCAGCAGCCAGGCGTAGCGCTTGCCGTCGTGCCAGGTGTGTTCACCGTTCACCGGTTCGGACAGTGCGTAGGTCCGCATCGGATTCCTCCTCGCGTCGGCTCTGACGGGATGTTGTGAGCAGACGTTAGGGAGATCGGCCCGCGATTCCTCGGTCGTCGGGACCGAAGATCGGCGCCCCGTTCGGTCCCGCGGACCGAACGGGGCCCGCCTCAGCGGTCCCAGCGGAACAACCGGACCGCGCCCACCCCGCCGACCAGCAGCGCGACGACCAGCCCGACGACGGCGCCGGTGTCCGGCGGGACCCCGCGCCACGCCGTCCCGAGCACTTCCGACGTCGCGCCGTAGGGCAGGGTCCGGCCGGTCTCGGCGAGCGGGCCGGGCAGCTTCCGCGGGTCGCCGAGCATGCCGCCGAGCAGCCCGGTGCCGAAGAACAGCAGGACCCCGCCCGCGACGGCCGCGTTCGCCGTCGGGGCCAGCGCCGCGACCAGCGCGCCCACCGCGAAGAACGCCGCCGTGGCCAGGACCAGCCCGCCCAGCGCCGCCCACGGCGCGGCGGGCATCCGCGCGCCGTACACCGGCACCGCGACCGCCAGCGCGACGCCGACACCGGCCGCGACCTGCCCGACCCCGACCACCGCCTGCGCCACCAGCACCGGGACCGGGCCCGCCGGGGTGACCCCGAGCCGGCGCAGCACCCCGCTGCGCCGGTAGGCCGCCACGAAGCTCGGCACGTTCACCATGCCGACCAGGGCGAGCACCGTGGCGATCGCGATCGGCAGCCCGACGACCTCCACCACCGAGCGGTCGCCGAGGACGTCCGGGGGCAGCTCCGGCGCCGTCGCGCCGACCATCACCAGGATCAGCAGCGGCAGCACCAGCGGGACCACCAGGCCCGCGGTGTCCCGGACGACCATCCTGAGCTCCGCGACGACGAGCGCCCGCCACCCGGCGAGCGGCAGCCCGGACCGGACCGGGGCGCTCACGCCGCCACCTCCCCCGCCGTCGCCGGGCGGTCCCCGCGGCCCCGGTCCCCGGTGAGCGCCAGGAACGCCTCGTCGAGACCGGGGCGCTCGGCACGCAGCCCGGTGGCGACGACACCCTGCCGGACCAGCTCGGCCCCGACCGGGCCCAGCAGCCCGCCCCCGCCGGTCACGGTGACGTCGTGCCCGACCCGGGACACCTCCGCGACGCCGGGCAGGGCGAGCAGCCCGGCCCGGTCGAACCCGGCGTCGGTCCGGAACCGGACGTACTCCCCGAGCCCGGCGGCCGCGACGAGCCCGGCCGGGGTCGCGTCGGCGACGACCCGGCCCGCGTCGAGCAGCAGGACCCGGTCGCAGAGCCGTTCGACCTCGTCCATCCGGTGGCTGACCAGCAGTACCGCGACACCGTCGGCGGCGAGGTCGCGCACCAGGTCGAGCACGGTCTCCCGGGACGCCGGGTCCAGGCCGGTGGTCAGCTCGTCGAGGACCACCACCCGGGGCGCCCCCACCAGCGCGAGCGCCACCGACAGGCGCTGCGCCTGGCCGCCGGAGAGCCGGTCGAAGCGGGTCCCGGCCTGCGCGGACAGCCCGACCGCGTCGAGCAGCTCCGCCGGGTCCCGCCCGGTGCGGTGCAGGGACCGGTGCAGGCCGACGAGCTCGGCGGCGGTGAGCATGTCGTGCAGGGCCGCCTCCTGCAGCTGCACCCCCAGGACCGCGCGCACGGCGCGGCGGTCGCGGCGCGGGTCGAGCCCGAGCACCCGCACCGTGCCGGAGTCGGGGGCGCGCAGCCCCGCGACGCACTCGACGGTCGTCGTCTTGCCGGCTCCGTTGGGTCCGAGCAGCCCGACGACCGACCCCGCGGGCGCCGACAGGTCGACCCCGTCGGCGGCCACCGTGTCGCCGTAGCGCTTGTGCAGCCGGTGCACCTCGATCGCATCCATGCCGTCCACGGTGGCGGCCGGGCGGGCGCCGGGGTCAGTGCCGGACGTCGTGACCCCGGACCATGACTTCCGGCACCGGTGCCCGCGCCGCACCGTGCCCTACCGTGTCCGGTATGCGCCGGATCGACCCGAACGTCGTGGCCGGGCTCATCATGACCGTCCTGTGCGGCATCCTCGCCGTCCCGGTGGCGCTGGAGCAGGCCGCCGGGACGGCGAGCCCCCTGGGCCCGCCGTGGCTGTGGTGGGCCGCCTACGCCGCGTTCCTTCTCGCACTGGTGGTGGGAGGCTGGCTGGACGAGGTCGTCGGGGTGGTCGCGGCCCGCGCGCTGCTCGCGCTGATGGTGCTCGCCTCGGCGTCGCTGGTCCTGCTCGGCGCGCAGTTCGGCTGGCTGCCGATCTTCCTGGTCGTCACCGCGTCCGTCTCCACCTACCACCTGCGGGGCCCGGCGACCGCCGCGATCGTCGTCGGCAACGTCGGGGTGGCCGCCGCGGCGACGCTGGTCGCGGGCGGGTCGGTGCAGGTCGCGGCGGTCACCGGCGCGATCTACCTGCTGCTGCAGAGCGCCTCGGTGCTGCTCATCGTGGCGCTGCACCGCGAGGAGGCCTCGCGACGACGCCTCGCCGCCGCGCACGCCGAGCTCGCGGCCGCGGGCGCCGCGCTCGCCGAGACCAGCCGGGCCCAGGAGCGGCTGCGGATCTCCCGGGAGCTGCACGACCTCGTCGGACACCAGCTCACCGCGCTCGCCCTGGAGCTGGAGATCGCGACGCACACCGGCGACGACCCGGGCGGGCACGTCGCGCGGGCCCGTGCGCTGGCCGGTGACCTGCTCGCCGACGTCCGCACGACCGTCGGGCAGCTGCGCAGCCGCGCCCCCGACCTGGCCGCCACCCTGGAACGGATCGGCGAGCAGCTGCCCCACCCGGTGGTGCACGTGCGCGTCGCCGACGGGGTCGCCGCCGACGAGGAGCGCACCCTCGCGGTGGTCCGCTGCGTGCAGGAGATCCTCACCAACGCCATCCGGCACGGCGACGCCGACACCGTGTGGATCGACCTGTCCCCCGTGCCCGGCGGCGGTCTGCGGCTGGCCGCCCGCGACGACGGCCGTGGCGCCGCCGCCGGCGCGGTCCCCGGCAACGGGCTGCGCGGCCTGGCCGAGCGGGCCGGGGCGTTCGGCGGGTCGGTCGACTGGGGCCCGGCCGCACCGCGCGGGTTCGCCGTGACCGCGGTGCTGCCGTGAGGGCCGGTGCGGGCCCGGGCGGTGCCGGACCGGGGGCCACGACGGTCCGCGTCGTGCTCGTCGACGACCAGACCCTGGTCCGCCACGGCATCCGCGGGCTGCTCGGCCTGGCCGGTGGCGTCGAGGTCGTCGCCGAGGCCGGGGACGGCGCGGAGGGGGTGGCCGCCGTCGCCGAGCACGAGCCGGACGTGGTGCTGCTGGACCTGCGCATGCCGCGTCACGACGGGCTGTGGGCGCTGGCCGAGCTGCGCTCGCGCGGGCTCGACGTGCCGGTGCTCGTCCTCACCACCTTCGACGACGACGAGCTGGTCCTGTCCGCGCTGCGCGCCGGGGCCCGCGGCTACCTGCTCAAGGACGTGACCCTGGACCAGCTCGTCGGCGCGGTGCGGACCCTCGCCGACGGCGGCACCCTGATCAGCCCGGCCGTCACCGACCGGCTGCTGCGGGCGGTGCGCGACGGCCCGCCCCCGTCCGACGACGTGTCCGGTCTCGCCCCGCAGGACCTGTCGGCCCGTGAGGTCGAGGTGCTGCGGCTGCTCGCCGCCGGGCACAGCAACCGCGAGATCGCGCAGGTCCTCGTGCTGGCGGAGGGCACGGTGAAGAACCACGTGTCCAGCGTGCTGGCGAAGCTGGGGACGCGGGACCGGACCCGCGCGGTGCTGCGGGCCCTGCACCACGGCCTGCTCGACCCGCCACGGGGACGGGACGAGCAGGACGGGGCCTGACTCAGTCGTCCGACGGCGGCGCGGCGGTGGTGTCCTCCCCGACCAACGGCGGGTCGTCGGGCAGCACGCCCGGCTCGGTGCCCGCCTCGTCGGCGGTGCGGCCGGGTGCCTGCCGTTCCACCGTGTTCTGCTCGGTCTCGAACTGCTCGCCTGCCGGGTCGGGTGCGTCCCGGGGGTCCTGGGCATCGTTGTCCATGCCCCGGTCGTACCCGCCGGACGGGGCGTCACGCGGTCCGTCTCAGAACGAGACAGGGTGTCATGATCGCGCTCCGTGGTCGCGGGTTCACCCGTCCCGACGCGATTGAGGTGCCCGCTCCCGGGGTAACCACCCCTCGGCCGGGTGAAGATCGACGGAAGGATCGTCATGACCGACACGCAGATGGGTATCCGTTCCGGACTCCGTTCGTGTCGTCGTCGGACGTGCACCTGCCGCCGGTCCGCCGGTGGCCTGCGGTGACGCCGGACCTCGCCCGGGCCACCGACGCCGTCAGCCGGCTGCTCGACGAGCTCGGCCCGGCCATCAGCCGCGACGCCGTGGTCGCCGCCGTCGCGCAGGCCTGCGACGACCTGCGGGGCAGCCCGGTGGGCGCGCTGCCCGAACTGGTGGAGCGCCTGGCCCGGGTCCGCCTGGACCAGCCGACCGTCGGACTCTGAGCCTCCCGCTGCCGGTATGGGCCTCGCGGGGTCCGGGTATCCCCGTCGAGTGAGTGACGACGAGAACGACACCGGACGCGCGAGCCCCCCGATCGACCCGGAACGTGCGCTCGACGAGCTCGAGGAACGGGTGCTCGGCCAGCGGATCGACGCCGGGGACACCGAGGCCGACCGCGAGGAATCCGCGGACACCACGTCCGAGGGCGCGGCCGAGCCGCAACCCGTCGGGGGAGCCGGGGAGCCGGACGACGCCGGGACCGGGGTCGACGCCCCGACCGACTGACCCGGCACCCCGCCGGTGCGGGGCCGTCCGGGGCCGGACACAGCGCGACCGGACCCGGACACGGTTCGTCATGCCCGGATGGTGACGCGCGGCACGTAAGCGACATAAGGTGCGTCCTCGACGAAGCCGTCCGAGGAGGTACGCATGACCGACGTGTCCGACCGTTCCGCACCACCCGGTACCGGGACCCGCTCCCGCGCCTGGGTCATCGCGCTGTGCTGGACGGCGATCGTCGTCGACGGCTACGACCTCATCGTCTACGGCACCGTGCTGCCCACCCTGATCTCCGGCGAGTGGGCCCTCGACGCGGGCACCGCGGGCTGGATCGGGTCGCTGGCGCTGGTCGGCATGCTCGTCGGCGCGCTGCTGGCCGGGACGGTCACCGACCGCATCGGGCGGCGGCGGCTGATGATCCTCTGCATCGCCTGGTTCTCGATCGCGATGGCGCTGTGCGCGCTCGCGCCCTCGCCGGAGGTGTTCGGGCTGCTGCGCTTCGTCGCGGGCGTCGGGCTGGGCGGGGTGGTGCCGACCGCGATCGCGCTGACCGTCGAGTACGCCCCCGCCGGGCGGCGCAACGCGGCGAACGCGCTGATGTTCTCCGGCTACTCCGTCGGCGGTGTCGTCGCGGCGCTGTCCGGGATCGTGCTGCTGGAGCAGCTGGGCTGGCGGGCGCTGTTCTGGATCGGCGCCGGGGTCGGCGCGGTGTTGCTCGTCGTCGTCGCCGTGGCGCTGCCGGAGTCGGTGTCCTACCTGGTCGGGCGGGGTCGCCGCGAGGAGGCGGCCGCGCTGGCCGCCCGCTACGGGATGCCCGTCCCCGGCGACGCCCCGGCCGGCACCGGCCGCGCCGGGCTGCGGGCGCTGCTCGACCGCCACCACCTGCGCGGGACGCTGCTGTTCTGGGTCGGCACCGGGTTCGGGCTGCTGCTGGTCTACGGCCTCAACACCTGGCTCGCCCAGATCATGCGCCAGGCCGGCTACCCGCTGGGCGGGGCGCTGGCGTTCCTGCTGGCGCTCAACCTCGGCGCGATCGTCGGGGCACCGCTGCTCGGGGCGCTCGCCGACCGGGTCGGGCCGCGCCCGGTCGTCACCGGCATGTTCCTCACCGCGGCGGCGTCGATCCTGCTGCTGATGAACCGCTTCCCGACGCCGGTGCTGCTCGGCCTGATCGCCGTCGCCGGGGCCTGCACGATCGGCACGACGATCATCGTCAACTCCTACACCGCCACCTTCTACCCGGAGCACCTGCGCGCCGCCGGACTCGGCTGGTCACTGGGGATCGGCCGCATCGGAGCCATCGCGGGCCCGCTCTACGGCGGCGTCGTGATGGCGACCGGGGCCGGGTTCGCCGCGAACTTCCTCGCCTTCGCGATCCCCGCCGTACTGGGCGCGATCGTCATGGCGCTGGTGCCGCGGGGTGCCGCCACGCAGACGTAACAGTGGGTGTGCGCGGTCCGGCCAGCGGCCGCGCGGATCGGATCGTGGAGTGGGTGCGACGCCGCCCACACTCGCCGCACCACTCCACGACCCCATCCCAGGAGCGACCATGGTCAAGCCCGTCGCGGACGGCAAGGGCTTCAAGCTCGGGCTGTTCTCCGCCAACTGTTCCTCCGGCCTCGCGGTCACCCGCGTGCCGGAGCGCTGGTCGGGCAGCTGGGAGGACAACCTCCGGCTCGCCGAGCTGGCCGACGAGGTCGGGATCGACTTCCTGCTGCCGATCGCCCGCTGGATCGGCTACGGCGGCGAGACCAACTTCCACGAGGGCGTCCTGGACCCGACGACGCTGGCCGCCGCGCTGCTCGCCCGCACCCGGCGGATCACCGTCTTCGCGACGGTGCACACCGCCTTCCACCACCCGGTCGTCGTCGCCAAGCAGCTCGCGACCGCCGACCTCGTCGGGCAGGGGCGCGCCGGGATCAACATCGTCGCCGGCTGGAACGAGCCCGAGTACCGGGCTCTCGGCGCGACCCTGCCCACCGACCACGACGCCCGCTACGAGCTGGCCCAGGAGTGGTGGGACGTCATCCACCGGATCTGGACCGAGCAGGGCCGCTTCGACCACGAGGGCCGCTTCTTCCGGCTCGAGGGGGTCGAGGGCATGCCGAAGCCGCACGACGGGCCGCTGCCGGTGCTCAACGCCGGGTCGTCCCCGCAGGGCCGCGACTACGCCGCCCGCAACGCCGACGTCGCGTTCACCGTGGTCGGCGGGCCCGAGGACGGTGCGGCGATCGTGTCGGGCATCCGGGACCGCGCCCGCGAGCAGTACGACCGCCGGGTCGGGACGTTCACCCTCGGCCACGTCGTCTGCCGTCCCACCCGCGCCGAGGCCGAGGACTACCTGCGGTACTACGCCGACGAGAACGCCGACTGGGCCGCGGTGGAGAACCTGATGCGGCTGCAGGGGATGCACGCGCAGTCCTTCACCCCCGAGATGCTGGAGACCTTCCGGCACCGCTTCGCCGCGGGGCACGGCTCCTGCCCGCTCGTCGGCACCCCCGACGAGGTCGCCGACCGGATCGTCGCCTTCCACGAGGCGGGGTTCGCGGGTATGACGTTGTCGTTCGTCGACTACCTCGGTGAGCTGGGATACTTCGCCCAGGAGGTGCTCCCCCGGCTCGAGGCGCGGGGCATCCGCCTCCCGGTCTGAGCCGGAGGTGACCGTGACCGAGCCGTCGTCGCCCGCCCTGCCGGCGCGGCGCAGCGACCGCCTCGCCGAGCTGCGCGACGAGGTCGCCCAGGTCACGGTGGTCCACGAGATCGGTGTGCGCCGCGGCCGTCCCGACGGGGCGGTCGCGGTCGCCGGGCTCGACGGCGTCAACGTCGCGTTCGTGCGCTACGGCGCCGAGGTGACCGTCGACGCCTTCCCCACCCGCAACCGGTTCGCCCTCACCGTGCCGCTGGGCCCGATGCGGGTGCGCGCCCCCGGCATCGCCGACGGCGGGATCGTGCCCGGGCCGTTCGTGCTGGCCGCCGACGCGCACACCCTGATGGAGCCCGACCCGGTCGCCGGGGCGCTGGTCGTCTCGGCCGGTGCGGGGCGACTGGAGGAGCAGCTGGCCGCGCTCACCGGGCGCCCGCCCGGGCACGCGCTGCGGTTCCTCCCGCCGGGGGCGGCGACGCCGGCCGCGCCGCCGTCGCTGCTCGACCAGGCCTGGCGCACCACGTGCGCGGTGCTCACCGAGTGCGGCGGGCGGCCCGCGCCGCTGGTCCGCCGGGTGCTGTCGGAGCAGCTGCTCACCGCGGTGCTGCTGCCCCAGCCGCACACGGCGTCGGACGCGTTGCGCGACGAGGCCGCCGCCGGGCCCGCCGACGCCGTCGACCGGGCGCTGGCCTGGATCGAGGCACACCACGCCGAGCCGGTCACCGTCGCCGACATCGCCCGCGCCTCCGGGGTCGGTGTGCGACGGCTGCAGGAGGAGTTCCGCCGCCGGCTCGGCACCGGCCCGGCGACGGCGCTGCGGGAGGTCCGGCTGGCCCGGGCGCACCGGGTGCTCGTCGAGGACGGGCACGCCCCGGTCTCCGACGTCGCGTACGCCTGCGGTTTCGGCCACCTGGGCCGGTTCGCCCACGACTACCGCGACCGCTACGGCGAGCTGCCCTCGAAGACCGCCCGGCGTCGTCGCGGGTGACCGCTCCTCCGATCTCGGCGGGATCGGAGGAGCAGCGTCGGGTCAGCGCCCGGTGAGACGCCCGCGGAGCCGGGCCACCGGCCCCGGGGTCGCGAGCCGGTCGGCGACCAGGAACCCCGACGCCCCGCCCAGCCCCGGGCCGGGGTGGGTGGACGCGCCGATCTGCCACAGCCCGGGCACCGGCGTCGCGTGCCCGCCGGAGGTGGGCAGCGGGCGCCACCAGAAGTTCTGGTCCAGCTCGGCCGACCCGGCGTAGGGGTCCCCGCACAGTGCGTTCGGGTTGTGCGCGGTGATCGCGGTCGGGTCGAGCACGTCGACCCGGCCGACGAGCTCGCGCAGGCCCGGCGCGTGCGCGGCGACCCGGTCGAGGACGCGCTCGGCGTAGCCCTCGGCGAGCTTGCGGTCCCAGCCGTCGGCGGTGTCCAGCTCGCCCGCCGCGTCGCCGACCGGGGCGAAGGGCAGCTCCTGGAGCTGCAGCCACAGCGCGGCGGCACCCTCGGGGACCCGGGTCGGGTCGAGCACGTGCTGCTGCCCCACGACGACGGTCGGCCGGCGCGGCAGCAGCCCCGCCTCCGCCTCCGCGCAGGCGATCCCGGTCGAGGACGAGCCGTCGGAGACGTGCACGAGCGGCACCCCGGCCAGCCGGGCGTCGGCCCACGGGACCGGCCCGGACAGCGTCACGTGGATCTGCATCGCGGCGCGGCCGGGGCGGTAGCGGGCGGCGGCCTCGGCCACCGGCGGGGGCACCACGGTGGGCGGGAGCAGCGAGCCGTAGAGCGCGGGCGGGGTCACCGAGGCCAGCACCGCACGGCGCGCCCGGAACGCGAACCCGTCGCCGGCGACGCCCGTCGCGCGCCCGGACCCGACCGTGACCCGCTCGACCCGGCGGCCGGTGTGCACGGCGACGCCCAGCTCGTCGAGCAGCCGCTCCCAGGCGGTGAGGAAGTGGCCCGCCCCACCGGCGACGACCGGCAGCCCGGCGCCGTGCATGGTCGCGGCGAAGATCGGGACCATCAGCCCGCCGGACGCGGAGTCCGGGGCCAGGCCCGCGTGCAGCAGCCACGGCGCCCAGAGCCGGTCGGTCTCCGGACCGGCGAACCGCGCGCGCATCCAGGACCGGCCGGAGGTCAGCGTGTCGCGGGCGTAGGTCTCCATCCCGGCGACGCCCGCGGCGCGGGCCAGGGTCGCGACCGGGCCGAGCGTGCCGGGGGCGTGCAGCTCGGAGCCGAGCAGCCCGCCGATCCCGGCGGCGTGCGCACCGAAGCGGTCGATCATGGCGCGGTAGGCGTCGCGGTCGGCGGCCTCGGCGAACCCGGCGACGGTCTCGTCGACCGACCGGTGGGCGAGCGCGACCGAGCCGTCACCCGCGACCGTCGCGGTGAGCGGGCCGTCGGTGTTGGCGTAGGCGAGACCGTGCCGGTGCAGGTCCGCACCGAACGCGGCGTAGGCCGGGCCGGTGACGAACAGCGGGTGCCAGCTCGACCAGGTGTCGCGGACGAACCCGTCCTGCTCCTGGGCGGCGACGAACCCGCCGATCCGGTCGTGGTCGTCGACGAGGGCGACCGACCAGCCGGACCGAGCCAGCCGGGCGGCGGCCGCCAGGCCGTTGATCCCGCCGCCGACGACGACGGCGTCGTACGTGGCGTGCACGGCTCAGCCCTCGACGAGCGCGAGCACGCGCGCCGGGCTGCCCGAGCCGCCGACGATCGGCAGCGGGCACACCACGAGCACCGCGCCGGTCGCCGGGAGCTGGTCGAGGTTGCGCAGGCTGGTCAGGCCCCACTTGTCGGCGCCCATCAGCTCCGAGTGGCACGGGAACGCCGGCTCCAGGTTCGGCGCCTGCCCCGCGTCGGTGCCCACGGTCTCCACACCCAGGCCGGTGATCGGGGTCTCGCGCGCCAGCCACCGCGCGCACTCCGGCGCGACGCCGGGGGTGTGCGGGCCGTTCTCGTCGGCGTTGGCGAAGGCCGCCTCGTCCTCACCGCGGGCGGACCACCCGGTGCGCAGCAGCAGCCAGCCGCCCTCGGGCAGCGGGCCGTTCTCGGCCTCCCACGCCTGCACGTCGGCGATCTGCAGCAGGTAGTCGGCGTCCTTCTCGACCTCGGCGGTCCGGTCGATCACCACGACCGGCGCGACGAGGGTCGACAGCGGCGCCTGCGAGACGTCGAGGCCGTCCTTGCCGGTGATCCAGTGGTTCGGCGCGTCGAGGTGGGTGCCGGTGTGCTCACCGGTGCGGATGTTGTTCCAGTACCAGGCCGGGCCACGGTCGTCGTAGCGGGAGATCTCCTCCAGCTCGAACCGGCTGGTCTGCCCGAAGGGCTCGGGCAGCTCCAGGATCGGCGTCGAGGACTGCAACGGCGTGGTCAGGTCGACGACCCGCACCGATCCGGAACGGGCGGCGTCGAGCAGGGCGGAGAGCACGGACACGGGGACCTCCAGGTCGGGCGGGGCGTGCCGGACAGCTTCGTCGCACCGATGCGTGTGCGGCCATCCGTTGTGCGCGGTGACTGTCCGCGCGGCGTGGGCCTATCCGCGCAGGGTGTCCGACGGCGACTCGCCGAACCGCTCCTTGTAGGCGACGGCGAACCGGCCGAGGTGCCCGAACCCCCAGTCCGCGGCGACCTGCGAGACGGTGCACCGGGTGGGGTCGGCGTCGGCGAGCTCGGTGCGCACCCCGGCGAGGCGGGCGTCGCGCAGCCGCGCGGTCGGCGTGGTGTCGAGGTGGCGGCGGAAGCCCTCCTGCAGGCTGCGCACGGACAGCCCGACGGCCTCGGCGACGTCGTCGACGGTCAGCGGCTCCCGCGCGTGCCCCTCGATGAGCGCCTCGGCCCGGCGGATCACCTTCGGCACCGCGGGTGCCGGGTCGGCGACGGCGAGCAGCTCCTCGGTCGCCGAGTGCGGCACCGCGGCGAGCAGCTGGCTCATCAGCAGCTGCTCGACCTGGGCGCGCAGCACGGGGTGGGTGAGGCCGCCGGGCCCGTCGAGGTCGGTGCGGACCATGTCGACGGTCGAGAGCCAGGACCGTGCCGCCGGCGTCCGCAGGTCGACGCTGGTCGCCAGGCGCAGCGGCTTCGACGGCGGCCGCCCCAGCATGCGGTGCAGCTGGGCGTCCAGTGCCGCGCGCTCGACCCGCACGATCAGCTGCTCGTTGCCGGCCTCCCAGGTCATGTCCAGCCCGGCGTCCGGGTCGGGCACCGACGCCGTCGTGGGGTCGGAGACGACCTCGGTGCCGCCGGTGCGCACCAGCGCCCGGCCCGACAGCGGGATCTGCACCAGGACGAACGAGCGCAGCGGCTGCGGGCGGATCCGCACCGACGCCCCGTAGGACAGGTACGACAGCCCGACCGCCCCGAACCCGGCCGTGTTGAACCGGACCGGCGTCGGGATGCCGCGGTCGACGGGTTCGAGCCGGTGCGGGCAGAACACCTCGCCGACGCGCTCGCGCGCCTCCTCCAGATCGGGCGAGTGCACCCGGCAGAAACCGCTCAGCACCTCGGTCATGGCACCTCCTCGTGCTCGACCCCGGCTCCGTCGTCCCGGCCGCGTCCCCCGGACAGCGACCGCGTGGTGGGGATAGTCACCCCGACTATATAGCCAAAAGATGACTGCCATCACGGGTCCGCTAGATGACCGTTCTGTTTCGGAGGCTCCCATGACTGACCTGCACGGCCGCACGATCCTCGTGACCGGCGGATCCACCCTGGTCGGGCACGGTGTCGTCCGCGCCCTGCACGCCGCCGGTGCGACGGTCGCGATCGCCGACGTCGACGCCGCGGGCGCCAAGCCGCTGCTCGACGAGCTCGGCGGGCGCGTCTCGTTCCACCTCACCGACATCACCGACGACGACGCGGTGTACGCCTGCGTCTCCGCCGTCGCGGCACCGTCCGGCCTGCACGGCCTGGTCAACCTGGCGTGCAGCTACCTCGACGACGGCGCCGACACCGTCCGCGCCGACTGGCTGCGCGCCCTCGACGTCAACCTGGTCAGCACCGTCCAGACGACCCGCACCGCTCGGGCGCACCTCGCCGCGGTCGGCGGCGCGGTGGTCAACCTGACCTCGATCTCGTCGAAGGTCGCCCAGACCGGCCGGTGGGTCTACCCGGCGTCCAAGGCGGCGCTGGTGCAGGTCACCCGCTCGATGGCCATGGACCTGGCCGCCGACGGGATCCGGGTCAACTCGGTCTCGCCGGGCTGGACCTGGTCGAAGATCATGGACGACCTGTCGGGCTCCGACCGCGCGCACACCGACCGCGTCGCCGCCCCGTTCCACCTCACCGGCCGCGTCGCCGACCCGGACGAGGTCGGCGCCGTCGTCGCCTTCCTGCTCTCCCCGGCCGCCTCCGCCGTCACCGGCGCGGACTGGGCCGTCGACGGCGGCTACTCCGCCATGGGCCCGGAGCAGGCCGTCCCCGCCATCCCCCAGCTCGCGACCGCTTCGGAGTGACCACCATGAAGATCGCCGTCGTCGGGGCCGGATTCGCCGGCCTCTCCTCCGCCAAGGTCCTGACCGGTTTCGGTCACGACGTCACCGTGTTCGAGAAGGCGCCGGACGTCGGCGGGGTGTGGAGCGCCAGCCGCCGCTACCCCGGACTGACCACCCAGAACGACAAGGGCACCTACTCGCTGTCGGACTTCCCGATGCCGAAGCACTACCCGGAGTGGCCGAGCGGGCAGCAGGTGCAGGAGTACCTGGAGGCCTACGCCCGCCACTTCGGCATCCGCGACCTGGTGCGCACGGACACCGAGGTGCTGTCCGCCGAGCCGCGCGACGGTGGCGGCTGGACCGTCACCACCGCCGGAGCGGCCGCCGGGGTGGGCGAGTTCGACCACCTCGTCGTCGCGAACGGGATCTTCTCCGAGCCGTTCCTGCCCCCGTTCCCGGGCACCGAGGAGTACCGCGCCGCGGGCGGGCGGTACTGCGCGCCGTCGGACTTCACCGACATCGACGACGCCCGCGACCGCGACGTCGTCGTGATCGGCTACGGCAAGTCCTCCTGCGACGTGGCCGTGGCGCTGGACTCGGTGTCCCGCTCGACGACGGTCGTGGCGCGCGAGCTGCTGTGGAAGATGCCGCGCCGGATCGGCGGTGCCCTGAACTACAAGTACCTGCTGCTCACCCGGCTCGGCGAGGGCCTGTTCCGCTACGCCCACCTGGTCGGCTTCGAGAAGTTCCTGCACGGCGCCGGGCGGGGTGTCCGCAACGGCATGATGTCGAGCCTGCAGAGCCAGATCGTGCGGCAGCTGAAGCTGCAGAAGCTGGGCCTGGTGCCGGACGGGTCGCTGGAGGACATCGCGCGCTCCACGGTGTCGCTGGCCACCGAGGGCTTCTACGAGGCCGTCGCCGACGGCTCGATCACCGTCCACCGGGACACGCTCATCAGCGCGCTCGGTGCCCGCGACGGCAGGCCCGTCGCGATCCTGCAGGACGGCACCGAGGTCCCGGCCGACGTCGTCGTCGCGGCGACGGGGTTCCACCAGCGGGTGCCGTTCCTGTCCCAGGACGTGCGGGACCGGCTGGTCGACGAGCGCGGCAACTTCGAGCTCTACCGCCAGATCCACCCGCACACCGTGGCGGACCTGAGCTTCTGCGGGTACAACTCGTCGTTCCTGTCCCCGCTGTCGGCCGAGGTCGCGGCGCTGTGGATCGGTGTGCATCTGGCGGGCGGGATCGACCTGCCGTCGGTGGAGGAGCGCCGGGCGTTCGTCCAGGAGCGGCTGCGCTGGATGGAGGAGCGCACCGAGGGCAAGCACGCCCGCGGCACGAACATCATCCCGTTCTCCCTGCACAACATCGACGAGATGCTGTCCGACCTCGGGGCGGGCATCGGCCGCCGTCGCCGGTTCGGCGAGTGGCTGCTGCCGGTCGACCCGGGTGCCTACGCCCGGATCACCGCCGACCTGACCGCCCGGCACGCACCGGTCACCGCGGACGCGCCCCGGCCCCGGGCCACCCCGCTGCGGGCCGCGGGGTGACGAGCTCCGCTCCCCCGCGACGCGCCGCACCGTCCTTCCCGGACGGTGCGGCGCGTCGCGCTCGTCCGGGGGTGCGGGCACGCCCGTACGATGTCGTCGTGACGACCGTCGCCGAACCGGACGAGATCCTCGCTCCCGTCCCCCCGCGTCGGCTCATCGTGTCGGTGTACGGGCTCTACGCACGTGAGCGCGGCGGGGCCCTGTCGGTGTCGTCGCTGGTGCGGCTGCTCGGCGGGCTCGGGGTGGACGGCCAGGCCGTCCGCTCCGCGGTGTCCCGGCTCAAGCGACGCGGCCTCCTCGAACCGCAGAAGGTCGGCGGCGCCGCCGGGTACCGGCTGTCCCCCGCGCTGGCCGACGTGCTCGCCGAGGGCGACGAGCGGATCTTCTCCCGCCGCCGCGCCGGCGCCGGGGAGGGCTGGCTGCTGGTGGCCTTCTCGGTGCCCGAGTCGGCGCGCGACCAGCGTCATCAGCTGCGCAGCCTGTTGATCCGGCTCGGCCTGGGCACGGTCGCACCGGGCCTGTGGGTCGCCCCGGCACACCTGGAGGCCGAGGTCTCGCACGCCCTGGACCGCGCCGGTCTGCGCGGCTACACCGAGCTGTTCCGGAGCCGGCACGTCGCCGGCCGCCCGCTGCGGGACACCGTCGCGTCCTGGTGGGACCTCGACGCCCTCGCCGGCCAGTACTCCGCCTTCGTCGCCCGTCAGGAGCCGGTGCTGCACGCCTGGCGGGACGCCGACGGCGAGTCCGAGCAGGCCTTCGCCGACTTCGTGACGCTCGTGACGGTGTGGCGACGCCTGCCCTACCTCGACCCGGGCCTGCCGCTGGAGGCGCTGCCCGAGAGCTGGGTCGGCGACCGCGCCGAGGAACTCTTCGGCGACCTGCGCGCCCGCCTCGCCGGTCCGGCGCGGGAGCACGTCAGCAGCGTCCTGGACGCCTGAGCCGCTCGAGGCCGGCCGTGCCACCTCCGGCACGGCGTGGGCGATCGCACCGTTCACCGGTGAGGGTTTCCGGCGAATTCGCTTACCCGGTAAGCGAATTCGTCGAGGTCGATCCCCGGACCAGCGGCGACGCCGCGGGCCGACGCCGCGAGCGGACGGTCGGCACGCCGGGGACGTCGATGCCGGCCATCCCCTCGGGCGGATTCGCTTACCGGGTAAGCGAGTTCACCCGAACCACCCTGCCCCGGGCCCCGCACACGCCGGAGCGCCGGGCCCGGTGATCCGGACCCGGCGCTCCCGGGGACACCCCCGGCGGGACGGGTGCTCAGACCCGGCGCGCCGCGACCGCCTCGATCTCGATCAGCGCCTCGGGCTGCCACAGCGCGGTGACCCCGACGCCGGTCATCGCCGGGTAGGTCCGCCCGCACAGCTCCTTCCAGATGGCGCCGATCTCCTTGCCGCGGGCCTGGTAGCCGGGCACGTCGAGCAGGTAGATCCGCACCGACAGCAGGTCCCCGGGCTCGGAGCCCGCGGCGCGCAGGGCGGTGACGACGTTGGACAGGGACTGCCGGAACTGGTCGACGATGTCGCCGTCGACGATCCGGCCGGTCGCGTCCATCGCGGTCTGGCCGGAGAGGTGGACGGTGTCGCCGTGGCGGACGGCGTGGGTGAAGCCGGACGGCTTCGCCAGGGTGTCCGGGTTGATGAGCTCGACGTCGGACGCGGTGCCGGTCGTGGTGCCGGTGGTCATGTCAGTGCTTCCTCTTCCTCGACGGAACGGTGGTGGGCAGGCCGGCCCCGGACAGTTGGGCCCGCAGGGCCGCGCCGTCCTCGTCGGCCAGTGCCGCGGAGCGGAGCCGGGCGAGCGTGGCGGCGGCGCCGTCACGGCCGCGCAGCTGCCGTGCCGCCTGGCTGAGCAGGGCAAAGCTGTCGTTGCCGTGGGCGTAGGTCTCGCCGTAGCCCTTGAGGACCTTCTGGCAGACGAGGATCTCCACGGCGAGGTCCGCGTCGGCGGCGACGGTGTCGAGCGCGAGCGCGGTCCAGGCCTCGATCGCCTTCTGCTCCTCGACGAACCGCAGCGACCGCGGCCGCAGGGGCCGCATCCGCGCCATCGTCGCGAGCATCGCGTAGCCGGTCACCGAGGTGGTGTTCAGGACCATGCCCTCGCGGGTGACCCGGTCGACGGTGCGGGTGAACGCCTTCGAGCGGCGCAGCACCTTCCCGAGCCGGTACGGCAGCGTGTCGGTGATCTCCTCGGCCTGTGGGTGCAGGTACTCGCGCACCTGGGACAGCTGCGCCGAGCTCACCCCGGCCTCGTCGCGGACCCGCTCGAGCCGCCGGGCACGGGTCTTCTGCAGCGCGACGTGGATCGTGTCCTGGTAGCACATCCACAGCGCCAGGTGCCGGGCCGCCTCGGTGGTGAGACGGGCGTCGCCGAACGGGTCGGGGTCGACGGCGGCGAACGCGCGGACCCGGTCGAGGTAGCGGGCGGCGTAGTCGAGGTCCTGGTAGACGCCGGTCCGCACGAGCCCGTGCAGGACCGTGGAACGCGCCGCGGCCGGGAGGTCGGCGACGGTGCGGGCGAGCGGGCGCAGGTCCTCCCCCACCAGTGACTCCGGGTCGGTCGCGGCGACGGCGTTGCGCCGCGCCTCCTCGCGCTCCTTGCGCTCCTCGGCGGAGACGGGCCGCGGGCCGATCGCGATGTCGACCGTCGCCGGTGCGCGGGGCGCGGGCGGCGTGGGCGGGGCGGGCGCGAGCGCGGCGGTGGCCGCGTCGAACCCTCCCGCGAACGCGGCCAGGCTCGGCTCGACGCCCTTGCCGGCGTCGCGGATGGCCTGCTCGAAGCGGTCCCGGGAGAAGGGCAGCGCCCCGGACCCGGCGAGCGCCCCGAACAGCGCCGCGGAGATCACGCTGCGGTGCTCCTCGGCGATCGCGGCGAAGTCCGCGGCGACCAGGTGCTGCGCGGCGCGGCCCGCCGCCGCGACGAGCTCGGCGGAGTCGACGCGGCCGTCGCCGAGGTGCATCTTCTCGTCGATGGAGTAGACGCGGTTGGTCGAGGTGATCAGCGTGGTGCGGTCGGGGGTGGCGAAGCCGCGCTGGACCGCGCGGCCGCACTCCATCAGCTCCGAGGCGACGACGACGTCGACCTCGCCGGGCGTCGGGAACACCGACAGCACCGGCTCGGCCCGGCCCGCGCCGTCGGCCGAGTCGGTCCCGGGCACCGGGGGGTGCAGCTCGGCGTAGTAGACGGTCGCCCCGGTCCGCTGGGCGACGCCGGCGACCGAGGTGGTCTGCGCGTGGTAGCCGGCGGCCTCGGCGACGGCGACGACCCAGTCGGCGAGCACCCCGCCGCCCTCGCCGCCCATCGCGAGGATCGCGAGGGTGATCGGGCGGGTCCCGGTGTACCAGGATCCGGTGGGACCCGCCGGTGCGGGCATCACGGTGGGCATCAGGCTGCCTCCATCCGGGCGGCGCGGCGGTCGAGGCCGCGCCCGACGAGGGTGATCCACCAGGACCGGAGGCGGGCGCGGACCCGCTCACCGGCCGTGGGGTTGTCGACGACGTCGGTGCGGTAGAACGACGGGCACAGCACCGCCGCGTGGGCGTTGTTGCCGCAGACCCCGCACCCGACGCAGGAGTCGAGCACGGTCGCGATCGGGTCGGTGCGCAGCGGGTCCGGGTTGTCGGTGATCGTCAGCGACGGGCAGCCGGAGATCCGGATGCAGGCGTGGTCGCCGGTGCAGGTCTCCGGGTCGACGCCGAACCGCTCCCGCACGACACGCTCGCCGCGCTTCAGCTTCGCGGCGCGGTCCTTCTTCACGCGGCGCTGCCGGTTGAGCTGGCACTCCGACTGCATCACCAGCAGCTCGGGCCCGCGTTCCTTGCGGCGGAACGCCTTCAGGAAGGTGTCGCGGACCTTGGCGACGTCGTAGGTGTGGTCGATCGTGGTGGCGTTGGTGATGCCGAGACCACGCGCGGCCTTCTCGATCGGGTGCTTGGTCGAGCGGCGCTCCAGGTCGGCGTGGCTGGACAGCACGTCCTGCCCGCCGGTGGCGGCCGCGTAGTCGTTGTCGACGACCACCATGACCTGGTCGGACTTGTTGAACACGGCGTTCCCGACGCCGGACACGAGCCCGTTGTGCCAGAACCCGCCGTCGCCCATGATCGACACCGGTCGCTTCTCAGCGTCGCCGCCGGCCAGCGCGGCCGAGCCCGCGGCGCCCATGCCGTAGCCCATCGTCGTCGCACCCAGGTCGAACGGGGCGTTGATGGCGAACAGGTGGCAGCCGATGTCGGCGGAGATCTGGTGCTGCCCGGTCTCGCGCTCGGCCAGCTTGAGGCCGGAGAAGATCGGGCGCTCCGGGCAGCCGGTGCACAGGCCCGGCGGGCGCGGGCGCACGACCTCGGCGGCGACCCGCGGCGCGAACGGGCTCGCCGGGTCGGCCGGGTCGCGCAGCAGCGACGGCCGGTGGGTGACGACGTCGGGGGCGTACTTGCCGAGGAACTGCTCCAGGCCGCGGGTGATGACCTGGGCGGTGTACTCGCCGCCCGCGGCCAGCATGTCCTTGCCGTGCAGCACCGTCGGGACGTCGGCGCGGCGCAGGATCGCGTGCAGGTTCTGCTCGATGTAGTCGGGCTGCCCCTCCTCGACCATGATCACCGCACGCTTGCCGGAGCAGAACTCGACGATCTCGGAGTCGACGACCGGGTAGGTCACGTTCATGACGTAGGTCGGGACGCGGGTGCGGCCGAGCGTGTCGGAGGCCCCGAGCAGCTCCATCGACCGGTTCAGCGTGTTGTACAGCCCGCCCTGGACGATGATGCCCACGTCGGAGGCGGTGCCGTCGCCCGGGAACAGCTCGTTGAGACCGTGCTCGCGGATGAACTCGACCGCCCGGGGCCAGCGGTCCTCCAGCTTCTCGCGCTCGTGGGCGAACGACGCGGGCGGCAGCACGATCCGGTCGACGCTGCGCCGCGGGGCGTCCGCGGCCTGGGCGACGGTCATCGGCGGCCGCACGTTGTCCTTGGCGACGAACCCGCCGTGCAGGTGGCAGGACCGCAGCCGCAGCTCCAGGAACACCGGGGTGTTCGACGCCTCGGACAGCGCGAACCCGGACTCGACCGCGTTCACGATCGCGGTGGTGTTGGCGCGCGGGTCGAGCAGCCACATCTGCGACTTCATCGCGAACGCGTGCACCCGCTCCTGCATGATCGAGGAGCCCTCGCCGTAGTCCTCGCCGAGGATCACCAGCGCACCGCCGGTGACCCCGCCGGAGGCGAGGTTGGCCAGCGCGTCGGAGGCGACGTTCGTGCCGACCGGGGACTTGAAGGTGATCGCGCCGCGCAGCGGGTGGTGCACCGACGCCGCCAGCATGGCCGCGGCCGTCGCCTCGGAGGCGGAGTTCTCGAACCGGACGTCGAGCTCGTCGAGGATCTCGCGGGAGTCGCCGAGGACGTCCATGAGGTGCGAGATCGGCGCGCCCTGGTAGCCGCCGACGTAGGCGACGCCGGACTGCAGCAGCGCCTTCGTCACGGCCAGGATGCCTTCGACGTGCAGTGTCTCGCCGGCTCCGGCGCGCAGCTTCTGCACCTCGGCGGCGAAGGACCGTTCGGCCATGGCCGTCCTCTCGTCGTGGTGGTCGTGGTGGTGGGGGTGGTCGTCGGTACCGACGCTAGGCACCGGATCGCGTGGCGCCTATCCCGTGGGCGTGGTCGCTGTCCGATCGGCGCTGCGCGGAGCGCGCCGCGCGGCTACACGCCCAGGTCGGTCAGGTGCTCGAAGCGCAGGCCGAGATCGGTGACGGCGACGGCGACCGGGGCGAGCGCGGCGCGCAGGTTCGCGGCGACGCAGGGCGGAAGGTCGTCGCGGCGCAGCGCGGCGACGATCCGGTCGTAGACGTCGAGCAGGGCCTGCTCGGCGTCGTCGAGCGGGGCGCCGAGCAGGTCCGTCGCCCGGTCGGCGGCGGCACGCGGGGCGGGCGGCGCGGTGGTCGTGGTGCTGGTCGTACTCATGGCGGGCTCCTCGCGGGTCGGGTCGGCGGCGGGCCCGGTCAGACGGCCGGACGCAGGTCGGTGAGCCGCTTGGCCTTCAGCTCGAAGCGGGGCAGCTCCCCGGTCGCGGCGCGGCGCACGTGGAAGCGCAGGCCCTCGTGGGAGTCGGCCAGCTCGGCGGCGACCCGCCCGGACAGCAGGTCCCACCCGGTGTCGTCCACGGTCGCCGCGGGCTCGAGCAGCAGCTCGATCTCGTCGCGGTCACCGGGGCGGGAGATGCGGATCTGGAACTCCTCGACCCCGTCGAAGCCCCGGACGATCGCCTCGACGGCGCCCGGGTAGACGTTCGTGCCGCGGACGAGCTTCATGTCGTCGACCCGGCCGATGATCCCGCCCTCGTAGAGGTCCCAGGTGCGGCCGGAGGTCGTCCGGGAGCCGGGGACCTTCACGACCAGGTCGGCGGTGCGGTAGCGCAGCAGCGGGGTGGTCGAGCGCCCGAAGGAGGTGCAGACCCGCTCGCCGCGTTCGCCGTAGCCGACCTCGCGCCCGGTCTCCGGGTCGATCACCTCCTCCAGGAGGTGGTCCTCGATGACGTGGCAGCCGCCGGGCTGCTCGGCCGGGGTGAACATGACGATCGTCGACACCTCGGTCATGCCCGCGGTGTCGTAGGCCGCCGCGCCCCACTTCCGCTCGATGAGCGCCTTGGTCTCCGGGATGGACCCGGCGGGCTCACCGGAGAGGATCACGCGGCGGACCGGGCCGTTCACCAGGTCGATTCCCAGCTCCTCGGCCTCGGCGGCCAGGCGCAGCGCGTAGGTCGGGGTGGACGCGACGACGGTCGCGCCGAAGTCGTGGATCTGGCGCACCCGCTGGGCGGTGGACTGCGCGCCGCCCGGGATGGTCAGCGCGCCGATCTTCTCCAGCCCGTTGTGCAGGCCCCAGAACCCGATGAACGAGCCGTAGCCGAACGCGACGTAGCCGACGTCGTGCGGGCGGACTCCGGCGCCCCAGAGCGCGTAGCACCACATCTCCGCCGACCAGGACCAGTCCTTGCGGGAGTCCAGCGCACGCAGCGGGGTGCGCCCGGAGGTGCCGGAGGTGGTGTGCAGCCGGATCGCGTCGTGGGCGCCGGTGACCGGCAGCTCGCCGAACGGCGGGTGCGCCTCCTGCGAGGCCATCCACTCCTCGCGGGTGAGGAACGGGATGCGGGCGAGGTCGTCGCGGGTGCGGATCCGGTCCGGGTCGACGCCGGCGAGGGTCCGCCGGTAGTGCGGGCTGCGGTCCTTCGCCCAGGCCAGGACCCGGCGCAGCTTCGCGAGCTGCAGCTCGACCAGCTCCGCGCGCGGCATGAGCTCGGTCTTGGGGTTCCAGAACGGCTGGTCGGTCACGGCGTCCCCTTCTCCCGGCACGAGCCGTATATCGCTGACGTGACGACAGTCATCAGAGCATGCGATCACCGGAGCGGGCAAGCCCCACGCGCACTCCGATCACAGCCGAGATCAGCACGTCATGGCCACGAAACGCGAGCACTGTCCGCATGACGCAGATCGTGCAGGCGCGCTTGCCGAGGCCGTGTTCATCGTGTTTCAGTGGTCACCGTCAAGGACACGACACATCAGGAGGTCGGGATGCGTCTGGCGACCCTGCGGTCGGGCGACGAAACCGTCGCCGCCGTCGCCGCCGGCGAGGAGTGGGTGGTGCTACCCCACCGCGACGTCGGCGACCTGCTCCGCGACCCGGACGGGCTCCGGACGGCCCGCGCGGTCGCCGCCCCGTCCCCCGCGGAGGGCCCCGCCACCCCTGCCGGCGGCCTCGCCGCGGTCGTCCCCCGGCCGTCGAAGATCGTCTGCTGCGGGCACAACTACGCGGGACACATCCGCGAGATGGGCCGCGACCTGCCCGAGCACCCGACCCTGTTCACCAAGTTCGCCGACACCCTCACCGGCCCCGCCGACACCGTGACGCTGCCGGACTGGGCGGGGCGGCCGGACTGGGAGGCCGAGCTCGCCGTCGTCGTGGGCGCCCCGCTGCACCGGGCGACGCGGGACGAGGCGCTGGCCGCCGTCGCCGGGTACACCGCGGCGAACGACCTGTCGGTGCGCGCCTGGCAGCACCACACCGGGCAGTGGCTCCCGGGCAAGGCGTTCGACGCGACCACCCCGCTCGGCCCGGTCCTCGTCACCCCCGACGAGCTGAACCCCGCCGCCGGGCTCGCGCTGACCTGCCGGGTCAACGACGAGGTCGTGCAGTCCGGCGACACCGCGGACCTGGTGTTCGACGCGCCCGCCCTGCTCGCCTACATCTCGGCGTTCACCCGCCTGTCCCCCGGCGACGTCGTGCTCACCGGCACCCCGGCCGGCGTCGGCGCCGGGGCGACCCCGCCGTGGTTCCTGGCCGACGGCGACGTCGTCGAGGTCGCGCTGGCCGGCGTCGGCGTCCTGACCACCCCGATCCGCATCGAGAAGACCGGTACCGCGAACACCGGCACACCGAAGACCGGCACCGAATTCGAGGAGTGCGCATGAGTGAGCAGAGCAAGCAGGACGGCACCGAGCTCGCCTGGTCCGCCGTACCCGTCGTCACCCGCGCCGGGTCCGAGGACACCGGCACCGGCCAGTCCGGTGGCTGCGTCCGCGTCTCGGGCGTGTCGCCGCAGCACACCCCGGCCACCCGGATCTGGTTCGGCCGGGTCTCCAACGAGCCGGGCTACCGCTCGCTGCCGCACCACCACGGCGAGGCCGAGACCGGCGGCTACGTGCTCAAGGGCACCGGCCGGATCTGGTACGGCGAGAACTACGAGCAGTGGACCGAGATGACCGAGGGCGACTTCGTGTTCGTCCCGCCGTTCATGCCGCACGTCGAGGGCAACATGTCGACCACCGAGGAACTGGTGTGGCTGACCTGCCGGACGCCGGACAACATCGTCGTCAACCTCCCCGAGGTCGACGACGCGAGCCTCGAGGGGTACCGCCGCGCATGACCACTCCGATGCCCTCCACCAGCGAGAGGTCCGTCGCCCCGCTGCTCGCGGCGCTGGACCTGACCAAGGACGGGGACGACGCGTTCCTCGCCCACCACCAGGTCATCCCGTCGGGCCGCGCCTACGGCGGCGAGCTCGTCGCCCAGGCCGAGCGGGCCATGACCCTCACCGTCGGCGACGACCGTCGCGTCGCGAACCTGCACGGCTACTTCCTGCGCGCGGGCGACGTGCACACCCGGACCCGTTGGGAGGTCGAGCGCGTCCGCGACGGCCGCGGCTTCTCCCACCGTGCGGTCCGCGGCCTGCAGGGCGGCAAGGAGATCTTCCGGGCGATGGCGCAGTTCGCGGTGCCGGTCGACGGCGCCGTCGAGCACGCCGACACCCTGCCCCCGGAGGCGGGTGACCCGGAGGAGCTGCCGAGCACGGCCGACGTGCTGGTCGGCGCGGACACCCGCGACGCCGAGTACTGGCGGTACCACCGCTCCTTCGACATCCGGCACGCCCCGTCGGCGCTCTACACCACCCACGACGGTGTGCGGGTCGCCCGCCAGACCGTGTGGCTGAAGGCCTGGGAACGGCTGCCCGACGACCCGGCGATCCACCGCAGCGCCCTGGCCTACGTCTGCGACTACACGCTGCTGGAGCCGATCCTGCGCCGCCACGGCGCCGCCTGGGCCGACGACGGCGTCGTCACCGCCAGCCTCGACCACGCCATGTGGTGGCACCACGACGGCCGCATGGACTCCTGGGTCGCGCTGGTCCAGACCTCCCCGGTCGCCACCCGCGGCACCGGGCTCGGCACCGCCCGCCTCTACTCCGCCGACGGCCGCCCGCTGGCCTCGGTCGTCCAGGAAGGACTGGTGAACCTCCCGTGAGCGCCCACTCCATCGCGTCCGTCGGCGGCGGCCCCGGCGGGCTGTTCTCCGCCATCCTGCTGAAGAAGACCGACCCGTCGCGCGAGGTGGTCGTCTACGAGCGCAACCGCGCCGACGACACCTTCGGCTTCGGGGTCGTGTTCTCCGAGGAGACCCTGGACAACATCTCGGCGGCCGACCCGGAGTCCCTCGAACGCATCTCCGCGGAGTTCCGGCACTGGTCGGCGATCGACGTCGACGTCCTCGGCGCCCGCGAGCGCAGCGACGGCCATGCCTTCGCCGCGCTGGAGCGCAAGCGGCTGCTCGGCATCCTCGGCGAGCGCGCCGCGGAGCTGGGCGTGGACGTGCGCTACTGCACCGAGGCGCCCGACCTGGACACGCTGCGCCGCGAGAACGACCTCGTCATCGCCGCCGACGGCGTCAACTCCCGCATCCGCGAGGCCCTGTCGGAGGAGTTCCGGCCGAGCCTGGACCGGCGCACCGCCAAGTACGTCTGGTTCGCGACCACCCGGCCGTTCGACTGCTTCACCTTCCAGTTCGTGGAGACCGAGTTCGGGCTGTTCTGGGCGCACATCTACCCCTTCGACGGGGAGCGCTCCACGTTCATCGTCGAGACCGACTCCGACACCTGGGAGCGCGCCGGGCTCGCCGGGTTCGCCGCCGCCGAGCGGAGGCCCGGCGAGAGCGACGAGCGCTCCCTGCGGTTCTGCGAGGAGGTCTTCGCCGACCTGCTCGACGGCCACGGCCTGATCGGCAACAACTCCGGCTGGCTGTCGTTCGCCGTCATGCGCAACGGGTCCTGGCGGGCCGGGAACGTCGCGCTGGTCGGCGACGCCGCGCACACCGCGCACTTCTCCATCGGCTCGGGCACCAAGCTCGCGCTGGAGGACGCGATCGGCCTGGCCGGCGCGATCGACCGGGAGCCGACCGTCGAGGCCGCGCTCAAGGCGTACCAGGAGGACCGCAAGCCGGTCGTCGAGTCGCTGCAGCGCTCCGCGCAGACCAGCCTGGAGTGGTTCGAGGGCGTCCGCCGCTACCGGCACCTGGACCCCCAGCAGTTCGTGTTCCAGCTGCTCACCCGCTCGCAGCGGGTCACCTACGACAACCTGAAGCTCCGCGACGCCGGCTACGTCGGCCGGGTCGACGCCTGGCTCGCCGACCGGACCCGCGACCAGGGTCTCGAGGTCGAGACCGGCACCCCGCCGATGTTCCACCCCTACCGGCTGCGCGGCATGACGCTGCCGAACCGGATCGTCGTCTCGCCGATGGCGCAGTACTCCGCCGTCGACGGCGTGCCGACCGACTGGCACCTGGTGCACCTGGGCGGGCGCGCGCAGGGCGGCGCCGGCCTGGTCATGACCGAGATGATCTGCACCTCCGCCGACGGCCGGATCACCCCCGGCTGCCCCGGTCTCTACACCGACGCCCAGCGCGACGCCTGGGCCCGGGTCGTGCGGTTCGTGCACGAGAACACCGACGCGAGGATCGGCGCGCAGATCGGGCACGCCGGGCGCAAGGGCTCGACGAAGGTCATGTGGGAGGGCATCGACGAGCCCCTCGACGAGGGCAACTGGGAGATCCTGGCGCCGTCGCCGCTGCCCTACCGGTCCGACAGCGCCGTCCCGCGCGAGGCGACCGAGGCCGACCTGGACCGGGTCGTCGCCGACCACGTCGAGGCGGTCCGCCGCGCCGACGAGGCCGGGTTCGACCTGGTCGAGCTGCACTTCGCGCACGGCTACCTGGTGTCGGGCTTCCTCTCGCCGGTGTCGAACCGGCGCACCGACTCCTACGGCGGCAGCCTGGAGAACCGGGCCCGCCTGGCCCTGCGCATCCTCGACGCCGTCCGCGAGGTGTGGCCCGCCGACAAGCCGGTCAGCGTCCGGATCAGCGCCACCGACTGGGTCGCCGACGGCGGCTTCGACGGCGACGACGCGGTCGCGCTGGCCCCGATGCTGCGTGCGCACGGCGCGGACATCGTCGACGTCTCCACCGGCCAGACCAGCACCGAGGCGAAGCCGGCCTACGGGCGGCTCTACCAGACGCCGTTCGCGGACCGGATCCGTCAGGAGACCGGCGTCCCGACGATCACCGTCGGCGCGGTGTCCAGCGTGGAGGACGCGAACACGATCATCGCGTCCGGCCGGGCGGACCTGTGCGCGATCGCGCGGCCACACCTGGTGGACCCGTACTGGACGCTGAACGCGGCCCTGGACCAGGACTTCCGGGGGCACGCGATCCCGCGGCAGTACCGGTCGGGGCTGTCGGCGCGGCGGCGCGCGCAGGTGCCGTGAGGGCCCGCTACATCGCCGTCCGCACGGCGTAGAGCTCGGGGAAGAAGGTGAGGTCCAGCGCCCGGCGCAGGAAGTCCCGGCCGCTGGACCCACCGGTCCCCCGCCGCACCCCGATCGTCCGCTCGACGGTCTTGAGGTGCCGGAAGCGCCACAGCTGGAAGTTCTCCTCGATGTCGACCAGCTCCTCGCAGGCCTCGTAGAGGTCCCAGTGCGTCTCGGGGTCGGCGTAGACCTCGGCGAACACCGGCACCAGGTCCTCGCGGTAGGTGTGGGCGAGGGTGACGTCGCGGTCGAGCAGGTCGGCGGGGACGGCGAACCCGCGGCGGGCGAGCAGGCGCAGGAACTCGTCGTAGAGGCTGGGCCGGTGCAGCGCCGCGTCGAGCAGCGCGTGCGCCGCGGCGTCGTCGGCGAACAGCTCCAGCATCGCGGCGTTCTTGTTGCCCAGCAGGAACTCCACGGCCCGGTACTGGTAGCTCTGGAACCCCGACGAGGTGCCGAGCGCGCCGCGGAACTGCACGTACTCCGACGGCGTCAGCGTCGCGAGCACCGACCACTGCTCGATGAGGGTGCGCTGCACGTGCTTGACCCGGGCCAGGCGCTTGAGGGCGAGCGACAGGTCGTCGGCGGCCGTGTCGTCGGCGGCGCTGCCCAGCTCGTGCAGCACCAGCTTCAGCCACAGCTCCGAGGTCTGGTGCTGGACGATGAACAGCAGCTCGTCGTGGTGCTCGGGGCGGCTGCGGGGGTGCTGCGCGCCCAGCACCCGGTCGAGGTCGAGATAGCCGCCGTAGGACAGGTTCTCCCGGAAGTCGCGGACCACACCGTCCTCGACCGGCCGGGTGTTCGTGCCGTCGTCGCTCATCGGGCGACCTCCTCGGCGAGCGCGGTCATCCCGGCGAGGACCTCGGCGAACGAGGTCGACAGCGGCGCGAGCCCGATCCGGATGCCGTCCGGGGCCCGGAAGTCCGGGATGACCCCCGCTCCCACAGCCGGGCGTTGACCTGCGCGAAGTCCTCGCGGCGCAGCGTGACGTGCCCGCCGCGGCGGTCCGGGTCGCGCGGTGAGGCCACGGTGACGCCGTGCGGGGCGAGCAGGGTGTCGGCGAGGTCGAGGGCGAACCCGGTGAGCCGCACCGACTTGGCGCGGACGGCGTCGATCCCGGCCTGCGCCAGCAGCTCCACCCCGCACTCCAGCGGCACCGAGGCCAGCACCGGCGGGGTGCCGGACAGCAGGGCGCGCACGTCGGGCGCCGGCTCGTGGCCGGGCCCCATCGCGAACGGCGCGCGGTGGCCGAACCAGCCGGTGATCGGCTGGCGCAGCGTCGTGGTGTGCCGGGCGGCGAGGTAGCCGAACGCCGGCGCGCCCGGACCGCCGTTGAGGTACTTGTAGCCGCAGCCGACGGCGAGGTCGGCGCCCCACGCGTCGAGCCGGACCGGGACCGACCCGACCGAGTGCGACAGGTCCCAGAGCACCAGCGCACCGGCATCGTGGGCGGCCCGGGTGATCGCGGGCGCGTCGGCGAGGAACCCGGAGCGGTAGGCGACGTGGGACAGCAGCACCAGCGCCGTGTCCGGCCCGACGACGGCCGCGACCTGCTCGGGCGTGACGCCCGAGGCCGGGTCGGAGGTGATCCACCGCAAGACCGCGCCGCGCTCGGCGGCGATGCCCTCGAGCACGTAGCGGTCGGTCGGGAAGTTGTCGGTGTCGACGACGATCTCGCGGCGCCCCGCGGCCGCCTGGTGGTCGACGGCGGCCCGGGCCAGCTTGTAGAGCAGCACGGTCGTGGAGTCGGCGACGACGACCTGCCCCGGCGCGGCGCCGAGCGCGGCCGCCCCGATCCGGTCCCCCAGGCTGCGCGGCCGGTCGACCCAGCCCTCGTCCCAGCCGCGGATCAGCCGGGTGCCCCAGTCCGCGCGCACGAACCGCTCCATGCGCTCGGCCGTCGCCCGCAGCGGGCGGCCGAGGGAGTTCCCGTCGAGGTAGGCGACGACGCCGTCGGCGGGCAGGAACCGGTCGCGGTACCCGGCGAGCGGGTCCTCGGCGTCGAGCCCCGCCGCGACGGCCGTGAGGTCGGTGCTGCAGTCGGTGGTCGGGTCGGTACGGCGGTCGGTCACGGTGTCCCCTCCGGTCGCGGTGTGCCCAGCCGGTGCAGCCGCAGCGCGAGCTGCAGCTCCAGCCCGTGGTCCGGGTCCTGCCAGCGTGGGCCCAGCAGCGACGCGACCCGGTCGAGCCGCTGGGCCACGGTGTTGACGTGCACGTGCAGCGCCGCCGCGGCCCGGGTCGGGCTGGCGCCCGCGGCGTAGTAGGCCTCCAGGGTGCGCAGCAGCTCGCTGCCGCGGCGCGCGTCGTGCTCGGCGACGGGCCCGAGGATGCCGCGCACGTACCCGGCGACGTCCGGGCGCTCGCCGAGCAGCAGCCCGGCGAACCCGAGGTCCGACGCCGAGGCGCACTCCCCCTCCCGGTCCAGCGCGACCAGCGCCTCCGCCGAGCGACGGGCCTCGGCCAGCGCGGCGTCCGCGCCGTCGGCCGGGTGCAGCGGGCCGACGCCGCCGACCGTCACCGCCCCGTCGGGGTCCTGCTCCGACGCCGGACGCGCGAGCCGGGCACCGGCCGCGGCCGGGTCGGTGCCGGGCAGCAGCACGACCACCGCGCCGTCCCGTTCCCCGACCAGCCCGGAACGGCCGCCGAGCGCGGCCGCCTCCCGGGCCAGCGCCCGTCGCCGGGCGGGGTGGCAGCGGCAGACCAGCAGCACGTGCGGCCGCCGGGGCGACACCCCGAGCGCGGCGAGCCGGGTCAGCGTCGTCGGTCGCGGGGCCCCGGACGCGGCGAGGAGCTCGGTGAGGGCGTCGGCGCGGTCGAGCCGGTCGGCCTCGTCGGCGCGCTGGGCGAACAGCAGCACCAACGCCGTGACCATCGCCGCCCGCTCCACGGTGCGGACCTGGCCGGGGGTCAGGGGGTCCCCGGCACCGAGCCCGCCGATCAGCAGCGTCCCGAGGCGCTGACCACCGGCGATCACCGCGGTCACCCAGACGCCGCCGGCGCACGGCACCGGTACCGGGCGCCCGGCGCCGTCGCGCTCCCCGGCGCGGCGCAGCGCGGCGCGGGCGTCCAGGCCGGGCGGGACCGGGCCGTGGGCCGCGGCGGTGGCGCCGTCGCCGTCGAGCACCGCGACCCACCCGCCGAGCAGCCTGCCGAGCGCCTCGGCGATGTCGCCGACGTCGCCGCCCTCCAGGACGACCCCGGCGAACCGGTCGTGGGCGTCGGCGGCCTCGGCGATCGCGGCGTGCGCGCCGCGCAGCTCGCGCAGCGTGGTGGCGGTGTCGGCGAGGCGCCGGGTCTGCACCAGCGACACCGCGGCGAGCGCGGCCAGCGAGCCGAGCAGGGCGACGTCCTCGGCGGTGAAGGGGCGGGCGGACCGGTTGGCGGCGAACAGGACGCCGACGAACTCGTCGTCGACCAGCAGCGGGGTGCCGCAGATGCCGACGATGCCCTCCTCGGCGACCGCGGTGTCGATCTCCTCGGTGTGCCGGTAGCGGCCGTCGCCCGCGTAGCGGCCGGTCCAGTGCGGGGTGCGGCTGGCCGCGACGAGACCGCCCAGCCCGGCCCCGAGCGGGAGCCGCAGCGACTGGAAGCGGTGCGAGACCGATCCGGAGGTGACCCGCATGAACGTGTCCCCGCGCTCGGGGTCGTGCAGGGTCAGGTAGGCGACGTCGGTGCCGAGCAGTCCGCGCGCCCGGCGCACGATCGCCTGCAGCACCGAGCCGGGGTCGGACTCCGAGGCGAGGTCGCGGGCGATGCCGACCAGCGCGGCGAGCTCGGACTCCCGGCGGCGCCCGGCGTCCATCGCCGCCCGCACCCGCAGGGTCAGTGCGCCGGCCTCCGGCTCGGAGGCCGCCAGCTCCGCGACGACGCGGTCCAGCTCACCGTCGCGGGCACCGCCGTCGGCCCGGTCGGCCAGCAGCCGGAGCAGGTCGAGGACGGTGCGCACGCCACCATCCTGCCGTGCGCGGCACTCAGTCGGACTTCCACGCTCCCGGGCGGCCGTAGATGTCGCGCAGGTCGAGCAGGTGGCTGCGCATGGCCTCCTCGGCCTGCGCCGCCTCGCCCCGGGCGATGTGCTCGGTGATCGTCGCGTGGCAGGCGTCGACCTCGGCCCAGTGCTCGGCCGCGACGACGTGCCGGTTCAGCCGGGTGCGGAGCACGTCGCCCACCGGCTGGCCCATCATGGTGATCATCAGGTTGCCGGTGGCCATGAGCACCGTGGTGTGGAAGTCCATGTGCTCGACGAACCCGCTGGGGTCGCGCGGGTCCCGCGGTGCCGCCGCCGCGGCGCGCAGCGCCTCGATCGTCTCCGGCGCGGCGCGCTGGGCGGCCAGCCGGGCCGCCGCGGGCTCGAGCAGCAGCCGGGCCTCCAGCAGGTCGGCCATGCCGAGCTGCGGCGTCGCGACCAGCACCCCGAGCGCGCCGCCGACGTCCTCGACCAGGCGGGCGGGGTCCGGCGCGGCGACGAACGAGCCGCCCTGCACCCCGCGCCGGGTGTCGATCAGGTGCTGGCTGGCCAGGACCCGCAGCGCCTCGCGGACGGTGGAGCGGCTCACCCCGAACATGCCGGTCAGCTCGGACTCCGCGGGCAGCCGGGTGCCGGCGGGCAGGGCGCCGCGCATGATCTGCGCGCGCAGCTCGTCGGCCACCTGCCGGTAGGCGGGACGGACCCGCTGGACCCGCAGCCGCGCCGTCGGCGGCCGGTGACCGTCGCGGGGCCGCTCCCCCGCCGGTGCGTCGGTCGGCACGGTGACGCCGTCACGCGGATCCCGGGTCGCACCCATGTTCACGCCGCCGCCCTGTCGTCCACCGTGCCGCGCGTCCCGCGACCCGTTCCAGGGTACCGGTCGGGCGTTGCCCGGGACCATCGCCCGACGGCATAGGTCTGACACATCGGTCGAGCACTTCTAGCAGCTCGTGACCGTTGGAAGGTCTTGCTTCTGAAAGTGTCTGATGTTTACCGTGCGGAGGCGGGGTCCGGTCGGCCCCCGCGGACCGGAAGGCGGGCGACGGCGCCCGCCGAGGGGAGTACGCGATGACCGTCGACCCACCCGGTGACCGGCAGGCGGCCGGCGTGCCGCCCGCTCCGGCCCCCGTCACGGACCTGGCCGCCCGGCTCGACCGCATCCCGGTCGCCACCCCGACACACCGCCGCTGGGTGGCGGTGCTCGGTGCGCTGTTCGTCTTCGACCTGGTGGACCTCAACTCCTTCGCCTACGCCGCGCCCGCGCTGCGGGCCGAGTGGGGGCTGTCCATCGGGGAGGTCGGCGCGGTCACCTCGGCCGCGTTCGTCGGGATGTTCGCCGGGGCGATCGTCGGCGGCCGCCTCTCCGACCGCTACGGCCGCCGCCCCGTCCTGCTCGGGGCCGTCCTGTTCTTCTCCGTCTGCTCGCTGCTGAGCGCGCTGAGCTGGGACGCCTGGTCGCTGGGCGTGCTGCGGGTGCTGACCGGGTTCGGGCTGCAGGCCACGACCGGGGTCCTGCTGGTCTGGGTGAGCGAGATGTTCCCGCGCTCGCTGCGGGGCCGGTACCAGGCGCTGCTGCTCGCCGTCGGCCTCGCCGGCATCCCGATCGCCGCGTGGCTGGCGCGGATCGTCGTCCCGCTCGGACCGGGCTCCTGGCGCTGGATCTTCGTCGTGGGCGCGCTCGGCGCGGTCGTCGCCCTCGTCGCCTGGCGGACGGTCCCCGAGTCGGTCCGCTGGCGCTCGGCACAGGGCCGGTCCCCCGACCCCCGCGACGAACGGCTCGTGGCCCGGATGGAGCACGAGGCCCGCGCCCAGCTCGGCACCGACCTGCCCGAACCGGTCCCCGACCCCCCGAGGCCCGAGGGACGGCTGTCGGACCTGCTGCGCGGCGCGACGCTGCGCCGGACCGTGGTCGCCTCGACGGCCTGCGTGTTCCTGATCCTCTCGTTCTACGGTTTCAGCTCCTGGGTGCCGACGCTGCTCGTGGAGCGCGGGTACACCACGGCCGAGAGCCTGACCTTCGCCTCGGTCCTCGCGATCGCCGCCGTGCCCGGGGCGCTGCTCGTGGCGCCGGTGGTGGACCGCTTCGACCGGCGCGCGGTCGTCCTGGTGCTGCAGACCCTCTCCGCGGGCCTGGTGCTCGCCTTCGGCCTGGTCACGCACCCGGTCGCGATCGCGGTGACCGGCTTCCTCGCGGCGATGTTCATGCAGGCGACGGTGCCGGTCCTCTACACCTACATCGCCGAGGTCTTCCCGCTGCACCTGCGCGGCCTGGGCTCCGGCATCGCGAACGGCTCCGGCCGGCTCGCCGGGGTCGCCGGCGGCCTCCTCGTCGCCGCGACCTTCGCCGGCCTCGGCCTCACCGCCGTCTACGTCTACCTCGCCGCGGCGGCACTGCTGCTCGGCCTGGTCATGGCCCTGTTCGGCGAACGCACCACGAACCGCCGCCTTGAGGACATCGAGCGCGGATGACCACCACCCACCGGAAGGACGACACGCACGTGACGATCAAGCAGGGCTGGCAGGGACGCTTCTACGAGGACTTCGAGATCGGCGACGTCTACCAGCACCCGCTGGGCCGGACGATCACCGAGACCGACAACACCTGGTTCACGTTGCTGACCATGAACACCAACCAGGCGCACTTCAACCGCCAGGTCGGCGAGTCCTCGGAGTTCGGCCGGATGCTCGTCGTCTCCCCGCTGACGATCTCCATCGCGATGGGCCAGTCGGTCACCGACACCACCCAGAACGCGTTCGCCAACCTGGGTCTCGACGACCTGAAGCTCACCGCGCCGGTGTTCGCCGGGGACACCATCTGGTCGGAGTCGATCGTGCTGGACAAGCGCGAGTCATCGTCCCGCCCGACCGCCGGGATCGTCACCGTGCGGACCCGCACCCTGAACCAGGACGCGGTCGAGGTGCTGAGCTTCCGGCGGACCTTCTACGTGCACAAGCGGGAGGTGGGCGGGGCGTCGTCGCTGTTCCCGCAGGCCGCGGATCCGCTGACGGTGGAGGGCGCGTGACCCGGCGGCCGTTGGAGGACATCCGGATCGTCTCGCTGGAGCAGTACGGCGCCGGCCCGTTCGGGTCGATGCACCTCGCCGAGCTGGGCGCGGAGATCATCAAGATCGAGGACCCGTCGGTCGGCGGTGACGTCGGCCGCGCGATCCCGCCCTACACCGCGCCGGGCGACTCGCTGTTCTTCCAGTCCTTCAACCGGGACAAGTCCTCGGTCACCCTCGACGTGCGCACCCCCGAGGGCCGCGAGGTGTTCCACGACCTGGTCCGCACCGCCGACGCCGTGTTCTCCAACCTGCGCGCCGACGTCCCGGCGACGCTGGGGATCCGCTACGAGGACCTCAAGGAGGTCAACCCGCAGATCGTCTGCTGCTCGCTGACCGGGTTCGGGATGACCGGCCCGCGCTCGGCGGAGCCGGGCTACGACTACGTCCTGCAGGCACTGGCGGGCTGGATGTCGCTGACCGGCGAGCCCGGCGGCGCCCCGCAGAAGACCGGGCCGAGCCTGGTCGACTACTGCGGCGGCTACGTCGCCGCGATCTCGCTGCTGGGCGCGATCCACGGGGCGCGGCGCGACGGCGTCGGCACCGACTGCGACGTCTCGCTCTACGACACCGCGGTGAGCCTGCTCGCCTACCCCGGGACCTGGCACCTGACCGCGGGCTTCGAACCGGTGCGCACCCGGCAGTCGGCCCACCCCTCGCTGGTGCCCTTCCAGGCCTTCGAGGCCTCCGACGGCTGGCTGGTCGTCGGGTGCGCGAAGGAGAAGTTCTGGCAGCGGCTCACCGTCGTGCTGGGCCGCCCGGACCTGGCCGAGGACCCCCGGTTCGCGACCTTCGCCGACCGCAACCTGCACCGCGACGCGCTGCTGCCCGAGCTGGAGGCGCTGTTCCGGACCCGCACGGTCGCGGAGTGGCTCGCCCCGCTCTACGCGGCCTCGGTCCCGTGCGCCCCGGTCCGCGACGTCGCGGGCGCGCTGACCGACCCGCACACCGTCGAGCGCGACCTCGTCGCCGAGACCCCGCACCCCGACTTCGGCCCGGTCCGCACCCTGCGCAGCGCGGTCCGGGTGGGCCCGCCCGGCGCCGACCGGGCCCCGACCCGCGCCGCACCCGTGATGGGTGCCGACACCGACCGCGTCCTGCGCGAGCTGGGCTACGACGACACCAGGATCACCGCGCTCCGGAGCTCCGGCGCGCTGGGGAAGGACTGACATGGACTTCCGGTTCACCGACGAGCAGCGCCTCTACCGGGACACGCTACGCGCCTTCGTCGACAAGGAGATCGTCCCCGTCGCGCGGGAGTGGGAGCAGTCGGGCCGCTACCCCACCGAGATCGTCGAGGGGATGAAGCAGCTCGGTCTGTTCGGCCTCGCCGTCCCGGAGGAGTACGGCGGCCTGGCCGCCGACACCGTCTCGTTCGCGCTCACCTTCGAGGAGATCTCGCGGGGCTGGATGGGCATCGCCGGCATCCTCGGCAGCCACTCGGTGTCCTGCTTCCTGCTCGCGAACCACGGCACCGAGGAGCAGAAGCAGCGCTACCTCCCCGAGCTCGCGACGGGCGCGCGGCGCACCGGGATCGCGCTGACCGAGCCCGGCGCCGGCACCGACCTGCAGGGCATCCGCACCACCGCCCGCCGCGACGGCGACGACTACGTCATCGACGGCACCAAGATGTGGATCACCAACGCCCGGCACGCCGACCCGCTCCCGGTGCTGGTCAAGACCGACCCGTCGGCCTCGCCCGCGCACAAGGGCATGAGCATCCTGCTCGTCGAGGCGGGCACTCCCGGCTTCGAGGTCACCGCCGACATCGGCAAGCTCGGCTACAAGGGCACCGAGTCCTGCGAGGTCGTGCTCGACGGCGTGCGCGTCCCGTCGTCGCAGCTGCTCGGCGGGGTCGAGGGACGCGGCCTGCAGCAGGCGCTGTCCTCGCTGGAGACCGGGCGGATCAACATCGCCGCCCGCAGCGTCGGGATCGCCCAGCGCGCCTACGACGAGGCCCTGTCCTACGCCCGCGAGCGCGAGGCCTTCGGCAGGCCGATCGGCGACTTCCAGGCCGTCCAGCAGCGGCTCGCCCAGACCGCGGTGCGGCTGCAGGCGGCCCGGCTGATGACCTACTGGGCGGCGTCGCGGATGGACGACGGCGTGCGGATGGACACCGAGTCCGGGATGGCGAAGATCTTCGCCTCCGAGCAGGCCCTGGAGTGCGCGCTCGACGCGATGCGCATCCACGGCGGCTACGGCTACTCCACCGAGTTCGAGGTCGAGCGGCTCTACCGCGACGCCCCGCTCATGTCGATCGGCGAGGGCACCAACGACGTGCTGCGCGGCGTGGTGGCGAAGGCGCTGCTCAGCGGCAAGGCCACCGTCCGGTGAGCACGGCCGACGAGCTGGGCGCACTCGCCGCGCGGCTCGGGTACACCCTCGACCCCGGCCAGGTGACGGCGATGCACGACGCGGTCGCGGGCGCCGAGCCCGCGGTGGCGGCGCTGCGGGCGGCCCCCGTCCCGGCGGCGGCCGCCGACCCGGCGCGGGGCGAGGCGTGGCTCGCCCCGCCCGCCGTCGCCGGGAGCGCCCCCACCGGGCCGGACCCCCGCGCCGCGGAGCTGCGTGCGGAGTGGTCCGGGCACGCGGCCGGGGCCGCGCAGCGGCTGGAGCGCCTGCACGCCGAGCTCAACTGCACGATCCGGGTGCTGCACGAGCGGGCCCGCGACCACCGCGCGCCCGAGGGGCCGCCCCGGCCGCTGGAGGGCGTGCCGTTCGCGGTCAAGGACGTCATCGACGTCGCCGGGGTGCCGACGACCGGGGCCTCGCGCACCCGCGCGGACGCCGCCCCGGCGGCGGCCTCGGCGACGGTCGTCGCCCGGCTGGAGGCGGTGGGCGCGGTACCGGTGTCCAAGGACGCGACGACCGAGTTCGCCGTCGGCGGGCCGCACCCGCCGCTGACCGGGCCGTGCCGCAACCCGTGGGCCCCCGGGCGGTGGGCGGGCGGTTCCTCGACCGGGACCGCGGCCGCGGTCGCCGCCGGCGTCGTCCCGTTCGGGCTCGGGACCGACGTCGGCGGCTCGGTCCGGCTGCCCGCGGCCTGGTGCGGCCTGACCGGGCTGAAGCCCACGGCCGGGGCGGTGCCGCGCACCGGGGTGATGCCGCTGTCCTGGACCACCGAGACGGTCGGCCCGCTGGCCCGCGACGCCCGCACCGTCGGTCTGCTGTTCGGCCTGCTCCGCGGCCCGGACGGCGTCGACCCCCGGGTGCCGCAGCTGCCGCCGCTGCCACCCACGACGGTCCCGGCCGACCTGCGCGGCCTGCGGGTCGCCCGTCCCGGCGGCTACCTCACCGCGCTGTGCGACGCGGCCGTCCGGGCGGGCGTGGACCACCTCGTCGACGTCCTCACCGACGCCGGGGCCACCGTCGTGCCGGGCGAGATCCCGTCGGCCGAGCAGGCGCTGCCCATCGGCTACCAGGTCGTGTTCACCGAGGCCGCCGCGGTGCACCGGGTCGACGCCGACCGCTGGGGCGACTACGACCCGGTGACGGTGCGCCGGATCAGCCAGGGCATCACCACACCGGCCGCCGACCTCCTGCGGGCCCTGCAGTTCCGGGTGCAGCTGCAGGCCGAGCTGGACGCCGTGTTCGCCGGGGCCGACCTGGTCGTCGTCCCCACCACGCCCGCGACCGCGCCGCGGCTGCCGGACTGCACGGTCGTCGTCGACGGGGAGCGGTACCCGCTCTACGCGGCGCAGTCGCGCGCCACGATGCTCGGCAACCTCACCGGGGCGCCCGGGCTGGCCCTGCCGACCGGCCTCGCCCCCGACGGCTGCCCGGTCTCGGCGCTGCTCATCGCCCGTCCGCACGACGAGATCACCGCGCTGCGGGTCGCCGCCCTGTTCCAGGACCGCACCGACCACCACCGGCGCACCCCACCGGTCGCCGACCGGATCACCTGACCGTCCCACTCCGACCCGGAGGTCACCGATGACCACCATCCCGGCCCCGTCCACGACCACCTCGCTGGCCGCCACCGTCGGCGCGTTCGCGGCCCGCGCGACCCTCGACGACGTCCCCGCCGAGGTGCAGGAGCGGGCCCGCCACCTGATCCTCGACGCCGTCGGGCTGGCGTTCGCCTCCACCGCCTACGGCTTCCCGGGGGTCGCCGTGGCGGCCCTGTCGTCCTTCGGGGGCGCGGGCGACCAGCCCGTGCTCGGCCTGCCCGACCGGCTCCCGGCCCGTGACGCCGCGGTGCTCAACGGCGTGCTGATCCACGGCATGGACTTCGACGACACCCACATCCCGGCCGTCACCCACGTCTCCGCCGCGGCGCTGCCCGCCGCGCTCGCCGCGGCCGTCGCCCGCGGGGCGGACACCCGGACGCTGCTCCTGGCCTACGTGCTCGGTGTCGAGGTCTCGGCCCGGGTCGGCATCGGCGGCGCGGGCGGGTTCCACGACGTCGGGTTCCACCCCACCGCGGTGGCCGGGGCGTTCGGGTCCGCCGTCGCCGCCGGGAAGGTCGCGGGCCTGGACGCCGACGGTCTCGCGACGGCACAGGGCGTCGTCGGCTCGATGAGCTCCGGGCTGCTGGAGTTCCTGGCCGACGGGGCCTGGACCAAGCGGCTGCACCCGGGCTGGGCCGCGATGTCCGGGCTCACCGCGGCCGGGTTCGCCGAGGCGGGCTGGAGCGGGCCGGGCGCGGTCTACGAGGGCCGGTTCGGCCTCTACAACTCCCACCTGGCCGGGCGCGAGACCCGGCCCGGCGCGGTCGGCGAGGGTCTGGGCGGGACCTGGGAGCTGATGCGGACCGCGGTCAAGCCGTACCCGATCTGCCACTTCATCCACGCCTTCGCCGACGCCGCGCTGCTGCTGCGCCCCGAGATCGGCGACACCGCGATCACCGGGATCCGCTGCGCGATCCACCCGGTGCCCGGCAAGGTCGTGTGCGAGCCGGCGGAGGCCAAGTGGACCCCGCGCGACGAGTACGACGCCAAGTTCAGCCTCCCCTACGTCGTCGCGACCACGCTGCTGCGCGGCCGCTTCGGGCTGACCGAGCTGTCCGACGCCGCGCTCGCCGACCGCGCCGCGCTCGACCTCGCCCAGAAGGTGCGGGTCACCGACGACCCGGACAGCGCCTTCCCGGCCGCCTACTCCGGCGCGATCGAGATCGAGCTGGCCGACGGCCGGGTCCTGCGCCACCGCGAGCAGGTCAACCGCGGCCACGACGAGCGCCCGCTCACCAACGACGACGTCGTCGCCAAGTTCCGGGAGACGATCGGCACGGTCGCCCCGGCCGCCGTCGCCGACCGGGTGCAGCGCGCGGTGCTGGGGCTCGGCGACGACACCCCGGCCGTGGAGTTCGCCGAGGCCTGCCGTGGCTGACCACCCGGTGCGGGTGGGGGTGTTCCTGACCCACCAGCAGCCCGCCGGGCGGGACCCGCTGCTCGCGCTGGCCGAGCAGCTGTCGCTGGTCCGCACCGCCCGCGACGGCGGTCTGGACTCGGTGTTCGCCGGCCAGCACCACCTGCCGGAGTCGTTCTCGCACATCCAGCCGCTGCCCTGGCTCGCCCGGCTGGCCGCCGAGGCCGGGGACATGCGGATCGGCACCGGCATCCACCTGCTGGCCCTGCACAACCCGGTCGACACCGCCGAGAGCTTCGCCGGCCTCGACGTCGTGACCGGCGGGCGCTCGGTGTTCGGGGTGGGGCTGGGCTACCGCGAGGTCGAGTACGCCGCGTTCGGGATCCCGCCCGGGGACAAGGTCCGCCGGTTCACCGAGAACCTGCGGATCGTCCGCGCGCTGTGGACCGGGGAGCCGGTGCACGCCGACGTGGACTGGTGCCGCCTCGACGGGGTCCGCGCCACCACGCTCCCGGCGGCCGTCCCGCCGGTCTGGATGGCCGCGAACTCCGACGGCGCGGTCCGCCGCGCCGCCCGGCTCGCCGACACCTGGATGATCAACCCGCACGCGACCGCGGCGACCGTGCGCCGTCAGCTGGACCTGTTCCACGCCGAGCGGGCCGCCGCCGGGCGCGGTCCGCTGCCCGAGCTGCCGCTGATGCGCGAGATCTACTGCGCGCCCACCCGGGAGCGGGCCGTCGAGCTGGCCCGGCCGTACCTCGCCGGGAAGTACGAGGTGTACGCGGACTGGGGTCAGGACCGGGTGCTGCCCGGCGCCGAGACCTTCCGCACCGGCTACGACGCGCTGGCCCGCGACCGGTTCGTCGTCGGGACCCCGGAGGACTGCCTGGCCGCGCTGCTGCCCTGGCGCGACGAGGTCGGCGTCGACCACTTCGTGCTCCGGACCGACTGGGCGGGCATGCCGGTCGAGGACGCCCGCGCCTCCCTGGACCTGCTCGCCCGCGAGGTGGCACCGGTGCTGCGTGCCGCCCCCGCCACGACCTCCCGACCGCACCCCCGACCCGAGGAAACCGGACTGTGAAACGAGTGGGAGTCGACGTCGGTGGCACGTTCACCGACATCATGTACTGCGACGACGACGGCGGGGTGGCCGTGCACAAGGTGCCCTCCACCCCGCACGACCCGTCGGTCGCCACCGTCGACGGTGTCCGGGAGCTCTGCGCCCGGCTCGGCGTCGACCTGGCCGAGCTGGACCAGTTCCTGCACGGCACCACGGTGGCCACGAACATCGTCCTGGAGCACGACGGTTCCGAGGTCGGCCTCATCACCACCGAGGGCTTCCGCGACATCCTGCACATCGCGCGGAAGAAGCGGCCGTTCAACTACTCCTCCTACCAGGACCTGCCGTGGCAGAAGTGGCAGCTCGTGCGGCGCCGCCACCGCCGCGTCGTCCCGGAGCGGGTGAACGCCGCCGGGGAGGTCCTCGTGCCGCTCGACGAGGACGCGGCGCGCGAGCAGGTCCGGCTCCTGCGTGACGCCGGGGTCACCGCGGTCGCGGTGTGCTTCCTGCACTCCTACCGCAACCCGGCCCACGAGCAGGCGGTCAAGCGCATCCTCGCCGAGGAGGCGCCGGAGATGTTCGTCTCGCTGTCCAGCGAGGTGGCACCGCAGTACCGCGAGTACGAGCGGTTCTCCACCACGGCGCTCAACGCCTTCGTCGGCCCGAAGGTGTCGGGCTACATCGACCGGCTCGCGACGACCGTCCGCGACGCCGGCGTGCGCGGTGACGTCGGGCTGATGACCTCGGCCGGTGGCCTGGTGACCGCGCGGCGCGCGGCCGAGAACCCGGTCCTGCTGCTCACCAGCGGTGTGGTCGCGGGGCTGCTCGGCGGCTGCGCGATCGGCAAGGCGTCCGGGTACCCGAGCGTGATCACCCTCGACGTCGGCGGGACCTCCGCGGACGTCGGCGTCGCACCGGACGGCGGGCTGCGGATGAAGCACCTGCTCGACACCCGGATCGGCGACTACCACGCGATGGTCCCGATGGCCGAGGTCGACACCATCGGCGCCGGGGGCGGCTCGATCGCCTTCGTCGACGAGGGCGGGATGTTCCGGGTCGGCCCGCGCAGTGCCGGGGCCTCCCCCGGCCCCGCCTGCTACGCCCGCGGCGGCACCGAGCCGACCAGCACCGACGCCATGGTCGCGCTCGGCTGGCTGCGCGAGGACAGCTTCCTGTCCGGGTCGATGCGGATCGAGCCGCAGCTGGCGGCCAAGGCCATCGGCGAGCACGTCGCCGACCGGCTCGGCACCTCGGTGCACGCGGCCGCGATCGGGATCTTCCGGATCGCCGCGCACGCGATGACCGAGGCGATCAGCCTGCACTCGGTCCGCAAGGGCTACGACCCGCGCGAGTTCTCGCTGGTCGCCGAGGGCGGCGCCGGTCCCCTGTACGCCTGGCACATCGCCGACCAGCTCGGCATCCCGCGGGTGGTCGTCCCGCACCACCCGGGCATCGCCTCGGCGATGGGTCTGCTCGCCACCGACATCCGCTCGGAGATCCCGGCGACGGTGTGGACCTCGACCGACGACCCGGACCTGGAGCGGATCACCGCCGAGTTCGACCGGCTCGCCGGCCAGGCCGTCGAGCAGCTCGGCGCCGACGGCCTCGACCCGGCCGACGTGCTCGTGGAACGCAGCCTGGACTGCCGCTACCTCGGCCAGGGCTACGAGCTGCGGGTCCCCGCCCCGGACGGCCCGATCGACGACGACTGGATCGCCCGGGCCTCGCGCACCTTCCACGAGGTGCACGAGCGGACCTACTCCCAGCGCTTCGACGACAAGCCGGTGCACATCGTCAACGTCCGCGTCACCGCCGTCGGCCGGGTCGGCGAGGTCCCCCTCGCCGAGATCGAGAGCGGCGGACCCGACCCGTCGGCGGCCGTGCGGGCCACGGTCGAGGCGATCTTCTGGGACGCCTCCGGGACGGCGGGCGCCGTGCCCACCACCGTCTACGACCGGGACCGGCTGCGCGCGGGGAACGTCGTCGACGGCCCGGCGATCATCGAGCAGTTCGACTCGACGACGATCGTCGGCACCGGCCAGCGCGCCGTCGTCGACCGGGTCGGCCATCTCGTCATCTCGACCGGGGCCGCCCGGGAGGACCAGCAGACCGGAGGAGACCCGCGATGACCGCTCTGGACCCCCGCGGGGTGTCGCTGGCCGGGACCGCGCCCGGCACCCACACGACCGTCGAGGTCGACCCGATCACGCTGCGGGTGATCGGCGGCGCGCTGAACTCCATCGCCAAGGAGATGGCGCAGATCCTCTACCGGATGGCGTACTCCAGCCTCATCCGCGAGTCCGAGGACCTCGGGGCCGGCATCTTCGACGTCAACGGCCGCGAGCTGTGCGAGTCCGACTCGACGCCGATGCACTGCGGCTCGATCCCCGCCTACATCCGCGGCATCGACCGGAGGCTGGCCGGCACCTACCGGCCGGGTGACGTCGTCCTGCACAACCACCCGTACCACGGCGCGGCGCACAGCCCGGACTACGGCATCGTCATCCCGATCTTCTTCGGCGGCGTGCACGTCGGGTTCGCCGGCTGCACCGGGCACGTGTCCGACGTCGGCGGCAACTTCCCCGGTCTGTGCATGGACGTCGTCGACGTCTGGGCCGAGGGCAAGCTGCTGGACTCGGCGAAGATCTACGACGGCGGCGTCCGCAACGACGCGCTGATCCAGCACGTCCTGGACAACGTCCGCACCCCGGAGCAGAACCTCGGCGACCTGGAGGCGCTGATCGCCTGCGCCCGGCTCGGCGAGCGCCGGTTCACCGAGCTGCTGGAGCGCTACGGCCTCGACGTCGTGATGTCGGCGGCCGACCGGTGGATGGACTACAGCGAGGAGATGCTGCGGCGCCGGATCCGGGAGCTGCCCGACGGCGAGTACGCCGCGCCGGTGTCCTACCTCGACGACGACGGCAAGAACCGCGACGTGCCGCTCGCCGTCGCCGTCACGGTGCGGGTCGAGGGCGACGAGGTCGTCGTCGACCTGACCGGGTCGAACCCGCAGGTCCCGACGGCGTTCAACGTCCCCTTCGAGGGGTCGGTGCTCCCGACCGTCGCCTCGGCGATCCGGACGCTGCTGCTCGACGAGGCGCTGACCGAGGAGTTCGTGCCGCAGAACGACGGCTGCTTCCGCCCCGCGAAGGCCTACGCGCCCGAGGGCACGCTGTTCAACCCGGACTTCCCGGCGTCGTGCTTCGCGCGGTTCTCCCAGATCAACCGGGTCTTCGACTCGATCAACCTGGCGCTGGCCGACGTGCTGCCCGATCGTGCGGTCGCCGGGTCCTCGGCGGCGCTCTGCGCGATCGCCTACTCCGGGCTGGCCCCGGACGGGCAGTCCTACTGGGTCTACATCGAGATCAACGAGGGGTCCTACGGCGGGCGCAACGGCAAGGACGGCCTCGACTGCGTCGACTCGCTGATGGCCAACACCCGCAACAACCCCATCGAGGAGGTCGAGCTCAACCACGCGATGCTCGCCGAACGCTACGAGCTGCGTGACGAGCCACCGGCGCCCGGCCGGTGGCGCGGCGGGGTCGGCAGCGTGCGGCAGTGGCGGATGCTCACCGACACCTTCATGGGGACCGAGGCCGACAACCGCACGGACCCGCCCCGGGGCCTCGCCGGTGGGCACGACGGTCTGCCCGGGTCCTTCGTCCGGAACGCGGGCACCGACCGCGAGGAGGTCCTGTACTCCAAGGTGACCCAGGAGCGGTGCGCGGACGGGGACACCCTGGAGATCCGGCTGCCCTCCGGCGGCGGCTACGGCGACCCGTTCGAGCGGGACCCCGCCGCGGTCCTCGACGACGTGCTCGACGACTACCTGTCCGCCGACGACGCCCGCATCCACTACGGCGTGGTGGTCGACGTGGCTGCGGGCACCGTGGACCGGGAGGCCTCGGCCCGGCTGCGCGCGGCGGCCCGGTGACGCGCGGGCGGGCCCCGGCCGGCACCGGGGCCCGCCCGCGCACCCGGGTCAGCGCACCGGGACCGGCCGCCCGGCCCGGTGCAGCAGCGCGACCGCGCGGTCGACGACCGGCTTGTCGACCAGCGCCCCGTCCAGCACGGCGACGGCGCCGGTCTCCGCGGCCGCCACGACCCGGTCCGCCCAGGCCAGCTCCTCCGCCGAGGGGCGGAAGGCCGCGGCGACGCCGGCGACCTGGGCGGGATGGATGCACAGCTTCGCGGTGAGGCCGAGGGCGAGCGCCGCGGCGCTGTCGGCGGCCAGCCGGGCGTCGTCGCGGACGGCGGTCGTGACCCCGTCGACCGGTGCCGTGACCCCGGCGGCGCGGGCGGCCAGGACGAGCTCGCAGCGGGTGTGGCGCAGTGCGACGTCGTCGAGGTGGTCGACGCCGATGTCCACCGCGAGGTCGACACTGCCGAAGGCGGGACGCACGACGCCGGGGGCGGCGCAGATCTCCTCGGCCCGGCGGACCCCGAGCGCGGTCTCGACGACGGGAACGAGCGGGGTGCCCGCGGGCAGCCGCTCGGCCAGCGCGACGAGCTCCGCGCCGCTCTCGGCCTTGGGCAGCACCACCGGGCAGCCGAGCGCGGCGACCACGGCGACGTCGTCGTCGAACCAGGGCGTGCCGGTGCCGTTCACCCGCACCGCGGCCCGGTCGCCGGCGGCCAGCCACTCCCGGACCTGCTCCCGCGCGGCGGTCTTGCCCTCGGGCGCGACGGCGTCCTCGAGATCGACGATCACGACGTCGGCACCGCTGGCGACCGCCTTGTCGTAGCGGTCCGGGCGGGAGCCGGGGACGAAGAGGAAGGTGGTCGCGGCTTCGATGGCGAGCATCTGTCCATGGTTAATGTCTGATGTTTAGCTGTCAACGCCGAACTCCGCGCATCGAGCGCTCCAAGGTGTCGTCGGGAAAACATCTGATGATTCCTTGAAACCGCGGTCGGCGCCGTGCGACGCTCCCTGTGACGCCCCACACGGTCCACCCCCGGACCGTGCCACCCCGACCGGTCGCCGACGCCCGGCCGGTGTCGTGGCCGCGCCCGCCCCCGCGTGCGCGGCGCGGCGCCGTTCCCGCGCGGTCCGCCCGGGACGACGCCGAGAGGAACCGATGAGGACGCTGGGCAAGGGAGCCGGGCTGACGACCTGCCTCGTCGCCGCGGTCGCGCTGCTGACCGCCTGCACACCCGCACGGGAGGCACCGCCCGACGGGGTCCGGACCCTCGTGGTCGCCGACTCCTACCCGGTGACCCACCCCGCGTCCCGGGACGGGATCGTCCACTTCACCGACCGGGTCCGCGAGCTCACCGGCGGTGCCCTGGACGTCGAGTACTACCCGTCCGAGCAGCTGGGCAAGTCCACCGACTACGTCAAGCTCGTCGCGAGCCGCGCCGTGGACGTCGGCGTCGTGTCGCCGCCCTACCTGTCCGACAAGCTCCCCCTGTCCAACGTCGGCGACCTGCCGGGCCTCAGCACCGACTCGTGCACCACCGCCCGCGCGGTCGGCGAGCTCACCCGGGAGGGCGGGCTGCTGCACCGCGAGGAGTTCGCGCCCCGCGGGCTGCGGACGCTGTTCGTCGGCGTCGTCCCGCAGTACGAGCTGTTCACCAACGGCCCGGTGACCGACCCGGCGCAGCTCCCCGGCCTGCTCACCCGCTCCCCCGGCGGTGTCGTCGACCAGACGCTGCGCACCCTGGGCGCCACCCCGGTCTCCATCGCCGGACCCGAGGTCTACGAGGCGATGTCCCGCGGCACCGTCGACGCGATGACCCTCCCACCGATGAGCGCGGTCCCCTTCCGCCTCGACGAGGTCGCCTCGCACGCCACCGAGGGCGCCCCGCTCGGCGGCTTCACCCTCACCTTCGCCATCTCCGAGGCGCTGTGGCAGGAGCTGCCCGAGGCCCACCGCGACGCCATGACCCGGGCCGGCGAGGAGACCTCCCGCCACCTCTGCGCGGTGATGGGCGAGCAGACGGCGCAGGCCCGGTCGACCCTCGAGGACGGGGGCATGACCTTCACCGCGCTGACCGCCGCCCAGCAGCAGCGCTGGCAGGACGCGGTCGCCTCGGTGCGCGCCGACTGGGCCGCGGACATGGAGGCCCGCGGGCGACCCGGCCGCGCCGCGCTGGAGGAGATGGAGGCGGCGCTCGACCGGGCCCGCGACGAGACCCCGGAGGCCGCACGATGAACGCGGGCACGACGAACGCGGGCACGACCCGGCCGGACCCGGTGGACCGCGTACTGCGCACGGTCGAGGACGCGGCGGCCGCCGTCGGCCTCACCGGCGTCGTCGTCACGGTCGCGCTGATCGTGATCGACGTGGCCCTGCGCTACCTGGTGGGGGCGCCGCTGTCCTGGTCGGTGGGCTTCGTCGGCGACTACGCGCTGGTGGGACTGTTCTTCCTCGGGCTGTCCTACACGGTCCGCGAGGGCGCCCACGTCCGGATCGACCTCGTCCACAAGCGCCTGGGACCGGCCGGACGACGCGTGCTGGCGGTCACCGGGTCGGCCCTGACCGCCGGGTTCCTGGCGCTGGTCGGCTACGGCGGGCTGCTCCTGACCGCGGGCGCGCTCCGCCACGGCGACGTCCCGCTGGCCGGGGCCTCGGAGCTGTCGTGGCCGGTGTGGACCTCGGCGGTGCTGGTGCCGATCGGCGCGGGGCTCGCGGTGCTCCGGTGCCTGCACACGCTGGTCCACGACCTGCGCGGCCCCGCGCCCGCCGCCCCCGAAACCCCCCTCACCTCGGCCGCGGAGGAGATCGCCTGATGGTGCTCGCCGGAGTCCTCGTCCTGCTGTTCGTCCTGCTGCTGGCCCGGGTACCGGTCGGTGTCGCGATCGGGGTGAGCGCCGTCGTCGGACTGCTCGCCCACGGCGGCCCGTCCGCCGCCGTCGGCTTCCTGGAGACCACCCCGTACGCGGCGGTCTCGACCTACACCCTCGCGGCGATCCCGCTGTTCATCCTCATGGCCCAGCTGGTGCTCAAGAGCGGGGTCACGACCGAGCTGTTCGCCGCGGCCCGGGTGTGGGTCGGGCGGGTCCCGGCGGGTCTGGGCGTCGCCACGACGACGACCGGCGCCACCTTCGCCGCGGTCTCCGGGTCGAGCACCGCGGCCGCGGCCGCCCTGGCCTCGACGACCATCCCGGAGATGGAGCGCGAACGCTACGACGGCCGGCTCGCGAACGGCCTGGTCGCCGTCGTCGGCACGCTCGCCGCCATGGTGCCGCCCAGCATCATCCTGGTGTTCTACGCGATCCTGGCCGAGGTCAGCGTGGGCCAGATGCTCGTCGCGGGCCTGGTGCCCGGGCTGCTCGTCACGGTGACGATCATCGTCACGACGCTGTTCCTGGTGCACCGCAAGCCCGCGCTCGCGCCGGCCGGCCGCCGGTACAGCCTGGCCGAGAAGCTGCGGACGGTCCCCGTCCTCGGCCCCGTCGCGCTGCTGTTCCTGCTGGTCGTCGGCTCGATCTACCTGGGGCTGACGACGCCGACCGAGTCGGCGGGCCTCGGTGTCGCCGGTGCGCTGGTCATCGGGCTGGCCCGGCGGCGGCTCGACCTCGCCCGGATCCGCGACGCGCTCGTCGAGACCCTCACCTCGACCGCGATGATCCTGCTGATCATCGCCTCGGCGTACCTGTTCGGCTACTTCATGACGCTGACCCGGATCACCGGGACCCTCGTCGACGCGATCGCCGGCGTCGCCGCGCCGCCGCTGGCGATCTTCGCCCTGATCGCGCTGATCTACCTCGTGCTCGGGGCGTTCCTCGACCAGCTCGCGATCCTCGCGCTCACCGTCCCGGTCGTGCTGCCGGTGGTCGAGCAGCTGGGCTACGACCCGATCTGGTTCGGGGTGATGGTCATCCTGCTGGCCGAGATCGGCCTGGTCACCCCGCCGCTGGGGATGAACGTGTTCATCGTGTCGAAGGCGACCGGACGCCCGGCCGAGGAGATCTTCGTCGGGGTCCTGCCCTACGTGGCGGCGCTGCTCGTGCTCGTGGCCGTGCTCGCCGCGCTGCCCGGTGTGGTGCTGTGGCTGCCCGAGACGATGGGCGGGTGAGCCGGGCTCAGCCGCGCCAGCGCCGCTCGTAGCGCTCGCGGGCCGCGTCCCGCTGCCCCGCGTCGGCCTGCTCCCGCACGGCGGCCGCGTGCCCCACGGGGTACCCGGCCTTCGCGACGCGGTGCTCGGCGGACTCGTACATGTAGGCCACCGAGTAGAAGTAGCCGAGGATCGCCCCCGCCAGCACCGACAGCGCCCGGACGTACACGGGGCCCGGGATGAGCAGGAACAGCAGCACCCCGACCGGCAGCAGCTGGACGGTGGTGCGGACGAGGTGACGCAGCTGCCAGGTCCGGGTCGTGACGTCGTGCAGCACCCAGCCGCGGTGCCGGGCGGGCAGCCCGGCGCCGTAGGCGTAGGCCAGCCACCGCAACGGGTTCGGCCGCTCGCCCACTGTTGGTCCCCCAATTCTTGGTGCACCAACAATGTACGATGGCCACCATGTCGAGCGCAGCCCCGGGGGACGGTGACACGGGTGACGGTGACGCGGCCGCCGGCGCCCCGGGTGGGGATCTGCTGCGGCTCGACCGGCAGGTCTGCTTCGCCCTCGCCGTCGCGGCCCGCAACGTCATCGCGCTCTACCGGCCGCTGCTCGAGCCGATGGGCCTGACCCACCCGCAGTACCTGGTGATGCTCGCGCTGTGGGAGGACTCCCCCCGCTCGCTGGGTGAGCTGGCCCGCGCGCTCGCCCTCGACCCGGGCACGCTCTCGCCGCTGCTCAAGCGGCTGGAGGCGGCCGGGCTGGTCGACCGCCGCCGGGTCCCCGGCGACGAGCGGACGATGGCGGTCTCCCTCACCGGCGCCGGCCGGGCCCTGCGCGCCCGGGCCGAGGCGATCCCGCCGGCGATCGTGGAGCGGCTCGGGATGCCGCTGCCCGAGCTGGAGGAGCTGCGGGCGGTGCTGGACCGGGTGATCGACGCGTCGCGGAGCTGAGACCGGCCTGCTCCCGGACCGGTCCGGTCCGGGAGCAGGAGCTCAGGCGCCGACGGTGGCGTCGGCCCGGTCGACGGCCGCCCGCAGCTCGCGCAGGCGCGGCAGCGCCCGGTGGGTCAGCAGGTCCTCGCGGACCGCGGAGGCGACCGAGAGGGAGTCCTTCCACAACGACCGTCCGGCCATCGCCCCACTGGCGCCGTGGGCCACCGCGGTGCGGACCTGCCCGATGAAGGTGCTGTGGTCGACACCCGCCGAGAGGACGGCCCACGGGACGCCCGCCGCGGCCTCGGTGACCGCGGCGCAGGCCTCCGCCGAGCCGGGGTAGGGCAGCTTGAGGACCTTGGCGCCGGCCTCGACCGAGAGGCGGGCGGCGTCGGCGACGAGCTGCGGGAAGCGCTCGGCGTACTGCTCGTCGGTCTCCCCCTCCAGCCGGTAGAGCAGGATCTCGACGATCAGCAGGACGCCCTCGGCGGTGCAGGCCTCGACCAGCTCGCGGATCCCGCGGACCACGTCGGAGTCGGCGCCCTGCCGGTCGGGGCGCAGGTACCAGAGCATCTTCGCGGCGTCGCCGCCCAGGTCGCGCACGGTCCGCGGGGTCACGCCCGCACTGAACCGGGTGTGGCGCAGGCCGTCGACGGTCTCGTAGCCCGAGGCGTCCATCCCGACGACGAGCGCGGTGCCCGAGGCGTCGAGCGTGCCGTCGTCGACGAGCTGCGGCAGCGCCACCTCGGGGTCGAGCAGGATGGCCGGGCCGTGGCTCGCGAGGTGGCGGACGAGGTCGCCCTTGGCCTGCGCGAGCTCCTCGCGGCTGATGGACTCCGGGCCGTCGGGGGCGTCCTGCATGACGGCCTTCATGCTGTTGCGCTGGTCGGCGGCGACGATGAGCATGTGGCCGTCGGCGGTGCTGATGCGCGCCATCGCGCGCTTCTCGAGGGTCGTCAGCTCGTTCACGGTGATCCTTCTCCTGGGTGGGCGGGTTCGTGGGACGGGGTCGCGCCGACGCCGACGGCGCGCGGCGGGCCCCAGTCGGCCAGCACGGCCGCGAGGCCGGTCTGGTCGGTGGCGCCGGTGGCGGCCAGCGCACCGAGCGCCGCCGCACCGCGGCACCCGGGCAGCGCGACGGAGGAGAACTCCAGACGCGGCAGTACGTCGTGCTTGAGGGCGCGCACGCTGGCCATCCGCGTCCAGCCGCCGACACAGAGCGCCGAGACGTGCGGTCCGACGGCCGAGGTGACGAGGTCCAGCAGGGCCGAGGTCCGTTCTCCGACGTGGTGCAGGGCGGCGGCCAGGAGCTCGGCGGGGTCCGCCTCCCGGGTCAGGACGATCTGCACGTCGTCGCTGCCGCGGCCGCCCGCCCGCACCGTGACGCCCGGGACGGGGCGGGGCACCCGCGCGGCGGCGGCGTCGACGGCGTCGCGGCGGTCGCCCTCGGTGGCGCCGGCCAGCGACAGGATGCGGCGCAGGATGACCCCGGCGCTGACACCGCAGAGCACGGCGCTGAGCCCGTCGACCACGTGCGCACCCACCGACACGCCCGCGTCCGCGAGCCGGGCGCGGTCGGCCGGGGAGACCGGGGTGGCCGCCGAGCGCAGCAGGACGTCCGCGGTGCCCGCCCCGTTGAACAGGTGCTCCGGGTCGGTGGCGCCGGCCCCGAGGGCCGCGACGGGGTGGTCGTGCCCGGCGACGGTGAGCACCGCGCCGCGCAGCCGGGCGTCGACGTCGGTCCGGGTGATCCGCCCGGCGCCGATGCCGGCGGGGCGCAGCGGGGGCAGCAGTGTGGGGGGCAGGCCCAGCGCGTCGGCGACGTGGTCGGCGGGTGCGAGCCGGGCGGTGTCGAGCAGCCCGGTCCGCGAGGCCAGCGACGGCTCGGCCACACGCTCGCCGCCCAGGGCGGCGACCACGTGCTCCGGCACGCTCAGCCAGGTCGACGACGGCGTGACGCGCCACCCGTGCCCGAGCCCCCAGGCCAGGGAGGCGGCGCTGGGCTGGGCGTCGGCGCGCAGCCCGGTGGCGGCGGTGAACGCCTCCCGGACCGGCGCCGGCAGCGCGGCCATCTGCGCGCCGCCGCGGGGGTCGTACCAGGCGACGACGGGTGCCGCCTCCGCCCCGGTGCCGTCGAGCAGGACGCCGCTCTCGGCCATGCCCGTGACGCCGAGGGACAGCACCGGCCCCCGTTCGGGCGGCAGCCCGGCGAGCAGGCCGTGGAGCACGGCGAGCACCCGGTCCACCAGGGCCGCGCCGGTCGTCTCACTCTCCCCGGTCCGCGACACGCGCCACGGGGTGTCGGCGCTGTACCGGCCCAGTGCGGTGCCCCGGTCGTCGTAGGCCACGGCCTTGGTCTGGGTCGAGCCGACGTCGAGCCCGATGTGCATGCCGTTCGCCATGCCCGTTCCCTCCTGGACGTATCGGTGGTGCTGAGCGGTGCTCACGGTCATGTCATCGGTGTCATGCACGCCACTGCGGCATCACCGGCCTCCCACGGTCGGGAGGGGGTACCGGTCGCTCAGCGGCAGCTGTAGCCGCCGTCGACCGGGAGCGACACGCCGGTGATCATCGAGGCGCCGTCGCCGAGCAGGAAGACGATGGGCGCGGCGATCTCGTCCTCGGTGGCCCAGCGGTGCAGCGGCATGGCCTCGAGGAACGGGGGCCCGACGTCCTCGCGGCCCCAGTACCAGGCCGACATCGGCGTCATGACGACGGTCGGGTTCACGCTGTTGACCCGGATCCCGTACCGGCCCAGCTCCAGGGCCGACACACGGGTGATGTTGTCCAGCGCCGCCTTGGACGAACCGTAGGAGACGTGCCCGGGCAGTGCCACGAGGCTCGCCTGGCTGGAGACGTTGACGATGGAGCCGCCCCGCCCGAGGCGGACCATCGACCGCGCGGCGTACTTGGTGACCAGCAGCGCGCCCCGCGCGTTGACGCTGATGACCTTGTCGAAGACCGCGATGTCGGTGTCCAGGGGCGTCGCGATCTCCCCGCCGACGCCGCCGCAGTTGACCACCCCCCAGAGGTCCAGCTCCTCCAGTGCCCCCCGGACCTCGTCCTCGGACTCGAGGTCGAAGGCCAGCGGGCGGGCACCGGTCGCGGCGACGATGTCGGCCAGGCCCGCCTCGTCGCGGCCGGCGGCGACGACGTCGGCACCGGCGGCGACCAGCCGGCGCACGGTGGCTCCCCCGATCCCGCCGGCGGCTCCGGTGACCAGGACGGTGCGGCCGTCGACGTCGGACATGGTGGTGGGTTCCTCTCGGGTGGCGTCGGCCCGGACGGGCGGGGATGGAGCCCCTCCGCGGGCCCGAGGACTCCGGGCCCGCGGAGGGAGGCGGGTCAGCCGGAGCAGTCCGACTTGTAGACGGCCGCCTGGCTGGCGGGCGAGTCGAGGTTCTGCGCGGTGATGATCGTGAAGTCGGTCTGGATCTTCGCCTCGGTCGGCTTGCCCTCGATCGCGTCGACCGCCTGCTGCACGCCGTCGGTGCCGATGGTTCCCGGCTGCTGGGCGATGAGCGCCTGGATCGTGCCCTCCTGCAGCGCCTTGACCTGGTCCGGTCCGGCGTCGAACCCGACGATCTTGACCGCGCCCTGCTTGCCCGCCTGGCGGACGCCGGTGGCGGCCCCCTCGGCGCCGAACAGGTTGGTCGCGAAGACGCCGACGATGTCGGGGTCCTTCTGCAGTGCGGCGGTCACCAGCTGCGCGGCCTTCGCGACGTCGTTCTGGGCGTACTGCACGCCGAGGTCGGTGTAGGCGGCGTCCTTCTTCGCGGCCTCGGCGAAGCCGGCGGTCCGCGCGTCGGAGGTGCTGATGCCGGGCTGGTTGTCGATCACCAGGACCTTGCCGCCGCCGGGGGCCAGCTGCTTGATCGCATCGAAGGCCGCCGCGCCACCGCCGAGGTTGTTCGACGAGATCTGCGAGGACACCTTCGCGGTGTCGTTCAGCGTGGTGTCGACGAGCACGACCTTGATGCCGGCGGCGATGGCCTGGTCGATCGGCTGCTGCATGGCGCTGACGTCGGTGGGCGCGATCATGATCGCGTCCGGCCGGGCGGCGATCGCCGAGGACAGGATCGGCGTCTGCAGGGTGGGGTCGAACTTCTGCGGGCCCTGGGTGTCGAGCGAGACGCCCAGCGTGCGGGCCTCCTGCTCGGCGGCGCACTGCATGGAGATGTAGAAGTTGTCACCCGCCACGCCCTGGATGAAGGTGATCTTCTTGGCGTCCCCGCCGGTGCTCCCGGCGGGGGCGTTGCCCTCCGCCGCACCGCAGGCGCTCAGCGAGGCGACGAGAGCCGCGGCCAGGCCGACGGAGAGAACGACACTGTTCCTGCGCACTTCAGTTTCCCTTCGAGGAGCCGCGCCCCAGACGGGCGAGGACGGACTGACGGGGTCTGCCCGACTGGGCGTTCGTGCGGCGCTTCTGGTCCAGCCAGACCGCGGCGACGAGGACGACACCGACCACGACCTGCTGCCAGAACGGCTGGACCCCGATGATCACGAAGCCGCTCTGCAGGGTGGTGGGGATGAACAGACCGATGACGGTGCCGAAGATCGTGCCGAGGCCCCCGAAGAGGCTCGTGCCGCCGATGACGACGCCCGCGATGACGTTGAGGTTGGTGTTCGACTGCCCACCGATGGTGGTGGACTGGAAGAAGGCCAGGTTGAGGATGCCGGCGAACCCGGCGAGCAGGCCGGCGAAGGCGTAGACCTTGATCGTCTGCAGGTCGACCTTGATGCCGGTACGGCGCCCGGCCTCGATGTTGGAGCCGATCGCGTAGGTGTGGAGCCCGAAGCGGGTCCGGTGCAGCAGGACCATGCCGAGCACGACGACCAGGCCCGCGATCACCGACAGGGTCGGGACCTGGCCGACGACGTTGCCGAAGCCGACGGTGTCCACGAGGACCTCCGGGGCCGCACGCAGGTCGATGCCGCCGGTGATGATCTGCGCGAAGCCCAGGGCCGCACCGAAGCTGCCCAGGGTGACGATGAGCGGGGGCACCTTCGCCTTGGCGATGAGGACGCCGTTGACCAGCCCCCACATCAGGCCGGACAGGCAGGCGACCACCGCGCCGAGCAGGGCGACCCCCCACCCCTCGCCCCCGGCGGCGACCATGACCTTGCTGGCCACGACGCCGGAGAAGACCAGCACGCTGCCGACGGACAGGTCGATCCCGCCGGTGATGATCACGAACGTCATCCCGACGCCGAGCACCGCCAGGATCGAGGTGTTGATGACGATGCTGCGGATGTTGAAGCCGGACAGGAACGAGACCGGGGCCAGCGTCCCGAAGATCGCGACGATCACCAGCAGGATCAGGACGATCTGCAGGGCCTGCAGGCGCAGCAGGCGCTGGACGCGGCGGGGCTCGGCCGGCGCGGCGGCGGCGGTCGTGGTCACGGGAGATTCCTTCGCGGCAGCGGACGTGGGGCCGGCCGGGCGTCGTCCCCGGTCGCCCGTCCGGGAGTGGGTGTCGGTGCTCATGCCCCCGCCTCACGCAGGTCGAGAGCACCGGTCATGGCGCCGACGAGCTCCTCGACGCTCGTCCCGGAGCCGCGGTAGACGGCGACGCGACGGCCGTGGCGCATCACCTGCACACGGTCGGAGACCTCGAGCACGTGCGGCATGGAGTGGCTGATGAACACGACGCCGATGCCCTCGTCGCGGACCCGGCGGATGAGGTCGAGCACGCCCTTGGTCTGCACCACACCGAGCGCCGCGGTCGGCTCGTCCAGGAAGATGACCTTGCTGGCCCACGCGGCGGCCCGGGCCACGGCGATGGACTGCTTCTGGCCGCCGGACATGGCGCCGACCGGGCTGGAGAAGCTGCGCACGGTGGAGCCGAGGCTGGTGAAGTTCCGCTCGCCGGACTCCCGCATCGCGGCGGTGTCCATGAAGCCGAGCTTGCCGAGCAGGCCCTTCCGCATGACCTCGCGCCCGAGGTAGAGGTTCTGGATCGGGTCCAGGTGGGGCGCCAGGGCGAGATCCTGGAAGACGGTCTCGATGCCGAGCTCGCGGGCCGCGATGGGGCTGCCCAGCACGACCTCACGGTTCTCGAACTCGATGCGACCGGCGTCGGGCTGCTCGCTGCCCGACAGCATCCGCACGAGCGTCGACTTGCCGGCGCCGTTGTCGCCGATGAGGGCGACCACCTCGCCGGCGTGGACGTCGAAGTCGGCGCCCTGCAGCGCCGTGACCTGGCCGTACTGCTTGGTGATCCCCTCGGCCCGCAACAGCGGCTCTGACATCTCTCACTCCTTTGTGGCGTCCGTGGCGGTGCTGCCGGCGTCGCGGCGCGCGCGGTGCCGGGTGCCGCCGTACCGGGCGGCACCAGAGGCTCGAGGCCGTGCGAGCGGGCGAGGGGCTGCGGTGCCGGTCGTGCTGATGGCCGCTCGATGACATCGGTGTCATCTCGCGCCGGAGAGAAGGAAACCAGGCCATGTCATCGGTGTCAAGGCGCGTCGTGGGGCGCCTTCCACCCCGGAACGGACGGGGTCAGGGCCGGGCGTCCCCGCCGGACGGGGTGGTCGACGGGAACAGCTCGACGAGGTCGTGCGGGGGGCGGCAGGAGGCCCGTTCGATGAGGCGCACCGGCAGGGTCACCAGGCTGCTCGGCTCCCGGTCGTCGCCCTCGAGCCGGTGGAGCACCCGTTGGGCGGCCAGCCGCCCCAGTGCGTCCGGGTCCTGGTCGACCACGGTGAGCGCCGGCGAGAGCGTCGCCGCCATCGGGAAGTCACCGAACGCCGCGATCGCCAGCCGGCGGCCGGACAGGGCCGGGACCAGGACCATGGTGGTCTGGGCGTCGGAGGAGAACACCGCGGTGGGAGCGGGGTCGGCGGCGGCCAGCGCGGCCGCGGCGCGCCCGGCGCCCGCGGCGGTGGTCGCCCCGAGCAGGACCAGGTCCCGCTCGAAGGGGAGCCCGGCCTCCTCCAGGGCGGCCCGGTAGCCGTGCAGCCGGTTCGCGGTCGTCGAGATGTCCTCGGAGTTGCCCACGAAGGCGATCCGCCGGTGGCCGCGGTCGATCAGGTGCGCGGTCGCCGTCCGCGCGCCGCCGAGGTCGTCCTCGACGAAGCAGTCGGCGTCGATCCCGCGGGGCGGGCGGTCGACGAACACGAGGGGCAGCTTGGACGACCAGCGCGACAGGTAGCCCTGGTCGGTCGCCGTCGGCGCCATCACCAGGGCCCCCAGCTGGCGGCGCAGCAGCGACTCGACGATCCCCTCCTCGCGCGCGCCCTCCGCACCGAGGCTCGTGATCAGGACGGACATGTCGTGCTGGGCGGCGACCTGCTCGACCCCGTCGGCGATGGCGGCGAAGAAGGGGTCGGAGATGCTGGGCACGGCCAGCCCGATCACCGGCGAGCGGCCGTCGCGGAACGTGCGGGCCAGCATGTTCGGGGTGTAGTTGAGGGCGGCGAGGGCCTCCTCCACCCGGCGGCGGGTCTCCGGGAGGACGTGGCGGTCCTCGTTGAAGACCCTCGAGACCGTCTTGACGCTCACGCCCGCCTGCCGCGCCACGTCACGCATCGTCGCCATCTGCCGTGCATCCCCCTCGCGTCGTCGTGGGCCGCGACCGGGGCCCACCACCGCCGCCCCTCGAACACCGCCTCTGGTGCGGCGCACCGTGCGAGGGCATCATGACACCGATGACAAGCAGCGCCACACCCCACGCGCCGGTCGCCGTGCTGGCCGGCCCGGCGGGAGCGGGGAAGACCACTGTGGCCAGAGCGCTGAGCGCGCACCTGCGGGCGTCCCTGCTGGACCTCGACACGGCCACCGCTCCCCTGGTCTCGGTCGTGGCGGGCCTGCTGGGCAGCGACGACCTCGACGGCGCCGTGCTGGCCGAGGCGACCCGGGACGCGCGCTACGAGACGCTCCTCGCGCTGGCCGAGGACTGCCTGGCCTGCGGCACCCCGGCGGTCCTGGTCGCGCCCTTCACCCGGGAGCGCCGTGACCCGGCGGCCTGGGCCGGGACCGAGCGGCGGTTGCGCGAGGCCGGTGGCCTGCCCCGCCTGGTCTGGGTGCACGCCTCCCGTGCGGTGCTGCGCGAACGGCTGCGGGGCCGGGGGGCCGCGCGGGACGCGTCGAAGCTCGCCGACCTCGACGCCCACCTGGACGGCCTCGACCTGCGGCCGCCCGCCGTCGGGCACCTGCCGGTCGACACCGGGCTGCCGGTGCGGATCGAGGAGCTGGCGGCGGCGCTGGGCGGCCGTGTCCGGACGGCGTCGCGGCCGTAGCGTGGGGCCGGTGCTGATGAACTCCGCCGCCGCGGTCCTGCTGCTGGTCGACCTGCAGGAGCGCCTGGTCCCCGCGATGCACGACGGCGAGCGGGTCGTCGCCCGGGCCGCCCGGCTCGCCGAGGCCGCGACCCTGCTCGAGGTCCCGGTGCTGGCCACCGAACAGGTCCCGGAGAAGCTGGGCCCGACCGTCGAGCCGCTCGCCGGGCTGCCGCACCTGGTGGTGCCCAAGACCCGCTTCGCCGCCGACGACGGCGTGCTGTTCCCGCCCGGACGCGGCGAGATCGTCGTCGCCGGGGTGGAGGCGCACGTCTGCGTGCTGCAGACCGTGCTGGAGCTGCTCGCCGACGACCGCCGGGTGGTGGTCGTCGCCGACGCGGTCGGCTCACGGTTCGTCGAGGACGAGCAGCTGGCGCTGCAGCGCGCCCGCGCGGCCGGGGCCGAGATCGTCACCTCGGAGATGGTGCTGTTCGAGTGGCTGCGCGACGCCGCGCACCCGCGCTTCCGCGAGGTCCAGAAGCTCCTCAGGTAGGGCGCACAGCCCGCGCACAGGATGCGGCGGGACCGTGGCCGGGTGACCACCACCGTCGCGGCCCCGCGTCCCGTCCCCGCCACCGCCGTGCTCGCCGTCGTCGGCGCGGCGCTGCTGCTCATCGCCGCCGTGACCGGGTTGGCGCTGCCGGGGACGGCGACCGCACGGCACTGGGACGTCGTGTGGGCCGGCCTCGACGTCGGGACGGCCGTGGCCGCGCTGGCCACGGCCGCGCTGCTGCGGGCGCGCGACGTGCGGGCGGCGCTGACCGCGGCGGCCGGTGCCGCGCTGCTGGTCGTCGACGCCTGGTTCGACGTCACCACCGCCGCGGGGACCTCCGGCGCCGCGCTCGCCGTGGCCGAGGCCGTGCTGCTGGAGCTGCCGCTGGCCCTGGCCGGGGCGCTGCTGACGGCCCGGCTGCTCGCGCCCCGTCGCTGACCGGCGGGGGCTACCCGTTGCGGGGCTGCAGGTAGTCCGGGTCGGGGTCGGGCAGCGGCACGTCGGCCCGGCCGGCGATCAGCGGGTCGACGGCCGCGAAGAACGGCGGTGCCGCGACCGTGCCGCCGAACGCGCCGTGTCCGCAGTCGCCCAGGTGGACCGGGTCCCCGGGGCAGATCTCGGACGGGTTCGGGCCGTCGGCGAACACCATCGAGGAACCGGCGACGCCGTCGATGCCCCCGGTGCCGCCGACGAACGCGACCGACTCCGAGGAGTTGGTCGTACCCGTCTTGCCGATCGTCGGCCGCGTCCAGCCCGCGGCCCGCGCCGCGGCCGCCGAGGTACCGGACACGGTGTCCCCGCCGAGCCCGGCGGACAGGGTGTGCGCGATCCCGGGTGCGACGGCCTGCTCGCAGGCGGGCCGGTTCACCGGCACCGCGGCGCCGTCGCGGTCGGTCACCGACAGCACGGCGTCCGGGGCGCACCACACGCCGTCGCTCTGGACGGTCGCGGCCACGTTCGCCATCTCCAGGGTGGACACCGGGCTGACCCCGAGGGTGAACGACGGCAGGTCGGCGAAGAAGGTCGACTGCGGCTGGGAGATCCGCGCGTCCGGCGACGACGGGTCCGGTGTCCCGCCCGCCGCATTCGACGCCAGGGTGTCGCGCAGCCCGAGCCGGCGCGCCATGTCCACGACCCGGGGGATGCCGGTGCGTTCCTCCAGGTCGACGAACGCGGTGTTCGGGGAGGTCGCGAGCGCGACGGGCAGCGGGATCGGGTCCGGGTAGTCCGGCGTGTCGTTGGCGACCGGGTAGCAGCTGGTCCCGGCGCCGGGGAAGCACGCCGAGGCCGGGTCGGGCAGCGTGCTGTCGTAGCCGACGGTGCCCGCCTCCAGCGCCGCGGCCGTGGTGAAGATCTTGAAGGTGGACCCGGCGCCGAAGACGTTCGACGGCGCGGCGACGAGGTCGCGGGTGGTGTCGCCGGCCGTGGCGTCGGTCCCGGGCCGCCGGTTGGCGACCATGGCGAGGATCTGGTGGTCGCCGGTGGCCGCGTCGCCGTGCCCGGGCCGGATCAGCGCCAGGGTGTTGGCGACGCCGTCCTGGGTGCGCGGCACGTTCGCGTCGACCGCCTGCTGCGCCGACGCCGTCGCGGCCGGGTCGAGGGTGGTGCGGATCGTGTAGCCGCCGGTGTCGAGCTGCTGCTCGGTGAACCCGGCCCGCTCCAGCTCGGACACCGCGTACTCGCAGAGGAACCCGGCGCCGTCGGTGGCGCCGTAGCAGTTGTGCCCGGGGACCTGCGGCCCGCCGGCGCGCACCCCGAGCGGCGCGGCGGTGGCCTCGGCGGCCTGGGCGGGGGTGAGCGACCCGGCGTCGCGCATGGCCGCGATGACGGTGTTGCGCCGGTCGGTCGCGGCCTGCGGGTGGCGGAACGGGTCGAACAGGGTGGGGTTGTTGACCGCGCCCGCGAGCAGCGCGGCCTGCGGGACCGTGAGGTGTGCGGCGTCGGTGCCGAACCAGGCGCGCGCGGCGGCCTCGACGCCGTAGACGTTGCCGGTGAACTCGACGGTGTTGAGGTACCCGGCGAGCACGTCCTGCTTGGACGTGCCGTGCGCCAGGCGCTGGGCGAGCACCGCCTCGCGGATCTTGCGGGTCGGGGTGTCGGCGTGGTCGGCCCGCTGGGCGGCGGGGTCGTCGCGGTCGACGACGTCGATCAGCCAGTTCTTCACGTACTGCTGGGTGATGGTGGAGCCGCCCTGCACCGCGCCGCCCGCGGCGTCGGTGACCAGCGCGCGCAGGGTGCCGACCGGGTCCACCCCGGACTCGTCGAAGAACCGGCGGTCCTCGACGTCGACGATCGCGGCGACCATCGCCGGGGCGATCCGGTTGTAGGACACGGGGATCCGGTACTGCTCGTCGAGGTAGGCGATCGGGGTGCCGTCGCGGTCGGTGAGGACGGTCGCCGCGGGCAGCGCCGCGGCGCTCGGCAGGTCGCCGGTCGTACCCGGCGGCACGACGGAGGCGACCGCGGCGACGCCGACCGCGGCGGGCGCCGAGCACCCGGCGAGGACGAGCCCGCCGGCCAGGATCCCGAGCCCGAGCCGCCGCAGCACCGACGGGTCCGGGCGGCGCCACCGCCTCGGGGTCCGGGTCTGCCGGAGACGGTCGTTCCAGTGCTGCGCGATCAGGCGTTCCCCCACGCGGGCGATTGTGCGCCGCAACGCTGAGGCGCGCCTGAGACCCGCCCGCGCGAGTCGCTGAGAGTCAGCCGGTCAGGGCGGCGAGCGCGGCCCGGGCCTGCTCGCGGAACCGCTCGACGTTGCCGAGCTTGACGTTCTCGTAGCCGCGCACCAGGTCCGCGGTGTCGGCGACGGCGACCACACCGTCCACGGTGTCGACCTCGAGCCGGTCGAGCGCCGAGCGGACCAGCGCCTGGTACTCCCCCACCAGCTCGCGCTCCACGCGGCGGACCCCGGCCCGGCCGAACACGTCCAGCGGGGTGCCGCGCAGCCGCCGGGCCGCGCGCAGCGCCCGGAACGCGGGGGTGGCCAGCCGTCCGTCGAGGGCGATCTTGCGGTTCATCCCCAGCGCGCGCAGCACCGGCGGGTGCAGCATCACCGACACCCGGGCGTCGGGACCGAACGCGGCGTCGCGGCGGGCGGTCTCCACCGGGTCCAGGTGCAGGCGGGCGACCTCGTACTCGTCCTTGTAGGCCATGAGCCGGTGCAGGCCGTGGGCGTAGGCGGCGCCGATGCGCTCCCCGGCCGCGTCCCCGGCCCGCGCGGCGGCGACGGCCGTGACCCTGCGGACCTCCTCGGCGTCCTGGTAGCCGGTGAGGTCGGCGATGCGGGTGGCGAGCACGTCGGCGAGCCCGGTGCCCGCGGCGACCGAGCGGGCCAGCTCCGCGGACGCCTCGTCGACGGCGACCGGGGCCGGCTGCGGCGCGACGAGCGCGCTGCGCACGGCGGCGGCGTCGATCGCGGCGGCCCGGCCCCAGCGGAACGCGGTCAGCGTGGTCTCCACGGCCGCGCCGTTGACCCGGATCGCCTCCTCCAGCGCCTCGGCCGACACCGGGAGCACCCCGTGCTGGTAGGCGGCGCCGAGCAGCAGCATGTTGGTCGGGAGGTGGTCGTCGAACAGCGCCTCGGACAGCGTCTGGGCGTCGACGGCGAGCAGGTCCCGGGTGACCGCGCCGATCCGCTCGACGGCGTCGTCGGTGGAGCCGGGCAGCACGACGCGGCCGGTGACCATGGCCGCGGTCGGCACGAGCGAGGTGTTGACGACGGCGACGGTGTGCCCGGGCCGGGCGACCGCGAGTGTCGCGTCGGAGGCGGTGCCGACGAGGTCCATGCCGATCAGCACGTCCGCGGTGGCGCGGGAGGCACGCAGGATCCCGTGGTGGGGCTGCTTGGAGATCCGGACGTCGGAGACGACCGGGCCGCCCTTCTGCGCGAGCCCGACCTGCTCCAGCCCGGCGGCGAAGAGCCCGTCGAGGTGGGCCGCCATCTGCAGGATCGCCGAGGCGGTGACGACGCCGGTGCCGCCGATGCCGGGCATCCGGATCAGGGTCGCGTCCGGGTCGACCCGCGGCTCGGGGTCGACGAGCGTGACCGGCAGCGCCGGGATCTCCCGGCGCGGCCGGGTGCCGGGCACCACGGTGAGGAACGACGGGCAGTCGCCCTTGAGGCAGGAGTAGTCGGTGTTGCAGGACGCCTGGTGGATGGCGGTCTTGCGACCGAACTCGGTCTCCACCGGCAGCACCGACAGGCAGGTGGACGCCTCGCCGCAGTCGCCGCAGCCCTCGCAGACCCGCTCGTTGATCAGCACCTTCTCGGCCGGGGCGGGCAGCTTGCCGCGCTTGCGCAGGCGGCGCTCCTCGGCGGCGCAGCGGTCGTCGTGGATCAGGACGGTGACGCCGTCGAGGGCCTTCAGCTCCTCCTCGGCCGCGGCGAGCTCGTCGCGGTGGCGGACGCTCGCGATCGGGTCGAGGGCGATGCCGCGGTAGTCACGCGGGCTGTCGGTGGTGACGACGATCCGGCGCACGCCCTCCAGGGCGAGCGAGCGCGTGATGTCGGGGACGTTCATCCGGCCCTCGGCGCGCTGCCCGCCGGTCATGGCGACGGCGTCGTTGTAGAGCAGCTTGTAGGTCATGGTGACCCCGGCCGCGACGGCGGCGCGGATCGCGAGCGAGCCGGAGTGGTGGAAGGTGCCGTCGCCGAGGTTCTGGACGAGGGTGCGGTCGTCGGTGAACGGGGCCAGGCCGATCCACTGGGCGCCCTCGCCGCCCATCTGGGTCAGCCCGATCTGGTGGCCGCGGTGCTCGCCGTCGAGGGCGATCATCGCGTGGCAGCCGATCCCGACCCCGACGAGCGTGTCGTCGCCGGTGCGGGTGGAGGTGTTGTGCGGGCAGCCGGAGCAGAAGTACGGCGTCCGGTTCCCGAGCAGGTCCAGCCCGATCCGCGACGGCTTCGGCGGTGCGAGGCGCTCCAGGTGCGCGGTCGCCGCGGCGGGCAGGGTCCGCCCGGCGGCGGTGAGCCGGGCGGCGAGGGCGCGGGCGACGTCCTCGGAGCCGAGCTGGCCGCGGGCGGACAGCAGCGGGCGGCCGCGCTCGTCGCGGCGGCCGGTGACGGTGGGCCGGTGGTCGCGCCCGTAGAGCGCGTCGCGCAGGTGGCCCTCCAGGAACGGCACCTTGTCCTCGACGACGAGCACCTCCGCGCAGCCCTCGACGAGCCCGGCGAGCGCGTCGGCGTCGACCGGGAACGGCATGGCGAGGCGGATCAGGCGCACGCCGAGCGCGTCGAGCTCGGCCTCGCCCAGGCCCAGGTCCTCGCACGCCCGCAGCACGGTGGCGTAGGCGGTGCCCGAGGCGAGCACGGCGAGGTGCGGGTCGCGGGAGGTGAAGGTGACGCGGTTGAGCCCGGTCTCGCGGGCGTACTGGCGGGCCAGGTCGAGCCTGCGGGTGAGCTGGTCGTGCTCGGCCTCGATGGCGGCGGGCCCGACGAGCGGGCCGGACTGCGCGCGGTCGGTGGCGGGCGGGGCCGGGATGCCGACCAGCTCGGGGCGCAGCGCGCCGAGGTCGACGGTGCAGGACGCGTCGGCGACGTCGGCGACGATCTTCAGGCCGGTCCAGAGCCCGGTGGCGCGGGACAGCGCGACGGCGTGCAGGCCCAGCTCGATCACCTCGGCCACCGAGCCGGGCGCGAGCAGCGGCATCGCCAGGGACTGCGCCATCGGCTCGCAGGAGCTGGGCACGGTGGAGGACTTGCAGGACGGGTCGTCGCCGATGATCGCGACGGCGCCGCCGAGCCGGGCGGTGCCGGCCAGGGTGCCGTGCCGGATCGCGTCGGCGGCCCGGTCGAGGCCGGGGTTCTTGCCGTACCACCAGCCGACGACGCCCTCGTGGCGGCGGCCGGGGACGGCGTCGAGCAGCTGGGTGCCCGCGACGGCGGTGGCGGCGAGCTCCTCGTTGAGCCCGGGCCGGAACACCACGCGCTCGGCGTCGAGGTGGGCACGGGCGCGGCCGAGCTCGGCGTCGAAGGTGCCGAGCGGGGAGCCCTGGTAGCCGGAGACGAACGAGGCCGTGTCGAACCCGCGGGCGGTGTCGAGGCGGGCCTGCTCGAGCACGAGCCGGACCAGCGCCTGGATCCCGCTCATCGGGGCCCGACCGTGGGCGGCGAGGTACTTGTCGTCCAGCACGGTCATTCTCGGCTCCTCGGCGAGTCGGGCGGCGCGTCCGCACCAGGACAGCGCGACGACGGCCTCGACACAATGCCTATGGCAGTGATCGCCGCGGATACGCAACGGATACCGTCGAAGGCCCACGAGACCGTGGATCCGTTGCGCTGGAGGTGCCGTGCCCGAGACCGAGGTCGACGACCTGGACCACGCGATCCTGCGGTTGCTGCACGAGGACGCGCGCCGCACCTACGCCGACATGGCCGAGCGGGTCGGGCTGTCCACCGCCGCGACCAAGCGGCGGGTCGACCGGATGCGCGAGTCCGGGGTGATCACCGGGTTCACCGTGCAGGTGGACCACGCCAGGCTGGGCTGGCCGGTCGAGGCGTTCAGCGAGATCCGCTACGCCGGCACCGCGAGCGTCTCGGAGATCGTCGACTCGGCGTCGCGCCAGCCGGAGGTGCAGGCGGTCTACACCCTGGCCGGTGACCTCGACGCCCTGGTGCAGGTCCGGGTCCGCGATCTCGCGCACCTGCAGGAGGTGATCGACCGGCTGCGGCGCAACGGCACGGTCACCGGGACCCGGACGCTGATGGTGCTGGGCCGCTGGACCCGCACCTGATCATTTGCTTACCGCAACGATCGGGTCGATCATGATCGGGTGCTCGTCCTCTGCAGTGTCACCGGTTACCCCTCGCACGGCCGGGCCGTGCTCCCCTTCGCCCGCGCGCTGGGCGACGCGGGCCACCGGGTCGTGGTGGCGTGCCCGCCCGACATCGCGGGGGTGTTCGACGGTGCGCCGGTCGTCGTCGAGCCGGTGTTCGCGACGATGGCCGACTCCGCCGAGCACCTCGGCCCGGCCGTCGCCCGGCTCGGTGGGCCCGCCGCACTCGCGACGCTGACCGCCACCGAGGTGACGACGGCACTGCTGCCGACCCTGTTCGCCGGTCCGCAGGTGACGAGCTCGGCGCGGGCGCTGCTCGCGCTGGTGGGGTCGCACGGGACCCCGGACCTGGTGCTGCGCGACGGCGGCGAGACCGCGGGGTTCCTGGTGGCCGAGCACCTGGGGGTGCCGTGTGTGGCGGCGCCGTCGGGTGCGGGCAACGTCCTCGCCCCGCACGTCGTCGCCGACGCGCTGGCGGAGCGTCGCGACGAGCTCGGCTTCGCCGCCTCGGACGACCCGGCCGCACTGCACCGGTGGGGGCGGCTGGACTGCATGCCGCCGCAGTTCTCACTGGCGGGGCCGCAGATCGCACCGGCGCGGGCGTTCCGCCAGGACGACCAGGTCTCCCGCGGCGAGACGCTGCCCGGCTGGGTCGGCGCGCTGCCCGGGAGCCGGCCGCTGGTCGTCGCGGGGCTGGGGACGGCGATGCCGGCGATGGCCGGGCGCGCCGAGCGCCGCGCCCCCGTCGACCCGCACGCCGCGCTGCGCACGGTGGCCGAGGCGGCGTCCCGGCTCGATGCCGAGGTGGTGCTGTCCACCGGCGGCCTGCCGGTCGACGACCTGGCGCTGCCCGCACACGTGCATCCCGCGCCGTGGGTGCCGCAGCCGCTGCTGCTGCAGGTCGCGGACCTGTTCCTGACCCACGGCGGCTACAACGGCGTCCGCGAGGCCGTGCGGCATGGCGTCCCGCTGGCGGTGCTGCCGCAGTTCGGGGACCAGGAGCACAACGCCCGGCGGATCGCCGAGCTCGGGCTGGGCGCGCACTGCACGCCCGACGCCGCCGAGGTCGCCGCGACGTGCACCCGGCTCCTGGGCGACGACGACGTCCGCGCGCGGATGCGCTCGGCCCAGCGCGCGATGCTGGCGCTGCCGCCGGTGGAGGACGCCGTCGGCGTCCTGGAGGACCTGGCCGCGCGTCGGGTCCCCGCGCTCGTGCCCTGACCGCCCGGGTCAGGCGGGCGGGCCGTGCGGGGCGCGCGGCCCGCAGGCGACGACGGTGCGCGCCCAGGTGCCGAACAGCACGAGCACCCCGAGCACGGTGACGACCAGGCCCGGCCCGATGTCGTCGGTGCCGGCGACCGCGGTCTGCCGCGACCACACCGCCCAGAGCCCGGTGACCGCACCGACGCCGGTGACGGTGGCCGCGGTCCAGGCCAGCGGCCAGAACCGGGTCAGGAGGGCGAGCACCGACACCCCCACCGCGACGACCGCGACGACGGTGAACAGCCACGGCAGCGGCCCCATCGCGGCCCGGCCGGCGAGGACCTCCCATCCGGCGCCGCGGGTGGACCAGGGCATGAGCAGGGCGGCGACGACGGCGGCGACTCCCGCCCCCGCGACGACCGACGCGGGGCCGGGGTCGATCCAGCGGTCGACCCGCCATGCGATGCGGGTGAGCTCGTCGGCGAGCTCGGGTGACGCCTGCGGGGACAGCGCGCCCGGGCCGGGCGTGCGCGGTGCGCTCATGCGGCTCCCTCGTCGTCACTGCGGTGCCGGGATGTCGGGACGGTCATTGCACCACGACGGTGCCGGCCGCGGCGCCACCGACGGGGTGGCTCCGCGGGCCGGTCCGCGAGCCCGCAGCGCGCACCGCCCGGCGGTTCCGGCGGCACCGGACCGGCCGTCGCGGTCGGCACCCGCTCGCCTAGTACTACAGTCGCGTTTATGGGTTGTGGCTGCGGTGTTGGTAGTGGTGCTGTTGGGCGGTGTGTTGGTGTCTTCGTCGCCAGCGTGAGCGGCGCAGCACGTGGCCGGGGTCGGCGATCGTGTCCAGTGCGAGGGTGGCGATGAGGTGGCGGATCTCGGGCAGGCTCAGCGCGATGAGCTCGCCGCTGTCGGCGTGGAGAGCCCCCTTTTGACCGTGTCACGGTGAGGAAGGCGTGCGCGAGCATGGAGAGAGTGATGTGCCGGTACCAGCCGGTGTATTGCCGGACTTGGTAATGATCGAGGCCGGTCTGGCCTTTCGCGGTCTGGAAGGTCTCCTCGATCGCCCACCGCGCGCCGGCGACCCGGGCCAGCTCGCTGAGCGCGACTCGCTTGGGCGTGTGGCAGAGGTAGTACGCCAGCTCTGAGGGGGCAGTCAGGCTGCGGCGGGCCAGCAGCCAGTACTCGGCGTCGGGATCGCGTTCCCCGTTGATCCGCGCCCGCGCCCACGCGTAGCGACGGTCGCCCTTCGATCCGGCGCCGGCTGACCTGCTGCGCCACGCGGTGGCCGGCAGTCCTGCGATGAGCGCGTCGGCCCGGTACTCGCTCCCGATGATCGACGAGGTGGTCTTGGCGATCACGCGCTGGTTGGAGGGGATCGCGAGCACGTAGCTCATCTGACGGTCTTCGAGGCTCTTGCGGAGCCGGTAGTGCTGTCCGTAGACGGCATCGCCGGTCACCCACGACGCCGGAACCCCGCCGTCGATCGCGCGGGCGATCATCTCGACCGCCAGCTCGGGCTTGGTGCGGAACTCACGATCAGCAGGGATCCCCGCACGGTCACATCGGGGGCGATCCTCGGTCCACGCCTTCGGCAGATACAGCTCCCCGTCCAGGAACGTCCGCCCATGCGGCGTCGCATAGGTCAGGAACACACCGACCTGCGCGTTCTCAATCCGACCCGCCGTGCCGGTGTATTGCCGCGCGACACCCGCCGACCGGTCTCCCTTCTTCAGGAACCCGGTCTCGTCGACGACGAGGATCCCAGCCCGGTCGCCCAGGTGCGCAACGACATACGTGCGCAGATCGTCCCGCACTGCATCGGGATCCCAGTCCGTCGTCGACAGCAGCCGCTGCATCGGATCCGGCACCGGCTGACCGGCCTGCTCGGAGATCGTCCACGAGTTCTTCCGCTCCCGCTCCGAGAGCAGCCCCCGCACATACGCGACCGCGTTCGCCCGCGGCTCCGAACGCGCGAACCGCGACCCAATCAACCGCGCGATCTCGTCCAGACCCGCCGCCCACTCCCGCACATCCGCCACACCAATATCGTCACCCACCGCCAAGGGTTAACACAGTCACGAACACCAGAACCGGAAACACACCGATCACCCTCAACATAAACGCGACTGTAGTACTAGGCGGCGCGCACGGCGCAGCGGCAGGGTGCGCCCTGCTGGCAGCCGCAGCCACAGGTGCTCGCGCACCCGCAGGCCGAGGTCGCCGCACTCATCGGGGCCGGGCCCGCCGACCCGCTGCAGCAGCCGCCGTCGAGACAGCTCAGCCGCGGGACGGACGGGAGCGGTGGTGCCGGGGCCGGGGCGGCGACGCCGAGCACGGCGAGCACCCGGTCGGCGAGATCGGGGACCGGGTCCGCCGGACCGACGCGTGCGAGCCGGCCGAGCCGGTCGGCACCGTCGGCGAACGCGCGGCAGGACGCGCACCCGGCGAGGTGGTCCTCGGCCGCCGCGCGCTCGTCGTCGCCCGCCTCACCGTCGAGACAGGCGGACAGCACCTCGCGGTAGCCCTGACAGTCCATACCGTCACTGTCGTACACGAGGCCCGTCTGGTTCCACCCGACCCCCGTCCGTGTCCCGTCCGCGCGCCCCAAGGCCTGTCGGGCGGGTCCGACCGTCCCGGGTCCACGGGCGCACACACGCCACGGTGCCCGACGTCGCACACGTTCCTGCGACCTCGCACCCTCTGCAGGGTCTGCGAGGTCGCAGGAAAGCATGCGAGGTGCGCCGGCCCACCGGCCGTGCGGGAACTCCACGAGGGAGCACACCCCGGACCCGATACGTGGCGGCGCGAAAAGGGTCCGGAAATGAGAAATGCCCCGGACTCGAAAGTCCGGGGCACATCCCATCAAAGTTGAATGTCGGCGACGACCTACTCTCCCACACCCTGGCGAGTGCAGTACCATCGGCGCTGGAAGGCTTAGCTACCGGGTTCGGAATGGGACCGGGCGTTTCCCTACCGCAATGACCACCGACAACACTATCCAACTATCACCCCACCCCCAAAAACCTAGGGGCAGGGGTCGAGCACACACACCACCCCACACTCCCCCGGATCACCGGGGAAACGTGGATGGTTGTGGACTCAGGGTCACACAGTGGATGCGAACAACTCGTTGTGGCAAGCCCTCGGCCTATTAGTACCGGTCAACTCCACCCCTCACAGGGCTTCCATCTCCGGCCTATCAACCCAGTCATCTACTGGGAGCCTTACCCACTCGAAGGTGGTGGGAGACCTCATCTTGGAACAGGCTTCCCGCTTAGATGCCTTCAGCGGTTATCCCTCCCGAACATAGCCAACCAGCCGTGCCCCTGGCGGGACAACTGGCACACCAGAGGTTCGTCCGTCCCGGTCCTCTCGTACTAGGGACAGCCTTCCTCAAGTCTCCAACGCGCGCGGCGGATAGGGACCGAACTGTCTCACGACGTTCTAAACCCAGCTCGCGTACCGCTTTAATGGGCGAACAGCCCAACCCTTGGGACCTACTCCAGCCCCAGGATGCGACGAGCCGACATCGAGGTGCCAAACCATGCCGTCGATATGGACTCTTGGGCAAGATCAGCCTGTTATCCCCGGGGTACCTTTTATCCGTTGAGCGACACCCCTTCCACAAGGTGGTGCCGGATCACTAGTCCCGACTTTCGTCCCTGCTCGACCCGTCAGTCTCACAGTCAAGCTCCCTTGTGCACTTACACTCAACACCTGATTGCCAACCAGGCTGAGGGAACCTTTGGGCGCCTCCGTTACTCTTTGGGAGGCAACCGCCCCAGTTAAACTACCCACCAGGCACTGTCCCTGAACCAGATCATGGCCCGAGGTTGAGACACCCAATTCGACCAGAGTGGTATTTCAACAACGACTCCACCACCACTGGCGTGGCGATTTCACAGTCTCCCACCTATCCTACACAAGCCGAACCGAGCACCAATACCAAGCTATAGTAAAGGTCCCGGGGTCTTTCCGTCCTGCCGCGCGTAACGAGCATCTTTACTCGTAGTGCAATTTCGCCGAGTCTGTGGTCGAGACAGCGCCCAAGTCGTTACGCCATTCGTGCAGGTCGGAACTTACCCGACAAGGAATTTCGCTACCTTAGGATGGTTATAGTTACCACCGCCGTTTACTGGCGCTTAAATTCTCCGCTTCGCCCCGAAGGAGCTAACAGGTCCTCTTAACGTTCCAGCACCGGGCAGGCGTCAGTCCGTATACATCGTCTTGCGACTTCGCACGGACCTGTGTTTTTAGTAAACAGTCGCTTGGGCCTGGTCTCTGCGACCGGCCGTCCCTAGCCCGCAAGGAGCCTCAAGACAACCGGCCCTCCTTCTCCCGAAGTTACGGAGGTATTTTGCCGAATTCCTTAACCACAGTTCGCTCGATCGCCTCGGTATTCTCTACCTGACCACCTGTGTCGGTTTGGGGTACGGGCCGCAACAGCACTCGCTAGAGGCTTTTCTCGACAGCATGGGATCACCCTCTTCGCCTCAATCGGCTACGCATCACCTCTCACCCTTATATGAGCCCCGGATTTACCTAGGACTCGGGCTACAGGCTTACACCACGACAACCACCGCGTGGCGGAGCTACCCTCCTGCGTCACCCCATCACTTGCCTACTACCAGATCGGATCCCACGCTCCCCCACAAACACAACTCCCGAAGGAGCCGAGGTGGGTTCGGATGGTTAGCATCACCAGATTCAGCATGGACGCACTATCACGAGCACGGGAATATCAACCCGTTGTCCATCGACTACGCCTGACGGCCTCGCCTTAGGTCCCGGCTCACCCTGGGCGGAACAACCTGGCCCAGGAACCCTTGGTCATCCGGCGGCAGAGATTCTCACTCTGCATTCGCTACTCATGCCTGCATTCTCACTCCCACACCCTCCACCCGTAAATCACTCCCGGGCTTCACCAGATGCAGGACGCTCCCCTACCCAACAACACCTAAAGATGTCATTGCCACGGCTTCGGCGGTGCGCTTGAGCCCCGCTACATTGTCGGCGCAGGACCACTTGACCAGTGAGCTATTACGCACTCTTTCAAGGGTGGCTGCTTCTAAGCCAACCTCCTGGTTGTCCGGGCGATCCCACATCCTTTCCCACTTAGCGCACGCTTAGGGGCCTTAGCCGGTGATCTGGGCTGTTTCCCTCTCGACCACGAAGCTTATCCCCCGCAGTCTCACTGCCGCGCTCTCACTCACCGGCATTCGGAGTTTGGCTGACTTCGGTAAGCTTGTCGGCCCCCTAGGCCATCCAGTGCTCTACCTCCGGTGAGAAACACACGACGCTGCACCTAAATGCATTTCGGGGAGAACCAGCTATCACGAAGTTTGATTGGCCTTTCACCCCTACCCACAGCTCATCCCCCAGGTTTTCAACCCTGGTGGGTTCGGGCCTCCACGACGTCTTACCGACGCTTCACCCTGGCCATGGGTAGATCACTCCGCTTCGGGTCTACACCCCGCGACTACAGCGCCCTATTCGGACTCGCTTTCGCTACGGCTACCCCACACAGGTTAACCTCGCCACGAAGCATAACTCGCAGGCTCATTCTTCAAAAGGCACGCCATCACCCTGTACCACGAAAGCACTGCAGGCTCTGACGGCTTGTAAGCACACGGTTTCAGGTACTATTTCACTCCCCTCCCGGGGTACTTTTCACCTTTCCCTCACGGTACTTGTCCGCTATCGGTCATCAGGTAGTATTTAGGCTTGACGGGTGGTCCCGCCAGATTCACAGCGAATTTCACGGGCTCGCTGCTACTCGAGAACACGCCCACAACAGAACCCAGTGTTTTCGCGTACGGGGCTATCACCCACTACGGCCGACCATCCCAGAGTCGTTCCGCTAACACAGATCCAAGTTGTCCCATCCTCGGCAGAAGATGAACGACACGTCTCACAACCCCGCACCCGCAACGCCTGCCGGCTTGACACGGACACGGTTTAGCCTCTTCCGCTTTCGCTCGCCACTACTCACGGAATCACTATTGTTTTCTCTTCCTGTGGGTACTGAGATGTTTCACTTCCCCACGTTCCCTCCACGCACCCTATGAATTCAGGTACGGGTAACGCCCCATGACGGGCGCTGGGTTTCCCCATTCGGACACCCTCGGATCACAGCTCGGTTGACAGCTCCCCGAGGCCTATCGCGGCCTCCCACGTCCTTCATCGGCTCCTGATGCCCAGGCATCCACCATGTGCTCTTAACAACTTGACCACAACAAGATGCTCGCATCCACTATGCAACACTCAACCCACAACCACACCCGACCAAGAAACAACCACCACCCACACACAAGCAGGCGTTAGGAAGCCCCCGACCAGAGCGGCCAAAGAAGAACCACCGTTCCGAAGAACCGCAGATGTCTTCTCAGGACCCAACAGTGTGCCAAGCCAACACGGTCCGACGTGCTGCGTTCCACCCAACGCACCCAACCCACGAACGGGGCCGCTGATGCGATTCAATGAAGGAACCACAGACACCCAAAATGAGCACAACTCACTTACGAGCGTGTGGTGCCCCATCACATGATGGGACTCCTTAGAAAGGAGGTGATCCAGCCGCACCTTCCGGTACGGCTACCTTGTTACGACTTCGTCCCAATCGCCAGTCCCACCTTCGACAGCTCCCTCCACAAGGGTTGGGCCGCCGGCTTCGGGTGTTACCAACTTTCGTGACGTGACGGGCGGTGTGTACAAGGCCCGGGAACGTATTCACCGCAGCGTTGCTGATCTGCGATTACTAGCGACTCCAACTTCACGGGGTCGAGTTGCAGACCCCGATCCGAACTGAGACTCACTTTAAGGGATTCGCTCCACCTCACGGTCTCGCAGCCCTCTGTATGAGCCATTGTAGCATGTGTGAAGCCCTGGACATAAGGGGCATGATGACTTGACGTCATCCCCACCTTCCTCCGAGTTGACCCCGGCAGTCTCCCATGAGTCCCCACCATTACGTGCTGGCAACATGGAACAAGGGTTGCGCTCGTTGCGGGACTTAACCCAACATCTCACGACACGAGCTGACGACAGCCATGCACCACCTGCACACCAACCACAAGGGAAGCCCTATCTCTAGGGATGTCTGGTGCATGTCAAACCCAGGTAAGGTTCTTCGCGTTGCATCGAATTAATCCACATGCTCCGCCGCTTGTGCGGGCCCCCGTCAATTCCTTTGAGTTTTAGCCTTGCGGCCGTACTCCCCAGGCGGGGCGCTTAATGCGTTAGCTGCGGCACAGAAACCGTGGAATGGTCCCCACACCTAGCGCCCAACGTTTACGGCGTGGACTACCAGGGTATCTAATCCTGTTCGCTCCCCACGCTTTCGCTCCTCAGCGTCAGTATCGGCCCAGAGACCCGCCTTCGCCACCGGTGTTCCTCCTGATATCTGCGCATTTCACCGCTACACCAGGAATTCCAGTCTCCCCTGCCGAACTCAAGTGATGCCCGTATCGACCGCACGCTCAGAGTTAAGCCCCAAGTTTTCACGGCCGACGCGACACACCGCCTACGAGCTCTTTACGCCCAATAATTCCGGACAACGCTCGCACCCTACGTGTTACCGCGGCTGCTGGCACGTAGTTGGCCGGTGCTTCTTCTCCAGGTACCGTCAATTGCTCTTCGTCCCTGGCGAAAGAGGTTTACAACCCGAAGGCCGTCATCCCCCACGCGGCGTCGCTGCGTCAGGCTTCCGCCCATTGCGCAATATTCCCCACTGCTGCCTCCCGTAGGAGTCTGGGCCGTGTCTCAGTCCCAGTGTGGCCGGTCGCCCTCTCAGGCCGGCTACCCGTCACCGCCTTGGTAGGCCATCACCCCACCAACAAGCTGATAGGCCGCGGGCCCATCCCCCACCGAAGAAACTTTCCACCACCAACCATGCGATCAGTGGTCCTATCCGGTATTAGACCCAGTTTCCCAGGCTTATCCCAGAGTGGAGGGCAGGTCACCCACGTGTTACTCACCCGTTCGCCGCTCGTGTACCCCCGAAAGGGCCTTACCGCTCGACTTGCATGTGTTAAGCACGCCGCCAGCGTTCGTCCTGAGCCAGGATCAAACTCTCCAACAAAACCCTGACTTACAGCAAACAACTGGCCACAACACCCGACGGGATCGAATGCTGCAACCAAACAAACAATTTGGCACAAAACGCCAAACCGAATAAATAGCTCGACACACTGTTGAGTTCTCAAAAGACACCCGCACCGCAATCACCCAACCCCCGAGAAGGAAGCGGGATCCTGAAGGCGGATCGCCTTGACCCACAAAGGTAACCACACCGAGAAACTCGGTGAACCACCGGGGGTCGCTGTCCGCGGGGCCTGTTGACCGAGCCTCTCAGGGCCCGTTCTGTCCGGCTCACTCGCTGACAGGAAGAAAGTTACACGGCCCGTCGGGCGCCGTTCACAGGGGGGTCGGCTTTCGGCGTCGTCGCAGGTCAGAGGCATGGAAGCCCTGATCGGCCCCGACCGCGCCCCCGTCGTCCACAGTGCTCCCGGTCCCCCGCGGCGGTCAGGCCGCCTGCGCGGCGGGGCGACGGAGCAGACCGCGGCGCTCGCGGCGGTGCTCGGACTCCCGGATTCCGCGGGCCGGCAGCGACAGCCGCCAGATCGAGCGGGTCGCCTGCCAGAACTGCCGCGGGAACGGTCCCGTCGTGTAGGGCAGGTCGTACTTCTCGCAGAGGGCCCGGACCTTCACCGCGATCTCCGGGTACCGGTTGGACGGCAGGTCCGGGAACAGGTGGTGCTCGATCTGGTAGCCGAGGCTGCCGGACATGACGTGCATCAGGCGGTTGCCGGTGAAGTTGGCCGAGCCGAGCAGCTGACGTAGGTACCACTCGCCGCGCGTCTCCCCCTTCAACTCCTCCTCGGTGAAGACCTCGGCGCCGTCGGGGAAGTGCCCGCAGAAGATGATCGCGTAGGACCAGATGTTGCGGACGACGTTCGCGGTGGCGTTGGCGGTCAGCGTCGAGACCGCGGCGGGGCCGGTGAGCAGCGGGAACAGCAGGAAGTCCTTGCGCATCTGCCGGGCGTGCTTGCGGCCGACGTCGAGCAGCTTGCGGCGGAACTCCTCGGGGTCCTCCAGCTGCATCTTCAGCAGGCCGTCCACGTCGAGGTCGTGCAGCGACACACCGTGCTCGAACAGCAGCATCAGCAGGACGTTCCAGAACGGCTGCCCCAGGTAGGCGGGGTGCCAGGGCTGGTCGGCGCGGACCCGGAGGATCTCGTAGCCGACGTCCTTGTCCTTGCCGATCACGTTCGTATACGTGTGGTGCAGGTAGTTGTGCGAGTGCCGCCACTGCTCGGCGGGGCACACGTTGTCCCACTCCCACGTCGACGAGTGGATCTCCGGGTCGTTCATCCAGTCCCACTGGCCGTGCATGACGTTGTGCCCGATCTCCATGTTCTCCAGGATCTTCGCGACCGAGAGCATGGCGGTGCCGGCGAGCCAGAGCGGCGGGATCCGGCTGCCGAACAGCGTGACCCGCGCGGCGACGTTCAGCCGCCGCTGCCAGGTGATCATCGTGCGGATGTAGTCGGCGTCGTACTGGCCGCGACGCTCCTCGACGTCGGCGCGGATCGCGTCGAGCTCGCGCCCGATCGCCTCCACGTCGGCCTCGGTGAGGTGGGCGAACTCCTTGACGTCGGAGATGGCCACGACGTTCCTCCTGGGTGTGAGCGGTGTCGGGACTCGGTGTCAGATCTCCAGGACGCAGTCACCGGCGGCGGCGGTGATGCAGGTCTGGATCCTCTCGGCGGGGGTGTCGGGGTCGCCGCGGCGTTCGGTGCCGTCGCGCAGGTCGCGCACCGAGCCCGACCGCAGGCCGACGGTGCAGGTGTGGCAGATGCCCATCCGGCAGCCGTAGGGCAGGTCGAGGCCGGCCTGCTCCCCGGCGTCGAGCAGGGTGGTGGCGCCGTCGACGTCGACGGTGGCGTCGCCGTCGCCCGAGGAGGTGGCGGCGGAGCCGCGGCGGACGAAGGTGACCGTGCCGCCCTCCGCCTCACCCCCGCGCAGCGACGCGGAGAAGCGCTCGACGTGCAGCGCCTCGCCCCGGCCCGCGGACTCCCACAGGTCCTCGGCCTCGTCGAGCATCGCCTCCGGGCCGCAGGCCCAGGTGCTGCGCTCGCGCCAGTCCGGGCAGTACTCCGCCAGCCCGTCGGGGGTGAGCCTGCCGTGCTCCCCGGTGAGGTGCAGCTGCACCCGCAGCGACGGGTGCCGCGCGGACAGGGCGTCGAGCTCGTCGGCGAAGATGACGTCGCCGTCGCGCGGGGCCGAGTGCACGAGCACCACGTCGGTCACGGTGTCGCGACGGTCCAGGGTGCGCAGCATCGCCATGATCGGGGTGATGCCGCTGCCCGCGGTGAGGAACAGCAGCCGCTCCGGGGGCGGGTCGGGCAGCACGAACTCGCCCTGCGGCAGCGCCAGGCGCACCACCGTGCCGGGCCCGACACCGTCGACGAGGTGGCGGGACAGGAAGCCCTCCGGCATCGCCTTCACGGTGATCGAGATGTGCCTGCGGTCGCGACGCGGCTCGGAGGTCAGCGAGTAGGAGCGCCAGTGGAAACGGCCCTCCACCTCGACGCCGATCCCGACGTACTGGCCGGCGCGGTGGTCGAACGACCACCCCAGGCCGGGGCGGATGACCAGCGTCGCGGCGTCGGCCGTCTCGGGCACGACCTTCACCACCCGCCCGCGCAGCTCCCGCACCGACCACAGCGGGTTGAGCAGCAGCAGGTAGTCGTCGGGCAGCAGTGGCGTGGTGAAACGGGCGGCCGCCTTGCGTGCGCGGCGCAGTCCCCTCGGCAGTACGGCGTCGGTCATGACCCACCTCGTCGTCGCGGTCGGGGACCATCGGACCCGATCTCGGTGGCGACGGCAAGTTGGGACGGCGACACCCCCGTCACCAGTGACGACGGCGTCGGCCTCCGACCTGCGGGAACGTTACATCGGTTCTCTCGTCAACGATGTCGAGATCGACTGTCTAGGATCGTCCGGGTGGCGGACTTCCCGATCGAGGAGCTGGCCCGCCGGGCGGGGATGACCGTGCGGACGGTGCGCTCCTACATCACGCGCGGGCTGCTCCCGCCGGGCGAGCGGGCCGGCCGGGCCGCCCGCTACACCGACGCCCACCTCGACCGGCTGGACCTGGTCAACGGGCTGCGCCGGCGCGGCTTCTCCCTCGGGGCGATCGAGGTGCTCGTCACCCAGGACCCCGGACGGACCGCCGAGGAGGCGCTGCGGCTCTACCGCGGGATGCTCGCCCCGTGGCAGCCGGAGGAGCCCGTCGAGGTCGACGGGACGGAGCTGCCCACCCACCTCGGGCTCGACCCGGACGCGGTGTCGGCCGACGAGCTGGTCCGCCACCTGTGCGCGACGGGCGTCGTCGAGACCGCGGCCCACGGACGGCTGCGCATCCTGCGGCCGGACCTCGCCCGGGCCGCCGCGGAGGCCGTGCGGCTGGGCATCCCGCCCGCCGCGCTGGTGGGGCTGCGCCGGCGGCTCGACGACCACACCGGCGCCGTCGCCGAGATGTTCGTCGAGCTGTTCGCCCGGCAGGTGTGGGACGGCCACGTCGAGGCCGGGCTGCCCGCCGGCGACGCGCCCCGGATCCAGCAGACCGTCGAGCAGCTGCAGCCGGTCGCGACGCTGGCGCTGCTGTCGTCGTTCCGCTCGCGCATGCAGGACGCGATGGACGCCTTCATCACCCGGATATCCGACGACATCTCCCCCGAGGCCGGACGCGCGATGGGGATCCGGACGACGGACCTGGACGATCGTTGACTCTTCAACGATGATGCGCCGGGTGAGCACCGTGACGACGGACGTCCTCGTGATCGGCAGCGGGCCCGCGGGCTCCTCGGCCGCCCTGTTCCTCGCCGGTCTCGGCGTCGACCACCTCGTGATCACCAAGTACCGGTGGACCGCCGACACCCCGCGCGCGCACATCACCAACCAGCGCACCGTCGAGATCCTGCGCGACCAGGGGGTGGAGGCCGACGTCGTCGCCGAGGGGACGCCGTCGCACCTCATGGGCGAGACGGTGTTCTGCACCGCGCTCGCCGGCGACGAGCTCGGCCGGGTCCGGACCTGGGGCACCCACCCCGCGCGGCGCGCCGACTACACCCTGGCCAGCCCGTCGTCGCACTGCGACCTGCCCCAGAACATCCTCGAGCCGATCCTGGTGGGACGGGCCGCCGAGCGCGGCAGCCGCATCCGCTTCGACACCGAGTACAGCCACCACGTCCAGGACGACGACGGCGTCACCGTCACCGCGCGCGACCGGCTCACCGGGGCGGAGCTGACGATCCGGGCCCGCTACGTGATCGGCGCCGACGGTGGGCGCAGCGCCGTCGCCCGGGACGCCGGCCTGCCCTTCGACGGCCGCGGCGAGCTCGCGGGCAGCATGAACATCGTCTTCGACGCCGACCTCACCGCGCTGGTCGAGCACCGGCCGAGCGTCCTGTACTGGGTGTTGCAGCCCGGTGCCGACGTCGGCGGCATCGGGATGGGCGTGCTGCGCATGGTGCGGCCGTGGACCCGCTGGATGGCGATCTGGGGCTACGACCTCGCTGGTCCCCCGCCGGAGCTCGACGACGCCGCGGCCACCGCGATCGTCCACGACCTGATCGGCGACGACTCCGTGCCGGTGACGATCCGCTCGACCTCGGTGTGGACGGTCAACGAGCAGTGGGCCACCCGCTACCGGTCGGGCCGGGTGTTCTGCGCCGGTGACGCCGTGCACCGCCACCCGCCGTCGAACGGGCTGGGCTCCAACACCTCGATCCAGGACTCCTACAACCTGTGCTGGAAGCTCGCGATGGTGCTGCGCGGCACCGCCGGGCCGGGGCTGCTGGACTCCTACGACGCCGAGCGCGCTCCCGTCGGTGAGCAGATCGTGCGTCGCGCCAACCGCTCGGTGGAGGAGTTCGGCCCGATCTTCACCGCGCTCGGGCTCACCCCGGGTGCCGATCCCGAGGCCATGCGCGCCTCGATGGCGGCCCGTGCCGACGACTCCCCCACCGGGGCCCGGCGGCGCGGCGAGCTGCGGGCGGCGCTGGAGGCCAAGGACTACGAGTTCAACGCGCACGGCGTCGAGATGGGGCAGGCCTACACCGGCCCCGGCGTCGTCGCCGACGGCACGCCCGAGCCGCCGCCCGAGCGCGACCCGGAGCTGTTCTACCGGCCGACCACCCGGCCCGGGCACCGGCTGCCGCACTGCTGGCTGGGCCGCGACGGGCACCGGGTCTCCACCCACGACATCACCGGCAAGGGCCGGTTCGCCCTGCTCACCGGCATCGCGGGCGGCGCCTGGGCCACGGCCGCGGCCACCGTCGCCGCCGAGCTGGGGATCGACCTGGCCGCGCACGTGGTCGGCCCGGGCCGCGAGCACACCGACCTCTACGACGACTGGGCGCGGCTGCGCGAGGTCGGCGAGGACGGCTGCGTGCTCGTCCGCCCGGACGCCCACGTCGCCTGGCGCAGCGACGCGCTCGTCGCCGACCCGGCGGCCGCGCTGCGCGCGGTGCTGGGGAGCATCCTGGACCGGACCCCGGAGGTGACCGCATGACCGGCTTCGTCCACGAGCCCTCCCCCGCGCGGGTGGTGTTCGGCCCCGGCACGATCGACGACCTCGCCGCGGAGGTGACGCGGCTCGGCCGGTCGCGGGTGTTCCTCGTCGGCGGCCGCCACCCCGCGGGCGCGGCGGACCGGGCGCGGGCCGCGCTCGGGTCGCTGCTCGCCGGACGGTTCGACCGGGCCGCCGTGCACACCCCGGTGACCGTGACCGACGAGGCGCTGGCGGCGTTCACCGCGGCCGGGGCGGACTGCGTCGTCGCGATCGGGGGCGGCTCGCAGATCGGGCTGTCCAAGGCGCTCGCGGTGCGGACCGGTGCCGACCAGGTCGTCGTCCCCACGACGTACTCGGGCTCGGAGTGCACCGCGGTGCTCGGCGAGCTGGGGGTGGACACGCCGGGGGTGAAGACCACCCGGACCGACCCGGCGATCCGGCCCGAGACCGTCGTCTACGACACGACGCTCGTCGCCGGCCTGCCGTCGCAGGTGGGAGTGCCGAGCGCGGTGAACGCGCTGGCGCACGCCGTCGAGGCGCTGTGGAGCACCGACCGCGACCCGCTGACCGACGCCGCCGCGCTGGAGTCGGTGCGGCTGCTCACCGCGGGGCTGCGCGACGGGGACACCGACGCGCTGCTGCGCGGGGCGTGGCTGGCCGGGACCTGCCTGGACCGGGCCGGGATGGCGTTGCAGCACAAGCTCGCCCACACCGTCGGCGGCACGCTGGACCTGCCGCACGCGCCGACCCACGCCGTGCTGCTGCCGCACGTCATCTCCTACAACGCGGCCGCCGCGCCGCGGATCGCCGAGGCGCTCGGGCCGGACCCGGCCGGGGCGGTGTACGACCTGCTCGTCGCCGCGGGCGGGCCGACGTCGCTGGCCGCGCTGGGCGTCGACGAGGCCGACCTGGACCGGCTCGCCGAGCAGGCCGTCGCCCGGCCGTACCCGAACCCGGTGCCGGTGACCCGCGACGGCGTGCGCGCCCTGCTCGGGCGGGCCTGGGCCGGGCAGCGGCCGGGGGACCCGGTGCGCGCCACCCTGGACGCGCTGACCGCGCAGGTCACCGCGTCGTTCGGCGGGCCCGACGAGCGGCTCCGCACCCTGCTGGCCGATCTCGCGGCCACCCTGCACGGCTACGCGCGCGAGCACGACCTGACCCAGGACGAGTGGCAGGCCGCGATCGACTTCCTCACCCGCACCGGGCACCTCACCGACGAGCGGCGCCAGGAGTTCGTGCTGCTGTCGGACACCCTCGGGCTGTCCAGCGTGGTGGACGTGCTGACCCACTCGCGCACCCCGGACACGACGTCCTCGGCCGTGCTCGGGCCGTTCTACACCGACGGCCCGCCCGAGCTGGACCAGGGAACCGACGTCTCCGCGGGGAAGAAGGGGACCCCGCTGTGGGTGGACGTGGTCGTCACCGACACCGGTGACGAGCCGGTCGCCGGGGCGGTCGTCGACATCTGGCAGTCCGACGAGGACGGTTTCTACGACCTGCAGCTGCCCGAGACCGAGGGCCCCGTCCTGCGCGGCCGGTTCCGCACCGACGACGCGGGCCGGCTGCGGTTCCGCTCGATCCTGCCCGCCGCCTACCCGATCCCGGCCGACGGACCGGTCGGGGAGATGCTGCACGCCACCGGACGGCACCCCTTCCGGGCGCCGCACCTGCACTTCCTCATCGAGGCGCCGGGGCACCGGCAGCTGATCACGCAGCTGTTCGTCGCCGGTGGGGAGCACCTCGACTCGGACACGGTGTTCGGGGTGAAGGACGACCTGGTCGTGGAGTTCGCCCCGCGCCGCGGCCCGATGCCCGACGGCGTCGAGCCCGACGGGGAGTGGCGGCTGCTGGAGTTCACCTTCCGGATCGCCCGCGATCGCTGATTCCTGCCCGATTCCGGGCAGGATCCTGGCCCTTCGGCCCGCCGCCGGTCAGGATCGGCGGTGTGGATCCGGATCTCGTGCGGCACGTGGCCGCCACCACCGGGCTCGCCGAGCCGGTGGCGGCCCGCGTGGTCGCCGACGTCGTCGCCTACTTCGGCGAGACCACCGAGGAGTTCGTCCGCCGCCGGCACCGCGAGCTGCAGGCCCGCGACCGGCGCAACGACGAGATCTGGCCGCGGATCGCGGCCGAGCTCGCCGCGCGGGTGGTCGCCCCCGGTGACGTCTCCCAGCGGCGGCTGCGCCGGATCGTCTACGGCTGAGCGGACGACGGGGGAACGTGCATGTGCGGGATCGTGGGTTACGTGGGGCCGCGGGAGGCGGCGGGTGTGCTGCTCGACGGGCTGTCCCGGCTGGAGTACCGGGGCTACGACTCGGCGGGCCTGGCCGTGGCGCACCGCCGGAAGGTGACGGTGCGGCGGACCGCCGGGCGGGTGGAGGACCTGCGCACGCTGCTGGGTGACGCCCCTCCCCCGGGCCGGTCGGGCGTCGCGCACACCCGGTGGGCCACCCACGGCGAGCCGAGCGAGGCCAACGCGCACCCGCACACCGACGCGTCCGGGCGGGTCGCGATCGTGCACAACGGCATCGTCGAGAACGCCGACGCGCTGCGCGGCGCGCTCACCGCGCGCGGGGTCGTGCTGCGCAGCGACACCGACTCCGAGGCGCTCGCGCACCTGGTCGCCGAGGCGCTCGACGGCGGGGCGGCGACCCTCGCCGACGCGGTGCGCACGGCGCTCGCCGGCGTCGAGGGCACCTACGGCCTCGCGGTGCTCGACGCCCGCACCCCCGACGAGATCGTCGTCGCGCGCAACGGCAGCCCGATCGTGCTCGGCATCGGCGACGGCGAGATGGTCGTCGCCTCCGACCTGGCCGCGGTCGTGCGGCACACCCAGAAGGTCGTGTTCCTCGACGACGGCGAGATCGTCACCGTGCGCGCCGACGGCATCGAGGGCTCCACCCGGATCAGCCCGACCACCGTCGACACCGGCTCCGAGGACTACGCGCTCGGCGGGCACCCCGACTTCCTGGCCAAGGAGATCGCCGAGCAGCCCGACGCCCTCCGCCGCGCGCTGGCCGGGCGGTTCGACACCCGGTTCGCCACCGCCCGGCTGGGCGGGCTCGGGATGGACCCGCGCGAGCTGCGCGGGGTGCGCCGGGTGCTGTTCCTGGGCTGCGGGTCGGCGTACTACGCCGGGGAGATCGGCGCCGGGCTGGTCGAGCAGCTGGCCCGGATCCCGGCGGCGGCCGAACCGGCCGGCGAGTTCCGCCACCGCAATCCGGTCGTCGACCCGGACTGCCTCTACGTCGCGGTCAGCCAGTCCGGCGAGACCGCCGACACCCTCGCCGCGGTGCAGGAGCTGCGCCGCAAGGGCGGCCGGGTGATCGGCGCGGTGAACGTGATCGGGTCGGCGATCTCCCGCGAGTGCGGGGCCGGGGTGTTCCTGCACTCCGGGCCGGAGGTGTCGGTCGCCTCGACCAAGGCCGTCACGACCATGAGCGTGTCGTTCGCGATGCTCGCGGTGCTGCTGGGCCGGGTGCGGGACCTGTCGGTGGCCGACGGGCGGCGGCTGCTCGACGGGCTGGCGGCGCTGCCCCGCCACGTCGAGGCCGTCCTGGCCGACGACGCCGCCCACGGCACGGTCGCCGCGGTCGCGCAGCGGTGGGCGCACGCGTCGTCGATGTTCTTCGTCGGGCGCACCCGGTGCAGCCCGGTCGCGCGGGAGGGCGCGCAGAAGCTCAAGGAGATCTCCTACTGCCACGCCGAGGCCTACCCCGCCTCCGAGCTCAAGCACGGCCCGCTGGCGCTGGTCACCCCGGACATGCCCAGCGTCGTCGTGGTCCCCGACGACGAGCTGCTCGCGAAGAACGTCGGCACGATCGAGCAGATCCGGGCCCGGGGCGGGCCGGTGATCGCGGTGACCGACGCCGAGCTGCCCGCCGGGCTCGCCGACGCCGTGCTGCGGGTGCCGCGCACCGAGCCGGAGCTGGCGCCGATCCTGCTCGGGATCCCCCTGCAGCTGCTCGCCCGGCACGCCGCCGTCGCGCTCGGACGCGACGTGGACCGGCCGCGGAACCTCGCGAAGTCGGTGACGGTGGAGTGAGGGTCCTCGGGCTGCACGTGGCCGCGGAGCGGGGTGCGCCGATGCACGACGTCGGGCGGGTCGAGGTGGTCGCGGGCAGCGGCGTCGTCGGCGACCGGTACTTCGGCACCCGGCACCGGCACGTCTCGGTGCAGAGCCGCGACGAGCTCGACGACGCCGCGGCCGCGCTCGGGGCCCCGGTGCCCTCGGGCGGCACCCGGCGCACCGTCACCGTCGACCACGGCACCGTCCCGACGACGCCCGGCACCCGGCTGCGGCTCGGCGACGTCGAGCTGGAGGTGGTGCGGAAGGCCGCACCCTGCCGGGTGATGGAGACCGCCGTCGGGCCGGGGGCGCGCCGCGCGCTGCACGACCGCGGCGGCGCGGTCTGCCGGGTGCTGACCTCCGGTGCGATCGCCGTGGGCGACCCGGTGGAGGTCAGCTGACGGGGGCCTGGGCCACGGTGCGGCGCCGGACGAGCAGCGACAGCAGGACGGCCAGCACCCCGACCCCGCCGGCGACGGCGAACGCGGCGTGCAGCCCGTCGGCGTCCGGGGAGGCCCCGGCGGCGCTCGCCGAGCCCAGCGCGGCGACGGTGACGAACAGCGCCGTCCCCAGCGCGCCCGCGACCTGCTGCAGCGTGGACAGGATCGCGCTGCCGTGGGAGTACAGCTCGTCGGGCAGCGAGCCCAGCGCCTCGGTCATCAGCGGCGTCATCATCAGCGCGAGCCCGCCCATCAGGACCAGGTGGAAGCCGACGACCACGCCCAGCGGGGTGCCCGGGCCGAGGGTGGAGAACAGCAGCAGACCGGTCGCCATCAGCACCGCGCCGGGGATGACCAGCGGGCGGGCGCCGACGCGGTCGAACAGCGCGCCGACCGGGCGGCCGAGCAGGCCGAGCAGCAGCCCGCCGGGCAGCACCACGAGCCCGGAGACCAGCGTGCTCGTGCCGAGCACGGTCTGCAGGTAGAGCGGCAGCAGCACCGCGGCGACACCGATCAGCGACAGCAGCACCAGCGCGGTGAGCACCAGTGCCACGACGAACTGGCGCCGCCGGAACGGGCGCAGGTCCAGCAGCGCGTGGCCGGAGCGCATCAGCCGCAGCTGGCGCAGTACGAACACCGCCAGCGCGACCAGCCCGACGACGACCGGCACCCACGGCGGGAGCCCCCCGCCGCCGTGGCCGCCCAGCGAGGACAGCCCGTAGACCAGGCCGCCGAACCCGACGGCGGACAGCAGCACCGACACCACGTCGAGCGGGACCGGGCGGCCGCCGCCGTCGATGCGCAGCCACCGTGCGCCGGCCGCCATGGCGATCACGGCCAGCGGCAGGACCAGCCAGAACATCCAGCGCCAGCCCAGACCGGAGAGGATCGCGCCGCCGATCGTCGGGCCGATCGCGGGCGCGACGGCGATGACGATCGTGATCGTGCCCATCGTCGCGCCGCGCCGCTCGGCGGGCACCAGACGCAGGATCGTGGTCATCAGCAGCGGGATCATCATCGCCGTGCCGCCGGCCTGCACGATGCGGCCGACGAGCAGCACCGCGAATCCGGGTGCGAACCCGGCGATCGCGGTCCCCGCGGTGAACAGCCCGAGCGAGGTGAGGAAGACCTGCCGCGGGGTGAAGCGGTCGAGCAGGTAGCCGGTGGTGGGGATGACCACGGCCATCGTCAGCAGGAAGCCGCTGGTCAGCCACTGGGTGGTGGTGGCGGGGACACCGAGGTCGACGCTCAGGTCGCGCAGCGCGACGCTCAGCACGGTCTCGTTGAGGATCATCACGAACGCGGCGCCGACGAGGACGGCGATCAGCGGTCCGGTCCGGTTCGCCGGTACCGGTTCGGTACGGGACGGGGTGGTGGTCACGCGGGGTCTCCTGCCCGGGGAAGGGTCGTGGTGGCCGCGCGCAGGGCGCGGCCGAGTCGGTCGACGGGGTCGGTGCACCGGACGCCCGCGGCGAGCTCGACGGCGAGGTCCTCGCCGCTGATCCGCAGGGCGGCGGCGACGGCGGCGGCGTGCACCCGGACGTCCAGGTCGCCGGGCTCGCGGCCGGCGCGGGCCGCGATCACCTCGGCGAGCACCGGCTCGGCCCGCTCGTGCACCGCCAGCCACACCGCCCGCAGACCGGGCTCGGTGCGCGACAGCGCGATGACGGTCATCGCGGCGTCGGCGTCGGCGGCGTCGACCGGGTCCTGGGGCGGGCGGTACTCGGCGAGCAGGTGCTCGTCGAGGCCCACCCCCGCCGGCCAGCGCCGCAGCGTCGCGACGACGGCGTCGATGCTGCGTGCGAGGACCGGCTCCACGCAGCTCTCCTTGGTGCGGAACCAGCGCCACAGCGTCCGGCCGGACAGCCCGACCTCCTCGGCGATCCGCTCGCCGCTGGTGGCGTGCACGCCGTGCTCCCGGAACAGCGCCACGGCCGCGCGGGAGATCTCGAGGCGCTGCAGCTCGCGCCGGCGGTCGCTCATCGGCACCCGCCCGCGTCTGGTGTCGTCGAGTGTCTTCATGTCACTGCCTGACAGTAATGAGACCGGCCGGGACCGGCCACGAGACGCTCGTCTCACAGTGCCTTTTTGGCAGTTTGTGCCACGCTGGTCGGGCACGTGATCATGCAACGCCGAGGGAGCCACGAGCGTGACGACGACCGGGACCACCGACCCCACCGCGGCCGACCTGGACCGGCTGCGGGAGCGCTACCGCGCCGAGCGCGACCGCAGGCTGCGCCCCGACGGCACCGCCCAGTACCGGGCGTCGACCGGGGAGTTCGGCTTCTACGCCGACGACCCGTGGTCCGAGCCCACCGACCGCGACCCGGTCCGGGACGAGGTGGACGTGCTGGTCGTCGGCGGCGGTTTCGGCGGGCTGGTCGCCGCGGCCCGGCTGCGGCAGGCCGGCCACGAGCGGATCCGGATCGTCGACGTCGCCGGGGACCTCGGCGGGACCTGGTACTGGAACCGCTACCCCGGCATCGCCTGCGACATCGAGAGCTCGATCTACCTGCCGCTTCTGGAGGAGCTGGGCGGGATGCCCAGCCGTCGCTACCCGCCGGGCGGGGAGATCCGGGCGCACGCCCGCGCGGTCGGCGAGCACTTCGACCTCTACCGCGACGCCCTGTTCCACACCGAGGTCACCACCCTGGTCTGGGACGACGACGCGCGGGCCTGGCAGGTCGGCACCGACCGCGGCGACGCGGTCACCGCCCGGTTCGTGGTGATCTCCTCCGGGCCGTTCAACCGGCCCAAGCTGCCCGGGATCCCCGGCATCGCCGACTTCGCCGGGCACACCTTCCACACCAGCCGGTGGGACTACGGCTGGACCGGCGGCGACGAGCGGGGCGGCCCGCTCGACCGGATCGGCGACCGCACTCTCGCCGTGGTCGGTACCGGGGCCACGGCGATCCAGTGCGTCCCGCACCTGGCCGGGGCCGCGCGGCACCTCTACGTCGTGCAGCGGACGCCGTCGTCGGTCGACACCCGCGACGACGCCCCCTACGACGAGGCCTGGTGGCGGGCGCTGACCCCGGGCTGGCAGCGCCGCCGTCGCGAGGACTTCCTGAACCTGATGGACATGCGACCGGCGCCGCACGGCTCGCACGGCCCCGACGGCGTCGCGGACAGGTGGACCGACACCGCCCCGATCCGGGGCGCGCAGCGGCTCGCCCGGACCCGGGGCACCGAGGACCCGGCCGAGGCGCTGGAGATCGCCGACGCCGAGAAGATGGACGAGATCCGGGCCCGGGTCGACCAGATCGTCGCCGACCCGGCGACGGCCGCGGCGCTCAAGCCCTGGTACCGCCAGATGTGCAAGCGGCCCACCTTCAGCGACACCTACCTGCAGACCTTCAACCGGGACGACGTGACGCTGCTCGACACCGGCGGGCAGGGCGTCGAGCGGATCACCCGCGACGGTCTGGTGGTCGACGGCGTCGAGTACCCGGTGGACGCGATCGTGTTCGCCACCGGGTTCGAGCTCGGCGCCGACCCCGCCACCCGGGCCGGGGCCGACATCCGCGGGCGCGACGGCGTCACCCTCGCCGAGCACTGGGCGGACGGGCTGTCCACACTGCACGGCTGGGTCAGTCGCGGCTTCCCCAACCTGTTCCACGTCGGGGCCGGGCAGAACTCGGCGTCGGTGAACTTCGCGCACGTGCTGGAGGAGCAGGCCGGGCACATCGCGGCGGTCTGCGCCGAGGCCGACCGGCGCGGGGTCCGCGTCGTCGAGCCGACCGCCGAGGCGGAGGCGGCGTGGGTCGCCACCATCCGCGAGCGGGCGCAGGACCAGCACGGTTTCCTCGCCGGGTGCACACCCGGCTACTACAACTTCGAGGGCCGCCCGCGGAAGCGCAGCGAGCAGTTCGGCGGCGGTCCGGTCGAGTTCCACGAGATCCTGCGCGACTGGCGCGCCGGCGGGATGGACGACGTGCTCTCCGGCGGCGCCCCGTGAGCGTGCGCCCGGTCGCGGGGCCGGACCGGGGACCCGTGCGGACCACGCCCGGGCTGCGGGCCGAACCGCTGTGCCCGCCGAACCCGCTGTGGGCGTCCAACGGGATCGTGGCCGGTCCGGACGGCCGGCTGTGGATCGCGCAGTTCCTCGGCGGCACCGTGTCCGCGTTCGACCCGGCGACCGGCGGGCTCGAGACGGTGCTCGGGCCGGACGGGCCGCTCACCGCGCCCGACGACCTCGTGTTCGGCGCCGACGGCGAGCTGTTCGTCGTCGACCTGCCCGCCGGGCTGGTGTGGCGCCGGGCGTCCGACGGGGCCATGACCGTCGTCGCCGACGGGATCACCGCCCCGGACGGGATCGCCTGGCACCGCGGACGGCTGTTCGTCAACGAGCTGTGCCCGGACGGCCGGCTGCTGGAGATCGACCCGACCGGCGGGCCGCCGCGGGTGCTCGCGACCGGGCTCGCGCTCGGCAACGCGATGGAGGTCGGCCCGGACGGGCTCCTGTACTACCCGCACCTGCTCTCCGGCGAGGTCTGGCGGGTCGACCCGGACGGCGGCGCCCCCGAACGGCTGCTCACCGGGCTGGACCGGCCGGTGGCCGTGCGCTTCGACCCCGCGGGACGGCTGCGCATCCTGTCCAACGGCGGACGCGGCGCCCTGTGGACCGCCGACGGTGGGCGGGTCACCGCCACCCTCGACACCGGCGTCGGCGGCGCGGACAACGTGGTGTTCACCGCCGACGGCGCGGCCTGGGTGACCGGCGCCTTCCACGGCGGGCTGGTCCGGGCCGGCGTCGACGGCACGGTGACCACGATGCTGCCGGCCGGGCTGTGCGGCCCCTGGGGCGTGGCCGCCGACGGTGCGGGCGCGCTCGTCGCCGACCACTTCTCCCTGGCCCGGGTGGCCGGCGGCGCCGTCACCGCGCTCGGCGACGTCGTCACCGAGGTCCGCGGCGGGGTCCGCGGACTCGCCCGGCACCACGGCGACACGGTCGTCACCACCGGGACCGGGGTGTGGCGCGGACATCCCGGCTCCTGGACGCCGCTGGCCGACGGGCTGGCCGGGGCGACCGGCGTCGCCTCCTGCCGGGACGGGCTGCTGGTCGCCGAGACCGGCGCCGGGCGGGTCCTGCACCTCGCCGACGACGGCACCGTCACCGTGCTCGCCACAGGTCTCGACGGGCCGGTGGACGTGGCCGTCGACGGCACCGGCACCGCCTACGTCACGCTGACCGGCGGCGGGCAGGTCGTGCGGCTCACCCGCGGCCACGAGGGCGCCGGCGCCGGAACCGTCCTCGCCGCGGGCCTGCACCGGCCGGAGGGGATCGCCGTGGCCGGGGGCGCGCTGTGGTGCGCCGAGGCCGCCGCGGGACGGCTGCTGCGCATCGACCCGGACGGCCGGGCGGTCACCGTCGCGGCGTCGGGGCTGCCGTTCGACGTGCGGCCGCCGCACGTTCCCGCGGACTGCCGCAGCGGCGCGGCCGCCCGGCCCGCCCCGTTCGCCGGGGTCGCGGGGGCCGACGACGACTCCGTGCTCGTCGCGGTCAACGGCGCGGGCTACGTGCTGCGGGTCGGCCCCTGACCGGCCGCCCGCTCGCCGTCGACGCCGTGGGTCGCGGCGTCGACGGCCGCCGACAGCCGCTCCCGCAGCTGCGCGGCCGGTGGGCGGCGCCCGTCGGCGGTGGCGGCTGCGATGTCCTCGGTGGCGACCCGCAGCGCCCCGTTGAGCGCCGCGGCCTGCACCCGCACGGCGACGTCCTCGGGGTCGCGGCCGAACCGTCCCGCGAGGATCCCGGCCAGGACCGGCTCGGCCCGTTCCTGCACGACCAGCCAGATCGCGCGCAGGGCGGGCTCGGAGCGGCTCATCCGGATCACCGCGAGGACGAGGTCACCGTCGTCCGGCCCCGCGTCCGGGTGCTCGGCGTAGTCCCCGGCGAGGTGCTCGGTCAGCGCGACGCCCGCGGGCCAGCGGGCCAGGCTCGCGGTGAACGCGTCGGTGGCCAGGCTCAGCACCGGCTCGACGCAGCTCTCCTTGGTGCGGAACCAGCGCCAGAACGTGCGTGCCGACAGCCCGACCGCCTCGGCGATCTGCTCCCCGCCGGTCGCGGCGACGCCGTGCTCGCGGAACAGCCGGATCGCCGCCCGGGAGATCTCCAGGCGCTGCAGGGTGCGGCGACGGTCGCTCATCGGCCGCCGTCCGCGCCGGACCGCCGTCCCCTCCGTCACACCGCACCCCCGAGTGCTCGCCGGGCGGTCAGCCTAGACGGCGGGCGTTGGCCCGCACCCGGGTGCGGATCGGCTCCAGCGCCCGCCCGAGGGTCTCCGGGCCCGGCTTCGAGGTGACCAGGACGACCGCGGCCCGGGAGAACCCGTCGACCTTCTCGGCCCACATCCGGTGGAACTCCCGGACCTCGCGCGCCGGGGGCGGGAAGCCCGAGGTGAGCATCCGGGCGGTGCGACGCGCGATGACCAGCGGCGCGAACACCGCGATCTCGGCGAGCGAGAGGACGGCACGAGTGGTGGCGGGCACGGGACGGACGGTAGCCCCTGTCCCCGACACCCACGGGCCGCGCGCCGGTCACCGAGGGCTCGCCGCCGGTCACCGCCGGTTCGGGTGGCGACACCCCCTCCCACGTTAACGATGGGGCGCGGGGCCACGACAGGTAACCGAACGCGACCCCGGGGAGGGCTCACACGCATGGCCGTCGAGACGTTCTGGGACGGGCTGGAACGGCGCATCGCCGCCGGCGAACCGCCGTACGGGGAGCACCCGGGCGTCGCGCCGGACGGAGTGACTCCCGAGGCGCTGCGCCGCGTCCTGGACCTCGAGGCGCACCACCTGCGCCGCTCCGGCACCGCGCCGGTCGCCCAGCACCTGCTCGCCGGGGCCGTCCTGGCCGGGGAGGCCGCGCTGGCCGGGGCCGCCCGGGCCCGGCTCACCGCCCAGGGCGTCCCCGCGCTGACCACCCGCTGGCGCACCCGGCCGCCGTCGGCCGCGCTGAGCCGGGTCCTGGAGGGCCACGGCGACGCGGTCGTCGCGCTGCTCGCCGGGCCGGACGGCCTGCTGCTGTCGCTCGACGCCTCCGGTGAGAGCGGCGCCTGGGACGCCGGGACCGGACACGCGGTCCCGGACCCGCTGGCCGGGCCCGGCGGTCCGCGACCCCCGGCCTCCGCGGTCCACGCCCGGACGGTCGCCCTGTCCCCCGACGGCGGCCTGCTCGCCCTCGCCGGTGACGACCCCGTGGTGCGGGTGCTGGCCACCGACGGCCCGGCCCGCGGCGCCGAGGTCACGACCCTGGCCGGGCGGCCCGGCCCGGTGACCGCGCTCGCGGTGACCGGGACCGCCCCGACCCGGGTGGTCGCGGGCGGCGCCGACGGCGCGGTGCGGGTGTGGGACGTGACCAGCGGCGCGGCCGTCTCGGTCGCCCGCGGCCACGCCGGCCCGGTGACCGCGCTGACCGCGACCGGCCAGGGCACCGTCGTGTCCGGCGGGGTGGACGGCACGCTGCGGTCCTGGGACCCGGCCACCGGGGCCCCGCTGGGGCTGCTGGAGGGCGGGCCCGCCGTGGTCGCCGTGGTGGTGCCGACGGCGGGGCAGCTGCTCGCGGCCACCGCCGACGGCGCGCTGCACGTGTTCGCGCTGGTCGACGGGGTGCCGCAGGACGCGGTGCGGCTCGACGTCCCCGGCGACGGCGTCGCGGTCACCGCGGCCGCGTGCGCCGGTGAGGGCCGGGTCGTCGTCGGGCGGGTGGACGGGACCGTGCAGCTCGTCCCGACCACCGGCCCCGGCCCGGTCGCCGAGCTCGCCGGGCACGGCGCCGCGGTGCGGGCGGTCACCGCCGACGCCGCGGGCACCGTCGTCGCGTCCGGGGACGACCACGGCCGTGTCCTGGTCTGGGACCCGGCACGGGCCCGGCCGGGTGCCGGCGGGCACGCCGGGGTCTCCCCCGCGGTCGGTGCGGTCGCCGCGGGCACGGGCCTGGTCGTCTCGGCCGGTCGCCGCTCCGACGGGCTGCTCGCGCACGACCCGGCCACCGGCGCGCGTCGCTGGGGCGTCCCGGCCGGTGCGGGCCCGCTGTGGTTCGACCCGTCCGGGACGAGGCTGTTCGCGGTCACCGGGACCGCGACCGTCGAGGAGCGCTACGCGACGACCGGGGTGCGGGCCGGTGCGGTGTCGCTGCCCGGCCGTGTGCTGGCCGGGCGGGGCGCGCTGGTGGTGACCGGTGAGCCGGACGGCACGGTCGCCGTGCGCGACGCGCGCAGCGGGCGGGCCTTCCGCACCACCCGGCTGCCGTCGGCACCGCGGGTGGCCGCGCCGACCCCCGGCGGGGCGACGGTGCTGCTCGCCGCGGACGGCTTGCTGGCCTGCTGGCGGCCCGCCTCGGCGGAGGTGGTCACGGTGGAGCTGCCGGCCGGGCTGGTCACCGCCGTCGCCGTCGACGACGACGGCTGCCACGGCGTGGTCTGCGACGCCGACGGCCGGGTGCACATCTGGCGGGCCGGGTCGGCCACGGTGACGACGGTGCGCGCCGACGCGGCGCACCTGACCGCGGCCGCCGGTGCGGGCCGGTGCCGCGCGGTGACCGCGGGCTCGGACGGCACGGCGGTGCTGTGGGACCTGACCTCGGCGACGGCGCTCGGCCGGGTGCCGCTGGACGCGCCGCTGACCGCGGTCGCGGTGGGGGGCGGGACGGTGGTCGTCGGCGACGGGTGCGGCGAGGTGCACTGCCTCGACCTGCTCGCCGGGGCCGCCGCGGCCGTCCCGGACGGTGTCATCCCCGAGCAGGGCGGCGCGGCCGTGGTCCCGGCGCCACGCACCGGGACCACGGACCGCGAGGCGGCCGCTCAGCTCAGCGAGTAGCCCTCGAACTTCTCCCGCAGGGTCTTCTTGGAGAACTTGCCGACGCTCGTCTTGGGCACCTCGTCGATGAACTCGACGGCGTCGGGGAGCCACCACTTGGCGACCCGGTCGGTGAGGAAGGCGATGAGCTCGTCGGCGGTGAGCGTCTCGCCGTCCTTCACCACGACGCACGCCATCGGGCGCTCCACCCAGCGCTCGTGCGGGATCGCGATGACCGCGGCCTCGGCGACCTTCGGGTGCGCCATGATCTCGTTCTCCAGCTCCACCGAGCTGATCCACTCACCACCGGACTTGACCAGGTCCTTGGTGCGGTCGACGAGCTTGACGTAGCCCGAGCCGTCGACGACGGCGACGTCGCCGGTGCGCAGCCAGCCGTCGGAGGTGAACTGCGTGCCGCCGCCCTCGCCGCGGTAGTACTCCGAGGCGATCCACGGGCCCGCCACCTGCACCTCACCGCTGGTGGTGCCGTCCCAGGGCTGCTCGGCACCGGTCTCGGGGTCGGCGATGCGCAGGTCGACGAGCGGGACCGGGGGGCCCTGCAGGGCGCGCACGGTGGCCTTGTCGTCGTCGGACAGGTCGTCGTGCTGGGAGCGCAGCACGCCCAGGGTCGCGACCGGCGAGGTCTCGGTCATCCCCCAGCCCTGCAGGACCGGCAGGCCGATCGCGGCGCGGAAGCCCTCCGACATCGACTTCGGCACCGCCGAGCCGCCGCAGAGCAGGATCCGCAGCGACGAGCAGTCGTACTCGCCGAGCTTGGGCAGCAGGCCCATCCAGATCGTCGGGACGCCCGCGGCGACGGTGACCCGGTGGTCCTGGATCAGTGTCAGGACCGCGTCCGGGGTCATGCCGGGCCCGGGCAGCACCAGCGAGGTGCCGGCGAGCAGGCAGCCGTAGGGCAGGCCCCAGGCGTTGGCGTGGAACATCGGGACGACCGGCAGGACCACGTCGCGCTCGCAGAGCCCGACGCCGTCGGCGAACAGGGTCGCGAGCGAGTGCAGCAGCGTCGAGCGGTGCGAGTAGACGACGCCCTTGGGGTTGCCGGTGGTGCCGGAGGTGTAGCACATGGCGGCGGCGGTGTTCTCGTCCTCGACGACGAACGGCCCGCGAACGGCTCGGCCGCGGCCAGGAGCTCCTCGTAGAGCCGGATCCGCGGGTCGTCGGGGATCTCGGTCGGCGCGCCGTCGTCGATGACGACGACGTGGCGCACCGTGGTCATCCGGTCCACGTGCGGCCAGAACAGGCCGAGCAGGGAGCGCTCGACGAACACGACCTCGTCCTCGGCGTGGTCGGCCACGTAGACGAGCTGGTCGGGGAACAGCCGCAGGTTGAGCGTGTGCAGGACCCGGCCGGTGCACGGCACCGCCAGGTACAGCTCCAGGTGCCGGTCGGTGTTCCAGCAGAACGTCCCGACCCGGCCGTCGGCCGAGACGCCGAGGGTGTCGAGCACGGTGGCCAGCCGGCGGGTGCGCACGGCCCACTCGGCGACCGTGGTGGTGCGGACCGTCCCCGCCGGGGTGGCGGTGACGATCTCCTTGTGTCCGAAGTACTGCTCGGCACGGTGGAAGACGTGCGGCAGCGTCAGGGGACGGTCCTGCATCAGACCGAGCATCGTTGCTCCTGGGGGCGTTCCGGGTGGGGTCGACGCGACCCTACCGTAACTTCGGATATGGATTGGACTATCCGATCACTGCATCCGGGGGTCGCGAACGCGGCGTCCGGAGTAATCGGACACCCGCTGTCAGCAGGTGTGACGCACTGTCCTAACGTTCTTCCCGACGTCCGCGAACCGTCAGGTTCCGGACGCGTGCACGCAGGGTCAAGCAACCGGCCCGGCATCCCGGGGTCCGCCCCGGGAACCGTTTCCGCGCAGACATCATCTGCCGGACGCGCCGGGCCAGGCCTCCGGTGCCGCTCGCCGCGGCACCCGCCGAACCGTCGCGTTTCCGGCGCGGCGGAGGTCGAGATGCTTTCCGGGTCCTCGGACGCGCAGATCCTGCGCGCCTGCTGCGACGATCCCGCGTTCCGTGCCACGCGCTCCCCGTACGTGGTCGTCGACGGGGAGCTCACGGTCGTCGGGGCGAACGCGGCCTTCTGTGCAGCGACCCTGCGCGCGCCCGGCGAGCTGGTCGGCAGGCCGCTGACGGCCGCGCTGCCGGACAACCCGGACCAGCCCGGCGCCGACGGCGTCGCGCGGCTGACGGCGTCGCTGTCGCGGGTGCTGCGCCTCGGGCTGCGCGACCACCTGCCGGTGCAGCGTCACGACGTGCCCGCGGCGACGGGCACGCCCGGCTTCGTCGAACGGGTGTGGGTCACGGTGAACTCCCCGCTGGTCGCCCCGGACGGGCGGGTCATCGGGGTGCTGCACCACATCGAGGACGTCACCGGTCTGATCAGCCCCGGCCCCGACGGCAGCGACCTCGCCGCCGCGGCGCTGGCCCGCGCCCTGGACACCGAGAACAGCCACCTGCGGGCCCGCTTCGCCCGGCACGTCAGCATCGAGCAGGCGAAGGGGGCCCTGATGGCCCAGCGCGGCTGCTCCGCCGACGAGGCGTTCACCCTGCTGCGCCGGCTCTCGCACGAGACGAACCGGAAGCTGCACGTGGTCGCCGAGGCGCTGCTGGCGGACACGGTCGGGCAGCAGCCCTGAGCCGTCACCACCCGTTCGCCCGCAGACCGTGCCGGAGCGCGATCACTGGGGCACGATGGGTGGTCACGAGTCGATCGACGGAGGCGACATGGTGGACCTGCACGCGGCCGTCCCGGGCCGGACCGCAGGCACGCTGACCGGCCGGTACCTGCTGGTGCTCAGCGACGACCTGCTGGCCGACCACGACACGGCACGCTCGGCGGTGGCGGAGCTGACCGGTCTGTCCGAGGTGACCAGCAGCCGCGACGACACCCCGGGGGTCCACCCGACGCTGTTCGCCCGGCTCGGCGTCGCCGTCGCCGAGCTGGACCCGGCCCGGCTGCGCACCGTGCGGGCCGACCGCCGGGTGCTGTCGGTGGAGCCCGAACGCGTGCTGCGTGCCCTGTCCGGGCCCGGGCTGAGCGCCGACTACCTGCGCGGGTTCGCCGACGCGGCGGGCTTCCTGGCCGAGCGCGCCGCCGCGTCGGAGACCGCCGACGCGCCCGTCGCGGCCCGGTTCGCCGACAACGACCAGGTCACCTGGGGGCTGCAGGCCACGGGCGCGGACGTCGCCGCCGAGACCGGCGCCGGGATCACCGTCGCCGTCCTCGACACCGGCCTCGACCTCGGCCACCCCGACTTCGCCGGGCGGCAGATCGAGTCGCGCTCGTTCGTCGACGGCCAGGAGGTCGCCGACGTGCAGGGGCACGGCACGCACTGCATCGGCACCTCCTGCGGGCCGCTCGCCCCCGGCTCGGGACGCCGCTACGGCATCGCCCACGAGGCGAGGATCCTGGTCGGCAAGGTGCTCGGTGACGACGGCTCCGGCACCGACGCCGGCATCCTCGAGGGCATCGAGTGGGCGATCTCCTCCGGCGCGCAGGTCGTGTCGATGTCGCTGGGCGCGGACCTGAACGAGGTCTCCGCCGCCTACGAGAACGCCGGGCGGCGCGCGCTGGACGCGGGCACCCTGATCGTCGCCGCGGCCGGCAACAACGCCGAGCGCTCGACCGGGAACGTCGGGTTCGTCGGCGTCCCGGCGAACAGCCCGTCGATCATGGCGGTCGCCGCGGTGGACGCCGCGCTGGCCATCGCCGACTTCTCCGCGGCCAGCTCCGCGGTCGAGGGCGGGCAGGTCGACATCGCCGGTCCCGGTGTGGACGTCTACTCGTCGTGGCCGATGCCCCAGCGCACCAACACGATCTCGGGCACCTCGATGGCCACCCCGCACGTCTCCGGGATCGCGGCGCTGTGGTCGCAGCGCACCGGGGCCCGCGGGCGTGACCTGTGGACCCAGCTCACCCAGGCCGCCCAGCGGCTGCCGCTGCCCTCGGGCGACGTCGGCGCGGGCCTCGTCCGGGCCCCGGGCCGATGAGCACGACCGGGAGGCTGCTGGTGTCGGTGGCCGACGGGCACGTCGCCGACGACGTCGCGCGGGCCTGCGCGGCCGCCGGACTGCAGGTGGAGAAGGTGCTCACGGGGGTCGGGGTGGTCGTCGGGACGTGCGACGACCCGGACGCCCTGCGGGCGGTCACGGGGGTCGTCGCGGTCGAGCCGGACCGCGAGGTCCACCTCGACCGCGATCAGCCGGGGCCCGCGTAATCGGTCGACGCGCCACCCGTATGTCCGATACGGTGGTGTCAGTCGATCGCGCCCGGTGACACGCCGGCCGTGACGAACCGCCCGGACCGTCCCCGGGAGGCGCCCACCCGGCGCCCCGGCCACGGCCGGTGCCACCGACCCCGTACCGGCACCGCGCGAACCCGCGCGGCGCGGCACTCCGCCGCGTACCGGACACCACCTCGACCGAAACGACCACTCCTGTGCAGGCCTCCGTCCACCCACCCGTCACCGACCCCACCGTCCGGGGCGCCGTCGACCGGCTCACCGCCGAGTTCGCCGGCCGTTTCACCCAGGACCTCGTCGACCACGTCGTGCGCGGCTCCCGCCGCGACCTCGACGTCGTCTCCGCCGCGGCGCTCCCCGAGATGGTCGAGCGCCTGGCCCGTCAGCGGCTGATCGAACACCTCTGATCCGTCCGGCCGCACCGCCGGGCAGGATGGTCGCCATGTCGCGCCCGCTCTCCGGTCTGCACGTCGTCGAGTGCGCGAGTTTCGTCGCCGGTCCCACCGGTGGCATGACGCTCGCGCAGCTCGGGGCCTCGGTCATCCGCATCGACCCGCTCGGGGGCGGCCCCGACCACGGTCGCTGGCCCGCCGCCGGGCACGGCACCGGCGACTCCTACTACTGGGCATCGCTGAACAAGGGCAAGCGGTCGATCAGCATCGACCTGCGCTCCGACGAGGGCCGCGAGCTCGTCCTCGGCCTGGCGACGGCGCCGGGCCCGGACCGCGGTGTCCTCGTCGACAACGTCGTGGGCCGCCGCTGGATGGCCAACGACGCGCTCGTCGCGCGTCGCCCGGACCTGGTGCACGTGCGCGTGCAGGGCTACCCGGACGGCCGCCCCGCCGTCGACTACACCGTCAACGCCGAGGTCGGGATCCCGCAGATCACCGGCAGCGAGGAGGGCGCGGCCCCGGTCAACCACGTGCTGCCCGCGTGGGACCTGGTCACCGGCATGTCGGTCGCGACGGCCGTGCTCGCCGGGGTGTACCAGCGCTCCCGCACCGGCGCCGGGGTGTACTCCGAGATCGCGCTGTCCGACGTGGCACTGGCCGGCGTCGCCAACCTGGGGTGGCTCTCCGAGGCCGATGAGCGCGGGCACGAGCGGCCGCGGCACGGCAACCACGTCTACGGCAGCTTCGGCGTCGACTTCGCCTGCTCCGACGGGAACCGGGTGATGGTCGTCGCGCTGACCCCGGCGCAGTGGAACGCCCTGGTGTCGGTCACCGGGACCGGCGACGTGTTCGCCGCACTGGAGCCCGCCCTCGACGCCGACCTGACCTCGGAGACCGAGCGCTACCGGCTGCGCGAGACGATCGCGGCGGTGCTGCGGCCGTGGTTCGCCGCGCGCGACTCGGCGACCGTCGAGTCCGAGCTGAACACGGCGCGGGTGCTGTGGGGCCGCTACCAGGGGATGACCCACGTCGTCGCCGAGCACCGCGCCGGAGGGCACCCGCTGCTCGCCGACCTGGCGCTGCCCGGTGGTGCCACCGGCATCACCGCGCGCTCGCCGATCCGGTGGGACGCCGACCACGGCGACCCCGGCGCCGCCCCCGAGCTGGGCCGGGAGACCGACGAGGTGCTCGCCGACGTCCTCGGTCTCGACGAGCGCACCATCGGCGGGCTGCACGACCGCGGCGTCGTCGGGTAGAGAATCCCCGTGACCGACGCACAGCTGACCGAGGCGCGGTGGACCCACGTCGCGCTGCCCACCGGCGACCTCGACGCCGCCATCGACTTCTACACGACGATGACACCCCTCACCGTCGTCGAACGCTTCTCCGACGACGCCGGGCGGAGCGCCTGGCTGTCCAACGCCGGTCAGGTGGAGACGCCGATGGTGCTGGTCCTGGTGTCGTTCGACGCCGAGCAGGGTGGCGAGCTGGGGCTGCTGCGCCCCTTCGCCCACCTGGGGATCGAGGTGCCGACCCGCGACGACGTCGACGCCGCCGCCGACCGCGCCCGGGACGCGGGATGCCTGCACTGGGAGCCGCGGCAGATGCCGGGGCCGGTGGGGTACATCTGCGCGCTGACCGATCCGGACGGGAACGTCGTGGAGTTCTCGTACGGGCAGAAGGTGTTCACCTCGGTGCGGGAGAAGTGGGGCTGAGGGCCCTGTCAGGCTCCGCGGTTCCGGGTCGCGTCGGCCGGGTGGCAGCGTCGCTCCGATGGCCGCACTCGTCCGCGCGTCGTCCCCCGGCGCGGTCGCCGGACCCCGGCCCGGACCAGTGCCCGGAGCCGTCTGCGATCCGTCCTCGCCACCTCCTGCCGGTGGCGGCCACGCCGTCACGACGGGTAACCGGTGCGGCCGTCCCTCTCGCGCCACCTCACGATGCAGCCGGTCGGCATCTCACTGTCCCCTGTCGGCGCGCGGCCACCACGCCACGAGGCACCGTCGCGAACTGTCCGCATCGCCGCAGGCCACGGATTCGCAATAGTGAACGGAAACTAGCGGTCGAACACTAGTTCGAGTATCGTCGATGGTGTGACCGCCACCCAGGGACCACCCGCCCACGCCACCGGCGTGCCCAGCGGCGGGTTCCCCTCCGGTGACCTCACCCTGCTCCGGTTCCTCGTCGAACAAGCCCTCAGCGCCGACACCTGCGCGTGGTCCGAGGCCGAGCTGGTCGACCAGATCCAGCAGATCGAAGCCCTCCAGGCCTCGCTCGCCGCCCTCCAGGCGAGCCGGATCCGCGCCTTCGCCCGCAGTCAGGTGGAGAGCGGCTCGACCGACCTGGATCCCGAGAAGCTCCACCGCAGCGTGGTCGCCCAGATCCAGCTCGCCTGCCGGGTCTCCACCACCGAGGCCCGAACCCGGGCGGCGAACGCCCGCGACCTGCACTCCGGGCTCGACCGGATCCGCGGCCTGCACCGAGCCAGCGAGCTCAGCGCCGCGAAGGTCACCGCGATCGCCGTCGAATGCCGCGACCTCGACACCACCCAACGCGCGCAGGTCGACGCCCGGCTTGCCACCAACCGGGACCTGACCCGGTACGGCATCGGCCGGCTGCGGGCGATGACCCGGCGTCTGGTCGCCGAGATCGCCCCCGACCGCTTCCGCGCCCGCGTCCACGCCGCCAAGGCCGAACGCCGAGTGACACTGCGCCCGGCACCGGATGCGATGAGCTACCTGACCACCTACGTCCCGGTCGAACAGGGCGCCGCCTGCCTCGCCGCGCTCCAGAGAGCGTTCGTCGAGGTCCAGGTCGACCCGCAGCCGCTGACCCGCACCCGCGGGCAGGTGATGGCCGACACCCTCGTCGAACGCGTCACCGGACAGGCCACCGCGACGGCGGTGAACCTCGAAGTACAGGTCACCGTGCCCGTGCAGTCCCTGCTCGACCCGCATTCCCCGCTGCCCGCCGAGATCCCCGGGCTCGGACCGGTGCCGGTCGACCTGCTCGCGAACCCCGAGGGCACCAAGTCGCTGCGCAGACTGCTCACCGACCACGGTCTGGTCATCGGCGGCGACTCCCGCAGGCGTACCTTCACCGGACTGCTCGCCACCCTGGTCAAAGCCCGCGCCGGGAACCGGTGCACCGAGCCCTACTGCGACGCTCCCGTCCGCCATGTCGACCACATCCACCGCGATGCCGACGGTGGGCGGACGGAGCTGGAGAACGGGCGTGGGGTGTGCGAGTTCCACAACCACGTCCGCGAACAACCCGGGTGGCAGGTCTTCCGCGCACCCGACGGCATCGTGGTCACCGTGACACCGACCGGGCACAGGTACTGCGGTCCGGCACCACCACTGCCGCCCGCACCACCACCGCGCGCACCGACCTGACCTCGACGCCGACGACCGCCCCGTCGCGGCGCCGGCGTGCACGCCGGGCTGCGTCGGGCCGGGCTACGTCGCGTCGCCACGCCCCACCCGCCCGCCGCCGGCCCATCGGACCGGCATGTGGTCGGCGCCGTCCCCGCATCCGTCGGGCCTGGCTACGTCGGGCCTGGCTCGGCCGGGACCGGGAGCGGGGCCGGGACCGGATACAGCCCCTCGCCCGGACACATACCCACCGGCAACGCCGCGCGCACCCCACCGATCCGATGGGGTGCGCGAGGTGGCGACGAGCGTGTCAGGAGGTCGGGGCGGACAGGTCGTAGACGGTCTGACCACCGACGGTCGTCGCCGTGTAGTGCTCGGCGACCCAGGTCGCTATCCGGCTGCTCGTCGAGTCGCTCTGCCCACCGGGGCCGCCGCCCTGGCCGCCCGCCACGTAGTAGGCGATCCGGCCCTGCTCCACGTCGGACCGGAACTCGGCGAGGGTGACGGCGGAGTCGCTGCCGGCCCACCCACCGGTCGACATGACCGCGGTCCCACTCGCCAGCTCCAGCGACGCCGCGGTCTGGGAGGTGGCGACCGCGGCCGCCCAGGTCGTCCCGGACGAGGACCGGGTCGCGGCGAGCAGTGCGGTCAGCTCCGCCGAGGTCGCGCCGCCGGAGCCGGGTCCACCACCGCCCTGCCCCGGGGCCGTTCCCCCGGCACCACCGAACCCACCCGTGCCGTCGGCCGCACCCGGACCCCCCGGACCGGCCGATCCCGGGCCCGAGCCGGGACCACCGGACGAACCGGCGGCGGTGCCGAACGAGCTCGACACCGTCCCGACCGACGGGATGCTGCCGGTGTGCCCGGTCGACGCCGTCGCCACCGCGTACACCCCGGTCCCGAGCATCCCCGCCACCAGCACCGCGACCAGACCGGACCGCACCACCGCGCGTCCCCGGCCGGGCGCGAGCATCAGCCCCGCCGCGACCACCGTGACCACCCCGACCGGCCAGCACAGCCAGGAGAAGGACTCCGCGCTCACCACCAGCAGCGCGACCGCCCAGCCACCGGTGACGAGCACCGTCGTCGCGGCGACGATCCGCGCCCACCGGGCACCCCGCTCCCGCCACAGCGCCGCCCCGCCGACGGCCACCACTCCGGCGAGCCCCGGGGCCAGCGCCACCGTGTAGTACGGGTGCATCGTGCCGCTCATCATCGAGAACACCGCCGCCGTGACGAGCGTCCAGCCACCCCACAGCAGCAGCGCCGCGCGGGTCCGGTCGGTCCGCGGCGCCCGCCGGGTGACCCACAGCCCGGCGACGAGCAGGATCAGCGCGGCCGGCAGCAGCCAGGAGATCTCGTAGGCGAGCTCACCGGTGAACAGCCGCAGCGGACCGGCCGAGCCGCCGAAGCCGGTGTTGCCACCACCACCGCCACCACCGCCACCCCCGCCGGCGCCGCCACCGTTGCCGGTGCCGCCGAGCAGCCGGCCGAGGCCGTTGTAGCCCAGCGCGAGCTCGAGCAGCGAGTTCGTCGTCGACCCGCCGATGTAGGGCCGGTCGGACGCGGGCCACAGCTCCACCAGCGCGATGAACCACCCCGCGGAGACGACCATCGCCGCCACCGCGGCACCCAGCTGCAGGATCCGGGTCCGCAGCCGCGGCGAGCCCGCGACCAGGTACACCAGCCCGAGCGCCGGGACGACCAGCAGCGCCTGCCCCATCTTCGTGAGGAACGCGAACCCGACCGCCGACCCGGCCGCGACCAGCCACCAGGTGGACGTCCGCACCGAGGCGGCGTCGACGGCGCGCGAGGTGGCCCAGGCCGCGACGACCAGCAGCAGCGTCAGCAGCGCGTCCGGGTTGTCGAACCGGAACATCAGCACCGCCGCCGGGGTCAGCGCCAGCGCCGCGCCCGCGAGCAGACCCGCGGCGGGCCCGGCCCACCGCCGCACCGTCGCGTGCAGCAGGGCCACCGCGCCCACACCCATCAGGGCCTGCGGCACGAGCAGGCTCCACGAGGAGAACCCGAACAGCCGCGCCGAGGCCACCATCACCCACAGCGCCGCGGGCGGTTTGTCGACGGTGATCGCGTTCCCGGAGTCCAGCGACCCGAACAGCCACGCCGTCGGAGACTGCGTCCCGGCCTGCACCGCGGCGGCGTAGAAGTCGTTCGCCCAGCCCGACGACGACAGGTCCCACAGGTACAGCAGCGCGGTCGCGGCGAGCAGCACCACCAGCCCGGGCCGCGCCCAGCGTGGAGCGCCCGCCGGGACCGTCCCGGGGCGCGTGTCGGGGGGCGGGGCGGACTGCGGAGGGGCGGTGCGGTGCCGTCCCGGCCGGACGGGGGTCGCGGTGCTCACGGACGATCTCCTCGGGGTCGGGGCGTACTGGCATCACCGTCGGTCCCGGCACTGTCGCGATGCTGTCGGCTCCCTGTGCCCGGTCTGTGAGCGATGAGTTCCGGGCGCGACGCCGGTCACCCCTCACATGACCGAGCCGACCACCGCCGCCCTGCCCCCCGTCGTCGACACCGCCACCTGGGAGCGCGAGCTCGCCGCGCTGCGCGTCCGGGAGAAGGCCGCCACCCGCGAGCTCGACGCCATCGCCGCCGCCCGTCGCCGGCTGCCGATGGTCGAGATGCCCGACTACGTCCTGCGCGGCGAGGACGGCCCCGTCCGCCTCGCCGAGATCTTCGACGGCCACCCGCAGCTGATCGTCTACAGCCACATGTGGCACGACGGCGCCGACTGGCAGTGCGGCGGGTGCACCGGGTTCACCTCGCAGTTCACCCGGCTCGCCGGCCTGGAGAAGTTCGACGCCCGCTTCGTGATCGTCACCCAGGGCCCGATCGACGAGGCGCTGGCCTACCGGCGTCGCGTCGGCAACACCATGACCTGGTACTCGACGGCCGACAGCAGCTTCGGCACCGACGTCGGCGCCCCGCCCGGGGGCGGCTTCGCGGTCAACGTGTTCCTGAGCGACGGCGACCGCGTCTTCCGCACCTGGCACACCGACGGCCGCGGCACCGAGCAGCTGTCCCACCTGTTCCCGCTGGTCGACGTGCTGCCCTACGGCCGCCAGGAGGTCTGGCAGGACTCCCCCGAGGGCTGGCCGCAGGGCCCCACCTACAGCCGGTGGGCCGGGCCGCAGGAGATCGCCGCCGCCTACGGTGAGGGCTGAGCCCGCGCCCGTACCCCGGCCAGGACGGTGTCGACGACCGCGGCCGCGTGGCCGCGGGCGTCGTCGCGGGCGGCGAGGTGCGCGGGGGTGGTCGCGACGTGGTTGCGCACCGCCCCCGCGACCAGGTCCGCGACCAGTGCCACCGACGTCCCGGCCGGGAGCTCGCCGCGCTCGATGCCGCGGCGCACCATCGTCCGGGCGCCACGGACGTGCTCGGGATAGGCGTCGTCGGCGAGCGCGCCCGCGATCTCCGGGACCCGGTGGGAGTCGACGAGCAGCCGCTCGACCAGCCGGCCGTCGTCGCTGGTGGCGAACGCCGTCCACAGCTCGGCGAAGGTCACCAGGTCCTCGCGCAGCGAGCCGGTGTCGATGTCGGCGACGAACCGGGCCCGGTCACGCACCGCGGCCACCAGCAGCGCCGCCCGGGTCGGCCAGCGCAGGTACAGCGACCCCTTCCCGATCGACGACCGGCGGGCCACCTCCTCCAGCGACAGCCCGGACCAGCCGCGCTCGCCGTAGACCTCGCGGGCGGCGGCGAGGGCGCGACGGTCGACGTCCGGGTCGCGCGGACGTCCGCTGCGGCGCGACGGCGGGGGCACGGCGGCGATCCTGCCAGACGGTGCTGTGACCACCGACCCACTTATGGACGGTGTCCGTCCGTAATACGCTCACCGGTGTGATCAGGACAGCGCTGACCGATCTGCTGGGCGTCGAGCACCCGATCGTCGGGTTCAACCGGTCCCCCGCGGTGGTGACCGAGGTGAGCCGCGCCGGCGGGTTCGGGGTGCTCGCCGCGGTCTCCTACACCGCCGAGGAGCTCGACGCGCAGCTGACCTGGATCGAGGAGCAGCTCGACGGGCGCCCCTACGGGGTCGACCTGCTCGTCCCGGAGAAGACCGCCGACACCGGTGCCGACCGGGAGGACCTGGTCGCCACGCTGCGTGCGCAGCTCCCGGCCGAGCACCTCGCCTTCGTCGACGACCTGCTCGACCGCTACGGCATCCCGCGGCTGCCGGTCGACCCCGGGCGCGACGCGATCGCGGCGGGGATGAGCCGGCGCGGCGCCGAGGCCCAGCTCGACGCGGTGTTCGCCCACCGGCCGGCGCTCGTCGCGAACGCGCTCGGTACCGCGCCGCCGCACCTCGTGGAGCGCGCGCACGACGCCGGGATGGCCGTCGCCGCGCTGGTCGGGACCCGCCGGCACGCCGAACGGCAGCTCGCGGCCGGGGTCGACGTGCTCGTCGCGCAGGGCACCGAGGCCGGTGGGCACACCGGCACGATCGCGACGACGGTGCTGACCCCGGAGATCGTCGGCGTCGCCGGGGACCGTCCGGTGCTGGCCGCGGGCGGCATCGCCTCGGGCGACCAGATGGCCGCCGCGCTCGCGCTCGGCGCGGCCGGGGTGTGGTGCGGCTCGGTGTGGCTGTCCAGTGTGGAGGACGTGGCGCCGGAGTCGGTGAAGCGCAAGTTCCTCGCCGCGGGCAGCGGCGACACCGTCCGCTCCCCCGCCCGGACCGGTAAGCCCGCCCGGCAGCTGCGCAGCGCCTACCACGACGCGTGGTCCGCACCCGGCGCGCCGGCGCCGCTGCCGATGCCGCTGCAGCCGCTGCTCACCCTGCAGGCCTGGTCGAGCATCGACGCCGCCGCCGACGCCGGGAACCCGGGAGCGACGGAGCTGCAGTCGTTCTTCGTCGGGCAGGTCGTCGGCGCGTTCACCGAGCTGCGCGGCGCGGGTGAGATCACCCGGGAGATGGCGCGCGGCTGCGAGCAGCGCATCGCCGCGCTGGCGGGGCTGGTCCGATGAGCCTCGACCCGCGGACACCCGTCGTCGTCGGGGTCGGAGAGGCCTCGGAGCGGATCGGCGAGCCCGGCTACGCCGCCCTGTCACCGGTCGGGCTCGGCGCCGCCGCGGCCGCCGCGGCGCTCGCCGACACCGGCGCCGACCCGGCCGCGGTCGCGGCGGCGCTGACCGTCGTCGCCGGGGTGCGGCAGTTCGAGATGTCGGTGCCCGGGGCGGTCGCGCCGCTGGGCCGGGCGGACAACTACCCGCGCGCGGTCGCCCGCCGCGTCGGCGCCGACCCGCGGCGGGCGGTGCTCGACGTCGTCGGCGGGCAGTCCCCGCAGCGGCTGGTCACCGAGTTCGCCGGCGCGATCGCCCGCGGGGAGGCCGGGGCGGTGCTGCTCGTCGGGGCCGAGGCGATGTCGACCGTGCGGGACCTGATGTCGCGCCCCGAGGCCGAGCGGCCCGACCACGGCGAGCACGTCGGCGGCACGCTGGAGGACCGCGGGTACGGCTCGGAGCTGCGCAGCCCGGTCGCCGAGGCGCACGGCGTGCTCTCCCCCGCCGCCTACTACGCGCTGTGCGAGAACGCCCGACGCGCCCGGCTCGGCCTCGGCCGGGACGCCTACGCCCACGGGATGGGCGAGCTGTTCGCGCCGTTCACCCGGGTCGCCGCCGGGCACCCGCACGCCGCCGCGCCACAGGTCCGCAAGCCCGACGAGCTCGTCACCGCCGACGACCGCAACCGGATGATCACCGACCCGTACCCGCGGTTCCTCGTCTCGCGCGACCAGGTCAACCAGGGCGCCGCGGTCCTCCTCACCTCGGTCGGCACCGCCCACGACCTGGGGATCGACCCGCAGCGGTGGGTGTTCCTGCACGGCCACGCCGACCTCACCGAGCGCGCCGTGCTCGACCGCCCCGACCTGGGCGCCTACCCGGCCGCCGAGGCCGCCGTCCGGCACGCCCTCGACCGCGCCGGGACCGGCGTGGACGACCTGGCCGCGATCGACCTGTACTCCTGCTTCCCGATCGCGGTGTCCTCGGTCGCCGACCCCCTCGGGCTGGCCGCCGACGACCCGCGCGGGCTCACCGTCACCGGTGGGCTGCCGTTCTTCGGCGGGCCGGGGAACGACTACTCGATGCACGCGGTCGCCGAGGTCGTGCGACGCCTGCGGGCCGACCCGGGCACGTACGGCCTGGTCGGTGCGAACGGCGGGTTCCTGTCCAAGTACTCCGCCGGGGTCTACTCCACCCGCCCCACCCCCTGGCGCGACGACGACAGTGCCGCACTCCAGGCCCGGCTCGACGCCGTGCCCACCGTCCCGACGACGACCGCCGCCGACGGCACCGCGACCGTCGAGACCTGGACGGTGCGCCACGACCGCGACGGCAGCCGGCACGCGGTCGTCGTCGGCCGGCTCGACGACGGCGGTGCGCGGTTCGTCGGCTGCGGCCGCGACGACGAGCTGCTGGAACTGCTCGCCGGCGACCCGGCCGGGGCGGCTGTCCGGGTCCGGCCCGACGGGAAGCTGCTGATCGTCACGCCGCGCTGACGGGTATCCGGGCCCCATGACCGAGAAGTCGCTGAGCGCCAGCCGTCACGTCGCCGCGCCGCCGTCGGCGGTGTTCGACCTGCTCGCCACCCCCGCCCGGCACCCGGAGATCGACGCCTCGGGCACGGTGCTCCGGTCGCGCACCGAGGGCAGGCTGACCGGCGCCGGGGACGTGTTCGTGATGGAGATGCACGGCCGCGACATGGGCGACTACCTGGTCGACAACCACGTCGTCACCTTCGTCGAGGACCGCGAGATCGAGTGGGCGCCCGCCACCCACGGCGGCGACCGGGGCGGGCAGCGCTGGGCCCATCACCTCGCCCCCGAGGGCGACGGCACCCGGGTCACCCACGTCTACGACTGGTCCGAGGTCACCCTGGAGCGGCTGCTGCCCTACCTGCCCGTCGTCGACGCCGACGGGCTCGCCGCGACGCTGGACCGGCTCGCGGCCGCCGTCGAGGGCTGAGCCACCTCCCCCAGGGCCGTGCCGAGGATGTCCACGCCGCGGCGGATCTCGGCCTCGGTCGCGGTCAGCGGCGGCGCGATCCGGAACGTCCCGCCCATGCCGGGCAGCTGCACGATGTTCATGTGCAGTCCCAGCTCGGCGCACCGCGCGGTGACGGCCGCCCCGAGCGCGTCGGTGTCGGAGCCCGCCAGCTCCAGCCCGACCAGCAGGCCGCGGCCGCGGACGTCGCCGATCATCCCGGTCGTGCGGGCCAGGTCCCGCAGACCGTCCTGCAGCAGCGTGCCCAGCTCGCGGGCGCGCAGGTCGAGCCGGTCGCGGGTGAGCACGTCGAGCACGGTGAGCCCGACCGCCGCCGGGAGGGGGTCGTTGACGTGGGTGGTGAAGAACAGGAAGCCGCGCTCGTGCGCGACCTGCTCGATCGCGGCCGTGGTGAGGACGGCGGCGAGCGGCAGGCCCGCCCCGAGCGTCTTGGACAGCGTGAGGATGTCGGGGACCACGCCGTCGCGCTGGTGGGCGTACCAGTCGCCGGTGCGGCACAGACCGGTCTGGGCCTCGTCGAGGATCAACAGCATGCCGCGCTCGTGGCACTTGTCGCGCAGCGCCGCCAGGTAGCCCGGCGGCAGGTCGACGACCCCGCCGGAGGACAGCACCGGCTCGACGATGCAGGCGGCGAGGCTGCCGACGGACTGGGCGTCGATCAGGGCGAACCCGAGGTCGAGCTGGCGGCGCCAGTCGAGCTCCCCGGCGTCGTCGACGAGGTCGGGGCGGTAGCGGTCGGGAACCGGCAGCGCGAAGTTGCCGGGGGCGGCGGGCCCGTACCCGGCGCGGCCGGCGACGTAGGTCGCGTTCGCCGCGGCCTGGGTCATGCCGTGCCAGGACCGGGCGAAGGAGACGATCTCGTGCCGGCCGGTGACGAGCTTGGCCATCCGGATCGCGGCCTCGTTGGACTCCGCGCCGGTGGTCAGCAGCATCGCCCGGTCCAGGCCGCCGCCGACCGAGGCGCACAGCCGCTCGCACAGCTCCAGCACCGGCCGCGACAGCATCCCGCTGTAGAGGTGGTCGAGCCGCCCGACCTGGTCGCGGACGGTCGCGACGATCTCCGGGTGCGAGTGCCCGAGGATCGCGCTCATCTGCCCGGAGGTGAAGTCGAGCAGCTCCCGGCCGTCCTCGGTGGTGACGGTGCTCCCTGGGCCCGGGCGATCACGCCGGGGGTGAAGCCGCCGCGGCCGGAGTAGCGGATGAGGTGCTCGGTCACAGCCAGGTCCTCTCGCGGGCCCGGATGGTCCGGGCGACGGTGGCGTTGACCGGGGTCGGCACGCCGAGCCGGGCGCCCTCGCGGGCCACCGCCCCGTTGATGGCGTCGACCTCGCAGCGGTGCCGGGCGAGCGCGTCGAGCAGCATCGACGGGCGGGCGTGCGGGATGGCGCCGCCGAGGCGACGGACGTGCTCGATCGGGTCGCCGACCTGCAGGGTCACCCCGGACGCCGCCGCCACCGCGACGGCCTCGGCCGCGCAGGCGCGGGCGACGGCCCAGGCGTCGGGGTCCTCGAGCACCCCGCCGATGGTGAGCCCGGTCAGACAGGTCGAGCCGGAGAACGCCGCGTTCATGACCAGCTTCTCCCACACCATCCGGCCCAGGTCGGTGTAGAGCGCGACCGCGAAGCCCGACGAGCGCCAGATCTCCGCCGAGGCCTCCAGCTGCGCCGCGGGCAGCCCGTCGTAGGGGCCGAAGCGGACCATCTCCATGCCGTTGTGGTGCGCGACGCCCGGCTCGGGCAGCGACGCCCCGAACCCGCCGACGACGCCGACCGCGATCCGCCCCGGGTCCAGCTCGGCGGCCGCGACCTCCGGGGAACCGAGCCCGTTCTGGATGGTCTGCACGACCGTGCCCGGGCCGACCAGATGCGTGCACGACCGCGCGGCGACGGCGACGTCGTAGGCCTTCGTCGCGACGATCACCAGGTCCGCGGGCCGGTCGAGGGTGACGTCGGCGGCGTCGAGGACCGCCGAGGCGAGTCCGACCGTGCGGTCACCGCTGTGCCCGGTCACCCGCAGGCCGCGTTCCCGCACCGCCGCGGTGTGCCCGGCGCGCCGGCAGACGGCGTGCACCTCGTGCCCGGCGTCGGCCATCAGCCCGGCGTACACCGAGCCCATCGCGCCGCAGCCGACGATCACCACCACCGCCATGCCGACCTCCTCCGGCGCAGTCTGGCATCCCGGGGACCGTCCGGTCAGCCCGCCGACGGTGCCGCGATCCGCACCCCGTGCCCGGCGGCGTGCGCGGCGACCGCGTCCGGCGCGGGCGGGCCGGAGCGCCCGAGCTCGCTCATCCCGCGCAGGAACGGCACCTGCGTCGCACCCGTCACCAGCACGACCAGCCGGGCGTCGGTGTCGGCCCGGTAGCGGTGCAGCACCCCGGCCGGGACGTGCGCGACGTCCCCGGCGCGCAGCCGGTGGGTGACGCCGTCGAGGTCGACGTCGAGCTCGCCGGCGGCCAGGTAGAACACCTTGTCCGCGGACAGCGTGTGCGGCGGCGACGCCGCACCCGGGCCCAGCGTCAGCTCGAGTGCCTCCCAGGCGTCGCCGGTGTCGACGCCGGTGGCGAGCGGGACGGCGCGGGTGTGCGGCATGCCGAACGCGTCGGCGTCGTCAGTCGTGATGATCCTGGCTTCCATGGCGGCCTCCTGTGGGGTGTGCTGCTGGGACGACGGTAGGGAGCGGCGGGTGCCGGTCCCATCCCTGCTTCCAGGGGGGTGGCCCCGTGGCCGACCACGCCGAGCTGCGTCGCCGTGCCGCCGCGGCGCTCGCCCGCCGGGTCCCGGCCGACCTCGCGGTGTGGGCGGTGCTGGACCCGGCGACGCTGCTGTGGTCGGACTGCGTGCTGGTGGGCGCCGAACGCGACGTGGCGTTCGAGAACGCGGTGTTCGACAACGAGTACCGCGTCGACGACGTGCTGAAGCTGACCGACGTCGCCGCGACCGGCCGGGCCGGGGCGCTGAGCGCCGTCACCGGCGGGGACCCGGCGGCCAGCGCCCGCTACCGCGACGTCCTGGCCCCGCGCGGGTTCACCGACGAGCTGCGGGTGCCGCTGCACGACGGCCGCACCACCTGGGGCGCGGCGGTGCTGCTGCGGGCGGGCGGCACGTTCGCCGCCGCCGACGTCGCCGCGGCCTCGGCGGTGGCCCGCCCGCTCGGCGAGGCCCTGCGCGACGCGCTGGTGCGGACGGGGCGCGACCTGGTCGGCGGTGCCCCGGCCGGGACGATCCTCACCGACGCCGACGGCCGGGTGCTCGACCTGTCCGAGGACGCCCGTGCCCTGCTCGGCGGCGACGCCGTCCCGCAGGTGGTGCAGGCGGTCGCGGCGCGCCGGGCCGCGGGCCTGCCGGCCGAGGGCACGGTCCCGCTGACCGACGGCCGGTGGCTGTCGTTCCGGGCGTCGCCGCTGGGCGGGGCGCTCGCCGTCGTCGTGGAGGAGGTGCGCCCGCACCAGGTCGCCGACCTCGTGGTGCGCAGCAAGGGCCTCACCCCACGTGAACGGCAGGTGCTCGCCGCGCTCGCCCGGGGCGCGTCGAACCGGCGGATCGCCCGCGAGTGCGGGATGAGCGAGTACACGGTGCTCGACCACGTCAAGCGGCTGTTCGCGAAGTTCGGCGTGTCCGGGCGCGGCGAGCTGACCGCGGCGCTGTTCTTCGACCACTACGCCGACGCCCACTCGGGGCGCTGACCGCCGGATACGGCAGGGTGGTGGAGGAGCAGGAACCGGACGAGGGGGACGTCGTGACCTGGAGCACCCGTGAGGTCGCCGAGCTGGCGGGGACCAGCCTGCGGGCGGTGCGGCACTACCACGACATCGGGCTGCTGGCCGAGCCCGATCGGCGCGCGAACGGCTACAAGCAGTACGGGGTGGCGCACCTGGTGCGGCTGCTGCGGATCAAGCGGCTCGTCGACCTCGGGTTCTCGCTGGCCCAGATCTCCGAGATGAACGAGGCCGACGCCCACCCGGAGGAGGCCGCCCGCGCGCTGGACGCCGAGCTGGCCGCCACCATCGACCGGCTGCAGCAGGCCCGCGCCGAGCTCGCGCTGATCCTGGACGGCGCCGCACCGACCGACCTGCCCACCGAGTTCGCCGCGGCCGCGGACCAGCCGATGTCCGACGCCGACCGGTCGCTCACCCTCGTCCTGCCGCGGGTGCTGGGCTCGGAGCGGCTGCAGGCCGTCGCGGACATGCTGGCCGACGCCCGCCCGGACCCGACGCAGGACCGGTTCGACACGCTCCCGGCGGACGCCGACGAGGCCACCCGCCAGGAGCTCGCCGACCGGATGGTGCCGTACCTGCGTGCGCTCTACGAGACCCATCCCGGCCTGGTCGCGCCGAACACCGACGCACCCGTCGGGGAGCAGCGGGCGGAGCAGACCCTGGGCCGGGCGATGCGGGAGCTGTACAACCGCGCCCAGCTCGACGTGCTCGTGCGCGCCGGGAAGGCACTCGCCGCGGAGCGCGACGCGGACTGACCCACCCGCCTCAGCCGCCGGGGTGCAGCTCCCGCGCCGCCCGCTCGGCCAGCAGGAACTTCCGTGCGCGCCCCGACGGGGTCAGCGGGACGTCGTCGACGGCGATCTCCGCGACGTGCCGGGGCACCTTGAACCGGGCCAGGTGCTCCGCGGACCAGGCGACGAGCACCCCGGCGTCGACGGTGTGCCCGGCGCGCGGCACGACCCACGCCCATCCGGCCTCGCCGCTGCGGGCGTCGGGCACCGGCACGACGAACGCCTGGTGCACGCTCGGGTGCCGGGCCAGGACGGCCTCGACGTCGCCGGGCACGACCTGTTCGCCGCCGCGGCGGTAGCTGTCCTTGGTCCGCCCGACCAGGTGCAGGTAGCCGTCGGCGTCGAACGTGCCCAGGTCCCCGGTGCGCAGCCAGCCGCCGGGCAGGAACGCGGCCGCGTCGGCCTCGGGGTTGCGGTAGTAGCCGGGGGTGACGCCCGGGCCGCGGCACACCAGCTCCCCGGCCGCGCCGGCCGGCAGCTCGGCGAGCGTCGCGGTGTCGAGCACCCGGTACTCGACGAGGCGTCCGCCCCGTGCCGGGTCACCGGCCACGCCCGCGGTCTTGACGCAGCCGTTGGTCGTCGCGCGGCGCTCCGCCGGGTCCTCCGGCCAGGTGCAGGTGGTCGACGCCGTCGTCTCGCTCATGCCGTAGCCGGTGACGACCTCGCCGGGGGCGAGCACCTCGTCGATCTCGGCCCAGATCCCGTGCGGGGACACCCCGCCCGAGGAGTACAGGTGGGTGAGCGACGACAGGTCGTACCCGCGCTCGCGCTGCACCCGGACCAGCTCGGCGGTCATCGTCGGGATCAGCAGCGCGTCGTGGGCGCGGTGGGCCTCGATCGCGGCGAGCAGCGCGGCCGGGTCGAAGGTGCGCCGGGTGATCACCGCGCCGCCGACGAACCCGACGGTGAGCAGGCCCTCGACGTAGCCGTAGACGTGGAACAACGGCAGCGAGAACACCACGCGGTGCCCGTCGGCGTAGGCCCGGCCCCAGGTGGAGCCGTAGGCGGTGCGCAGCAGCATGTCGTGGGTGAGCTGGACGCCCTTGGGCTCGCCGGTGGTGCCGGAGGTGAACAGGATGTCGGCGACGTCGCCGGGCTCCCCCGCCGTCGCCGTGACCGGGTCGGCGGCGGCGAGGTCGGCCACGGTGGTGACGCCGGGCCGCGGCGGGGCCGCGCCCCCGGGGTGCACGACGACGTGGCGCAGGTCCGGCAGCGCCTCCCCGCCCGCGCCGCCGGGCCGCTCCGCCCAGCCGGGGGCCAGCGCGTCGAGCGCGGCGAGGTGGTCGACGTCGCGGAACCGGTCGACCGTGACCAGCACGCGGGCACCGGAGCGGCGCAGCACGAAGCCGAGCTCGGCGGTCCGGTTGGCCGTGTTGACCGGCACGGTGACCGCGCCGAGCCGGGCGATCGCGTAGCGCAGGGCGGGGAACTCGGCGTCGTTGGGCAGGACGACCGCGACCCGGTCGCCGCGGCCGACGCCGAGCCGGGCGAGGCCCCCGGCCAGCCGGTCCGCCCACGCCCGCAGCTCGCGGTAGGTCCACGTCCCGGCCTCGGTGACCACGAACGGCCGGTCCGCGAACTCCGCGCAGGCCGCGTCGAGCGCCCCGGCCAGCGTGCGGGGCACCCACCGCGGGTGCCGGGCCCCGATCGCGGCCCGCCGCTGCGCCGGGGGCAGCGGGTGCGCGGTCACGACGCCCTCACGTCCCGTCCCTTCCCGGACAGGAGGAAGCCGTCGTAGCCGTCGGCGACGACGGACTCCAGGATCCGCCGGTAGCCGCGCACCCCGCCGACGTAGGGGGTGAAGACGCGTGGCTTGCCCGGCACGTTCGTGCCCATGTAGTAGGAGTCGGCCCGCGGGTAGAGCGTCGCCTCGGCGCGGGCGTTGACCTGCTCGACCCAGCGGGCCTCGGCACCGGGGTCGGCCTCGACGACGGTCGCGCCGCGGTCCCTCGCGTGGTCGAGCAGGTCCGCGAGCCAGTCCACGTGCGCCTCGATGGACAGCAGAACGTTCGACAGCAGCGACGGGCTGCCCGGCCCGGCGATCACGAACAGGTTCGGGAACCCGGCGACGCCGACGCCCAGGTAGGTCCGCGGCCCGGCGTCCCAGTGCTCGCGCAGGGTCTCCCCGCCCCGGCCGGCGATCTCCGGGCGCAGCAGGGCCCCGGTCATCGCGTCGAAGCCGGTGGCGAACACGAGGACGTCGAGCCCGACCTCGCCGGCGGTGGTGCGCACCCCGGTGGGGGTGATCCGCTCGATCGGGGTCTCGCGCAGGTCGACGAGGTCGACGTCGTCGCGGTTGAAGGTCTCGAAGTAACCCGAGTCCACCGGCGGCCGCTTCGCGCCGAACGGGTGGCCGCGCGGCATCAGCTTCTCCGCGGTCGCCGGGTCGTCGACCTTCTCGGCGATCTTGGCGCGGACGAAGTCGGCGGCGGTGTCGTTGGCCTCCTGGTCGAGCATCAGGTCGTAGTAGGCCAGCAGGAAGCCGAACCCGGCGGTGCGCCACTGCTCCTCGTAGAGCGCGCGACGCTCGTCGTCGGACACCTCCAGCGCGGACTGCTTGTTCGGGACGAACCCGAGCCCGCTCGGGGAGCGGCGCGCCCGCTCGCGACGGTCGGCGTAGCCGGCCTTGACCTCGGCGTCGCGGGCGTCGTCGATCGGCCCGTTGTTCGCCGGGACCGAGAAGTTCGGGGTGCGCTGGAAGACCGTCAGGTGCGCCGCCTCCCGGGCGACGACCGGGATCAGCTGGGTGCCCGAGGAGCCGGTGCCGATCACCCCGACCCGCTTCCCGGACAGGTCCGCGCCCTCGTGCGGCCAGTCCGCGGTGTGCAGGGTGGTGCCCGCGAAGTCGTCGGCGCCGGGGATCCCGGGGGCGGCGCGGACCGACAGCTGCCCGGTCGCCATCACCAGGTACCGGGCGTCCCAGGTGCCGCGATCGGTGTCGACCCGCCAGCGCCCGGTGGTCTCGTCGAACTCGGCGCGCTCCATCCGGGTGGACAGGTGCACGTCGCGCCGCAGGTCGAACCGCTGCGCGACGTGCTCGACGTAGCGCAGGATCTCCGGCTGGGTGGCGTAGCGCTCGCTCCAGCGCCACTCCTGCTCCAGCTCGGGTGAGAACGACAGCGAGTAGTCGTAGCTCTCCACGTCGCAGCGGGCGCCCGGGTACCGGTTGACGTACCAGACCCCGCCGATGTCGTCGTTGGCCTCGACCACGGCCACGTCGTAGCCGCGCTCGCGCAGCGTGTGCAGGCTGCGGAGCCCCGCGAAGCCCGCCCCGACGACGAGCGCGTCGACCACGCGTCCGGTCATTCCGACCTCCCTCGGACGGTCACGACACCGTTGCCGCGACCGGCCCGGCCGAGGGTAGGCAGCACCGGCGCCGTCCGTCAACGGATGTGTTGACGATTCCGCAGCGCGCTCCTAGCGTGGGCCACGACGGCCGAGGACAAAGGAGTCGAGGCGTGGAGTTCGAGCACCTGATCTACGAGAAGGAGGGTCGGATCGCGACCCTCACGCTCAACCGCCCGCACCGCGGCAACGCGCTGTGCCGGGCGCTGCGCGACGAGATCGACCTGGTCCTCGACGACCTCGACTCCGACGACGACACCCGGGTGCTCGTCGTGAAGTCCAACGGCAAGAACTTCTGCACCGGCTACGACCTGACCGAGTGGGCCTACCTCTGGGGCACCGCCGAGACCCCGAGCCGGCCCGAGGACGCCCGCCCGCACCGCCGGGCGCCGATCTTCTCCCGTCGCGAGTTCCACGAGTCCCGCGAGCGCTGGATGCGGCTGTGGCGGATCCGCCAGGCCACGATCGGTGTCGTGAAGGGCGCCTGCGTCGCCGGGGGGCTCGACCTCGCCGGGGTTCTCGACATCGTCTTCACCGCCGAGGACGCCCGGTTCGGCCAGCCCGAGGCCCGCACCATGGGCGAGATCCACATGTTCGGCATGTGGCCGGTGCACCTGGGGATGCGCAGGACCAAGGAGTGGCTGTTCACCGGCGACGAGATGACCGGGGTCGAGGCCGCCGAGCTGGGCCTGGCCAACCGCGCCGTGCCCGCCGACGAGGTCGAGGCCGTCGCCTACGCCTACGCCGAACGCGTCGCGAACGTGCCGCTGGAGATGATCTACGCGCACAAGGAGTCGACGAACCGCTGGTGGGACGCCATGGGCATCACCGCCGCGATCGCCGCCGCCAACGACGCCGACGCGATGGCCATCGCCGGGCCCGCGATGGCCGACTTCGAGCGGATCCAGCGGGCGAGCGGCGTGCGGGCCGCGGTCGAGGACCGGGACGCGCCGTTCCGCGAGCACCGCACCTACTGGGAGGCCTACCAGGCCGGGAAGCAGCGATGACCGCGGCGCCGGAGCTGCACCCGCTGGGGTCGCTGATGCGCCGCTTCGCCGTCGACTGGCTCGACCGGGCCGACCCCGCGGTGCCCGCCGAGATCATGGCGCCGGACTACACGATCGTCATCGGCGCGTACACGATGCGCGGCCGCGAGGACTACGTCGAGGCCACCTCCGGGCAGCTCGCCCGCTTCCCCGGTCTGACGATCACGGTGCACGACGCGCTCTACACCCCGGACGGCCGGGTCGCGCTGCGGTTCACCGAGCACGGCGCCTCGGCCCGCGGCGGCGCGGCGGCCTGGCGCGGGATCGGGCTGTTCACCGCCCGCGACGGCGTGCTCGTGCACAACGCCTGCGAGGAGGACTACCTCGGCCGGCGACGCCAGCTCCACGGCGGCGCGCCCGACCCGGTCGACCCGCCGATGGTGGCGCCGTGGACCGAACCGGTCGCCGGGCCCGACCCCGGCGCCGAGGAGGCGGTGCGCAGCTGGCTCGCCGCGGGCCGGGTGACCGGGCCGCTGCCCGGCGTCGTCGCCGACGACGGCCGGGGCGCCGACCCCGTGCTCGACGACGTGACCTGCGAGGTCACCGCGCTGTTCGCGGCCGGGCGGCGGGTCGCCTTCCACGCGGTGGCGCGCGGCCGCTACGCCGGCGGTCTGCCCGACGCCCCCGGTGCGACCGGCACCCCGGTGGCCCTCGGGATCGCGGGCCTGGTCGAGCCCGGCGCCGACGGCACGGTCACCGGGCACGTCGTGCGCGACCGGCTCGGTCTGCACCGCACCCTGGAGCGGGCCCGGTGAACGCCCCCGCCCCGGAGGCCGCCGCACTGCTCGCCCGGCTCGACGACCTCGGGATGCGCCCCTACACCGAGATCGGCGTGTTCGGGGCGCGGCACGCGGTCGAGGCGTCGCGCTGGATGCAGGGCGCGAAGCCCGGCGGCGTCAGCACCCGCGAGGTCCTCGCCGACGGCGGGGACGGCCCGCTGCCGGTCCGGGTCTACCACCCCGAACCGGGCACCGAGCTGCCGCTCACCGTCTGGCTGCACGGCGGCGGCTGGGTCACCGGGAGCGTCGCGCTGGCCGACCGGCCGTGCCGGGCGATCGCCGCGGCGTCGCGCACGGTCGTCGCCTCGGTGGAGTACCGGCGGGCCCCCGAGACGCCCTTCCCCGGCCCGCTCGACGACGCCGTCGCCGCGACCCGGTGGCTCGCCACCCACGCCCACACCCTGGGGGCCGACGGCTCGCGGGTCGCCGTCGGTGGCGACAGCGCGGGCGCGACGCTGGCCACGGCGGCCGCCCGCCGGCTGCGCGGGGCCCGGTGGCTGCGCCGGCAGGTGCTGGTCTACCCGCCGCTGACCCCGCCCGACCCGGACGCGCACCCGTCGTGGAAGGAGTTCGGCGCGGGGCACCTGCTGACCCGCGAGGACATGACCTGGTTCTGGCACCACTACCTGGGCGGCGACCCCCACGCCGCCACCCCGCCGCCCGACGCCGCCCCGCTGACCGCACCCGGGCACGCCGGGGTGGCGCCGGTGTCGATCGCGGTCGCCGGCTGCGACCCGCTGCGCGACGAGGGCGTCGCCTACGCCGTCCGGCTGGGTGAGACCCGCGTGCCGGTGTCGCTGCGCGAGTGGCCCGACATGATCCACGGCTTCCTCGGCATGGGCGGCGAGCTCGCCGCCACCGCCGAGCTCGTCGCCTGGATCGCCGACGAGCTGTCCCGGGAGGAGACATGAGCAGTCCGGACTCGGGCACGGCGGCCGTGGTCGGCGGCGGCACGATGGGCGCCGGCATCGCCTACGTGCTCGCCGCCGCCGGGACCGCGACGACGGTCGTCGAGCCCGACGCGGGCCGCGCCGACCGGCTGGTCGGGGAGCTGACCGCACGGGCTCGCACCGGCGTGGAACGCGGCCGGGTCGACCCGGGCGTCGCCGAGGCGCTGCCCGGGCTGCTGCGGGTCGTCGGCGCGGTGTCCGAGCTGCCCACCGGCCTGGACCTGGTCGTGGAGTCGGTGCCGGAGGACCCGGAGCTGAAGGCGCGGGTGCTCGCCGCCGCCGAGGCCCGCTCCCCCCGGCTGCTGGCCACCAACACCAGCTCGGTCGGGATCGGGTCGCTGGCCGCCGGGCTCGCGGCGCCGGACCGGTTCCTGGGCATGCACTTCTTCAACCCGGTCTGGTCGATCGCGCTGGTCGAGGTGGTGCGGGGCCCGGCGACCTCCGACGACGCCGTGGCCGCCGCCCGCGACCACGCGACCCGGATCGGGAAGGAGTCGATCGTCGTCGCCGACGTGCCGGGCTTCGCGACCTCCCGGCTGGACAACATCGCGGCGTTCGAGGCGATGCGGATGCTGGAGGAGGGCGTCGCGAGCGCCGAGGACATCGACCGGGCCGCCGTGCTCGCCTACGGCCACCCGATCGGCCCGCTGCGGCTGTCCGACGTCGTCGGGCTGGACGTGCGGCTCGACATCGCCCGCCACCTCGAGAGCGTGTACGGCGAGCGCTACGCCGCCCCGGCGATCCTGCGACGGCTGGTCGGCGAGGGCCGGCTGGGTCGCAAGACCGGCCGCGGGTTCTTCCACTGGACGTGACGGTCGGAGTACCGTCAACACCTACGTTGACCTAGGAGGCAGTGTGGCCGCCGACGGACGGATGCAGGACGACCTGCTCGTCGACACCGACGAGCGCCGCGCGTTGCGCGAGGCCGTCGCGAAGCTCGTGGGCGCCTACGGGCGCAGCTACTTCCAGGAGGTGACACGCTCCGGCGGCCGCCCGGACGACCTGTGGGCCGACCTCGGCCGGGCCGGGTACCTGGGCGTGCACCTGCCGGAGGAACACGGCGGCGGGGGCGGCGGGCTGACCGACCTCGCGATCGTCATCGAGGAGACCGCAGCGCAGGGCTGCCCGCTGTTCATGCTGGTCATCTCCCCCGCGATCGCCGGGTCGCTGCTCGTGGCACACGCCTCGGACGAGCAGAAGCGCACCTGGCTGCCGGGCGTCGCCGACGGCACGAAGCGGATCGCGTTCGCCATCACCGAGCCCGACGCGGGCACCAACACCCACAACATCACCACCACGGCCCACCCCGACGGCGACGGCTGGCGGATCCGCGGGCAGAAGTACTGGACCTCCGGCATCGACGACGCCGACGCCGTGATCGTCGTGTGCCGCGGCGCCGAGGCGGGGCCCGACGGACGGCACCCGATCTCGATGTTCCTGGTGCCCACCGACGCCCCGGGCCTGTCGTTCACGAGGATCGACGCCGCGCTGCAGATCCCGGAGAACCAGTTCACCACCTTCTTCGACGACGTCCGCGTGACCCGCGACGACCTGATCGGCGTCGAGGGCGCGGGGCTGCGCCAGGTGTTCGCGGGCCTCAACCCCGAGCGCGTCACCGCCGCGGCGCAGGCCAACGGCATCGCCCGCTACGCGCTGCGCCGCGCCGCGCGCTACGCCGCCGAGCGGACCGTGTGGTCGACGCCGATCGGGGCGCACCAGGGCGTCGCACACCCCCTGGCGGCCTGCTTCGTCGACGTCCAGCTCGCCCGGCTGATGACCATGCACGCCGCGGAGCTGACCGACGCCGGCGCCGACGCGGGCAGCGCCTCGACCGTCGCCAAGTACGCGGCGGGCGAGGCCGCGGCGAAGGCCGTCGACCAGGCGATCCAGACCCACGGCGGCAACGGTCTGTCCAACGAGTACGGGCTGGCCGACCTGTGGTTCACCGCGCGGATGTTCCGCACCGCGCCGGTGAGCCGGGAGATGGTGCTCAACCACGTCGCCCAGTACAACCTGGGCCTCCCGAAGAGCTACTGACCATGGACGCCACGCTCTCGGACCTGCTCGACCGGGTCACCGCGCTGGGGGCCGACCGCCCCGCCGTCTCCCTCGACGACCGCACCGTCACCTTCGGCGAGCTCGACGCCCGGGCCAACCGGGTGGCGCACGCGCTCGCCGCGGCCGGGCTGCGGCCCGGGGACCGGCTCGCGGTCCTGCTGCGCAACACCCCGGAGTACGTCGAGGTGCTGTTCGGCTCCGCCCGGGCCGGGGTCGTGCTCGTCGCGCTGAACTGGCGCCTCGCCGCGCCGGAGATCGCGGCCGTGCTCGGCGACGCCCGCCCGGCGCTGGTCCTCACCGGCCGGGGCGAGGCGCACCTGCTCCCGGCGGGCACCGACCCGCTGCTGCTGGAGGACGGCTACGAGGCGTGGCTCGCCGGGCACCCGGCCACGCCGCCGGACGTCCCGGTCGGGCCCGACGACGTCGTCCTGCAGCTCTACAGCTCCGGCACCACCGGCCTGCCCAAGGGCGTGCTGATCACCCACGCCAACCTCGCGTACACCCCGCGGATGGGCCGGGAGTTCTACGGCATGGGCCCGGACACGGTGAACCTCGTGCCCTCGCCGCTGTTCCACATCGGCGGGATCGGCTACGGGCTCACCGCGCTCGGGCAGGGCGGGCACACCGTGCTCCTGTCCGCGCTGACCCCGGAGCACCTGCTCGCCGAGCTGGAGCGCCGGCGGGTCACGCACGCCTTCGCCGTCCCCGCGGTGGTCGCGGCGCTGCTCACCGCGCCCGGCATCGCCGAGGCGGACCTGTCGGCGCTGGACCGGATCGCCTACGGCGGCGCCCCGATGACCGAGGCGCTGCTGCGCCGCGCGATCGACGTGCTGGGCTGCGGGTTCATGGCCGTCTACGGGATGACCGAGACGTCCGGGACGGTGGTGACCCTCACCCCCGACGAGCACGACCCCGGCGGGCCGCGGGCACACCTGCTGCGCTCGGTCGGGCGGCCGCTGCCGTGGCTGGAGGTCGCGCTGACCGACCCGGTGACCGGCGCGCCCGTCGCCGACGGCGAGGTCGGGGAGATCCGGGTCCGCTCCGGGCAGAACACCCCCGGCTACTGGAACCGCCCGCAGGAGACCGCGGCCGCGCTCGACGACGGCTGGCTGCGCACCGGCGACGCCGCCTGGCGCGACGCCGACGGCTACCTCCACCTGCACGACCGGATCAAGGACATGATCATCACCGGCGGGGAGAACGTGTACCCCGCCGAGGTCGAGAACGCGCTCGCCGCGCACCCGTCGGTCGGCGACGTGGCCGTGATCGGAGTGCCCTCGCCGCGCTGGGGCGAGACGGTCGCGGCCGTCGTCGTCCCGGCCGAGGGCGCCGTCGTCGACGCCGAGGCACTGCTCGCCGACGTCCGCACCCGGCTGGCCCGCTACAAGTGCCCCACCTCGGTCACTATCGTGGACAGCCTGCCGCGCAACGCGTCCGGGAAGGTGCTCAAACGCGAGCTGCGGGCAGCACACCGGGTCTGACGTGGGGGGATCTGTGACCAGCGGGATCGGCAGGCGGCGCAGCGCGGCACGCGACGAGGGCGGCGCCGCCTACCTGGCCCGGCGCGAGGAGATCATCCGCGCCGCCGGGACGGTGTTCCGCGAGCGCGGCTTCCGCGGCACCCGGATCACCGACATCGCCGAGGCCGTCGGGATGGACCGGGCGTCGATCTACTACTACGCCGGCAACAAGGACGAGCTGTTCCAGACCGCCGTCGGCGACGCCGTGGAGCGCAACTGCCTGCGCGCCGAGGAGATCCTCGCCGGGCCGGGCACACCCGCGGAGAAGCTGCGGACGCTGGTCACCGAGCTGATGGTGTCCTACGCCGAGTACTACCCGTACCTCTACCTCTACATCCAGGAGGACCTCGCGGCGTTCGCGGAGCGCTCGCAGTGGACGCGCACGATGGCCCGCTACAACAAGCGCTACGAGAACGTCGTCGTCGCGATCGTCGAGGACGGCATGGCCGACGGCTCGTTCCGCCGCACCGGGGAGCCCTGGGTGATCGCCTACGGGGTCATCGGGATGGTGGCGTGGTCGAACCGCTGGTTCGACCCGTCGACCTCACCGGTCGAGGCCGCGGAGATCGGGCGGTCCTACGCCGACACGATCGTCTCCGGGCTCACGACCGGTGGTCGTCGGTAGGGGGATCAGCCCGCCGCGTCGCCCAGCCGGCGGGCCCCGACCGCACGCCGGCGCATGGCCGCCTCGGCGAGCTCGTCGTCGACGCCGACCCAGATGTGGCCCTCCTCCTCCCGCACCGGGAAGACGGTGAGGGGCCGGGTCGCCGGCGGGCACAGCGGCTCGCCGGAGGTGTAGTCGAAGACGCTGCCGTGACACGAGCACAGCAGTCCCTCGTCGGTGACCTTGCCGCTGGACAGCAGGCAGTCGAGGTGGCTGCAGTAGTTCGAGGTGGCGTGCACCTCGCCGTCGGAACGGGAGACGGCGACCTCGACCTCTCCGGCGAAGAAGCGGCGGACGACCCCCTCGGGGACCTGACCGGAACGGGCGATCTTGTGGAAGTCCACGGCGTCTCTCCTCAGGCGCTGATGGTGTCGAGCAGGTCGAACAGGTCGTGGTCGTCGTCGGCGAGCTGCGCGCGGGGCACCGGGGCGTCGAGCGCGAGCAGGGCCCGGACGGCCGGGACGTCACCGCCGCGCTCGACGCAGAACGCGGCGCGCACCCGGTCGGCGGTCAGGTAGAAGGCGGTGAAGTCGCGGTCGGCGACGCTGCCGCGGACCACGACCTCCGCACCGGCCGGGGCGTGCCCGACGACCTGCAGGTTGAGGTCGAACTGGTCCGACCAGAACCACGGCGCCTCCGGCGGCGGCACCGCCTTCCCGAGCAGGGCCCGGGCGACGGTCCCGCCCTGGGTCGTCGCGTTGTCCACGTGCTCGACGCGGACGAACCCGTCACCGACGGCACGGCAGGCGACGTCCCCGGCCGCGAACACGCCGGGAGCCGAGGTCCGGCACAGCTCGTCGACGACCACTCCCCCGCGGACCGGGTCGACGGCGATCCCCGCCGCGCGGGCGAGCTCGTCGCGGGGCACCGACCCCACCGCGACGACGACGAGGTCGGCCTCCACCGGCCCGGACGAGGTCTCGACCACGACTCCCGCGGCCGTCGGCGAGACGGCCGAGATCTCCTGGCCGCACCGCAGGTCCACCCCGTGGTCGCGGTACAGCCCGGCGCAGAACGCGGCCATGTCCGGCCCGAGCGCACCGAGCATCGGCAGTGGTCCGGCCTCCAGCACCACGACCTCGACCCCGAGCTCCCGCGCCGACGAGGCGACCTCGGCGCCGATCAGCCCGCCGCCGACGACGACGAGCCGCCGCAGCCCGGGCAGGGCGTCGCGGAGCCGCACGGCGTCGCCGACGGTCCGCAGGTGCACGACCCGGTCGCCGGACACCCCGGGCAGCGTGCGGGCCCGTACCCCGGTGGCCAGCAGCACGGCGTCGGCGCTCACGTGCGACCCGTCCCCCAGCTCCACCCGGCCCGGTGCGACGGCGGTGACGGCCGCCCCGGTCCGCAGCTCGACGTCGTGGGCCGCGGCCCAGGTCTCGTCGAGCAGCACGAGGTCGGCGGAGCCGGCGTCGCCGCGCAGGAACTCCTTCGACAGCGGCGGCCGCTGGTAGGGCAGGTGCGGTTCGTCGGACAGCACCGTCAGCGGACCGTCGAAGCCACGACGGCGGAGCATCCGGACGGTGGCCACGGCGGCCTGCCCGGCCCCGACGGTGACGAGGCTGCGTACCGGCTCGGACATCAGTTCTCCTCCTGGCTGCGGGGGCGGGCGTCGACGTGGATCACGCCGTCGACGACCTGGACGTCGTGGACCGGCTGGCACTCGTCACGTCCGTCGGCCCGGCCGGTCACGGGGTCGAAGGCCCACTGATGGGCGGGGCAGACGACCCGGCCCTGCCACAGCACGCCGCGGGCCAGGGACCGTCCCTTGTGGATGCAGACGTCGTCGAGCGCGACGACGCGGTCCCCGGCCAGGAACAGGGCGACCGGCCTGCCGTCGACCTCCACGCGGAGGCGACGGCGGCGGGCCAGGTCGGCGAGCGGGACGGTGGCGACCCACCGGGTGGTCTCGATGTCGCTCACGTGCACTCCCGGGCGTCGGGCCGCGACGGGCGCGGCGTGCGCGCCCGTCGCGGTGGTCGGTCAGAGGGACGGAGCGACGTAGGTGTCGTAGAGCGCGCGGGTGTAGGAGAAGCGCATCTCCGCGCCCCAGCGCACGAACTGCAGGCAGCGCTGCTGCAGCTCGGGGGTGTCGGCGTGGTCGAGCACGATCTGGTAGCCGCGCTCGCCGTGCACCTCGTCGGAGGTGATGTGCAGGTCGAAGAACTCGATCTCGTCCTCGGTGAACCCGTAGGTCTCGCGCAGCGGCACGATCTGCTTCCGGTAGATGCCCGGGACCTGCGACTCCAGCCCCACCACCAGCGCCGCGGTGGCGACCACGAAGTGCTCGCGCATCGCGACGGCGTAGCACCAGGACTGCAGCCCGCGGGTGACCGCGTTCATGTTGTCCGGGTTCTCGATGCGCTCCTTGCTCGTGCCGCAGGCCTCGCCGAACCGGATCAGCAGGTCGGTGTGCCGGATGTCGGCGAGCTCCTCCTCGTACATGTTCTGGAGGGTGAAGTCCTTGGCGTCGGTGCAGTGGTCGGGAGTGTTGCCGTAGATGTAGCCGAGGTAGTCGGCGAACGGCCCGACGTAGTGGTAGTGGTTCTCCGCCCACCGGCTGAAGTGCTCGCGGGTCAGCGTCCCGTCCGCCCAGGCCTGGGAGAACGACGCGTTCTTGGCCTCGCGGCCCTTGATGGCGTCCTCCAGTGCGGCCCGGAAGTCCTCGCGGGAGAGCAGACCCGGCACCGGGGTGCCTGCGGTCTCGTCCACGGTCAGGGTCATGACGAACCCTCCAGATCAGGGATGTGGGGTGGAACCGGGGGCGTCGCACCGCCTCTCCGGTGACCTCGACGCTAGGCGTCGGCACCCCCGTCCTCCCTGGTCAGACAGCACAAGGATCGGCGACGAGTTGCAGCAGGACGCACTGGCTCCGCCGGCGGACGGGCGCACGACGACGGCCCCGGTCCCCGCAGACCGTCGCTGCGGGGACCGGGGCCGGGTGGGCGCCGCGGGGACTCAGAGCAGCAGGGCCGCCACGAGGGTCGAGACCGCGAGCCCGGCCATCACAGGCAGGAAGCAGCGCCGGGCCAGCTCGATCACCGGGACCCGGGTCACCCCGGCGACGACGAGCAGCGACGACCAGGCCACCAGGACACCACCGCCGGCCCAGACCGAGCCCATCTGCCCGACGGCGGCCAGCGTCGCGGGGTCCACCCCCACGCTGGGCCCGAGCTCACCGGCGAGCGACCCGGTCAGCGGCAGCCCGGAGAACCCGGAGCCCTCCAGCCCGCAGAGCAGGCCGATCACCAGCACCCCGAAGCACATGACCACGGGGTTGCCGGGGATGAACCGCTCGGCCGCGACGACGAGGTCGACCAGCAGGCCGGGGGCGTGGGTCCCGTCCGGCAGTCCCAGGATGCGGCCGGCGAACTCGGCGTTGCCGAGGAAGAAGAACCCCGCGATCGGCAGGACGACGCCCATCGCCCGGAAGGCGAACACCAGTCCGTCGGTGACGTGCTCGCCGACCGAGGTCAGCGCGGCCCGCGGGCCGTCGAGCGCGACGCAGGCGACCACGACGAGCACGGTCGCGAGCCCGCCGACCAGGGCCGCCGCCGACCCGCTCTGCACCGCGGGCACGACACCCACCTGGCCCAGCACCAGGTAGACCATCATCAGGCCGAACGCGGCGGGCACGGCGACGGCGAAGATGCGGGCCAGCCGCTGCGTGCGCGGGTCGTCGGGGGCGCCGTCCGGAGCGGGGCCGGGAGCGCCGGGGCCGTCACCGGGGGCGGGGCCGGCGGGTCCGGGGACGTCCGGGACGCCGCCGGACGCGGGCGGCGGTCCGCCGACCCCCACCGCGACGCGCTCCTCGACCTCCTCGACGACCGTCACCGGCTCGGCGGCGCCGGGACCTCCGCCGAGCCGGCGGCGCAGCCGCCGGAGCAGCCCCGTCGACGGCCGTGGCCCGGTGACCACACCGGACTCCCACTCCTCCAGCAGCGCGTCCGAGGGCGTCCGCATCTGGCGGGCCAGCATCAGCCCCATGATCGTCAGCGCGGTGCCGCCGGTGACGAGCGACAGGAGCAGCGCGATGTCGGCGACCCGGCCGGGGTCCGCACCGGCCGCCGTCGCCGACAGACCGGGCGCCACCTGCATGACGTAGTCGCTGGACAGCGCCATGCCCTGCCCGGCCACCGCGATCGCCATCGCCGCGCCCATCGCGGGGAGCCCGGCACGGATCGCGGCGGGCACCAGGATGGCCCCGATCAGCGGCACCGCCGGGGTGGGCCAGAAGAACAGGCTGATCACGAACGTCGCGACGATCAGCACCGTCCAGGCCGACCACCCGCCGCGCATGACCTTCTGGAACGGCGTGACCATCCGCTGGTCGGCGTGCATGGCCCGCAGCGTCCCGAGCAGCGCCGTCACCATCGCGATGATCAGGAAGATGTTGAACAGCTCGGACGCGGCGGTGAGCGTGGCGTTGAACAGGGCCTGGATCGCGACGACGGGGTCACCCGTCATCGCGGCGGCCGTCGCGACCGTCGCCAGGAGTGCCGGGACGAGGACGTTCCTCCGGGCGATCGTCGTGCCGAGGATCAGCACGATCCCGCCGAGATAGACCCAGTGCGCAGCAGACAAGGCCACTGCGGCCTCCTTCCCGCCGGGATCCGGCGGTGGTGTGGTGGTGTGTGGTGGTGGTGTGACGGAACACACTCACACCCCGTCGCCACCCCGAGAAGGCCCACAGTGCACAGGCAGCGGGTTTCCGATTGTGCACCGTACTGTTACGGCACCATGCCCAGGTCGCGGCCGTGCCGGTGTGCACCTTCGCCATAGGCGCCGGGTCGTCGCGCGGGGAGGGTCGCGCGCATGACCGTCCTCGCGCCCGCGTCCTTCCCCCCTTCCGCCCGGGTCCCCGCCCTCGGTGCCGACGGCATGGTGTCCGCCAGCCATCCGGCGATCAGCCGGGCCGGCGCCGAGGTGCTGTCCTCGGGTGGCAACGCCGTCGACGCCGCGCTCGCGATGGCGGCCGTGGCGTGGCTCGCCCTGCCCGGCCAGTGCGGTGTCGGTGGCGACGCGTTCGTCCTGGTCCGCGACCCCGACGGCCGGGTCCGGGCGTTCTGCGGGAGCGGCTTCGGCCCCGACGGCGGCACGCCGGAGCACCACCGCCGCGCGGGGTCCGGACGGCTGCTCCCCCGGTACGGGGCGTCGTCGGTGACCGCGCCCGGTGCGGTCGCGACGCTGGCCGCCCTGCACGCCCACGGCGCCTCCCGGCCGCTGCCCGAGCTGTGGGGGCCCGCGGTCCGGGTCGCGACCCGGGGGCTGCCCTGCACGGCGCGGACCCGCGACGACATCGCCGGACACCGCGACCGCCTCGCCGCCGACCCGGACACCGCCGCGGCGTTCCTCCCGGGGGGCCGGCTGCCGCGGGTCGGGACCCGGCTGGTCCATCCGCGGCTGGCGGCCACGATCGCGACGCTGGCCCGGGACCCGGCCGCGTTCTACACCGGGGCGCTCGCCGACCGGGCGGTCGCGGACCTCGTCGCGGGCGGCGCCCCCTTCTCCGGGGACGAGTGGGCCGAGTCCGGCCGGGTCGTCGCCGAGGACGCGGTCTCCACCCGCTACGCGGGCCACGTCGTGCACCAGACCCCGCTGCCGACGCCCGGCTGGATGGTGCTCGACCAGCTCGCCCTCTGCGACGGCCTGCTGGGCCCCGGCGGTCCGGCCGGGGTGCCCCTCGGCGTCGACGCCGTGCACCGGCTGGCCGGGGCGGCCCGGATCGCCTTCGACGACCGGTTCCGGCTCGCCGGGTCCGACCGGCCCGCCCCGGACCGCAGGCTCGACCCGGTGCTGCTGGCCCGGGGCCGTGAGCTCCTGGGGACCGGTCCGCTGCCGGATCCGGCGGGCGCCCGCCCGGACGGGGACACCACCTCGATGGTCGCCGTCGACGGCGACGGGCGCGCGGTCGGTCTCATCGGGTCGCTGGCGTTCACCTTCGGCTCGGGGCGCGCGGTCCCGGGCACCGGTGTCGTGCTGAACAACCGGCTCGGCCGGGGCGCATACGCGATCCCCGGGCACCCCAACGAGGTGCGGCCGCGGCGCCGCCCCCTGCACACGCTCAACACCTGGATCGTCACCGACGACGCGGGCCGGCTGCGCCACGTCGGCAACACCCCCGGCGGTGACGGCCAGGTCCAGTGGAACACCCAGCTGCTCTCGCACCTGCTCGACCACGGGGCCGGGCCGCAGGACGCGGTCGACGCCCCGCGGTTCACCGTGTTCCCCGGCAGCGACGCCGGTGACCTCGGCGAACCCGCCGAGCTGCGGTGCGAGGACCGGCTCGGCGCGGACGTGCTCGCCGGTCTCGCGGACCTCGGGCACCGCGTCGTCGGGGTCGGTGACCACGGTGCGGGCGGCAGCGCACAGGTCGTGTCGGTGGACCCGGACACCGGCTGTCTCGCCGGCGGCAGCGACGGGCGCCAGGAGGGGGTGGCGCTCGGTGTCTGAGGCCGCCGCACCCGCGCCCCGGGGTCGCTACGTCGCGGCGGTGGTGCACGGCGACGCCGTGCACAGCGCCGGGATGACGCCCCGCCGCAGCGACGGGGTCCTGCTCGTCACCGGCCGGGTGGGGGCCGGGACCGACGCCGCCGCGGCCGTCGACGCGGCCGGTCTCGCCGCCCGCAACGCGCTCGCCGCCTGCACCGACGCCGCCGCCCGCGCCGGCCGGACCCTGCTGCGCCCGGTCGCGATGACGGTGTGGGTCGCCTGCATCGACACGTTCACCGGGCACTCCGCGGTGGCCGACGGCGCGTCCGCGGTGCTGGCCGGCCGCTTCGGCCCCGACGGGCTCCCCGCCCGTGCCGCGGTCGGGGTGTGCTCGCTGCCCGGGGGCTCCCCGGTGGAGGTGGCGCTCGTCGTCGCCCTCGCCCCGGACCGACCGCGGTGACCCGCCCGGCGGCGGCGCCGGCGACGGTGTTCCTCGTCGTCGGGACGTTCGCCAGCACCATCGCCAACACCCTGGTGACAGTGCCGCTGGACCGGATCGTGACCGACCTGGGCGCCCCGCTCGGGGCGGGCAGCCTCGTCGTGGTCGCGTTCAACCTGACCTGCGCGGCGATGCTGCCGCTGGCCGGCTGGCTCGGGGACCGGGTCGGGCGGCGCCGGCTGTTCCTGGTGTCGATGGTGGGGGTCGCCGTGGGCGCGGCGGGCGCCGCCCTGGCGCCCGGGCTGCCGGCGCTGGTCGCGTTCCGCGCGGTGCAGGGGCTCTCCGGTGCGCTGGTGCTGCCGACCGTCCTGGCCCTGCTCACGACCACCGCGGGCCCGGAGCACCGCGCCCGCGCGGTCTCCTGGTGGGCCGCCGCGAACGGCGCGGGCCAGGCGGCCGGTCCCTCGGTGGGTGGGGTGCTGGCCGACGCCACCGGATGGCGCAGCGTGTTCGTGGTAATCATCCCGTTCGCGCTGGTCGCGTTCGGGGGTGCGGCCCGGCTGCTGGAGCGCGACGCCCCGCGGCCGGTCCGGCTCGACGTCGCCGGGGCGCTCACGCTGACCCTCGGCACCCTCGGCCTGCTGGGGGGTGCCGCGACGGCGGCCGCGGCGGGCCCCGCCTCCCCCGCGGTCTGGGTGCCGGTGGCCGCCGGCGTGCTGGCGCTGGTCGCCTTCGTCGTGGTGGAACGGCGGGTGGAGCAGCCCTTCGTCCCCCTGTCGCTGCTGCGCGAGGCCCGGTTCGCCCGCTCCGCGGTCGCCGCGCTGGCGCAGATGCTGTGCCTGACCGCGACGCTGCTGGTGGTCCCGCTGTACCTGCTGACCGCCCGCGGGATGTCGACCGCCGAGGCCGGTCTGCTCGTCGTCGCGGTGCCGGCGGTGATGACGGTGCTGGCGCCGGTCGTCGGGCGGCTGACCGAGGCCTGGCGGCCCCGGCTGGCCCTGCGCCACGGGTTGGGCGTGCTCGTCGCCGCCGAGACGTGCCTGGCCGTCGCGGTCGGCCGGGGCTCCGGCCCGGTGGCGCTGGCCGTGGTGTGCGGTGTGGTCGGTGTCGGCATGGCGCTGACCCAGACGCCGGCGGCGGCGGGCGCGGCGCGTTCGGCGCGCGAGGCGGACTCCGGTGCCGGGCTGGGGGTGTTCAACGCGCTGCGCTTCGTCGGTGCGGCGCTGGGGGGTGTGGTGGTCGCGCTGGCCGTCGGCGACGCGCCCGCGGACCGCCTGTCCACCGTCGTGGTCGCGCTGGTCTGCGCGGGCTGCGCGCTGGTCGCGCTGGGTGTGTCGTTCGCGGGTCGCGTCCGCTGACGCGGGACGGCCCCCGTCGCGCGCGGGCGACGGGGGCCGGTGGGGCGGGAGCGGGTCAGGCCGGGACGGCGGCGACCAGGTCCGCGAAGGCCGCGAGCGTCGCGGCGCCGACGGCCTTGTCCTGCTCCCCGTTGCCGCCGCTGATGCCGACGGCTCCGACGACCTGCCCGTCGTGGACGAGCGGGAAGCCGCCGACGAACACCGTGAAGCGGCCGGGATGCATGTGCTGGATGCCGAAGGCCTCGTTGCCGGGCAGGGCGGGGCCGTCGGGCGCCTCGTTGAACAGGTGCGTCGCCCGCTGGTGCCCGGCCGCGGTGAACGCCTTGGCGATGGCGATCTCCACGCCCGTGAGGCGGGCACCGGTCATCCGGTGCAGGGCGATCGGGTGGGCGCCGTCGTCGGCGATGCAGATGGTCTGGCGGACGCCGATGCGCTCGGCCTCGGTCTCGGCCGCACGCAGCAGGACCAGGGCGTCGTCGAGGGTCAGGCGGTGGACGGTGTGCACGGTTGCCTCCGGGGTGGGGTGGTGGCGGTCAGGGCGTGAGGTAGACGGTCCGGGTGTCGGTCACGAAGTCGAGGGCCTGGCGGCCGCCCTCGGGGAAGGCCCCGCCGGACGACGCGCGGTGCCCACCGAAGGGCGGGGCGACGCCGTTGCCGGTCGTCGGACCGTTGATCTTGATGACGCCGCAGGGGACCTCGGCGGCGAAGCGGTGGGCGGCGGCCAGGTCGCGGGTGTGCACCGACGCGGCCAGCCCGTGGGTCGAGGCGCCGACGATCCCGAGCGCCTCGTCGAGGTCGGCGACGGGCAGCACCGTGGCGAACGGCCCGAAGACCTCCTCGGTCAGCAGGTCGTGGCCGGCCGGGACGTCGGTGAACAGGGTCGGCGGCACCCAGTAGCCGTCCGGGTCGCGGCCCTCGACGTCCCACGCCGTGGCGACGACCCGGGCCCCCGCCGCGAGGGCGCTCGTGCGCAGCGCGCCGAGCCGGTGGAACTGGGCCTCGGTGGCCACCGGGCCGGTGGTGGTCGCCGGGTGGTCGCCCGGGCCGACCCGCAGCGAGCGGACCCGGTCGGCGAGCAGCGCCATGAGCTCCGCGGCGACCGGGGTGGCGACCAGGATCCGGTCGGTCGAGGTGCACGCCTGCCCGGTGAGCCCGAACGCGCCGGTCACGATGTCGTCGGCGGCCCGCTCGAGGTCGGCGTCGGAGCACACGACGGCGCAGTTGCGCCCGCCGAGCTCCAGCTGGAGCCGGGCCTGACCGTGCGCGCGGTCGCGGATCAGCGCGCCGACCCGGTCGGAGCCGGTGAAGCTGACCGCGCGGACCCGCAGGTCGCCCAGGAGCACGTCCATCGCGTCCGGGTCGTGGCCGTGCAGGACGGGCATCGCGTCGCGGGGCAGCCCGGCGTCGTACGCGGCCGCGGCGAGGGCCTCACCGACCCCGGCGGTGACCGGCGAGGGCTTGAACAGCACGGTGTTCCCCGCCGCCAGCGCCGGGCCGATCTTGCGGGCGGCCAGCGACAGCGGGAAGTTCCACGGGGTCACCGCGGCGACCACGCCCAGCGGGCCGCGCAGCGTGTGCGCGGTCGTGCCGGGGGTCTCGGCCGGGAACGTGGTCCCCTCCACGAGGAACGCCAGCTGCGCGGCGAGCCGGAACTGCTCGGCCGCCTTGCCGACCTCGCCGCGGGCGGCGGCCAGCGGCTTGCCCTCCTCGGCCGTGACCAGGGCCGCGATCCGGTCGCGGGACTGCTCCAGTGCCCCGGCGAGGCCGGTGAGCACGGCCGCCCGGCGGGCCGGGGTGGTCGCGGGCCAGTCGCTGCCGGCGGCCCGGTCCACCGCGGCGCGGACGTCGTCCGGGGTGGACGGCCGGTAGTGGCTCACGGTGCGGCCGGGACGCGCCGGATCGACGGTCCGGGCCTCGGACCCGGACGCATCCGGGGCGGGACGTGTCGGTGCGGGGTGCACGAAGAACCTCCGGCGGATTGTGGAGTGTGACGGCTACCGCCGATTCTGGGGCGGGGCCAGCATGACCGGCACTGGACGAAGTGCAGCCGCCCACGGATCGGATATAGGCAGATGGCACAGAGCGCAGGACCCGTCGAGGAGCACGACGTCCCGGCCGCCCGGGGCGAGGAGGCCGAGACCGTCACCGTCACCGACCTGCTGGCGGAGCCACAGCTGCGCAACACGCTGGTGGCGGGCCGGGACGGGACGTCCGCGGTCGCGCGGTGGTGCGTGCCGCTGTCCGAGCTGGCGGAGGGCGCCGACCCCACCGAGGCGGGCCTGGTCGTGCACGCCCCGGTGTCACGGCTGCGGGGACCCGACGGGGCGGGCCTGGTGCGGGAGGTGGTGGCCGCGGGCGCGGTCGCGCTGCTGGTGCGCCTCGACCCCGTCGACGCCGCCGCGCCCGCGGTGCTCGCCCGCCTGCTGCCCGAGGCCAGGGCCGCCGCCGACGAGGCACGGCTGCCGCTCGCGCTGCTGCCCTCCGGCGCGGACTTCCGGTCGGTGAGCCGGCTCGTGGCGACCAAGGTGCTGGCCCAGTCGACGCACGTCCTGGAGTACAGCGACCGGGTGCACCGCTCGCTCGGCGAGATCCTGGCCCGCGGCACCGGGATCCCCGCGCTGGCCCACGGCATGTCCCGGATGGCGGGCGTCCCCGCGCTCGTCGTCGACCTCGACGGCACGGTCCTCGCCCACGAGTCCGCCGTCGGGCGGGTGGCACGGGCCCCGGAGCAGGTCGTGCAGGCGCTCCACCGCTACTCCGACACGGTGGGCGTCGCCGCAGGGGGGCACCAGCACGCGGTCTCGCTCGAACCCGTCGGCACCCCGGCGGGCGCGGTGGTGCCGCTGGTCTCGCCGGTCGCGATCGGTGGTGAGCCCTGTGGTCTGGTCGCCGTCCTGGAACCGGTCGACGCCACGGCCCACGACCGCGCCCAGCGCCGCGTCGTGGTCCAGGAGGGGGCCGTCCTGATCGGCGCCGAGATGCTGCGGATCCGGTCGATGACCGAGGCGGAGGAACGGACCCGGGGCGACTTCGTCGTGGACCTGGTCCACGGACGCTTCGCCGACGGCCAGCAGCTGCTCGCCCGCGCCCGTCACCACGGCTTCGTGCCCGACGAGCGGTACGTGACCCTCGTCGTCGAACCCGACCCCCCGGTGTCCGACGACGCCCGGACCGTGCGCCGGTTCCAGGCCGCGGCCCGGGCGGCCGAGCGCATCGAGCACCGCGGCAGTGCCCCCGTGCTGGCCGCGCCGCTCGGCGGCAACCTCGTCGTGGTCGCGCCGGTCGGCACCGGGGCCGACGGGAACGAGCCGCGCGCGCTGGCCGGTGCGGTCGCGTCGGCGGTGCAGGCGAAGCTGTCCGGCACTGCACGCGTGGCGTTCGGCGCCCCCGGTCCCGGCGCGAGCGGCACCGCGCAGAGCTACCGCGAGGCCCGGACCGCGCTCTCGCTGGCCCGGCGGGTCGACGCCGCCCCGGTGATCGGCTACGAGGACCTGCGGATCTTCGTCGCCCTGCGCGAGGTCGCCGACTCCGAGAACGGACGGCGGTTCGCCCGCGAGGTGCTCGCCCCGCTGCGCCGCGCGGACGGGCACAACCGCAGCCTGGAGAGCGTGGTGCTCGCCTACATCGCCGAGTCGGGCAACCTCAACGCGGCCGCGCGACGGCTGGGCCTGCACCGCAACACGACCCTCTACAAGCTCGACCGGGTCTCGCGGGCGATCGGGATGGACATCCGCTCCTCGGACACCCAGTTCATGGTGTGGCTGGCCCACCACGTGGACACGCTCGCGACCGTGAACGACGGGCTGGACGCGGAGCTGGCCCCACCGCCCTGAGCCCGCCCGCGCTCAGGCGTGCCGGACGCACGCCCGCCCGACCGCCCGCGCCGGTCCGCGCAGCGGGGCGCCGACCCCGGCCGGCACGGGCACCGGCACCGGACGGGCGGGGGGCGCGGCCAGCACCACGTCCGGCAGCACCGTCCCCGGCCCGAGGTGCACGTGCTCGCCGAAGGGTGCGGGCCCGGCGACGGCCGGTGCGGCGACGAGCAGGTGCGTCCCGGTCGGCACGCGGACGGCGAACCCGCCGTCGTCGCCGGTGGTGACGCGGTCCAGCTGGCGGCCCGCCCCGTCGACGACGGTGACCGTCGCCGCGGCGGGTGCGCCGTCGGGTCCGCGGACCCGCCCGACCGCGGCCGGGACGGGCCCGTCGTCGCCGGTCTCCAGCAGCGCCGGGAGCTCGGCGGCCAGCAGCCCGGCCTCGCGGGCGAGCGCGGCGCCGCGCCCGGTCCCGCCGGCCGGGCCGATCAGCAGGTCGAGCACGGCCGCGCAGCTGCCCGCGGGCACCGGCCGCCCGGCGACGGCGTCGGCGGTGAGCTGCGCGAGGCGCGCACAGCCCGCGGTCAGCGCCGGGGTCCCGGACACCCCCTCGGCGGAGCGGGCCAGGCGCCGCGCGTGCTCGGCGACGGCGGTGCAGGCGGTCAGCCCGTGCGCGACGTCGCGGTGGGTGGAGCCCAGCCAGGTCCGGGTCAGCGGCCGTCCCAGCAGCAGTGTCTGGTGCAGCGCGGCGTCGAGTGCGCGCGCCCCGGCACGCAGGTCCTCGCACGGGCCGGGACGGCGCAGCGCACGGTCGACCGTCCCCAACAGCTCGGCCAGCGCGTCGAGCAGCCCGCGGCGGGCCTCCTCGGCGGCGGACCGGGTGCGGGTGGGCAGCACGAGCACCGACACCGCGCAGCCGATGAGACCGCCGACCACGGTCTCCTCCAGGCGCAGCACCATCAGGTCCACCGTGAAGGTGCCGAGCAACGCGTAGAGCTCGCCGAGCATCAGCGTGATGAAGAAGATCATCAACGCGTAGGAGAGCCGGAACAGGTAGAGCGCGCCGAAGATGCTGAGCAGGATCACCGGCAGCACCACGGCGACGTCGGGTCCCAGCACCGGCACCAGCGCGATCGCACCGACCAGGCCGATCATGGTGCCGACGATGCGGTGCGCGGCCTTGCGCACCGTCTCGGCGACGGTCGCGGTGCCGGTGAAGGCGATGAACGCGGCCAGCACCGCCCAGTAGTAGCGCTGCTCGGACAGCGCGTCGCCCACCGCGATCGCGACCGCGGTGGCCACCGCGACCTGCACGGCCTGGCGGGTGGTCAGCGACAGCCGCGAGGCGGGACGGCCGGGGTCCGGCGGGCGGTGCAGCCGGGTCACCGTGCCCGCCGAGCCGGGCAGGTTGCCCCCGAACAACTGGACCGCGGGGGCGAACGCGGCTGCCTCCCCGACCGTCGCGGGCCCTCCCTCCGGCGCGGTCCCGAGGGCGCCCTCCAGCGCGGTGTCGAGGGCGGCGGTCCAGTCGGCGCGGGCGTCGGCGAGCACCGTGGCGTCGACGGCGAGCCGGCGCGGCCCCGGGGCCGCCACCCGGTCGGCGACCCGTCCGGCCCGCTCGCGCACCGCGTCCCAGCGGCCGCCGTGCAGCGCGGTGAGGACCGCGCGGGCGTCGTCGCAGTCCAGGGCGCCGGGGCCGACCCGGGTCAGCGCGGTGACGGCCAGCTCGGCGTCGAACACCGCCCGGCGGACGATCCGGGCGGCGTCGTCGTCGGCGACGGCGGCCGGGGTCCCCAGCTGCCCGTCGATGACCAGCGCGGCCTCGTTCACCCGGACCAGAAGGCTCGCCAGCCGGGCCTCGGCGCGCTCCCGCTCCGTCGTGCCGGGCGCGTGCCCGTCGAGGGCCAGCACGGTCCCGGCGAGACCGGCGAGCCGCGCCTCGAACGAGCGCAGCATCCGGCGCAGCACCCGGTCGTTGCGGATCGGGAGCAGCACCAGCGTCAGCAGCATCACCCAGACGATCGCGACCGCGACGACGAACGCCACCCCGGGCAGCATCTCCGGACGCAGGCTCAGGAACAGGGCGAAGAAGTAGCCCATGAACCCGCCCATGCCGCAGACGAAGTACCGCAGCCCGAAGCGCCGTACCCAGACCGCGACGAACACCACCACGACGAACGCGGTCAGGGACGCGAGCCGGTTCCGGTCGACGAGCAGCGCCACGCCCATCCCGGCGAGCATCGAGAGGGCCAGGAAGCACAGCGTGACCGCCTGCCCGGCGCGGGTGACGTCGAAGATCCCGAACGAGGCCAGCATGGCCACCACCGCCCCGAGCATCATCGGCACCAGTGGCGGGGTGCCCGTCGTCGTCGCGACGAGGTACTCCACGCCCAGCGTGCTGGCGATCGCCAGCACGGCGCGGACCGCCGAGACGAGCCGGACGAGGCCGGGGTCGGAGGCGACGAACCGGTCACGGGCCCGGAGGAGGCGGTCGGACGCGGTCGGCACAGTCCGTTGCATATGCTAACGGTATACCGGATCGTGATCTTCGCGCATTCCGGGCCCGCCGGACGTAGCGTGGGCGCCCAGGACCGATCACGGAGGTGGCGGGTGCGCGGGTACGGGTTCGTGGCGGCGGGTGGCCCGGAGCAGCAGGCGTTCGTCGAGGTCGAGGAGCCGCGGCCCGGGCCGGGTGAGCTGCTCGTGCGGGTCCGGGCGGCCGGGGTCAACCCGGGCGACTGGCGGATGCGCGACCGCGACTACGGCGTCGCCGGGCCCGCGGTGCTCGGCCGCGAGGTCGCCGGGACCGTGCTGGAGGTCGGCGACGGTGTCACCGGGTTCGCCCCAGGCGACGAGGTGTTCGGCGGCTGCCCGGACATGCAGGGCGGCTGGGCGCCGCGGGCGCGGGTCACCGCCGGGTTCGCCGCACACCGCCCGCCGGGGGTCCCGCCCGAGCAGGCGGCGGCGCTGCCGGTCGCCGCGGGCACCGCCTGGGACACCCTCACGAACCTCGACCTGCCCGCCGGGGCGACGCTGCTGGTCAACGGGGCGGGCGGCGGGGTCGGCCTGCCGCTGGTGCAGCTGGCCCGCCGCCGCGGGCTGGCCGTCGTCGGCACGGCGAGCCCCGCCAAGCACGCCCTGCTCGCCGGGTTCGGCGCCGTCCCGGTGGCCTACGGCGACGGCGTCGCCGACCGGATCCGCGCGGCCGCGCCCGGCGGTGTCGACGGCGCCCTGGACCTGGTCGGCGGCGACGCGCTGCGCGCGGTGGCCGGGCTCGTCCCGCCCGCGACGCTGTACTCGATCGCGGACAAGCCACTGGTCACGCAGCTGGGCGGCCGCGACGTCACCCGCGACCGCAGCACCGCGGTGCTCGACGCGCTCGCCGCACTCGTCGCGGCCGGGGAGCTCGACCCGCTGGTGCGCGAGGTCCGGCCGCTGGCCGAGGCCGGGGCGGCGCTCGCCCTGGTCGAACAGGGTCACGTGACCGGCAAGGTCGTCCTGGTGCTCTAGTCCCGACGGAACAGGAACAGCCCGTAGCGGTGCTGGTCGTCGACCCACTGGGCCTCGGCCCGCAACCCGTGCCGGGCCACGTCGGTGCGCAGCCGGTCGGGCTCGAACTTCGCCGAGAACCCGACGTTGACGCTGTCGCCGCGACGCAGCTCCAGCGTCCGGTCCAGGCCGGGCAGCACCACGGTCTGGTCCCGGCGCGCCCACAGCCGCCCGTCGACGACGTCGGCGGCGGCGTCGTAGTGCGCCGCCGGGTGCACCGCGTCGAGGGCGACGCTCCCGCCGAACCGGCGTGCCAGATGGTCGAGGTGGTTGAGCCGGAACCGGGCGAAGGCGTCGTACCCGGGCGGGTCGTTGTAGCAGGTCTCGAACACCGCGGCGGGTTTGACGAGGTCCGCGGACAGCAGCAGCGCGTCGCCGGGGCGCAGCGTGGCGCCGATCCGGGCGAGCAGTGCGGAGCGCTCGTCGGCCGTGGTGTTGCCGATGTTGGCGCCGAGGAACAGCACCGCCACCGGTGCGCCGCCGTCGTCGCGCAGCCGGTCGAGGCCGGCCTCGTAACGCCCCCACAGCCCGGTGACGGTCAGCCCCGGCAGGTCCGCCATGCGTTCGGCGCTGAGCACGAGCATCTCGCGGCTCACGTCGATCGGCAGGTAGGTCGTCGGCCGGGTCGCCGAGCAGTGTTCGAGCAGCAGCCGCGTCTTCTTCGCGCTCCCGGACCCCAGCTCGGCGACGCGTGGGCAGCCCAACCGGGCCGCGATGTCGGTGCCGTACCGCTCCAGGAGCGCTCGCTCGCAGCGGGTCAGGTAGTAGGTCGGGAGGTCGGTGATCTGCTCGAACAGCGCCGAGCCGAGCGCGTCGTAGCCGAACCAGGGAGGGATCCGCGGCAGCGGCTCGGCGAGGTGGGCGCGCAGCACGGCGACGTCGTCCCAGAAGGACCCCTGTTCCAGCTCGACCGGTGCGGCGGTCACCGGGAGGGCCCGTCCCCGAGCGGGCGCAGGCTGGACTCCCCCGCCGACCAGCGGGCCAGCACCCGGTCGGCGAGCCGGTCGCCGAGCAGCCCGGCGGCCCGGATGCCGAACACGACCTCGGCGGCGAGCGCGGGCTCGATCTGCAGCAGCGGCGCCAGGACGTCGCGGCGCACGACCTGCTCGTGGACGGCGTCGGCCTCCACGTGCTCGTCGTAGAACCGGACCGCGGCCGGGCCGCAGCCGAGCCGGCGCATCGCCCGGACCAGCCGTTCCGACCCCGGCGACGACGTCAGCTCCACCAGCGCGAACTGCCCGACCAGTGCGCCGCGCAGGCCGCGCCGCAGGCCGCACAGCGACATGAAGTTGACCTCGGCGAGGGTCTCGGCGCCGACGACGTCGACGTGCGCGCCGTAGGCGTCGGACAGGCCGAGGTCGCGCATCATGTCGGCGAACAGCACGGCGTGCATGAGGGCGGCGTCGCCCGCGCCGTACTCGTCGTGCTCGACGGTGACCAGGCCCGCCTTGGCGGCCGGGGGCAGCCGCGGGATCACCCAGGCCTGCGGATCGGCCTCCTTCAGGTGGTAGATCGAGCGGTGCACGACGTACTCACGCAGCTGCCACAGCTCGCCGCGGCGCAGCAGGTGGTGGGTCACGCCGGTCTCCGCGCCCGGCCCGACCGGCTCGACGAGCAGCGCGGCGACGGTCGCGTCGACGTCGTCGCCGGGCGGGACCGCGGCACGCAGGGCGGCCAGGAACCGGTCCTCCAGCGCCACGCGCAGGCCGAGCAGGGCCACGTCCCACTCGTGCTCGTCGCCGACCCCGGCGAAGCCGCGGTAGTGCAGCTCGTAGCAGCAGTGCAGGGCCAGGTGCAGGTCCTCGCCCCACGGGTCGGCGTCGCCGGGGGCCGGCAGCGCGGCGGGGTCGCCGCCCAGCCGGGCCAGGACGGCGCCGGACAGCGGGCCGCGCGCCGCCGGTAGCGGCGCGGTCCCGGTGCCCGGGTGCGGGGGTGCGGTCACGTCGGGTCCTCCTGTCGCACGCGGGCGCGGTGGCTGGTGTCGCAGAACGGCGGGCGGCGGGTGCGCCGGCAGGTGCACAGGGCGGTGACCGGGCGCCGCGACGTCACCCGGGTGCCGTCGGGCAGCTCGACCTCCACCGGGCCGGACACCAGGACCGGGCCGTCCTCGGTGAGCCGCACCCGGGCGGGGCCGGCGCCGGTCTCACGACCCACGGACGGCCTCGATCACCACGAGCTCCTCGTCGGCGGCGCCGGGCTCGACCAGGCCACGCGTCTCGTGCAGCACGGCGCGGGCCCGCATCACCGGGCCGAGCGGGATCCGGGACCGGTCGGCGACCCGCACGGTGAGCCCGGCCGCGGCGAGCCGGTCCAGTGAGGCCTGCACCCCGGAGACGGCGCTGTGCACCATGAGCAGCGCGCCGCCCGGTCCGAGGTGGGCGGCGACGCCGTCGCAGATGCGGTCGATCACGGCGCGGCCGTCGCGGCCGCCGTCCCAGCTGCGCGCCCGGCGGTGCCGGACGAGCCGGTCGGTGTGCGACGGCACGTACGGCGGGTTGGCGGTGACCAGGTCGAACCGCCGGCCGTCGACGGGGCCGAACAGGTCACCGCGGTGCACGGTCAGCGCGGTGCGGTGCAGCCGGGCGTTGACCCGTGCCGCGAGCACGGCGCGCCGTGACAGGTCGACCGCGGTGACCGCGCCGGCACCGCAGCGGGCCGCGGCGAGCGCCACGGTCCCGGTGCCGGTGCCCAGATCGAGCACGGCACCGCGGGCCCGCCCGGAGACGGCGACGGCGCGGGCCAGCATCTGCGAGTCCGACTGCGGCCGGTAGACCCCGGGCGGGGTCAGGAGCATGGGCGCCACGTCAGTGCGCGACCGTCTCGCGGGCCACCTCGGCGTGCCGGGTGCGGGCCGCGGTGAGCACGCCCGCCCGGTTCTTGTGCTGCTCCTCGTAGCGCAGCACGGCCTGCACGTCCTCGGGCCTGTCGAGCTCGCGGACGGCGCGGGCCGCGTCGGGGACGGACAGGTCGTCGTAGCCGTCGACCGGGAGTTCGCCGGCGCCGAGCGCGCCGCGGGACCGGCGGGTGTCGTGCAGGGCGCGGGCGGTGTCGCCGGCCCGCTCGCGGCGGGCGATGTCCTCGGCGCGCTCCAGGGCGGCGTCCAGCCCGGACCCGAGGACGTCGGCGGCGTCGCGTCCGGCGCGGTCGGCGCCGTCGCCGAGTGCCGACGCGGTGCGCCGCACCCGTTCCCCGGCCCGGGTCAGCTCGTGCCCGGCCCGGTTCAGGCCGACGGCGCCGAGGCGGGCCGGTAGCCGCACGACGTCGGTGACGGCGCCGCGCACGACCTGCAGCGGGGTGGCCCGCAGCGGTGCGGGCCCGCCGACGGCCTCCTCGGCGAGCACGGTGGTCAGCCACTCGACGGTCTCGGTGTGGGCCTCGACGAGCTCACCGGCGAGGCGGTGCACCCGGTCGGGCCCCGACGCGGTCAGCGCCTGCAGGTAGCGGGCGCGGTCCTGCAGCTGCCGCTCCAGCGCGAGGTCGCCGAGCAGCGCCTCGTCGAAGCGCTGGGCCTGCTCGACCTGGCTCTTCACGAACGCGAGGATCCGGCCGCCGACGGCACCGACCAGGTCGGGTACGGCGTCGAGCTCGCGCAGGGCGTCCTGGATGCGACCGAGACGGGCCTCGGCGCGGCGGGCGTTGTCGGTGAGCTCGCGGCGGGTCTCGTCGGTGCGGGCCTGCACGGTGCGCAGGCCCGCGATCCGGTTCTCGGTGCGGGTCAGCTGCTCCAGCACACGGAGCTGGGCGACCACGGCGGCGGTATCGGTCACGAACACGTCCTCTTGCGGCGGCGACAGGGTCGGACCGCGCCTACCCGCGATCCGCGGTCCCACTCCTGCCGCCGGTGCCGCTCCGGTCAGACCACCGGCATGTTCAGCTCGGTACGCAGGTCGGCGGGGTCCATGTCCGGCGACGGCTCGGTGAGATAGACCTCCCAGAACACGTCGCCGCCGCGCAGGCCCTGGCCGGCGACCCACTCCCCCAGCCGCTGCCAGGCGGCGCCGAGCCCGTCGAACGAACCGGCGTGCACGACGCGGGCCACCCGGCAGGCGGGCAGCGCGCCGGCGACGACGTCGCCGTCCGGGACGACCTCCCGGTCGGTGGGGAACCCCGTCTCGAGGTCGGCGGTCGCCGTCAGCGGCCCCCGGTACAGCGCGAACGCCGGCCCGCTCACCGTCACCCCCTGCCCGGCGACGGTCCCGGGGAGGACGGAGTAGGCGCGGTCGAAGAACGCGGGCAGGTCGGTGACCGGGACCCTGCCGCGGACGACGGCGGTGGGGCGGGCGGTGACCTCGACGAGCTCGGGGGTGGTCATGGACGGGTCCTTCCGGCGGGGTGGGTGGTCCACCGGGGTGGACCGCTCCGGGCGGGCGGACTCATCGGTCCGCGCGGGGCGCGAGGTGGGTGGCGAGGAAGCGGTCGGCGGCCTCGAACATGGTGGCCAGGTTCTCCGGGTTGACGATGGCGTGCCCCTCGTCGTCGAACACCAGGTACTCCACGTCCACCCCGCGGCCACGCAGCGCGGCGACGAGGTTGTCGGACTCGGCGCGCACCACCCGGACGTCGTTGGCGCCCTGCACCACCATCAGCGGGGTGCGGATGTCGTCGACCCGGGTGATCGGCGAGCGGGCCAGCATGTCGGCCTCCTGCGCCGGGTCGGCCGGGTCGCCGACGTAGCGGTACCAGTTGTTGACCAGGCCGGGCCGGGTGAACTCCGGCACGGTGCGCAGGAAGTCCGCCAGGTTCGAGATGCCGACGTACTCCACCGCCGCGGCGAACCGGTCCGGGGTGAACGCGACGCCGACCAGGGTGGCGTAGCCACCGTAGGAGCCGCCGAACATCGCGACCCGGTCCGGGTCGGCGTACCCGCGCGCGACGGCCCAGTCGACGGCGTCGATCAGGTCGTCGTGCATGGCGCCGGCGAACTCCCCGACCGCGGCCTCCATGTGGGCGCGGCCGAACCCGTAGGAGCCGCGGAACTGCGGCTGCAGCACCGCGTAGCCGCGGTTCACCCACAGCTGCACGCTCGCGTCGAAGCCCCACCAGTCCCGAGCCCACGGCCCGCCGTGCGGCATCAGCACCAACGGCAGCCCCTCGGGTGCGACGCCGACCGGCAGCGTCAGGTAGGCGAGCATCTCCCGGCCGTCGCGGGCGGTGATCGTGAACGCCTCGACCGGCGCGAGCTGTGCCGGGTCGAGGTCGGCGCGCGGGCGGAACAGCAGCCGCGACTCCCCCGTGGCGCGGTCGTGGAACCAGGTCTGGGGGTCGCGGTCGTGGACGAAGGTCGCGACCCAGCGTCGGCCCTCGACGTCGCCGGAGACACTGGACAGGTCGCCGTCGCACAGGTCGCGCAGCGCGACGAGCACCTCGGCGAAGTCCGGGTCGACGGCCCGGATCTCCTGGCGCGCACCGAGGTAGCGGACGCCGAGCAGCTCCCCGGTGCCGCGGTGGCGGATCAGCGCCGACGGGAGGCTGGGGAAGATCTGGGCGCGGATGTCGATGTCGTGCTCGGGGTGCCGGTCGACCTCGGTGACCTCGCCGGTCCTGGTGTCGAGCCGGCCGAGGTGCAGCCGGTCGCCGTCGCCGTAGGTGCCGATCCAGATTCCGGTGCCGTCGGGGGTCGGTTCGTAGGGGTACGCGCCGAGCGGATGGGCGTCGCCGTCGACGGTCGCGACGAGCTGCTCGCCGCGCCACACCTGCGCCGTCCCGTCGTCGGTCATCGTCTCGCGCAGCAGCTCGTCGCCGACGAGGGTCCAGCCGTCACCGGGGCCGGGGCTCTGCGCGAGCACCGTCATCTCCCCGGTCGCGACGTCGAGCTCGCACAGGTCGAACTCGACGGGGTTGCGGGCGTTGCTCTGCAGCAGCAGCGTCCCGGGCCGCTCCGGGCGCTGCTCGAGGCCGAAGGTCGTCGCGTCCTCGAACGGGGTGAGGTCCACCGCGGGCGCGTCCGGCGCGGTCAGGTCGACGCGGAACACGTGCCAGTTCTCGTCGCCGCCGGTGTCCTGCAGGTAGAGCAGGTAGCGGGGATCGTCGGTCCAGAAGTAGCGCAACACGGTGCGGGTCTCGTCGGCGGTGACGCAGCGCTCGTCGCCGCCGTCCACGTCGGTCACCCACACGTTCAGGCGCCCCTTCCAGGGGGCGAGGAAGGCGATGCGGGTGCCGTCCGGGGAGATCGTGGCGGCGGTGCGGTCGGGCATGCGCAGCAGGTCGCGGGCGGGGATCCGGTCGGGCGGGGCCATGGTGGTCTCCGGGGTCGGGGTGCCGGTCACAGCGCGGTCCAGATCGTCTCGGCGTCGACGACGCGGTGGCGGCGCCAGGTGAGGGCGCGCTCGGCCGCGGCGACCACGCCGGCGACCAGGAGGCCCGTGTTGAGCCAGCCGGGCAGGGTGACCGGTGAGGTGAAGGTCCCGAACCGTGCGGCGACGGCGTCGATGCCGGTGAGCATCTCCGGCGCCACCGGGATGGCCAGGACGAGGTTGACGAGCAGCACGACGACGGCGACCGCGGCGATCGTGCGGCTCACCGCGGGTGAGCGGCGGGCCAGCCGCGCGCGGCGGTACTCGAGCGTGCCGGGCACCGGGGGCAGCCGCCGCTCCCCGCCGTCGGGGGTGACCAGGTGCATCCGGGTGATGCCGTAGAGGCCGGCGTCGACCTCGATCCGGCCGCCCGGCACCGGCAGCGACGCCGGCATCTCCGCCCGCGCGACCTGCTCGCCGTCGCGGTACAGGCGTGCGTCCCAGTCCCGTGCCTGGTCGACCTCGACGGTCCACATCGCGCCGGGCCCGCCGGGCTCGGGGAGAGGGGCCGCGTACACCGAGCGGGTCAGGATCTCGTGGCGGCGCAGCGGCCGCAGCCGCGGGCTCACCGGGCACCCGCCGTCGCCGGGGCCGGTGCGGCGGCGTCGGCCGCACCCGGTTCGCCGAGGTCACGGAACGCGGGCGCCACCAGCGCGACGAGCGCGGTGCCGACCGCGACCGCGGCGAGCGCGATCCCGGCGGCGCCGAGGCCGACCGCGGAGGCCAGCGCCGCGACCGGCGCCGCGGTCAGCGCGGGCGCGGCGAGCAGCAGGGTGTTCTGCGCTCCGAGGACGCGGCCGCGCAGGGCGTCCGGGGTGGCCTCGATGGTGAGGACCCCGAGCACCGCGCCGACCGGGGCGTTGGTGAACCCCACGAGCGCGGCGGCGCCGAGCACCACCCACGGCGAGGCCAGGCTCCCGACCAGCGCGAACCCGGCGCCGAAGCCGAGCATCCCGAGCACGAACCAGGTCCGGCGCCGCACCCGGTTCACCAGCGCCGCGTACAGCACGGAGCCGGCCAGCCCGCCCGCGGCGAGCGCGCTCAGCGTCAGCCCGGCGAGCGCGGGCAGGTCCAGCGCCGTGAAGTAGGCGGGCATCAGCGTCGTCTGCAGGGCCGCGATGACCGCGACCAGCACCGCCGACACCAGCGTCGCCCCGAGCACCAGCCGCTGCCCGGCGAGGAACACCCACGACGCCGCGAGATCCCGCACGGCCCTGCGCACCGCACCCCCCGGAGCGGTGCGCAGGACCACCTCGACCCGCCCGGCCCGCGGGTCCAGCAGCGCCGCGGTCAGCGCCGCGAGCAGGCTCGTCAACGCCGTCACCACCAGCACCGTCGACGCCGGGCCGGCCAGGGCGACCAGCAGGCCGCCGATCGCCGGTCCGGCCAGCAGCAGCACGTTGGCCAGGTTCTCCCGCAGCGCGATCAGCCGGTCCAGCCGGCCCGGCCGCGGGTCGAGCCGGACCAGTGCCGGCAGCAGGACCTCCTGCGCGGTCATCGCGGGCACCCGCACGACCGCGCCGAGCACGCCGAGCACCAGGAAGGCGGTCATGCCGAGCCCCCACAGCGCGTCGACGACCGGCAGCGCCGCGACCACCGCGGCCCCCAGGACCCCGGCGACGACGGTGACCAGCCTGCGGTCGACCCGGTCCACGACCAGCCCCGAGACCAGCCCGGTCAGCGCGGACGCCGTGGTGGTGACCGTCGCCAGCACGCCCGCGGCCAGCACGTCCCCGGTGCGCTGCAGGACCAGCAGCGGCAGGACCGCCGCCATGATCCCGCCGCCGAGCAGGGTCAGCCCGTAGGCGGCGAGCCACAGCGCCGGGCTGCGTCGCAGCGTGCTCACCGGACCAGGGCCTTGGTGCTGCGCCGGAACGCCCAGACGACCACCAGCGCGGCCAGCACGGTCAGCGGGGTGCCCATGGCGACCCGGGCGATGCCCAGCCCGCCGGTGGCCTCGGCGACGTAGAGCCACTGCTGGATCCCGAATCGGGCGCCAAGCACCAGCGCCGCGGCACCGGTGGCGAGGTCGTGGGCCCGCAGGACCGCGGGCGTCGAGCGCCAGGGGTGCGTGCCCCCGTGGACGGCGTTCCAGATCACGCCGGTGATCGGCCGGCGGGCCAGCAGCGACCCGGCCGTGACGACGAACCCGGCCAGCGAGGCCCAGATGCCGATCACGAAGAAGTCGCGCGCCGACCCGGTCCAGGCGACGATCCCGGCCGCCAGCGCGACGCCGAGCAGGCTGCCGACCGCCGAGCTGAACTTCTCCCGCTTCAGCAGCCGGTACCCGAACAGGGCCAGACCGGTCGCGACGGCGATGCCGATGGTCATCGGCAGGGACAGGAAGGCGTTCGCCGTCACGAACACGATCACCGGGATCGTCGAGTAGACGAACCCCGCGGTCCCGCCCATCTGATCGAGCAGGCTCGGGGTGGCGCGGTCGCGGGTCCTGTCGTGCTGCGGCTCGGTCATGGTCATGCCGTCCTCCCTCGTCGTGATGTGCTGCAACGAGGGAAGGCCGTGCCGCCACGGCACACTCAAGCCCGAGGGCCCGTCGTGTGGTTCAGGTCACTGCCGGCTTGACCGTGCCGCGACGGCACGGTGTGGGCTCGCCCCATGACTTGGAGCACCCGGGAGATCGCCGAGCTGGCCGGCACCAGCCTGCGGGCGGTGCGGCACTACCACGAGGTGGGGCTGTTGACCGAGCCCGCGCGACGGGCGAACGGCTACAAGCAGTACGGCGTCGAGCACCTGGTCCGGCTGCTGCGCATCAAACGCCTGGCCGACCTCGGGTTCTCGCTGCCGCAGATCGCCGACACCCTCGACGACCGCGACCACCCCGAACAGGCGCTGCGCACGCTCGACGCCGAGCTGGCCGCCACCGTCGACCGGCTGCAGCGAGCGCGCGTCGAGCTCGCCGCGATCCTGGATCGGCGCGCACCGGCGGACCTGCCGGTCGAGCTGGTGCCCGCGCAGGCGTCGTCGCTGACCGACGCGGACCGCTCGCTGGTGCTGCTCATGACCCGGGTGATGGGGCCGCGCAAGCTCGCCGCGTACGGCGCGCTGCTGCGCGACATGCCGGCCGACCCCACCGACGGCGAGTTCGACGCGCTGCACGCCGACGCCGGGGAGGACGTCCGCCGCGACCTCGCCGAACGCATGCTGCCGCACGTGCGTCGGGTGCAGGAGGCCCACCCGGAGCTGCGCGGCCCGGACGACGACGCCCCGCGCGGCGCCCGGGTGCTCGCCGAGACGACGAACGCGGCGATGCAGGAGCTGTACAACCCGGCCCAGGTCGACGTCCTCGTCCGGGTCGCGGCGCTGCTGCGGACCGACCACTGACCGCTGTCCACCGCTCGATCGAGAGGGAGAGAGATGTTCGACCACAAGCTGCTGAAGTACAAGCTCGGCTGGAAGGGCTTCGACTACGCCGGGATGGAGAAGGAGCTGAACGAGCTCGGGACGCAGGGCTGGGAGGCGGTCGGGACCCTCGTGCCCTCGTCGGGCAACGGGCAGGCGCTCGAGGTCGTGGTGATCATGAAGCGGGCGCGGGGGTGATCATCACGGCGGCGGGACAGGAGCCGTTGCGCCGCAACATCCTTCAACCCGAGAGGGGGGTCCGCCACCGTGTGTAACGTATGGCGCCAGTCCTTCGGTTATCACCGCACGGGGTGAGGTCGTCACACGGCGTCGTACGTGCTCGATAGCCTCACGCCACCGGTTCCGGTGAGGCGAAGGGCGCGATGTGGCGGACGGCGTGACGGACGAGCAGGTCTCGAAGATCTACAAGATCTTCCTGAAGTACGCGGACACCAGCTCGCCCCGGGAAGCCCTCGACGACCTCCAGTTGATGGGCCAGCCGCCGGAGATGATCGACCGGATCCGGGAGCGTCACGAGGCGGAGACGGTACGCATCCGCAATCTCGAGGAGCCGCCGTCGGTCTGGATGGACGGTCGTCTCACCTGGTACACGGGTCCCGACATGGCCAAGGACCGGAACTGGCCCGCCATCCGGGCGTCGATGGACCGCAAGGGTTTCGGCGTGGAGAACATCGAGTCGGTGGACGCGGCGTCGACGAAGGTCGTCGCACTGCTCGACCACCCCAAGCAGGAGTCCTACCGCACCCGCGGCCTGGTCGTCGGTTACGTGCAGTCGGGGAAGACGACCAACTTCACCGCCGTGATGGCGAAGGCCGCGGATCGTGGCTACAAGCTGTTCATCGTCCTGTCCGGTATCCACAACACCCTGCGGCGTCAGACGCAGACCCGGCTCGCGGGCGACCTCGTCCACGCCAACCCCGGCAAGTGGTACGAGGTCACCAACGACCGGCACGACTTCGTCCCACCGGGCAATCCGAAGGCCTTCTTCGCCGCCAAGGACCAGCACCTGCTGATGGTGGTGAAGAAGAACGCCACCGTCCTGCGGAAGCTGCGCAACTGGCTGGCCTCGGCGGGCGAGTACCTGGACAAGTGTCCGACCCTGATCATCGACGACGAGGCCGACCAGTCGACGGTGGCGACAACCAAGATCAATCCGCTGTTGTTCGACGTCCTGAACAACTTCCCGAAGGTCGGCTACATCGGGTACACGGCGACGCCGTTCGCCAACCTGCTCATCAATCCCGCGGACGAGAACGACTTCTACCCGCGCGATTTCATCGTCAACCTCCCGCAGCCGAGCGGGTACCACGGCACCGAGGTCCTGTTCGGCCGTGAGCTCCTGCCCGGTGAGGACGCGTCCACGCTGGACGGCGGCTACGACATGATCCGCACCGTCCCCGACGCCGAGATCGACGAATTGAAGCCGCGGAACAAGAAGGAGGCGACCGACTTCCACCCGGGCACCGCCCATTCGCTGCGCAGGGCCGTCGAGTGGTTCTGGCTGGCGACGGCGGCGCGTCGGGTACGCGGCGGCGGCAATCCGCACTCGACGATGCTCATCCACACCACCACCGACACCGTCGTCCACGACCGGTTCAAGGACCCGCTGCTCGACCTCCGGATGCGGATGCTCCGCGACCTCGACGGCGGTGACGCCACCCTCCTCGGCCGACTCCGGACGACCTGGGAGGAGGAGACCCGGCGGGTCCCCGCCGAGGACTTCGACGAGACGCCGGTGGCGTTCGACGCCCTGCTCCTGCACCTGCAGGACGTGGTCCGCGAGACGCGTGTGATCATCGACAACTACCGGAGCACGGACCGTCTCGACTACGAGTCCGGTCCGGTGACCGCCATCGCCGTCGGCGGGAACACACTGTCCCGTGGCCTCACCCTCGAAGGTCTGATCTCCAGTCTGTTCGTGCGGGCCGTCTCCGCCTACGACACGTTGCTGCAGATGGGCCGTTGGTTCGGCTACCGCAATCACTACGGCGACCTTCCCCGGATCTGGATGACCGACGAGTTGCGGGAATGGTTCGCCCACCTGGCGACCGTCGAGGCCGAGATGCGTCAGGACATCAACCGGTACATGAACCCCGGCGTCACCCCGTTGAACTTCGCCGTGCGGCTCCGGACGCATCCGAAGATGAGCATCACGACGAAGGCGAAGATGACCAGCGCGGTGAAGGCGGCGGCCGCCTACGGCGGGCTCCTCGTCGAGTCCCGCTTCTACGACGTCTCCCCGACCGGCGGGGAATGGTTGGCCCGCAACGCCCGAGCAGGCCGGGACCTGGTGGCCGCCGCGGTGCGGAGCGGAGTGGGGACGCCCTCGACCGGCGAGTCGGCCCTGTTCACCGGGGTCCCGCACGACGACGTGCTCGACTTCCTCGCCGCGTACTCCTTCCACGAGCGCTCGTCCGACGGCGACAGCCGCCGGATCGCGGAGTACATCCGTCGTCGCGTGCGTCAGGGCTCGCTCGGCCGGTGGAGCGTCGGGGTCGTCGGCAATTCGATGGAGGGTGCCGACACCAAGCGGTGCGACTTCGGCAGCGGTGTCGACGTCCGCATGGTCCGACGGGCGCGGCTCCACTACGACGCGGACACCACGTTCGACGGGGTCGCCGACATCAAGACCCTCAGCAGCCGTCGTGACGAGGCGCTCGACCTGGCCACCGACCACGCGAGCTCGCTCACCAGGAAGGATCTCCTCGCCCTGCGCGGCGCTCAGCGTCCGGCCGAGGGCCTCGTCCTGCTGTACCCGATCGAGCCCCGCTCGGAGCCGGCACGGTTGAAGAACCGTGTCGCGCTCGCAGCCCCCACCGACGACGTCGTCATGGGTGTCGCCCTGGTGTTCCCCGAGGTGCGCGGCCGCGACTCCGAGGTCGAGTACATGAGCGCGGACCTGTCGCAGGTCGACGTCGAAGTGGAGGACGGCTCCGTCCTCGAGCAACAGGACGACGAGTGAGTCCGGACGGCCCCCGACTCGCAGCGCTCTGGACAGCCGCCGCGGCCGAGCCCCCCACATCGGCGTACCGGACGGCGGCCTCCGGAGTCGGGACACGACACGGATCCGTGCTCGTGGCACTCCGCGACGACGGTTCCCGGCACCTGCTGATCCCGATCGACGCACGGCACAGCCTGAAGGAGGAGACCGACGGACAGGCCGTCACGCTCCGACGCCGTGTACTGGAGGACGCGACTACCCGACGCACCTATGCCGCGCTCGGTCTGGTGGACGATCGGCTCACGGATCTCTTCCAGGCGCTCTGTGTGGAGGTGCTCGCGCGCGTCGAGGCGGCACCCGAGCAGGCGGTCCAGGCGTTGCGACGCACGTTGGGCGACTGGCGGTCCCTGCTGTCCGGCGCCCGACGGGTGCTCGGTCCGTCGGAGCTGGCAGGCCTGTTCGGGGAGCTCCTGGTACTGCGCGACCTCGTCGCGTCGGATCCGGGTGCGGTGACGTTCTGGACCGGCCCCTCCGGTTCCGCCCAGGACTTCCACCGCGGCACCTGCGCCCTGGAGGTGAAGACGACGACGTCGCCGGAGGGTCGTACCGTGCGCATCCACGGCACCGGCCAGCTCGACGGCGGTGTCGGCAGGCTCCTCCTGACCTGGTTCCGCCTGCGCACGGACCGGGGGCGCTCGGTCCCCGACCTGGTCGAGGACGTCCTCGTGCGGTGCGACGACGGCGACGCGTTCGTCCGGGCGCTCGCCGACCTGGGCTACCGGAGCTCGGACGCCGAGATCTACCGGGCCCGTGTCTTCGAGCCGGTGGAGCAGCTGACGTACGAGGTGGGGCCCGGATTCCCGCGCATCACCCCGCCCGGGCTGGTCGACGACGCGGCGCTCGCCGGCATCGGAACCGTCCACTACGACCTCGACCTGGACTCGGATCCCGCATCCTCGGCGCGGATCGACGTGGATCCCGTCCGAGCGTTCCTGGAGCACTCGTGACGACACCGCAGTGGTGGTCCCAGCCCTTCCCCCCGACCGGTGCCATCGCGTCGGAAGGCATCCGCAACCAGTTGGGGCGGCCTCCCGTCGATCCGTTGACCGTTTTCGTCCGCGAGACGGCACAGAATTCCTGGGATGCCCGCCTGCGCGACGCACCCGTCCCGACCACGTACCGCCTGCACCTGACCACCGTCGCGCCGACGCACCGCCCGAACTGGCAACGGCTGCTCAGCCCGCCCGTCGAGACGGAGGCGCATCTCGGGGTGGGACGTGTCGTGCGGACGCCGAACCTCCGCCTGCTGTCGGTCGTGGACCGAGGGACCAAGGGGCTGGGCGGCCCCACCCGCGCCGACGAGCTGGCCACCGATCGGAAGGACTGGGTGTCCTTCGTCCTCAACGTCGGGGAGAAGCGCGACACCGACCAGGGCGGCGGAACCTACGGCTACGGCAAGGCCGTGCTGTACCGGATGTCGAAGGTCGGCACGATCCTCGTCTACTCCCGGACGGAGGAACCCGACGGTTCGATCGCCTCCCGCCTGATCGGCATCGCACTCGGCGAGTCGTTCGACAGTCGGGCCCGAGCCGACAGCGACTCGCGACCGTTCACCGGGCGCCACTGGTGGGGGGACGTCCAGGGAGACCACGTCGAGCCCCTGCGGGGCTCCGAGGCCGACACCGTCGCCCGTGGCCTCGGTCTCCAGCCGTTCGACGACGACGAGACCGGCACCACGTTGGTCGTCCTCGACCCGGATCTGGACGACTTCGACGAACCCGCGGACGCGGCCCGCCATCTGGCGGAGACCATCGCCTGGCAGCTGTGGCCGATCATGCTGTCCGAGCGCGGCGACGACCGGCTGGTCCCCGACGTCGTGGCGGGAGGGACGTCGTTCGTCGTTCCGGACCCGGCGGAGACCTACCCCCTCGAACTCTTCGTCCAGGCCTATCGCCGCCAACGCGACGGCGACGGCACCGTCCTCGAGTGCGGCAACCCTCGACGGAAGCTCGGCCGGTTCGCCGTCGAGCAGGACTTCGTCGTCCCCATGGCACCCGGGTCGGGGTCCCTCGCCGCAGAGTGCGCCGGGGTGCCCGAGGACCCCCACCACATCTGCCTCATGCGGTCGCCCGAGCTGGTCGTGAAGTACTTCAAGGGGCCCGAGACCGGCTCGATCAACAAGGCCTACGCCGGAGTGTTCCGCGCGTTGGACGAGCTCGACGACGTCTACGCCGCGGCCGAGCCCCCGACCCACGACAACTGGGTCGACGAGCAGCTCACCGGGCACGACCGCACGTTCATCAGGACGACGTTCCGCCGGATCAGGGATCAGCTCGACGGGTTCCGTGCCTCCGCAGGTGTGACGACCTCCCGCGCGGGGAGCGACATGGCGCTGGGAGCCGCCAGTTCCTTCCTCGGCGGGATCGTCGCCGCGGCTTTCGCCCGGCCGGACGACCCGGCCACGACCGGGTCGTCGACGGGAACGGCAGGCGGCCGGGGCGCCGCTCCGGGGGCCGGGCGGCGGCCGACCCCGGCGCCGCGGGATCGGATACGCGTCGTCGCCACCGGCGACGCGGCCGTCGACGCGGCCGTCGACGAGCTCGACGGTCGCGTGGTGCTGGTCCAGGACTTCACCGTCTCCGGCCCCGGCCCGGCGAGTCTGCGGGCCGAGGTCTCCGTCGGGCTCGGTGAACGATCGCGGGAGGACGAGGCGCCCGCAGGCGCCTCACGCCCCGAGGTGCTGCACTGGACCACCGCCGACGGGACGTGCCGTGGCGACACCTGCGTCGTCGGCAGTCCGGCTGAGGTCCGGCTGGTAGTACTGCCCGTCCCCGACACGCTGACCGACATCTCGGTCGTCGGCGAGCGCGCGGAGGCCTCCACGTGAGCCGTGTCTTCCCCTACCGTCGGCCGCCGGCCGACGTCCTCTCGACGGGGCCGTGGCTCCTGGTCGGCGAGGACTCGCTCCACGAGCTCGGCCACGAGATCTCCGACTGGGACTACGGCACCACCCTGCGGTTGCGCAGGCCCCTCCGCGTCGACGGTCTACGGGCACGGCGGTCCTGCGGGCTGGGCCCGGACGCCGAGCTCGACCTCTCGGTGGTCTGGTCGTCCAGCAGTTCCGGGCTTCGGGGTCTGGCCCGACGCCAGGGCCTGCCGGCCGCGGACGACGTCCCGGTGGAGATCGAGTTCGAGCTCCCGGGCGACGAGCTCGGCGGCCGGCTCGACCTCCGGACCGTGGTGACACTGAGATCCGCCGGTCAGGACACACCCTCTCCGATCTCCCCGCGACGCCCCGGCAGCACGCTCTGGAGCGACGAGCAGTCGGTCCTGTTGCAGGGCGACGCCGTCCTGTTCCCACTGTCGGTCGTCGACTTCTCGACGCTCCCCTACCCGGACGGCGCCACCTGGCACCTGGAGCTGGGTCACGACCTCGAGGCCCAGGCGCTCGGGTCCATCCTGCTGCTGGCGAACGAACGGCGTGGGCTCGTGACCCGGGCGCTCGCGGCCGCGGCCGACCCGACCGACGCCGACCGACGGGTCCTCTCGACGATCCGGACCGACGTCATCCGGTCGCTGGTGGAACAAGCCCTCGTCGACGACCACTTCGACCCGGACGAGGCACACCCGGCCGGGTCCGTCGGTGCCCTGCTCGCGGCTGTCCTGCGCACCGCCTTCCCGGACCGCACCGTCGAGGCGCTCCGTACCGAACGGCGGCACGACCCGATCCTGTTCACCTCGCGTGTCCAACACGCGACGCAACTGCTGGCCGGCCCATGAGCATCCTGTACCCGCGTCTGCTCGACCAGGCGGCGCGCGACCTCCACTACCGCTACACGACGCTGTCCGTCGAGGACCTGCGGGAGCACCACGCGTTCCGCCACCCCTCCGCGGTGTTCGCCGCGACCGGTGGTCACCGAGTACCGATCGACGTGTTGGACGACCTGCGACGCCGCGTGGTCAAGATCGCCGAGGAGCACGGCTACCCCAGCGGGGGCCGCCGACGTGACCACTCGGAGTTCGACCGGGAGATCGCAGCCCTGCTGCACGAGCGCTGCGGACTCGTCGCCGCCGAGGCCGCCGTCCGCCCGATCTGGGCCTTCATGGCCCTGGTCGTCCTTCCCGACGTCTCCTACTGGCGATACCCGGAACCACCCGCTGACCGCGTGCTCGCCACCGACATCACCCGTCACGTGTGGGGGCGGCTCTGGTGGCGCGCACACCTGCTCGTCCTGCCCGAGGAGTTCGGCGACCGCTACCGTCTCCTCGACACGTTCGGCGAGGCGGACTTCGACCAGATTTACGCCCGGCGCACTCTGCTCGGCGGCAGTCGGAAGCTCGTACGGGCCGTCGCGGAGACGTGGCCGACCGTCGACCGTGGCGGGTTCCAGAGCCGTGTCGTGCTGCGCGACCTGCTGCAGCGACTGCTCCGACTGGGAGCAGTGGTCGAGTTCGACGTACTCGACGACCTGGAGCTCCGCGACCAGATCCGGGCCGAGGCCCGGATGTCCGTGCTCGAGCTGCGACGCCGGGACGACGAGGGGGCAGCCACCTGACGACAGGTCAGAAGGCCGGCTCCGCCTGCAGACGGCCGAGGTCGGACGACCGACGGCCGAGGAGTGGGAGCGCCGCGTCCGTCCAGGAGCTTCGGACACACGCGTCGAGGACGGCAGGGTCCAGATCCAGACCGAGGGCGGCGGCCAGGACGTGCGCCCCCAGACGGGGCGGGATCGCGTTTCCGATCTGCTGGCCGACGTCGTTGCCCGACCACGGATAGTCGCGCGGGAACGTCTGCAGCATGCCGGCCTCGGAGGGGGTGAACCGGTCGCCGTCGACGGCGCCCCGTCCGGTCACCCGGTTGCGCCGGATCTTGCCGGTCACGGTGGCCGACGGCTCGTCCGACGAGCGTCGACCACGGGCCCTCGGGTCGCCCCCCGTCCCGTAGTTCGAGATCACGGAGAACGGCAGGGGCCTGTCCAACGTGCGGCCCATCGTCTCCCACGGCAGGAGACCGGGATCCCCCACCTCGCGTGGGACGCCGCTCCGGTACGGCCGGTGGGTCGGCTCGGGCAGGTGTGGCTGTCCTCCCAACCGGGCGATGAGGACGGCCCGGCGCCGTGTCTGGGGGACGCCGAACTGCTCGGTGCGCAGGATGCCGGTATCGGTCCGGTACCCGACGTCCTCCAGAGCTGCGGCCATGGCCTCCCAGACCGGGAGTACCGCGGGCACCTGTTCGAGGACGACGATCTCGAAGGGGTGTTCCCGTTCCATCGCGGCGAGGGCCCACCGGAGGGGTTCCAGGACCAGACCGGTGCGGACGTCGTCCATCGAGTCGAGAAGTCGCGCGACGTCCTCGCCCTTCGCCATCAGCGCGACGAGCTCGAGGACACGGTCCAGGGCGCGGCGCCCCACTCCCGTCCCCGCGACCGTGAACGTCTGACACGGCGGGCCCCCGGCCAGCACCGTGGCCTGCGGGAAATCCGCCGGACCGTACTCACGCACGTCGCCCCGGACGGTCCGCAGACCGGCCTCCGCACGGGTCGAACAGGCGTTGGGGTCCCACTCCACCCCTGTCGCGGGCAACCCCAGCCACTCGGCGGCGACATCGAGGCCGCCGGGACCCGCGAACAGGTCCACGATCGGAACGGCCGCCGGGGTGTGGACGAACGGTTGATCGAGGACCACGGGTCGATGCTATCGCCCCTCCCCCCGGAGACCGTCCGCCGGCGGCCGTGTCGGCACCACGCGCCGCGCGTCACCCGGCACCGTGTCCAGGCAGGTTTCCACCCGGTCCGCGGCAGCGACCGGATCCTCGTGCTCCCACACCCGGACAACCGTCCACCCGGCTCCCCTCAGACGGGTATCGGTATCGGCGTCACGGGCGACGTTCGTCGCCAGTTTGGCCGCCCACCAGCTGCCGTTCGACTTCGGCGAGGTCGCGTGGCGAGGGCAACGGTGCCAGAAGCAGCCGTCGACGAAGACCGCGACCCGTCGCCGGGTGAAGACCAGGTCCGCGCGCCGCCGTCGGAGACCGTCGATGTCGAACCGGAACTCCACCCGGAAACGTCGCCCACGTCGATGCAGCTCCCGACGGAGGGCCATCTCCGGCGACGTCCCCGTACGGGCCTGAGCCGACATCCGACGGCTCACGTCGGGACTGCTCGGTGGCGCTCCGGTCATGGGTCCACTGTGCGGCATCGGGTATCCCCCGTCGCAACGGACTCCGGCGGACACCGCGACCGGTGAGCTGATCATTGCCCGCCACTTAGCGTCACCTTAGGCCGAACGGCCGAATGCTGCCGCCGTGCTCACCACAGATCATGACAAGCGGACGACCCGGATCTTCGCGGCGGTACCGCTGCTGCTGGCCGCGGCGGCGGGCGCCCTGGACGGGGCCTCGTTCACGGCGTTCCACGACATGGTCGTCAGCGCCATGACCGGCAGCTTCGTCGCGCTCGGCCGGGGGCTGGGGTCGGTGTCGGTGCTCGCCCCCGCGGCCTGGGCGCTGGGCGGCTACGTGCTGGGCCTGGTCGCCGGCACCGTGACGGCCGGTCTGGCCGAGCGGAGGCTGCCGGCCCGGGGCGCCGTCGGTGTCACGCTCGGCCTGGAGCTCGCGGTCCTGTCCGCGTTCGGTCTCGCATGGCTGCTCGGCGGGCCGGGACACACCTTCCCCGTGGAGCCGATGATCGGGACGGCGACGCTGGCGATGGGGCTGCAGGGGGCGGCGCTGCGCCGGATCGGTCCGGCCGGCACCCCCACCAACTACTTCACCGGGGTCGTCACGAACTGGGTGTCGGGCATGGTCGACCCGGCCGGGCGCAGCTGGAACCCCGGCGCCGGTGCCCGCATCGCGGTCTTCGTGCTCGCCGTCGCCGCGACGGGCTCGCTGCACCGGGTCCTCCCGGTCGGAGTGGTCGCGGTGCCGGTGACCCTCGTCGCGGCCGCGACGGCGCTCGCCGCGGCCGCGGCGCGCTCCCGGCGACCCGTCGGGCTGCGCCCGCACGACCACCCCGCGGACCGGACCCGGTCGATGGTGGCCCCGAGCAGGGCGTGAGCCGTGGACGGTGACGGATTCGTCCCCGTCGGGCAGTCTGACCGGCGTGGCCGCAACGGCGCGGCCACGCCGAGGACCGGGGGGTCACATGACGACCGAACGGGAACGTTTCCTGCCCACCGAGCAGGGCGAACAGGCCCCCAACGCCGGCCGGGTGCTGGCGCTGCTGTTCGCCGCCAACACGTTCAACTTCTACGACCGGGCCGTCCCGGCGATCGTCGCCGAGCCCGTCAAGCTCGAGTTCGGGCTCTCCGACCTGCAGATCGGCGTCCTGGCCGCGGCGTTCACCGTCGTCTACGCCCTGTGCGGGCTCCCCCTCGGGCGCCTCGCCGACCACCGCTCGCGGGCCCGGATCATGGGGTGGGGCATCGTCGCGTGGAGCCTGCTGACGGCCGCGAGCGGCGCGGCCTGGAACTACGTCTCGCTGCTGCTGATGCGGGTCGGCGTCGGTATCGGCGAGGCCAGCTACGCGCCCGCCGCGAACTCCACGATCGCCGACCTCTACCCGGCGGGGAAGCGGGCGCGGGCGTTCGGGCTGTTCCAGCTCGGGCTGCCGGTCGGGCTCGTGCTCGCCTACTTCTCGGTCGGTGCGATCGCCGAGGCGTTCGGGACGTGGCGGGCCCCGTTCGTGCTGGCCGCGATCCCCGGGCTGCTCATCGCGGCCGGGTTCTTCCTGGTGCGCGAGCCCCGCCGCGGGGCGTCCGAATCGGCGTCGACGACCACGGTCGAGGCGACCCCGGAACCGGTCGACCGGCCGTTCCGGCGGATCCTGGCCGTCCCGACGATGTGGTTCCTGATCGTCGCCGGGATCGGCGCGAACCTCGCCGCCTACTCGGTCAACACGTTCACCGTGCCGCTGTTCCAGCGCTACTTCGGCGCGTCCCTGACCGGGGCGGCGGTGCTGACCGGCGTCGTCGTGGGTGTGACGGGGCTGATCGGGCTGCTCGTCGGCGGCTGGGTCTCGGACCGGGCGGCCCGCCGCGGGGCGGGTGCGCGGGTGCTGGTCGGTGCGGTCGCGACGCTGGTGTCGGTCCCGCTGACCTGGTTCGCGCTGTCCGTGGGACCGGAGGCGACGGGCACGTTCGTCGTGCTGTTCGGCGCCGGCTGGCTGCTGCAGTACCTCTACTACACCTCGGCCTACCCGGCCGTCGCCGACGTCGTCGGGCCGCGGCTGCGGTCGACGGCGACGGCGGTCTTCTTCGCCGCGTTCTACCTGCTGGGCGGCGCGGTCGGGCCGGTGATCGCCGGGGCCCTGTCGGACGCGTTCGCCGCGGACGCCCTCGCCGCGGGCGCGAGCACGGCCGACGCCGCGGCGAACGGGCTGCGGCAGGCCCTCGCCGTGATTGTGCCGCTGTCGATGGCGATCGCGTCGGCAGGGCTGTTCCTCGCCGCCCGCACGGTGCGCCGGGACAACGAGCGGATGACCGCGGCCGCCGGCTGACCCGGGCCCTCAGCCGGGCAGCCGGGTCCAGTCGCGGTCGTCGACGTCGGTGCCGAACGCGTCGAGCGTCACCGTCGTCGAGTCCTGGCGCTGCTCCGGCAGCCGGATCCGGCGCACGTGGGCGCCGTCGAGCCACACCTCGCCCGGCTCGCCGTCGCCGGTGGTGACGGTCAGCCGTCGCCACCGCTCGCCGCGGTCGGCGACGACGCCGTGGTCGTGGGCCTCGGTGACGTCGGCGAGCCGGTCGAACGCCGCCAGCGGGGTGACGATCCGGCCGGGATCGGTGAGGCCCAGCCGGTCGAGCCTGCGGCCCGGCCGGCCACTCCAGACCCGGTCCTCGATCTGCACGAACGCGATGTGGTCGTGGCCCACCATGGCGCGGCGCCGGGTCAGGTCGAGGACTCCGCTGGTCACGACCTGCCGCGGCACCCGGCGCAGGATGGCCCGCGCCAGGGCCGGGAGCGGGCGCCGTCGCCGCGGGAGCGCCTCGCCCACGGCGCGGGTCCCGGACATGTCCATCAGCAGGGTGGCACGGGCGGTGCCGGCCGCGACGGTGCGGCCGACGGCGTCGCGCAGCCGGACCATGGCCGGGCTCTCGGTCGTCATCGTGGGGCCTTTCGCAGGTGGCTCGGGGACGAGACCGAGCCTGCCCGTCGTCGCGGTCCGGCGAATCGGTCCGGAGGACGATTCACGTCTCCACCGCAGGGAGGAGGCGGAGCGCAGGAACTAGCCTCGCCCGCGTGGACTTCGACGACGCCGAGACCGCCTACCGCGCCCTCGTCGACGACCACGTCACCGGCCGGGTCCCCCTCGCCGACGGCGTCGCCCGGTTCGCCGCGCCGCTGCGGGCGGCGTGGGTCGAGGACCGGGCCGACGACCGCGTCGAGGGCCTGGCCTGGGCCGCCGGGGGCGCGGTGGCCGCCGCCGCGACCGACCCGGAGCACCACGCGCGTCTCGCCGACCTGCTCGCCGGGGTGCGGGCGCTCGGGCCGCTCACCCGACGGTGAGGTCTGCACGGTGTGGGGGCTGACGATGTTCACCGACCTGCCGTGCGTCGGCGCGCAGCTGCGCGAGGCGCTCGACGTGCACCCGTCCGCGACGCCCGCGCTGTTCGCGTTCGCCGACCGGCTCACCGGTGCCGGGATCCTGGACTTCTCCGGCTGGGCCGGGTGGTCCGACCGGGTCAGTGACCGTCCAGGGCCCTGAGCGCTCCCGGGTCGAGCCGCAGGGACCCGACGGCGACGTTCGCCTCGAGATGGGCGAGGGACGCCGTGCCCGGGATGAGCAGCACCGCCGGGCTGCGGTGGAGCAGCCAGGCCAACCCGACCTGCGACGCCGTCACCCCCGCCGCCGCGGCGACCTCGCGCACCGCGGGCTCGTCGGCGACCCTGCGCGCGCCCGCCAGCACCCCGCCCAGCGGGTGGAACGGCACCCACGCGACGCCCTCCGCCGCGCACAAGTCGAGCAGCCCGTCGTCGTCGCGCTCGACGAGGCTGTACTCGTTCTGCACGCAGGCGATCCCCGCCGGGAGCGCGCGGCGCACGGTGTCGGGTTCGACGCTGCTCAGCCCGATCGCGCCGATCGTGCCCGCGTCGCGCAGAGCGGTCAGGACGGCGAGCTGGTCGTCCAGGTCGACGAGCTGGTCGCCCTCGGCACGGATCCGCGAGGTCCCCTCCAGCCGTCGCAGGTTGACCAGCGGGACGTGGTCCGTGCCCAGACTGCGCAGGTTGTCCTCGACGCTCGCCCGCAGCTGCTCGGGCCGCTGTGCGAGCCGCATCGGGAACGGACCGCCCGGGTCGGGGTCGGCTCCGACCTTGGTCGCGACGACGACGCCGTCCCCGGGCTGCAGCGCCTCCCGCAGCAGGTCGTTGACCAGGCCGTCGCCGTAGAACTGGGCGGTGTCGACGTGGTCGACCCCCAGCTCGACGGCCCGGCGCAGGAGCGCGACCGCGGCCGGGCGGTCGTCGCGCAGGCGGGCCAGCGCGCTCGCGCCGTAGCCGACGCGGGCGACCGGGCGTCCGGCGAGCGCGTAGGTGCCGCCGGGGCGGTCCGGGTTGCTCATCACGGGTCTCCTCGTCCCCGGTCGTCGCCGACCGGATCCCTTCCGATACTGCCCGCCCGACCGGGTCCCCGTTCCTCCGCAGGGGTGCGCCCCGCCGGGCGAGCGTGTATCTCCTTCACCTGACGCCCAACGCATCGGAGGAGCCCGTGGAGTTCGACATGCTGGTCGAGGTGCCGAAGGGCAGCCGCAACAAGTACGAGGTGGACCACGAGACCGGGCGCATCCGGCTCGACCGGACGCTGTTCACCGCCACCCAGTACCCGGGCGACTACGGCTTCGTCGAGGACACCCTCGGGGAGGACGGCGACCCGCTCGACGCCCTGCTCGTCACCACCGGGGAGCCGCTGTTCCCCGGCGTCCTCGTGCTCGTGCGCACCATCGGCATGTTCCGGATGACCGACGAGGCGGGCGGCGACGACAAGCTGCTCTGCGTCCCGGCCCACGACCCCCGCCTGGAGAACCTGCGCGACATCCACCACCTGCCCGAGTTCCACCGCCGGGAGATCCAGCACTTCTTCGAGATCTACAAGGACCTGGAGCCGGGCAAGAGCGTCGAGGGCGCCGACTGGGCGAACCGGGCGGCGGCCGAGGCGGAGCTGGAGGCGTCGCGGAAGCGGTTCCGGGAGACGCCGCACTGAGCACCTCCCGAACCCCCTGGGACGCGGCCCTGCGGGAGCTGGGCCCCGGTCGGTGGCCCGCGTATCTCACCGCGCACTCCGGCCTGCCCGGCCCGCGGGCGAACCTCACCCTGGTCGCGGCGGCCGCCGGCCGGGCGGACGCGGCGACGATCGGGGAGCTGCTGGCCGACGGCGGCGAGTACCCGGCGACCTGCGCGGCCGCGGCGCTCGGGCGGCGGGCGGCCGACCCCGGGTGCGAGGCCGACGCCCGCGCACTGGCCGCCGACGACCGCTGGCGGGTACGGGAGGGCGTCGCGCTCGGCCTGCAGTTGCTGGGCGACACCGATCCCGGGGCCCTCCTGGCCGTCGTGTCGCGGTGGTCGGCGGACGCGGACCCGCTGGTGCGCCGCGCCGCGGTGGCCGCGATCTGCGAGCCACGGCTGCTGCGGAGCCCGGACGCCGCGGCGGCCGCGGTCGCGGTGTGCCGCCGGGCCACGCAGTGGCTGGCCGCGCTGCCGGACGAGCACCGGAGGCGCCCCGGGGTGCGGACGCTGCGGCAGGCGCTGGGCTACTGCTGGAGCGTCGCCGTCGCCGCGGATCCCGGCCCCGGGCTCGCGGTGTTCCGGGATCTCGACACGTCCGACCCCGACGTCGCATGGATCGTGCAGCGGAACAGGACGAAGAAGCGGCTGTCGTCCCTGCTCCGGGACGAGCGGCCCCGGTGACCGGCCGCCGTCAGCGGCGTCCGTTGCAGGACACCGCGGAGTAGTCGCCGTCGGCCGACTCCTCGGAGATCACGGCGCCGTCGACGAGGATCCGGCAGGAGAGCTCACCGGACCCGCCCGCGGCGGTGACCGAGTAGTCGGTGGGCTCACCGGCGGCCGGGGCCGTGCGCTCCCACGGCAGGTCCGCGCCGGAGACCTGGGCGACCGAGGTGCCCCGGCCGAACGTGATCGTGACCCCCGAGCCGGACCCGGTGACCTCGTAGGTGATCTGGGCCGCCGCGGACGTCGTGGGTGCAGCGGCGACCTCGGTGGCCGGGACGACGCCGGGCTGGCCGCCGCCCGTCGACGCGCCGAACGCGACCTGACCCTCGCGCCACGCGGCCGGGGTCTCGTCCTCGGTGCCACCGAACACGGCGAGCCCGATCGGCACGGCCGCGGCAGCCGCCGCGACGACGCCGACGACCCACGGCCATCGGCGTCGACGGGCGTCCTCCTGCACGGCGCGGCGGCGTCCACGACGCGGCGGGTCCTCGACGACGTCGTCGGGACCGGGGGCCGGGTCGGGCTCCGCTCCGTCCTCGTCGGGATCGAGGTCGAGGTCACGCGGGTCGTACCCGAGGTCGTGCGGGTCCACCGGCCGGGCCCGGCCGTCGCGGAGGTCGGGGCCCGGCCCGGGCTCCGGGCCGTCCCACGGGGCGGGGGTGTCGCCGGGACCGGCGACCGCGAACCCGTCCACGCCGTACGGCCCGGCGTCGCGGTCCTCGGCCCGGCGCCGTCCGCCGGGCCGGGGACGCCCACCGAGGTCGTGCCCGGGCGGCGACACGAGCGTCGGCGGCCGGCGCACCGGGTTCGGCCGGGGCGGAGTCGTCGCGCTCGGGCGCAGCTCCCCGGCAAACGGTCCCTCGGGGTACGGATCGGCCGAGGGCTCGTCCGGTCCGGGAGTCTCCGGAGCGCGGCGACGCCCGCGCCGGGAGCCGTGGTCGATCCGGCCCGCTCCTGGCCCGGCCAGATCGTCACGCTCCGTGATCGACCGGGGACGGCCACGGGGCGCGGAGGGCCGGGGCTCGGGCTCCCGGGCGGACGGGAAGACGATCCCGGCGACGAGGTCCTCGGGCGAGAGATCCCGGGCCGGCGCCTCGACGATGTCGGCCGACCGGTCCATCACCTCGACCGATCGGCGAGGTCCACGTCGGGTCACCGGGGACGACTCGTCCCCGAGCACCCAGCGACCCGAGTCCGGGTCCCATCTCGGTCCTGACACGACGCCCCCCTTTGGTAGCCGTGCCGATTCAACGATTCGGACGCGCGCCAGTTACGGAGCGCGGTCACGGTCACAGAGCGGGGATCCCGTTCGGCCCTGCCGTCGCCCCGTTCGGACGCGCCGGAACCCGCCCGCTGACACCGGGCCCGGTCCGGACGAGAGTGGGCACCATGTCGATCGACCCGCAGTTCCTCCTGGGCCGCCGTACCACCGACGACCTCGCCGACGACCTCGGCGACACCGTCCGATCCTGCGACGTCCAGTTCCGCTCCTTCGGCGCACACTCCCGCTTCGCCGGCCCCGTGCGGACCGTGCGGTGCGAGAACGACAACGCCCTGCTCCGCGCCACGCTCGACGGCCCCGGTGACGGCGCCGTCCTGGTCGTCGACGGCGGCGGCTCGACCCACTGCGCGCTCATCGGCGACGTCATCGCGGGCCTGGCCGTGGCGAACGGCTGGGCCGGGATCGTCGTGAACGGGGTCGTCCGCGACAGCGTGGCACTCGCCGCGCTCCCCCTCGGCCTCAAGGCGCTGGGCACGAACCCCCGTAAGAGCAGTAAGACCGGGGCCGGGGAGGTCGACGGCACCGTGACGTTCGGCGGGGTCGACTTCGCCCCGGGTGAGACCCTCTACTCCGACGAGGACGGGATCGTCGTCGTCGCGCGGTGAGGTGCCGGCGGCTACCGTCGGCCCATGAGCGCCAAGTCCGACTCCCGGCTCGCCGAGTTCCTGCGCCGGGTGGAGGCGAGCGGCGACGACGCCGCTCCGGCCGCCGTCGTCTTCGGGACGGGTGAGGTCTCCGAGGTGCAGGAGTCGATCGCGCTGCAGTTCGCCGCGACCGTCCGGGAGCTCGGCCACGTCGAGCCCGCCGGCGGGCCGGACGGCGACCTGCGACGGGTGCGGCTCACCCCGGCGGGCCGGGAGTGGCTCGCGGAGTACGACCGGACGGCGCCGACGCTGCACCCCCGCTTCTCGTCGTAACCAGGGGCGCGAGAGCGCGGCACGCGCGCCGGACGACGGCGTCGGCGTAGGCGTGGTCGAGCGCCCCGGTCCGCAGCTGCCACCGGTGGAAGACCGGCGCGACGAACAGCTCGAACGCCTCGACGTCGCCCACGGAACCGTCGATGTGGCCGGTGGCCCTCGCCGTCGCGAACCGCCGGGCGAACAGGGCGATCTGCGGGGCGAAGACCTCCTCCAGCACCTGCGCACCGACCGCGGTGTCGACGAGCGCCTCGACGCACAGCGCCCGCAGCAGCGCGTCCCATGCGGGCACCGCGAGCTCGTCGACGACCGAGCGCAGCACCGCGGTGAGGTCGGCCTGCAGGTCACCGGTGTCCGGGATCCCCCCGTCACCGACGGCCGCGCGCGCGTTCCGGTGGGCCACGGCGTCGACCAGCAGGGGCCCCCGGTGGGGCCACCGCCGGTAGAGCGTGGCCTTGCCGACGCCGGCACGTGCCGCGATCGCCTCCATCGTCACCTGCGGGTACGGCAGCTCCGCCGCCAGTGCCAGGGCCGCCTCGAGCGCGGCCGTGCGCGCCCGTTCGGAGCGGCTGGTCGGCACCCGCGGGCGGTCACGGCTGTCGTCGTCCACGCGATCAGGATAGCGATCGAAACGGAACGTTCCGTATCGTAGGTATCATGAGTGTGCGTCGCGACGAGGAGAGCCCCGTGACCGGACGACCCGTCTGGTTCGTGACGGGCGCCGGCCGCGGGCTGGGCCGGGCCCTGACGCAGGCCGCGCTCGCCGCCGGCGAGCGGGTGGTGGCGACCGTCCGGCGGGCCGATGCGCTCGCCGACCTGCGTGCGGAGTTCCCGTCGGCGTTGCACGTGGCGACGGCGGACGTCCGCGACCGGGACGCGGTCCGGGCGGCGGTCTCGGCCGGTGTCGCGCGGTTCGGACATCTCGACGTCGTCGTCAACAACGCCGGCTACGGCCTCGTCGGAGCAGTCGAGGAGGTCGGCGAGGCCGAGGCGCGCGACATCGTGGACACGAACCTGCTGGGACCGCTGTGGGTCGCCCAGGCGGTGCTGCCCCATCTCCGCGCCCGCGGAGCGGGACACATCGTCCAGATCTCGACGACCGGCGCGGTCGGTGCCATGCCGACCCTGGGTCTCTACAACGCGGGCAAGTGGGGGCTGGAGGGCTTCTCGCAGGCGCTCGCCGGCGAGGTGTCACGCTTCGGCATCCGCGTCACCGTGGCCCAGCTCGGCGGGTTCGACACGGGCTGGGCGGGCCCGGGGATGCACTTCGCGACCCCCTCCGCCGTCTACGACGACCTGCGTCGCGAACTGTTCGGGACGGCCGAGGTCCCGTGGCACACGGAGGGGCCGCTCGGAGCGCCTGTTGACGTCGCGGTCGAGGCGCTCCGCCGGCACGTCGCCGCACCCGACGGACCGTTCCGGCTGCTCGTCGGCGACGATGCGCCCGGCCAGGTCACGACCGCGCTCCGGGCCCGGTGCGAGGACTACGCTGGCGACAGCCGCTTCACCTGGCCCGCTCCCGACAGCACCGGTGCTCACCCGTCGTCCCAGCTCCGCGGGGCGACGTAGCCGGTCTGCCCCCTCTCCGGCCCGAGCGCGAGGATCGGGCCGTCGAGCTCCTCCTGCCGCCGTCGCGGCGCTCCGCGACCGGGCGGTCGCGGGGGCTCAGGCGTCTCCCCTGCACGCGCCAGGGTCGGGCGGACGTGAGTTCTGTGGTCGATGTGACTCCGCCTTACAGGTGTCCGGTGGGTGCGCGCGGCAGAGCTCACCTGCAACGATCCTTCGAATCCACCTCCACCCACCCCCGTCGACACCGGCGGTGGCGGCGTTCTGTGTCACGAGTCGCGTCACGCGGGGCGAGACGATCACCCGAGAATCGCGGCGATCCCCGGTAGCGCGGAAGCAGTTCGGACGCCTCCTCGACCGACCGGTCGACCAGACCCCCGGTCCTGAACACGAGCCCAGGGACCGTCGAGTGCCTGATGCGGTGGCCGACGACGTCGGAGGCGACGCCGCTCAGCTGCTCATGGGTGAGGCGGTCAGGGTCTGTCGGCAGATGCCAGGTCCACCCGAAGGCGTCGGGCGTGTTGCCGATCAGACCCATCGCCCGGCCGACGTCAGGAGTCCGGATCAGCGACCGCTCGCGATCATCCGCAGCCGCGACGGTCCGATGCGCTGCTGCAACCAGGCGCAGCCAGGCAGCGCCGCCGCCGACGCCAGGACATACCCGCTCGTCACCCACTGAGCGCCCGCGAGTGACCCGCCGAGGCCGTCCGCGATCGTGAAGAATCCGACGTCGACCAGCGAGGAATCCAGCCGGCTGGGAAACCGCCGGTGACGATCAGCGCGATCAGAGGGCCGAGCCGAGCGCGCCGCGCGTTCGGGGTCGAGTTCATCGCCTCTCGCATCCGACTGGGATGTACCGCCGGCCCAGTTCAGAGTTCCCGGCCCGCCACCGGGCTCGGCGGCAGTCGCCAGTCCCCGCCACGGTCCTCACTCGAGAAGCGGGCGACAAGCTCGGGGATGCGCAGCGTGGTCGCCACGGCGGTCGCCGCCTGGAAGGCGGTGATCGCTGCACGGCTCTTCGGCATGCCGAGCTTGAGCAGGGCAGGCTTGACGCTCGCCTGGACCTCGTCGATGAACGGGCGCAGGGTGGCGTCGTAGTTCGCGAACGCCGTGGTCAGATCGTCCGGGTGTCGGTTGAGTTCCCCGGCGAGCACGTAGGCGCCGACGAGACCGGCCGACACTCCCATGCCGCTGTAGGGCGACGCGCAGTGCGCGGCGTCCCCGGCGAGGACGACGCGGCCGTTCGACCAGGTGTCGGTACGCACCTGGACAACTTCCTGGGAGTAGAAGAACGGTGCGTCTCGCATGCCGTCGATGAAGCGGTCGACCTGCCAGCCGGCATCGCGGAACCGGTTGGCCCAGAACCGCTTCTGGTCCTCGATCGGGCTGCGATGTATCGCCGATGCCTCCGCAGACTTCTCACGGAGCACGAAGTAGACCTGGGTCTGTTCGGGATTGTGGCTTCGCCGCATGATCTGGCGACCACCCGGAACCATGTAGGTGTCGCGGATGTTGCTGTCCGACCCCGTACGCGGGATGAACCAGTACGCCATGTGGATCCCGACCTGCCAGTACGGCTCGGCCGCGCCGGCGGGAAGGGCCGCCCGACGGACGCGGGAACCCTGACCGTCCGCACCGATGAGGACGTCGTACTCGCCGGTCGTACCATCCGAGAAGTGGGCGGTGACCTTCTCGTCGTCCTGCTCGACCCGGTCCAGGCCGGTCCCGAACACATACTCCGCGTCGTCCTTCGCCAGGTCGTGGAGAATCCGGACCAGGTCGCCACGCATGATCTCGTACTCCGAGGTCAGCGTCTGCCGACCCCGCCCCGAGGTGTTCGCCATGATCGTCGCCCGCGGCTCGCCGCGGGAGTTCACGAACGCGACCCCCGGCTCGTCGACGAGCTCCTCGCGGACCACGTCGAGCACCCCCATACTCCTGATCGCGTCGATCCCCTGCCCACGCAGATCGACCTGGGCCCCGGTGGCGCGGAGCGCGGGGAAACGTTCCACGACCGTCACCCGGTGTCTGCCCTGCCCCAGCCAGTACGCCAGCGCCTGCCCCGCGATTCCGCCACCGCAGATCAGGACCCGCAGCGGCGGTGTCTCACAGCTCGTACTCATGGCGATCCCATCACCCGGCATCTATCGCTGATAGATTCCGTTCCAGTCTCCGACTATCGCCGATAGACTGTCAAGGGTGGCGAAGCTGAACCGGGATTCCGTGATCCGCGAGGCACTCGACCTGCTCGACGAGGTGGGGCTGGACAAGATCAGTACCCGCGGCCTCGCACGACGGCTCGGGGTGGAGCAGCCCTCGCTCTACTACCACTTCCGCAAGAAGGAGGATCTCCTCAGCGCGATGGCCGAGGTTGCGATGGCGCCCCACGCGGCCGCGCCTCTGCCAGCGCCCACCGACGACTGGTACGTCTGGTTCCTCGACAACAACCGCAGCTTCCGTCGCACACTCCTGATGCGGCGCGATGGTGCACGTCTGCACGCGGGTGTTCGGCCGGGGCCCTCCGATCGGGAACGCGTCCGCCACAAGATGGCGTTCCTCATCGGCGCCGGCTTCGGAGAGCGGCACGCGCAACTGGCGATGCTCGCCGCGAGCCGGTTCACGGTCGGCTCCGTGCTGGAGGAGCAGGCCGAGACCACCTCTCCCGGGCAGGCCGCGGGCTCCGAGATCCCCCGGATCGACCACGAGCTCGCCTTCGAAGCGGGTCTCGCGCTCCTCACCGACGGGTTCGCACCGCACCGCACCGCACCGACCCGGCGCGACAGCGGTGTCGGTGTCGGTGTCGGGGACGCCTCGCAGTGAGGTGTCCGGCGGACCGGCCACCGGGGTCGGACATGTCACCACGCCGTGACCTCTGTGCGGGCCGACGCGGAGTGGCCCTTCAGCAGCCTCGAACCCACGCGGGTGTGGACGTCCTCGAAGTCGGCCGACGTCGCGTCGAGCGTGTGCCCTCCGACGATCTCCGGACTCCGCCGACCGGCGCGGCCCATCTCGTCCGAGCAGGCCGGCAGGCGGCCCAGATGCCCGGCCAGCACATCGGGAGCGCCGGGCGGGTAGCGGTAGCCGTTGCGGCCGTGGTGGACAGACACCGGGTGTAGGCGCGGAGGGTGGTCGCGTCGACGTCGAGGGTCTCCAGGTAGCGGTCGAGCAGCTGGTCCAGCGTCGCGCTCGTGCGGGGGCTGCGCTGCTCGTCGACAGCATCGAGGAGCCGCGTCCACGCGGCCTCGGCGCGGGCCTCCTGGCGCAGGCCGGGCTCGATCACCTCGACGAGGGTGTTCCGCTTCCCCGAAACCGGGTCCTGGCCGCCGTACACGCGGACGCGCAGGGCGCCGCTCGGCAGCTTGTCGATCGTCCCGCGCTGCCTCCGGCGACCGGCCTTCGCCCGTGTCATGACGCGAGGATACGAGCCCTTCGTGTCACGAAACGTGTCACGCGGGCTGGTGAGTGATCTTGCTGGGGATGGAACCCCTGGTCAGATGCGTGGGCGCGGCAGGGTTCGAACCTGCGACCGCTCGGGTGTAAACCGAGTGCTCTCCCGCTGAGCTACGCGCCCGGGACGGACATCTTCACACGGCCCCGAGGGCCCGACGCCACCCGTCCTGGTCCCGCGGCTCCCCCGGCCCGTTCACCTCCGCGAACGAGACGGTGCCGTCCGGGCGGACCAGGAACGTCCCCCGCAACGCCATGCCCTTCGGGGCGTGGAACACCCCGTAGGACGACGCCACGGCCCCGTGCGGCCAGAAGTCCGACAGCAGCGGGAACCCGAACCCCGCGGACGAGGCCCACGCTCCCAGCGCGAACGTGGGATCGCACGAGATCGACAGCACCTGCACTGAGGAATTCTGGAAGTCCCCGAGCGCGGACTGCACAGCAGCCAGCTCCCCGCCACAGATCCCGGAGAACGCGAACGGGTAGAAGACCAACAGCGCCGAGCGCCCCGACCCGAGTACCGACGCCAGCGAGACCGGCTGTCGGTTCTGGTCGGGGAGCTCGAAGTCCGGGGCGGTCGCGCCCTCGACGACTGGGCTCAGCGCTTGCCCTTCCCCTGCTTCGGCGGCACGAGCTTCGACCCCACCCAGTCGTCCCCGAGCGTCGCGTTGGACGTCTGCGACAGCCCGGCGGTCGGGGCCGCCTCGGCGATCTCGGAGGGCTGGATGTGGCCGTCACGGCCGGTCTTGGGTGTCAGGACCCACACGAAGCCCTCGTCCGAGAGGGGCGTTCGGGCGTCGACCAGGGTGTCGATCAGGTCGCCGTCCCCGTCGCGGAACCACAGGAGGACGACGTCGATGACCTCCTGGGCGTCCTCGTCGAGGAGCTCCTCACCGGTCGTGTCCTCGACGGCCTCTCTGACCTGGTCGTCGATGTCGGTGTCGTACCCGAGTTCCTGGACGATCATGCCCGGCTCGATGCCGAGCTTTGCCGCGATGTCGGACGCACCGGCATCTGCCGCGGTCACCACTCGTTCCCCTTTCACGCTGCTCACGCAGTCCATCGTCTTCGGTTCCGCGTGCGGGCGCCACCCTTCGCGCGAAATCGGATGGGGCATCCGATCACGGGGGCCCGACCGGATGCAACCGGCTCGCGGTTCGCGGCCCGGTGACGCGCAGGTCACCCCGCCCTCCGTTCAGTTACGTACGAGTAGTACCTATCCTCGCGGCCAGAGCCCGACTTCGTGAACGACGAGTTTCGGGACCGCGCCGGAACAGGCACGATGGACCGAGCCACGGCCACGACCGTCGAGTCCGGCCGGCGACGTCGCCCCACAGCCGGCGGCGGAAAGACAGGGCCGGGCGATCCCGGCCACCGACGGAATCAGGCAGGGAGAACCCTTGACCGCGCAGAGCAGCACGCCCGGCGACGACAAGCGCCGCGTCAACGTCATCCGGGACGGGCTGGCCGCCCACCTGCCGGACATCGACCCCGAGGAGACGGCCGAGTGGCTGGACTCCCTGGACGCGGTCCTGGACAACGCCGGGCAGCAGCGCGCCCGCTACCTCATGCTGACGATGCTGCAGCGCGCCCGTGAGAAGCACGTGGGCGTCCCGTCGCTGACCGCGACGGACTACGTGAACACCATCCCGACCGACCGTGAGCCGTGGTTCCCCGGCGACGAGGACGTCGAGCGCACCTACCGGCGCTGGGTGCGCTGGAACGCCGCGATGACCGTGCACCGCGCGCAGCGGCCGGGCATCGGCGTCGGCGGGCACATCTCGTCCTACGCCTCGTCGGCGACCCTGTACGAGGTCGGCTTCAACCACTTCTTCCGTGGCAAGGAGCACCCCGGCGGCGGCGACCAGATCTACATCCAGGGCCACGCCTCCCCCGGCATCTACGCCCGCGCCTTCCTTGAGGGCCGCCTGTCCGAGGACCGCCTCGACGGCTTCCGCCAGGAGCTCAGCCACGCCGGCCCGGGCGGCGGCCTGCCGTCGTACCCGCACCCGCGCCTGATGCCGGACTTCTGGGAGTTCCCCACGGTCTCGATGGGCATCGGCCCGATGAACGCGATCATGCAGGCGCGGTTCAACCGCTACCTGGGCGACCGCGGCTTCAAGGACACCTCCCAGCAGCAGGTGTGGGCCTTCCTCGGCGACGGTGAGATGGACGAGCCCGAGTCGCGTGGCCTGATCCACGTCGCGGCCAACGAGGGCCTGGACAACTTGAACTTCGTCGTCAACTGCAACCTGCAGCGCCTCGACGGCCCGGTCCGCGGCAACGGCAAGATCATCCAGGAGCTGGAGGCGTTCTTCCGGGGCGCCGGCTGGAACGTCATCAAGGTCATCTGGGGCCGCGAGTGGGACTCGCTGCTGCACGGCGACCGCGACGGCGCGCTGATCAACCTGATGAACACCACGCCGGACGGCGACTTCCAGACCTACAAGGCCAACGACGGCGCCTACGTCCGCGACCACTTCTTCGGCCGGGACCCGCGGACCAAGGCGCTCGTCGACCCGATGAGCGACGCCGAGATCTGGAAGCTCAAGCGCGGTGGGCACGACTACCGCAAGGTGCACGCGGCCTACGCCGCGGCGACCGCGCACCACGGCCAGCCGACCGTCATCCTGGCCAAGACCATCAAGGGCTACGGCCTGGGCACGCACTTCGCGGGCCGCAACGCCACCCACCAGATGAAGAAGCTCACGCTCGACGACCTCAAGCAGTTCCGCGACGAGCAGCGCATCCCGATCTCGGACAAGCAGCTCGAGGCCGACCCGTACCTGCCGCCGTACTACCACCCCGGCGAGAAGGACGAGGCGATCCAGTACCTGCGGGAGCGCCGTCGCCAGCTGGGCGGGCCGCTGCCGTCGCGCCGGACCGTCAGCAAGCCGCTGGTGCTCCCCGGCGACAAGGTCTACGACTTCGTCAAGAAGGGCTCCGGCAAGCAGGAGGTCGCCACGACGATGGCGTTCGTCCGGCTGCTGCGCGAGCTCATCAAGGACAAGGAGATCGGCGCGCGCTTCGTGCCGATCATCCCGGACGAGGCCCGTACCTTCGGTATGGACTCGATGTTCCCGAGCCAGAAGATCTACAACCCGAACGGCCAGAACTACACCTCGGTCGACGCCGACCTGATGCTCGCCTACAAGGAGTCCGAGCAGGGCCAGATCCTGCACGAGGGCATCAACGAGGCCGGATCGGTCGGGTCGTTCACCGCGGCGGGCACCTCCTACGCCACGCACGACGAGCCGATGATCCCGATCTACATCTTCTACTCGATGTTCGGGTTCCAGCGGACCGGCGACTCGATCTGGGCCGCCTCGGACCAGATGGCCCGCGGCTTCCTCGTCGGCGCCACCGCCGGTCGCACCACGCTGACCGGTGAGGGTCTCCAGCACAACGACGGTCACTCGCTGCTGCTCGCGGCGACCAACCCGGCCGTCGTCGCCTACGACCCGGCGTTCTCCTTCGAGGTCGCGCACATCGTCCAGGACGGGCTGCGCCGGATGGTCGGCGAGAAGCCCGAGAACGTCATCTACTACCTGACGGTCTACAACGAGCCCTACCGCCAGCCTGCCGAGCCGGAGGACGTGGACCGCGAGGGCATCCTGCGCGGGATGCACCGCTTCGCCGCGGCACCCGAGGGCAACGGCCCCGTGGTGCGGCTGCTCGCCTCCGGTGTCTCGCTGCCGTGGGCGCTGACCGCGCAGAAGATGCTGGCCGACGAGTGGGACGTCCGCGCCGAGGTCTGGTCGGTGACGTCCTGGGGCGAGCTGCGCCGCGACGGCGTCGAGGCCGAGCACGCCAACCTGCTCAAGCCCGGTGACGAGCCGGTCGTGCCGTACGTGACCCAGAAGCTGGGCGACGGCGAGCACGGCGACGCCCCGGTCGTGGCGGTCTCGGACTGGATGCGTGCGGTCCCCGACCAGATCCGCCAGTGGTCCCCGGCGCCGTTCCTGTCGCTGGGCACCGACGGGTTCGGCCTGTCCGACACCCGTCCGGCCGTGCGCCGCCACTTCGCGGTCGACGCCGAGTCGATCGTCGTCGGCGCGCTCTCGGTGCTGGCCAAGCAGGGCCTGGTGAAGACCGAGACCGCGGCCGAGGCCGCGGCCGGTTACAAGATCGACGACCCGCAGGCCGCCGGCCCGCAGATCGGCGACGGCGGGGCCGCCTGACCCCACCGGCACACGACGGCCCGCCGCCCCGCACGGGGTGGCGGGCCGTCGCCGATTTTTCGCCCCTCCCAGGGCGGCGCAGATCACGATAGGCTCCGCGCGACGGCGGTGGCGGTGATCACTCGTCCTCGCGACTCGCCGTCCTGACCAGGGCGTCGACCGTGTGCGTCGCTGGCCTGCGGTCCCGGGGCGAGGTGCTCCGGGCCGATGATCTCCAGGGAGCAGGAATGGCAGAAGGCACCGTCAAGTGGTTCAACAGCGAGAAGGGCTACGGCTTCCTCGCCCCCGACGGTGGTGGTGCGGACGTGTTCGTGCACTACTCGGCAATCCAGACGAACGGCTACAAGAGCCTCGACGAGGGGCAGCGTGTGTCGTTCGACATCGAGCAGGGGCAGAAGGGGCCGCAGGCCAGCGGGGTCACGCCGCTCTGAGCCGTCCGGTCACCCGTCCGTCGTGGTGACCGGCAGCAGTCCGTCACGGCCGAGGCCCCACGCGCCCCGGCCGGTTCCGCGGTGCCCGGGTGTCACCACCCCAGCGCCGCGTGCATCTCCCACACCAGGATCTCGGCCCCGTCCGGTCCGGCGGTGATCCGCCGGCCGCCGTCGTCGACGACCCTGGCCGCGTCGCCCGTACCGAGCTCGTCACCGGGCACGTCCTCCAGCGTCGCGTCCCCACGTGCCACGAACGCGTGCACGAACGGGGCGGTCGGCAGCTCCGTCGCCGCGCCCGGCGCGAGCCGTGCCACCGACAGGGCCGCCGCGCGCTGACGCAGCGGCAGCAGGGTCGACTCGCGGTGCCGTTCCAGGCCCGAGGCCAGGACGACCGTGTCCCCGCGCTCCCCCGCGTGCGCCGCACGCACGAGGTGGCGCGGGTCGCCGCCCGGTTCCTCGGGCACCACCCACATCTGCACGAACCGCACGCCCCCGTCCGGCGTCGCGTGCTCGGAGTGCCGCACCCCCGATCCCGCTCCCAGGTACTGCACCCCGCCCGGCCCGACCCGTGCGGTCCGCCCGGTGGTGCTGTCGTGGTGTTCCAGCTCGCCGTCGAGGATCCAGGTGAGGATCTCGGTGTCGCGGTGCGGGTGCTCGTCGTAGCCGCGCCCCGGGACGAGCCGGTCCTCGTTGTGCAGCAGCAGCAGCCCGAAGTGGGTGTTGGCCGGGTCGTAGTGCGCCCCGGCGGAGAAGCTGTGCCGCGAGTCGAGCCAGCCGGTCTCCGTGCGCGCCCGCGAGCCGGCGCGGTACAGCGTGACGTGTCCTGTGGGTGCGTCCATCGTCGTGTCATGCTGCCCGACGTGCACCGCCACCCGGTCGCGGACGCGACGTTGCGCCGCCTCGAGCTCGCCTCGTCCCGGCTGGCCGCGGCCTGCCTGGCGGAGATGGAGCGGCGCTGCCCGTGGTTCGCGGGGCTGCCCGCCGACCAGCGCGCGGGCGTGGCCCTGGTGACCCAGACCGGCGTCGCGAACTTCGTGTCATGGCTGCGCGAGCCCGACCGCACCACCCCGCTCACCGCCGAGGCGTTCCGGATCGCGCCGCGCGACCTGGCCCGGCGGATCAGCCTGCGCCAGACCGTCGAGCTGGTGCGTATCGCCGCGGACGTGTTCGAGGAGCACCTGCCCCCGCTCGCCGACGACGGCACCGAGCGCCACGAGCTCACCGAGGCCGTGCTGCGCTTCGGCCGGGAGATCGCCTTCGCCGCCGCCACCGTGTACGCCGGCGCCGCGGAGTCCCGCGGCGCCTGGGACGCCCGACTGGAGGCGCTCGTCGTCGACGCCGTGCTGCGCGGCGACACCGACGGTGCGCTCGTGTCCCGGGCCGCCGCGCTCGGCTGGGATCCCGCCGCCCCGGTGCACTGCCTGGTCGGCTCCGCCCCCGGCTCCGGCCCCGAGTCCCCGCAGCTGATCGTGGAGCTGCGCCGGGTCGCCGCGCGGCTCGGCCACGACGTGCTCGTCGGCGTCCAGGGGCGACGGCTGGTGGTCCTGCTGCACCTGACCGGGCGGCCCGCGCGCCGGGTCGCCGACCGGCTCGCCGAGACCACCGCGGCGCGTGCGGCGCCGATCGGGCCCGGGCCGGCCCCGGGGGCGAGCGCGGTCACCGCGCGGGTGCTCGCCGAGGTCGCGGCGCACTTCGGGGCCGGGCCGGTCGTCTCCGGCCCGCCCAGCACCGACCTGGCCACCGCGGGCGGCGCCGTCGCCGAGGCACTGGCCGGGCTGGCCGCCGCCCCCGGTCACCCCGACGCCCCGCGCCCGGTCGACGCCGCCGACCTGCTGCCCGAGCGCGCCCTGCACGGCGACCCGGCCGCGCGGCGCCGGCTCGCCGAGGACGTCCTCGCCCCGCTGCACGACACCGGTGGCGAGCTGCTGCGCACCCTGGCCGCGTACCTGGAGGGCGGGGCGAGCCTGGAGGGCTGCGCCCGCGCGCTCTACGTGCACCCCAACACGGTGCGCTACCGCCTGCGCCGCATCGGCGAGCTCGTCGGGCGCTCCCCCACCGACCCGCGGGAGGCGTTCGTGCTGCGCGCCGCGCTCGTCGCGGACCGCACCGCCCGCGCGTCCGACGGCCCGGCCGTCGCCGCGCACACCCCGCTGACTCCTCTGGACCCGACCGGGGAGCATGATCAGGAGGTCGACGGCGTCCGTGTCCCGGTGGGCGGGGCGTTGTCGTGAACCCTACAAACACCGGCCCCTACGGATCGGTAACGAGGCCCCGGTCACACCTGCGGTTCGTAGGTTTCCTACAACTTCGGTGGTCCGACTTCGTCGTAACCGGTATCCCGGCGCCGCCCCCGAGAGGTGTGTGATGTCCCCGTGATCGCCCTGCTCGCACCCGGCCAGGGGGCCCAGACCCCCGGCATGCTCGCTCCGTGGCTGGAGGACCCGGCCGCGGCGGAGGCCGTGGCCGGCTGGTCCGACGCCGTCGGGCTCGACCTGGCGCGTCTCGGCACCACCGCCGACGCCGAGGAGATCACCGACACCGCGGTCACCCAGCCGTTGATCGTCACCCTGGGCCTGCTGGCCGCGCGGCGCCTGCGCGAGCGGGTCGAGCTGCCGTCCGGGACCGTCGTCGCCGGGCACTCGATCGGCGAGATCACCGCCTGCGCGATCGCGGGCGTGCTGACCGAGGACGCCGCCGTCGCCCTCGCCGGGGTCCGCGGCCGTGAGATGGCCGCCGCCTGCGCCGTCGCGCCGACCTCGATGGCCGCCGTGCTCGGCGGCGAGGAGGAGGTCGTGCTGGCCCGCCTCGCCGAGCTGGGGCTCGACCCGGCCAACCGCAACGGGGCGGGCCAGATCGTCGCCGCCGGGGCGAAGGAGGCGATCACCGAGCTCGTCGCGTCGCCGCCGGAGAAGGCGCGGGTCAAGGAGCTCCCGGTCGCCGGGGCGTTCCACACCGCGCACATGGAGCCCGCGCGTGCCGCGCTGGAGAGCCACGCGTCGTCGGTGCCGGTGTCGGACCCGACGCTCACGCTGCTGTCCAACGCCGACGGCGGGACCGTCGACACCGGCGCCGAGGCGCTGCGTCGGCTCGTCGCGCAGGTCACCCGGCCGGTCCGCTGGGACGCCTGCATGCAGACCCTCGCCGACCGCGGGACCGGCGCGACCCTCGAGCTGCCCCCGGGCGCGACGCTGACCGGGCTGGTCAAGCGCGCGGTCAAGGGCACCCCGACGCTGGCACTCAAGACCCCCGAGCAGCTCGACGCCGCCGTCGATCTGATCTCCGAGCACGGGAAGTGAGCCCCATGCGAGCGACCCCGACCGTCGCCGGGGCCCGGTTCCTGGGCCTCGGCAGCTGGCAGCCCGAGCACGTGGTCACCAACGCCGACCTGGAGAAGCGGGTCGAGACCGACGACGCGTGGATCCGCAGCCGCGTCGGGATCGCCGAGCGCCGGATCGCCGACGCCGACACCTCGCTGACGTCCATGGCGACGGCGGCCGGGGCGGCGGCGCTGACCGACGCCGGCGTCGATCCGGCCGGGCTCGACGCCGTGATCGTCGCGACCTGCACGATGCCCAACCCGATCCCGAACGCCGCCGCCCAGGTGGCGACCGGCCTGGGCGCCACCGGCGTCGCCGCGTTCGACCTCAACGCCGCCTGCGCCGGCTTCAGCTACGCCACCGCCGTCGCCTCGGACATGATCCGCGCCGGTTCGGCCCGGCACGTGCTGGTCATCGGCGCCGAGAAGCTCTCGGACTGGGTCGACTGGGACGACCGCTCGACCTGCATCATCTTCGCCGACGGCGCGGGCGCCGCCCTGCTAGGACCGGCGGACGGCGAGGACGAGGTGGGCGTCGGCCCGGTCAGCTGGGGCAGCGCGGGCGACCACGCGTCGACCATCCGGGTCCTCGGCGAGACGACGAACAAGCTGCACCAGGAGGGCCAGGCGGTCTTCCGGTGGGCGACGACGGCGATCTCCCCCGTCGCGCTGGACGCGATCGAGCGGGCCGGGCTCACCCCCGCCGACATCGACGTGCTCATCCCGCACCAGGCGAACCTGCGCATCGTCGAGGCGATCGCGAAGAAGCTGCGCCGCCACGGCGCCCGGGAGGACATGGTCGTCGCCGACGACATCGTGCACTCCGGCAACACCTCGTCCGCGTCCATCCCGATGGCGCTGGACCACATGCGCACGGCCGGCCGGGTACGGTCCGGCGACGTGCTGCTCCTCGTAGGCTTCGGCGCAGGACTGTCCTACGCCGGACAGGTCGTCGTCTGCCCCTGACGGGGCACCCGAGACCTGGCACCCGCACCCAACCACCGCGCAAGGAGAACCATCGTGGCTGACAACGCCGAGATCCTCACCGGGCTGGCCGAGATCGTCGAGGAGGTCGCCGGCATCGACACCGCCGAGGTGACCCCCGAGAAGTCCTTCGTGGACGACCTGGACATCGACTCGCTGTCGATGGTGGAGATCGCCGTGCAGGCCGAGGACAAGTTCGGCGCCAAGATCCCGGACGACCAGCTCGCCGAGCTGAAGACCGTCGGCGACGCCGTCGACTTCATCGCCAAGCACCAGTGATCCGTACCGGCGGGCACGCACCGGTAGCGCTGTCCGCCGGGGAGAAGGAGACGTCATGACCGACGGAGTGGTCGTCACCGGTTTCGGGGCCACCACCCCGCTCGGCGGGGACGCCGCCTCCACCTGGGAGGCGCTGCTCGCCGGGAAGTCCGGGGTGGGAACCACCCGGGCCGACTGGACCGAGCGGTTCGACCTGCCGGTGTCCATCTCGGCCCAGCTCGCCGTGGAGCCCACCGAGGTCCTGCCCCGCGTGCAGGCCCGCCGGATGGACCGGTGCGAGCAGGTCGCGATGGTCGCCGCCAAGGAGGCCTGGGCGCACGCCGGGCTCGGCGCGATCCCCGGCGAGGACGGGGCCGCGGTCGAGGCCGAGCGGCTCGCCGTCGTCATCGGCGCGGGCATCGGCGGCGCGCCGACGCTGCTCGCGCAGGACGACCTGCTCGAGGAGCACGGGCTGCGCAAGGTCTCGCCGCTGACCGTGCCGATGCTCATGCCCAACGGGCCGGCCGCGCTGGTGAGCCTGGAGTACAAGGCCAAGGGCGGGGTGCACTCCCCCGCCTCGGCGTGCGCCACCGGCGCCGAGGCACTGGCCTGGGCCTACAAGCTGCTGCGCGACGGGGAGGTCGACGTCGTCCTCGCGGGCGGCGCCGAGTCCTGCATCGTGCCGATCACCGTGGCCGGGTTCGTGCAGTCGCGGACCCTGTCCACCCGCAACGACGACCCGGAGCGCGCCTCCCGGCCGTTCGACACCGGGCGGGACGGCTTCGTCCTCGGCGAGGGCTCGGGCGTGCTCGTGCTCGAGCGCGAGGAGTTCGCGAAGGCCCGCGGCGCCACCGTCCACGGCCGCCTCGCCGGGATCGGTCTGACGTCCGACGCGTACCACATCACCGGGCCCGACCCCGAGGGCGAAGGCCAGATCCGGGCGATGCAGAAGGCGGTGGCCGGGGCCGGTCTGACCGCCTCCGACATCGTCCACGTCAACTGCCACGCCACCTCCACGGTGGTCGGCGACGTGGGCGAGGCGACCGCCGTGAAGCGGGCGTTCGGCGACCACCCGGTGCTGACCGCGCCGAAGTCGGCGCTCGGGCACCTCGTGGGCGGGGCCGGGGCCGTCGAGGGGATCATCGCGCTGCTCAGCGTGCGCGACGACATCGTCCCCGCGACGCTCAACCTGACCGACAAGGACCCGAAGGTCGAGCTGGACGTCGTCTCCGGTGAGCCGCGGAAGATGATCGTGGACGCCGCCGTCAACAACTCGTTCGGCTTCGGCGGGCACAACGCCTCGCTGGTGTTCACCAAGGCCTGACGGTTCCGTGCGGGTCCCCGGCCGGGGACCCGCACGGCCCGCTCAGCAGGGGGCGCGCAGGATCCCGTCGGGGTTGCCGACATCCATCCGCGGCGGCGAGCCCGCCATCGGGAAGGCGACCTGCCAGCAGATCCGGCCGACGTGCAGGCCGGGCGGGCCGTCGTTCGGGTCCTGGACGCTGATGAAGCGCACCAGGGCGAGCACACCGCCGCCGGTCGCGGAGTCGATCCGGTCGATGCGGATGGTGCCGTCGGTGGTGGAGCCGATCCCCTCCAGCCACGTCTCGCGGGGCTGCCGGTCGGCGGTCTCGGGGTTCACCACGCGGGTCCAGGTCGCGTGGTCGCGGCCGTTGACCGCGTTGAAGTAGAGCTGCACCTGCTGCATCACCAGCTGGGCGGCCGGATGCTCGGCCGCGCCCGCGCTGATGGTCACCTCACTGCTGCCCGCGCCGCTGTCGGGCACGGTCTGCGGCGCGGAGGCGGGGGCGACGCCGGAACGGGTCGTCCCGGACACCGTCCACGCGACACCGCCGACGGCCACGAGCGCCACCAGCAGGACGCCGACCGTGATCGCGGCCCGGCCGTTCATTCCTCGCCCCCCATGGGACGACAGTCTGCCCGGCCCGGCTCGGCTCAGCCGACCCGGTGGGTCAGCAGCGTCACCGCGGCGCCGTCGCCGGCGAAGCGGAAGGACTCCAGCTCGTCGTCCCAGGCCGTGCCCAGCAGCTGGTCGAGACGCCGGGACAGCCCGGCGCCGCCGTGCTCGGCCATGACCGTGCGCAGCTGGTCCTCGGGCAGCACGACGTCACCGTTGGCGCTGGTGCGTCCGTGCCACATGCCGAGGCCGGGGACGTGCATGAACCGTTCCCCGTCCACGCCGGGGCTCGGTTCCTCGGTCACCTCGAACCGCAGCATCGACCAGGCCCTCAGCGCCCCCGCGAGAGCCCCGCCGCTACCGGCGGGACCGCTCCAGGTGCACTCGGCCCGCATCTGACCGGACGCCACCGGCTGCGCGGACCACTCGAGGGAGACCCGCGTTCCGAGAACGCCCGAGAGCGCCCACTCGACGTGCGGACAGACCGCAGTCGGCGACGAGTGGACGAACACCACTCCGCGTGTGCTCACTGCCAACCTCCGCTGTCGTCGACGAGGATCGTCTTCCCCTACGTCCTCGGCGCAGCGCGGCCGGTGCTCGGACCCGCGGTACTGATGTGCTGGGTGTGGGTGTGGTGACCTCCGTGGCGTGAGTGGACTCCGGTGGCCTCACTCTGCCCGATTCCGCTCCGAGGAGCCACCCCGACACGACGACCGGGTGAACGGCGCCCGGCGTGTCGCGGCCCGGCGCGCGGGTCAGGCGGTGTAGGTGGCGACGGCGACCCCGGTGGCGGCGTCGGGAACCTCGGTCCGGCGCAGCTCCCCGAGGTCGGCGAGCACGTCGAGGTGCGCCCCGGTCTCCAGGATCGCGAGGGTCCGGTTGAACAGGTCCATGTCCTCCAGCCGGTGTTCCCGCCGGGTCCAGCGCAGGACCCGGGCGACGGCGTCGGCCGTCGGGTGGCCCGCGACGACGGCGTCGCGGCACTGGGCGAGCCGGACTTCGTGGTGGGCCAGCAGCTCGTCGGTGCGGGCGTGCGCGCTGCCGCCGACCGGGCCGTGCGCGGGCAGGAGGGTCGCGTCCGGCCGGGACCGGACCAGGCGCAGCGAGTCGAGGAACTGCCCGAGCGGGCTCGCCACCGGCGACGGCTGCAGGCCGATCGACGGGGTGATGCGGGGCAGCACGTGGTCCCCGGCGAACAGCAGCTCGTGGGCCTCGTCGGCGAACACGAGGTGCCCGCGGGTGTGCCCCGGGGTCTCCACGGCGGTCAGCGTGCGGGTGCCCGCCGGGTCGGCGACGGCGATGGCGGCGCGGTCGGCGATCCACTCGTCGGGGGCCTCCCACTCCTCGGGGAGCGGGCGCGGCCACGGCCCGGCCCGGCCGAGCTCGTCGACGAGGCCGGCGGCACCGGCACGCAGCAGCCGGGTCCGGTCGGGCTCGCCCTGCGGGCGGTCGGGATCGGTGATGATCTCCAGGTTGGGCCGCTCCCCCGCGCCGAGCAGCACCCGGGTGCCGTACTCGCGGCGCAGCACCGCGGCCAGGGTGTAGTGGTCGCGGTGGGCGTGGGTGACGAGGAAGCGACGGACGTCGCCGAAACCGGAGCCCAGCGCGGCCAGCGCCTTGCCGAGCAGGTCGCGGGCCTCGTCGATCGCCCAGCCGGAGTCGATCAGGGTCCAGCCCGTGTCGTCGGCGAGTGCGTAGACGTTCACGGCGCGCAGCCCGTCCTGGGGCAGTGGCAACGGGATCCGGTAGACGCCGGGGGCGCTGCGGAACACGCCCGGCGCGGTCCAGTCGCCGTCCGGGTCGTCATCGGTCACGGTGGGAGCGGCGGTCACCTCCCGACGATAGATGACCGCACACGGGCGTCCGGGCCCGCGGCACCCTCCACGGGGTCACATCATCACCCCGCGTGTCCGGACGGACACCGAGAGCCGACAGTTTCCGGACAGTCCACCCGAGGGTGGGACATGTTCGCACCGGGAGGGTGGCCCGATCCGCGCTACCGTCCCTGCGTTCGGTGATCAGAGGTCGACCTGGGGGCGGGTCGGCGAAGGAGGGGCGCAGCATGGCGGCAGGGATCCCGGAGCAACGGTCCGGGCAGGAGGACGCGCCGTTCCTCACCGTGGCGGAGGTGGCGGACCGGATGCGGGTCTCCCGGATGACGGTGTACCGGCTGGTGCACTCCGGGGAGCTTCCCGCGGTGCGCTTCGGGCGCTCGTTCCGTGTACCACCCGAGTCGGTGGAGGCGTTGATCGAGTCGGCGCGCTACACCGGCGGGTGAGACACGGAGCCGGAATGCTGCCGGTCGACGCCGCGAGCGCGCGGCGGGTCGCGGACACCTACGACACCGCCGAGGCCCGCACCGAACGGGAGCGGACCCTGGAGCTGCTGGGTCCGCGGGCCGGGGAGCAGATCCTGGTCGTCGGGACCGGACCGGGACAGCTGCTCGACGAGGTCGCCCGGGCCGTCGGTCCGGGCGCCACGGGTGTCGACCCGGACCCGGTGATGGTGACGCTGGCGCGACGCCGGTGCGGCACCCGGGCCGTCGTCACCCAGCGCGCACTGGCCGGTCCGGGCTCGCTGCCCGGCGGGCCGTACGACGCGGTGGCCTGCCTGCAGGTGCTGGAGTTCCTCGAGGACCTGCCGACGGCCGTCGCCGAGCTGTACCGGGTCCTGCGCCCGGGCGGGCGGCTGCTGGTCCTGGACACGGACTGGACCTCGCTGCACTGGCCCGGGCCCGGGCAGGACCGGCACCGCCGCGTCCGCGACGCGTGGTGCACCACGGTGCCGCGGTCGCGGCTGCCCTACGAGCTGGGCCCGCTGCTGCAGCGCGCCGGGTTCGACGGGGAGTGGACGCGCCGGATGCCGATGCGCGGGCCGGCCTCCACCGGCTACGGCGCCGCGCTGCGGGAGATGGTCGCCGACGCCGCGCCGGGCCGGTGCGGGCTCACCCGGGCCGACGTCGACGCGTGGGCGTCGGGCGTCGCGTCCTGCGGCGACGAGCCGTTCTCGGTGGACCGCTGGTTCCTGGGCGCCGTCCGGCCCTGACCCGGCGGGCGTGGCGCGCGGGGCGCCGGTCGGGCAGCATCGCGGCCGTGGGCTCCCCGTCGTCGCAGACACCGATCACCGCGCGGGTGAGGATCGGGCAGCAGCCCGACTTCGTCCGCCTGTTCCAGACGCTGCCCCGGGCCGGCGAGTGGGTCAACTTCGCCCCGCCCGGCCGGGGGCGCGACGACTACGAGGTCGACTGGGTGCTGCACTGGGCGATCGACCCCGACGACACCGACAGCCCGGACGTCACCGTCGAGATCCAGCTCGTCGACCCGGAGTAGGCCGCTACCGGAAGCCGTGGCTGCGGACCGCGGCGACGCCGCCGTCGCGCAGGGCGTCGAGCACCGCGCGTTCGTGCGGGACCGTGTCGGCGGGCAGGTCGGCGAGGGCGAACCAGTCCAGCCCCGCGGTCTTCCCGTCCTCGGCGCGGCGTGGCTCGCCGGTCCAGCGGCGGCAGGTGAAGAAGAAGTCGACGCGTTCGTCGACCGGGTTCCCGTTGCGCTGGGTGCGGTGCACCGCGGTCAGCGGGACGAGGTCGGCGGGGTCGACGGTGACGCCGAGCTCCTCGTGGGCCTCGCGCACCGCGGCGGCGGCCGCGTCCTCGCCCGCCTCGACGTGCCCGGCCGCGGCGGCGGCCCAGTGGCCGTCCATGAACCCGGTTCCGGCGCGCAGCTGGAGCAGCACCTCGGTGCGGTCACCGGTGCCGCGCAGCAGCAGGACGTAGGACGCCGGGACGACCCGGTAGCGCTCGCTCACGCGGTCGACCCTAGGTGCGGGGCCGCGGCATCGGGTCCGCCGATGGCCGGCATCGCCCGTTCACCTCCGCGCCCCCGGGACTTCCCGGCCCCGCCCGGCGCCGTTCCGGGTGGGGCGGGGTCGGCCGCCCAGACTCCGCTGCGGGACCGAGGAGGTCCCCGCGTCCCGCACCCCTGGAGATGAGCAGCCATGTCCGAACGACCGAGCGCGGGCCACCCCCGGACACCCTGGTACCGGCAGCTCTACGTCTGGGTGCTCGCGGGCATGGCCCTCGGTGCCCTCACCGGGCTCGTCGAGCCCGCGTTCGGCCGCTCCCTGGAGTTCCTGGGGGACGCGTTCGTCGGGCTCCTGACGATGGTGCTCGGGCCGATCATCTTGTGCATGGTCGTCGGGGGCATCGCCTCCGTGGCGAGCCTGCGGCAGGTCGGGGCGGTCGCGCTGCGCTCGATCGTCTACTTCGAGGTCGTCACCACCGCCGCACTCGTCCTCGGCCTGCTCGCGGTGAACCTGGTGCGGCCCGGCGCCGGGATGGGGGCGGACGCCGGCGCGCTCGCGCTCGACCCGGACGTCGAACAGCACATCGAGACCGGCCGTGCGGTGGAGTGGACCGACCACCTCACCCAGATCGTCCCGGACAACGTGGTCGGCAGCTTCGCCGAGGGCGCGGTGCTGCAGATCCTGCTGTTCGCCGTGCTCTTCGGGATCGCGCTCGCGGTGATCGGGGAACCGGCACGGCCGGTGGCGCGCGGGATCGAGCAGCTCTCGCGGGTGCTGTTCACCGTCGTCCGGTTCGTGACGTACGCGGCCCCGGTCGGCGTCTTCGGTGCGATGGCCTACACGACCGGCACCTTCGGCGCCGCGACGATCGGGTCGCTGCTGGCGCTCGTCGCCACCTTCTACGTGACGTCGATCGTGTTCGTGGTCGTCGTGCTCGGCTCGGTGCTGCTGCTTGTGGGCCTGCACCCGCTGCGGACCTTCCGCTACTTCCGCTCGGAGATCCTGCTGGCGCTCGGGGCCTCGTCGTCGGAGGTCGCCGTGCCCGGCATCGTCCGCAAGCTCGAGAACGCCGGGGTGTCGAAGGGGACGGCCGGGATCACCGTCAGCGCGGGCTACTCCTTCAACCTCGACGGCACGTGTCTCTACCTCACGCTGTCGAGCGTGTTCATCGCCCAGGCCCTGGGGATCGACCTGTCGATCGGCGACCAGATCGTCATGCTCCTGGTGATGCTCCTGTCGTCGAAGGGGACCGCGGGGGTCACCGGCGGCGGGTTCGTCATGCTGACCACGACGGTGTCCTCGCTGCCGTTCCTCCCGGTGTCCGGGGTGATGCTGGTGTTCGGGATCGACCGGTTCATGTCCGAGTGCCGGGCCGTGGTCAACGCGCTGGGCAACGCGGTCGCCGGGCTGGTCGTCTCCCGCTGGCAGGGCGAGACCACCGCCGCGGACGTCACGGCGATCATGTCCGGCCGCCGCCCGGGTCTCCTCCCGGAGCTCACCGGGCCCGGGCGTCCCGACGCGACCGCCGGCGACGGCGGCACGGCCGACGACCCGGCCGGCGGGCCGGTCCCCGGGCCGCGCGGCGACGCGGTCAGCCGTGCCGGTGACCGGGCGTGAGCGGCACCAGCCTGCAACGGCTGCGGGTGTTCGTGACCATCGTGGACGCCGGTGGGGTCACCGCGGCCGCCCGCACGCTGGGCCTGGCGCAGTCCTCGGTGTCGGCGCACCTGCGCCAGCTGGAGGCCGAGCTGGGCACCCGGCTGCTCGCCCGGGACACGGGCAGGCTGCGGACCACCCCCGCGGGCGACACCCTGCTCGAGCACGCCCGCCGGCTGCTCGACCTCTACGCCGAGGCCGTCGCCGGTGTCCAGGAGCTCGGACACGGACCGGTCGGCGGGACGCTCGCGATCGGCGGGACGGCGACGGCCGGTGAGGGCGTCCTGCCGCGGCTGCTCACCGAGTACACCCGGCTGCACCCCCTGGTCGACGTCGACCTGCTGATCGACAACACCACCGAGACGCTGCGCCGCCTCGACGCCGGCGACATCGGGATCGCGGTCACCGCCGACGACGGCGTGGGCCCCGGGCACGAGAGTGTCGTCGTCGCCTCCGAGACCCAGATCGTCGTCGCCGCCGCGGACCACCCGCTCGCCGGCGGCACGGCCGACCCGGCCGCCCTGCGGGGCAGCACCGTCCTGGTCCGCGAACGCGGCTCCACCACCCGCGCCTACCAGCTCGACCTGCTCGAGCGCTGGGGCATCCCGGGGACGCGGGTGTGGACGGTCGGCGGCACCGCCGCGATCGTGCACGCCGTCGCCGCGGGACTCGGTATCGCCTGCGTGCCCCGGGGGGCCGCGGACGACGCGCTGCGGCTCGGCCGGATCGCCGAGCTCGGCCTGGCACCGGCCCCCGCCACCCGACCCGTCCACCTCGTCCTGCGGACCGGCCGCGTGCTGACCCGCCCCGAGTCCGAGTTCGTCACCCTCGCCCGTGAGAGGACCACACCATGACCACCATCGTCGCCAACGACCGCCACTACCGCGTTCCCGACCGGCCGACGGTGGTCCTCACCGTCGACGGCGGCGACCCCGACTACCTCGACGACGCGCTGCGTCGCGGCATCGTGCCGCGCCTCGCGGGGATGCTCGCCGAGGGCGGTGAGTACCGGCGCGGGGCCTCGGAGATGCCGAGCCTGACCAACCCGAACAACCTCTCGATCGTCACCGGGGTCGCGCCCGCCCTGCACGGGGTGCCGGGCAACTACTGCCGCCTCCCCGACGGCACCCTGCAGCTGTTCGACGACCCCGCGTTCCTGCGCGCCCCGAGCATCCACGCGGTCCTGGCCGAGCACGGGGTGCCGACCCTGATGGTCACGACGAAGGAGAAGCTGCGTCGGCTGCTCGGCCACGGCGGGGTGCCCAGCGTGAGCGTCGAACGGGTCGCCGACCTCCCCGAGTACGGCATCGACGACCTCGCGGCGCTCGTCGGACTCGCCCCGCCCGGCATCTACGACTGGGACGCGAGCCACTACGCCATGCGGATCGGCCTGGCCGTGCACCGCGCCCGGCCGGAGATCCGGCTGTTCTACGTCTCGCTCACCGACCGCGTGCAGCACGCCGCGGCCCCCGGCGACGAGCTGTCCGACCGGTTCCTCACCGAGTTCGACACCCTGCTGGGCGAGTACCTCGACGCCGGGTTCGTCGTCGGCATCACCGCCGACCACGGGATGAACGCCAAGCACGGCGCGGACGGCGAGCCGACCGTGCACTACCTGACCGACGTCCTGGAGGAGGCGGGGGTCGCGGTCGACGAGGTCGTGCTCCCGATCACCGACCCCTACGTCCGCCACCACGGCGCGCTCGGCTCGTTCGCGTGGATCTACCTGCCCGAACCCGAGCGGGACCGGGCCCGCGCCGTGCTCGCCGGCCTGCCCGGGATCGAGGAGGTGTGGGACCGCGCCGACGCCGCGACCGTCCACGAGCACCCCGCCGACCGGATCGGCGACCTCGCGGTCTCGTCGTCGGCGCACGTCGCGCTGGGGACCCGGGCCCGCGACCACGACCTGTCCGGCCTGCACGGCGCCCTGCGGTCGCACGGCGGGCGGCACGAGCAGCCGATCCCGCTGATCACCAGCCGGCCGGTCGCCGGGCCCCTGGCGCGGCGGTTCCGCTCCGGGGTGCTGCGCAGCCGTGACCTGCACGACCTCGTCCTCAACCACCTCTGAGGTCCGGCGGGGCCGACGCGTTCGCCGACGGCAACACCGGGGTAACGCGACGGTCCTACCGTCGGGCGGATGGCGGCCCCCACCTCGCGCCCGGCACCGGTCGGCGACCGGCTCGGCGTCGTGCCGCCGCGGGACTCGGAGCTGCGGTTCCGCACCGTGCACGGCTACCGGCGGGCGTTCCGGGTGGCCGGCTCCGGGCCCGCGGTCGTGCTCGTGCACGGCATCGGGGACAGCTCGGCGACGTGGGAGGCGGTGTTCCCCGCGCTGGCCCGGCGGCACCTGGTCATCGCCCCGGACCTGCTCGGGCACGGGCACTCCGACAAGCCGCGCGCGGACTATTCCGTCGCCGCCTACGCCAACGGGGTCCGCGACCTGCTCGGTGTCCTCGGGGTGCCCCGCGCGACGCTGGTGGGGCACTCGCTCGGCGGCGGCGTCGCCATGCAGTTCGCCTACCAGTACCCCGAACGCACCGAGCGTCTCGTGCTGGTCGGGACCGGCGGGGCGGGTCCGGACGTGACGCCGCTGCTGCGCGCGGTGAGCCTGCCCGGCGCGCACGCGGTGCTGGCGGCCTCGCAGCTGCCACTGCTGCGGTGGCAGCTCGGGTGGGCCGTCGACGCACTGCGCCTGGTCGGGGCCGACCTCGGCCGCGACGCCGCCGACCTGCTCCGGCTGGTCGACGCGCTGCCCGACGCGACGTCGCGGACGGCGTTCATCCGGACGCTGCGCGCCGTCGTCGACTGGCGCGGGCAGGTGGTGACCATGCTCGACCGCTGCTACCTGACCCGCGGGATGCCGACGATGCTCGTGTGGGGCGCCCGGGACGCCGTCGTACCGCTGGCGCACGCGCGCACCGCGCACGCCGCGATGCCGGGCAGCAGGCTGGAGGTCTTCGACGACGCCGGGCACTTCCCGCACCACAGCGACCCGGCCCGGTTCGTCGGGGTGCTGGAGGAGTTCCTGGGGTCCACCGACCCGGCGCGGTGGAGCCCGGAGCAGTGGCGTCAGCTGCTGCGCTGCCCCGCTCCCCCGCCCGCCGGCGTCGCCGGGGCGCGGCCGGGACCGGTCTCAGCGACCTGACCCCGGGCCCGGGGTCAGAACACGAACCCCAGCCAGGTGCCGGCACAGCCGTGGCAGGCGCCGTGCGTCGTCGCGGCCCGGTGCACCGGGCGCAGGCAGATCACGCAGTGGGTGAGCCGGCGCCGGGCCCGGCGCAGCAGACCGTCACGCACCTGGCGGACGGCGAGCCCGGCGTCGCCGTCGGGGTCGTCGCAGCCGGGCAGGACGGGTACCTCCACCGCGTCCGCCGGGTCCAGCACCGGGAGGTGGCCGTCCCAGCGTGGTTCCGGGCGGGCCAGCAGCACCGGACCGGCCGGGTCGAACCCGAGCATCAGCTGCGGCGGCTCCCCCGCGACGAACCAGGCCACCGGGTCCGGCGTCGCGCCGGGCGGGAGGAGCCCCGCCGAGCGCAGGTCCGCGTCAGTCCAGCCGCCGCGACGCAGGTCGGCCGGGGTGAGCCCGAAGTGCCGCAGCCCGTCGGCGGGCAGGTCGAGCTCGCGCAGCTCCGCCGGGGACGGGACGCCGACGTAGACGGTGCCGCGCTCCCCCGCCGGCTCCGCGACGGGCCCGGTGTCGTGGCCGTCCGCGGCGCGCCACGGGGCGGCGACGAGCACGGCGAGCACCCGCGGGTCGACGCCGAGGCGCCCGGCCACCTCCGCGGTGCGGTCCTCGGTCACGTGGTCCCCGATCCCTGCCTGCACCACACGCGCCGGGGCGGCTCCGGTGTCGGAGCCGCCCCGGTGTGGTGCGGTGTCGTTCAGCTGCAGCCGCTGGTGGAGCCGCAGCCCTCGCAGAGGTAGCAGGATCCGGCGGGGCGCATCTTCGTCCCGCAGGTCATGCACAGCGGTGCGTCGGCGGCCTTGCCCAGACGCAGCTCGAGCAGCTCGGTGGAACTGCCGACCTCGACCGGGGCCGGATCGACACCGGCCTCCTTGCGCTCCTCGGTCGTCGGCACGGAGGAGCGGAACTCCTCCATGTCGAGCTTCTCGCCGGTGCCGTAGTCGTTCTCGACCTGGGCGGACCGCTCGTCGGAGGAGAAGATGCCCAGCTGGGCGCGCTTCTCGTACGGCAGGTGGTCCAGTGCCAGGCGGCGGAACAGGTAGTCCAGCACCGAGGTCGCGATCCGGACGTCCGGGTCGTCGGTCATCCCGGCCGGCTCGAAGCGCAGGTTGGAGAACTTCGAGACGTAGAACTCCAGCGGGATGCCGTACTGCAGACCCACCGAGATCGACATCGAGAAGGCGTCCATCACGCCGGCCAGGGTCGAGCCCTGCTTGCCGAGCTTGACGAAGATCTCGCCGAGGCCGTCGTCGGGGTAGCTGCCGGCGGTGAGGTAGCCCTCGGCGCCACCGACGGTGAACGACACGGTCTCGCTGGGCCGCTTCTTCGGCAGCCGCTTGCGGACCGGCCGCTGCTCGACGACGACGTGCTTCTCCGGCTCGGCGTCGGCCTTCTTGTCGCCGCCCTTGCCCGCGGACAGCGGCTGGCCGACCTTGCAGTTGTCGCGGTAGATCGCCAGGGCCTTGAGGCCGAGGCGCCACCCCTCGAGGTAGATCCGCTCGACGTCCTCGACGCTCGCCCGCTCGGGCATGTTGACCGTCTTGGAGATGGCGCCGGACAGGAACGGCTGCGCGGCGGCCATCATGCGGACGTGGCCCATCGGGGCGATCGTCCGGTCGCCCATGGCGCAGTCGAACACCTCGTAGTGCTCGGGCTTCATGCCCGGGGCGTCGACCACGTGGCCGTGCTCGGCGACGTACTCGACGATCGCCTCGGCCTGCTCGGCCTGGTAGCCGAGGTTGTCCAGGGCGCGGCGCACCGACTGGTTGACGATCTGCATGGAGCCGCCGCCGACCAGCTTCTTGAACTTGACCAGCGCCAGGTCCGGCTCGATGCCGGTCGTGTCGCAATCCATCATCAGGCCGATCGTGCCGGTCGGGGCCAGCACCGACGCCTGCGCGTTGCGCCAGCCGTTGACCCGGCCGATCTCCTGGCACTGCTTCCAGACCTCGGTGGCGAGCTTCTGCACCGGGGTGCTGGAGGCGAAGGTGCGGATGCGGTCGTTCTCCGCGGCGTGCTTGCGGACGACGCGCTGGTGGGACTCGGCGTTGCGGGCGTAGCCCTCGTACGGGCCGACGACGCCGGCGAGCTCGGCGGAGCGCTTGTACGCGGCACCGGTCATCAGCGAGGTGATGGACCCGGCGAGCGCGCGGCCGCCCTCGGAGTCGTAGGCGTGGCCGGTCGCCATGAGCAGCGCGCCGAGGTTGGCGTAGCCGATGCCCAGCTGGCGGAACCGGCGCGTGGTGTCGGCGATCGGCTCGGTCGGGAAGTCCGCGAAGCAGATCGAGATGTCCATCGCGGTGATGATCAGCTCGACGGCCTTGGCGAAGGTCTCGGCGTCGAACCGGTCGTCGGAGTCGAGGAACTTCAGCAGGTTCAGCGACGCCAGGTTGCAGCTGGAGTTGTCCAGGTGCATGTACTCCGAGCACGGGTTCGACGCGCTGATGCGCCCCGACTCCGGGGTGGTGTGCCAGTCGTTGATCGTGCCGTCGTACTGGATGCCGGGGTCGGCGCAGTTCCAGGCCGCCTCGGCGATGCCGCGGAACAGCTTGCGGGCGTCGACGCGCTCGATGACCTCACCGGTCATGCGGGCACGCAGACCGAAGTCGGTGCCCCCCTCGACGGCGCGCATGAACTCGTCGGTGACGCGGACGGAGTTGTTGGCGTTCTGGTACTGCACCGAGGTGATGTCGGAGCCGCCCAGGTCCATGTCGAAGCCGGCGTCGCGCAGGACGCGGACCTTGGCCTCCTCCTTGGCCTTGGTCTCGACGAACTCCTCGATGTCGGGGTGGTCGACGTCGAGGACGACCATCTTCGCCGCGCGCCGGGTGGCGCCGCCGGACTTGATGGTGCCCGCGGAGGCGTCGGCACCGCGCATGAACGAGACCGGGCCCGAGGCGGTGCCGCCGGAGGACAGCAGCTCCTTCGACGAGCGGATGCGCGAGAGGTTCAGGCCGGCACCGGAGCCGCCCTTGAAGATCAGGCCCTCCTCGCGGTACCAGTTCAGGATCGACTCCATGGTGTCGTCGACCGAGAGGATGAAGCAGGCACTGACCTGCTGCGGGCTGGCGGTCCCGACGTTGAACCACACCGGCGAGTTGAAGCTGAACACCTGGTGGATCAGCATCCAGGTCAGCTCGTGGTCGAAGATCTCGGCGTCGCCGTCGGTGGCGAAGTAGCCGTGCTCGAGACCGGCCCGCTTGTAGGTGCCGACGACCCGCTCGACGAGCTGCTTGAGGCTGGACTCGCGGGTGTCCGAGCCCACCGCGCCGCGGAAGTACTTGCTGGTGACGATGTTGGTGGCGTTGACCGACCAGTTGCGCGGGAACTCGACGCCGCGCTGCTCGAAGTTGACGGTGCCGTCGCGCCAGTTCGTCATGACGACGTCGCGGCGCTCCCACTCCACCTCCTCGTAGGGGTGGACCCCTTCGGTGGTGAAGACACGCTGCACGGTCAGGCCGGGCGCGCGCTTGGCGCCGGTCTTCCCGCGGCCACGCGACGGCTTGGCCGCCGCGCTCTCACCGGTGTCTGTCGTCGGGCCCCCGACGGTCTCGGTCATGAACTGCCTCCGCACATCCGACGCTTCTCCGCCCGCACGCTGGGGTGCGCGGACGGCTCTCTTCCCGGTACGACCGGCGACGACGACGCGCCGCTCAGCCGTCCGGGTGGTGACCGGCCTCGTCGTCGGCTGCTTCCCCGGCAGCCGCCGAACGCAGGTCGGCGATCTCCTTCTCGAAGTCCTCGATGGAGGAGAAGGACCGATAGACACTCGCGAACCGCAGGTACGCGACCTCGTCGAGCTCACGCAGCGGCCCGAGGATCGCCAGCCCGACCTCGTGGCTGGGGAGCTCCGCCGCCCCGCGCGCGCGCACCGTCTCCTCGACCCGGTGGGCGAGCTGTTGCAGGTCGTCCTCGTCGACCGGCCGGCCCTGGCACGCCCGCCGAACCCCGCCGACGACCTTCTGCCGGCTGAAGGGTTCGGTCACCCCGCTGCGCTTGACGACGGCGAGCACGGCCTCCTCGACCGTGGTGAACCGTCGTCCGCACGAGGTGCAGGACCGGCGCCGGCGGGTGCATGTCCCGTCGTCGGCGGTCCGGGAGTCGATCACGCGGGAGTCCGGGTGTCGGCAGAACGGGCAGCGCATGGACGCTCACACCCCTCTTCCGTGACGTTCCGGAAACTCTCCGCAGCGATCAGTCCCCCCAACCAGTGGCGGAACGACACCAATGTAACCCCTACATCTAGGGGTACGCCATCCCGGGCCCGGTGCCACGCCGAGCTTCGCCCGATCGGGATCCGAGCCTCGCACACCACGTTCCGCGACCGGTCCGTCGCCGACGATCATGGAGCGGGGCATCGGCGCTGGTGGCGCCGAGGAACGTCGCGGGCGGCGCCGTCCGTCGCGCCGGAGGGACCGCGACCGGCGGCCACCCGATGCGGGGACACGCCCTGCGGACGCGCCCGGCGGCACGTCGCCGACTCCTCCGGCGACATCCCGACGGCCACGTCACGACGCCCGCGCGCCATACCGCGCACGCCGTCACCCGATGCGACGCCGACGCGGCGTCCGTCGCTCCGCACCGTCACCACCTGGGACCGCCCCGCAGCGCACGGCCGTGCGAACCACGGGGTGCGGCGTCGCACTGCGCGGCGCCGGCCGACGTCAGCGCACGGCGCCGACCGACGGCACGGCGGCCGCGGGGGCGTTCCAGCCCGCCGCCGCGTCGCCCAGCAGCCCGAGCGCCACCACCGCGGTCGTCGCGCACAGCAGGGCCGCGACCCCGGTGAGGAACCGCTCCAGGCGACCGCGGGCGCGGCTGCGGGCCGGGCGCGGGCGCGCCGGGACCAGGCAGCGCCGGGACGGCGGACGGACGGTGCGCGGTGCCGGCACGGCCACCGACCGCGTACGGGCCGGCGCCGCGGCCGGTGCGGGCCGCGTCAGGGTCGCCGTCGCCCCCGGGGCCGGGTCCGCGATGGTGCAGCGGGGCGTCCGGACCGCGGGGTTCGGACCGCCGGCGGGACCGGACACCGGGACACCGGCCCCGGGGGCGCCGGACACCGGAGCGCGCCGGGAACGGGCGGCGGGGTGACGGGCCACCGACTCGGTCAGTGCGCGCTCGCGCGCCCCGTGGGCGGCCCACCGGTGGGCCGCGCGCGTGGCGGCCGACGAGCCGGCACCGGCCGCACCGGCGAGACCGTCGGCGGCCCGCACCCGCTCCCGGGCGGCGCGCCGGGCGCGCGAGGTGGGGGTGCCGGGCGCCGGGGCGCCGGTCAGGCAGCCGACCGCGCCGTGGTCGCGGATCCGCTCGTCGAGCTCTCGCATGGTTCCTCCTGCCGTCGGACCGCCCGTCCCCCGGACGGTCTCGTCTCCCCCGCTCCCGACCGGCCCTTCCCCGAGCCCGGTCGAACGGGCGTACGAGCGGTGTAGCACCCGGCACCGACAACAACTGCGTTCCCGCAGGTCGTCGCCCGTGCCGGGACGTTCTCAGCGTGGTGCGCCGACCGCGGGCGGCCCGGCCGGGCCGTGGGTGGCGACCGCGACGTCGGCGAGCACCCCGAGCGCGACGACCGCGGCCGCCGAGGCGAGCAGGACACCCGACGCGGCCACCGCACGGCGCACGACGCCCGGCGCCGGGCCGGGACGCACCCCGTCGGTCGTGGTGCGCACCGGGACCCGCCCGATGACCGTCACGTCCCCGATGACCGCCGTACCCACGATCGCCACCCCCGCTGCCGTTCCCGCTGCCGGTCTCCCCCGCGCGGCCGGGCGGCGACGCGGACCGCGTTCGATCGAACCAGTGTTCGATCGAACGCCTGTGCGATGTTGTACCACCGCGGTCCGCCGGAATCCACGACACGCCCCGGGCGACTTCGAACGCATGTTTGGCGAACGGGCCCGCGGCGGCTAGGGTCGTCGCCGTAAGTACCCCGAGGAGGCGAATGCGATGGCAGCGGACGACACCGGACACGGTGGTCCCGGCGTGACCGGCACCGCCGCGGACCGGGGATCCGCGAAGGTCCGGGAGTTCCCCGACCCCGCGGCCGACACCCGCGGCCTGACCCCGCGGCAGAAGAAGGTCCTGGCCGTCATCCGGGACTGGGTGGACCGGTACGGCTACCCGCCCAGCGTCCGCGAGATCGGTGACGCGGTGGGCCTCACGTCCACCTCGTCGGTGCACCACCAGCTCCGCACCCTGGAGCGCAAGGGCTTCCTCCGGCGCGACCCGAACCGCACCCGCGCGGTCGACGTCCGCAGCCCGGAGCAGATCGCCGGTACCGACGGGACGGACTCCGACACCGACACCGACACCGCCGACCTGCGTTCCGCGCGGCCGGCGCCGGCGTTCGTGCCGCTCATCGGCGACATCGCCGCCGGTGGCCCGATCCTGGCCGAGCAGGCCGTGCAGGACGTGTTCCCGCTGCCGCGCGAGATCGTCGGCGAGGGCACGCTGTTCCTGCTCAACGTCAAGGGCGACTCGATGGTCGACGCCGCGATCACCGACGGCGACTGGGTCGTCGTGCGCCAGCAGCCGGTGGCCGAGCAGGGCGAGGTCGTGGCCGCGATGATCGACGGCGAGGCGACCGTGAAGACGTTCCGCCGCAAGGACGGGCACATCTGGCTGATGCCCGCGAACGACGCCTACGACCCGATCCCGGGTGACGACGCGTCGATCCTCGGTCGCGTCGTGGCGGTCCTGCGCCGCCTCTGACCGTCGCGGACGGCGCCCCGTCCCGCGGTCAGCGGGACCGGCGGCGCCGTCCGTGCAGGGACATCGCGACGGCGCCGGCGACCAGCAGCGCCCCGAGCGCCGCGGCCCCGCCCGCGGCGGGCAGCCACGACGGGTACGTGCGGTACTCCGGCACCTCGGCGGGCTGGGGCACGACCGGTGCCCGCGGAACGGTCGCCGCGGTCACCGCGCCCGGGACGACCGTGATCGCCGCCGCGGTCAGGCCCCGCGCCTCGCTCCCGGAGTGCAGCGCGCCCTGGCCGTCCGGGGCGACCGCCTCACCCTGGGCCTCCCCCGGCAACGGCACCGGCAGCGGTGCCCCGCCCAGGGCCTCGACCAGCGCGTCCGCCGTCGCCGGTCCGCCGGCGGGCAGCGGGAACACCCAGGCGTCGGTGTAGGTCCGCAGCACGGCGGCGCGCCCGCCCTCGGCCCCGGCCGGCGAGACCCCGCCGCCGGTGACCGTGCGCGACCCGGCGGCCCCGAGCGGCCCGCCACCGGTGCCGGACCAGGGCAGCACGACCTGGGCCACCCGGCGCAGCTCCACGGGGTCCCCGCCGTCGCGCAGTGGTGCGGCGGGCCGGTAGACCCCGGCGGCCCCGGTGGTCTTGTCGACCAGCAGGGGCACGCCGTCGTCGCCGACCAGCAGGGCCTCGACGTCGCGCGGACCGTCAGGGTGGACGAGGTCGTGCACCCGTGGCGGCCCGGCCGGGGGCAGCACGACGAGCCGGACCGAGCCGCGCTGCGCCCCGTTGTCGCCGGTGTCGGCGAGCCACAGCTCCCCGCCCGGTCCGAGGCCGAGGTCCTCGACGTCGGTGACCGGGACGTCGGCCTGCCGGGTGCCGGTGACCGCGCAGCCGGCCGGGTCCAGGGTGAACGCCCGCGCGGTCCCGCCGCCGTCGACGATGGCGTGGTAGCGCTGCGGGGCCGCGCCGGGCGGGCCCTCGGCGACCAGCCCGGACAGCTCCTCCAACCGCGGGTCGTCGATCGAGCAGACCGGGGTCGCCCCGGGCGGCGGCGCGGCCGCACCCGTGAGCGCACCGGACAGGCAGAGGACCGCGGTCAGGCGGCGGGCCACGACCCCGAGACCCGCTCGCCCGGCCGGTGGGACGCTCAGTGGCCCGCCGCCGTCGCCGGCAGGTCGGTGCCGGTCCCGGTCGGCAGGGCCGAGCCCGCCACCGCGAACGGCAGCACCGCGGTGCCCAGCTCGGGCTTGACCCGCGCCCGGATCCGGGTGCCGTCGGCGGTGTGCTCCTCGGCGAGGATCTCGCCGTCGTCGTGCAGCCGCGCGACCAGCGCACCCTCGGTGTAGGGCAGCAGGAGGTCGACCTCGTACTCCGGGCGCGGCAGGCGCTCGGCGATGCGCTCCCGGAGCTGCGGGATCCCGGCGCCGCTGTGCGCGGAGACGAACACCGCGTCCGGCTGGGCGTGCCGCAGCCGGGCCAGCGCGAGGTCACCGGCCGCGTCGGTCTTGTTGATCACGAGCAGCTCGGGCGGCATCGTGTCGCCCGCGGCCTCCCCGACCTCGACGAGCACCTGGCGGACCGCGGCGATCTGGTCGTCGGGCAGCGGGTCGGACCCGTCGACGACGTGCACCAGCAGGTCGGCCCGGGCGGCCTCCTCCAGCGTGGAGCGGAACGCCTCGACGAGCTGGTGCGGCAGGTGCCGCACGAACCCGACGGTGTCGGTGAGGGTGTAGTCGTGCCCGTCGGGCGTCTGCGCCTTGCGGGTGGTCGGGTCCAGCGTCGCGAACAGCGCGTCCTGCACCAGCACCCCGGCGTCGGTGAGCTGGTTGAGCAGGCTCGACTTGCCCGCGTTGGTGTAGCCGACGATCGCGACAGAGGGGATCTCGTTGCGGCGACGACTGCCGCGCTGGGTCTCGCGGACCTGGCGCATCGCGCCGATCTCGCGGCGCAGCTTCGACATGCGCGCGCGGATCCGGCGCCGGTCCAGCTCGATCTTCGTCTCACCGGGGCCACGGCCACCGATACCGACACCGCCCGCGGCGCGGCCACCGACCTGCCGGGACAGCGCCTCACCCCAGCCGCGCAGCCGCGGCAGCAGGTAGGACAGCTGCGCGAGCTCGACCTGGGCCTTGCCGTCCCGGGAACGGGCGTGCTGGGCGAAGATGTCGAGGATCAGCGCGGTCCGGTCGATGACCTTGACCTTGAGCCGCTCCTCCAGCTGACGGAGCTGGCCGGGTGACAGTTCGCCGTCGCAGATCACGGTGTCGGCGCCGGTGGCGCGGACGGTCCCGAGCAGCTCCTCGACCTTGCCGGAGCCGATGAACGTGGCCGGGTCCGGGCTGGAGCGGCGCTGGACGAGGCCGTCCATCACCTCGGAACCGGCGGTCTCGGCGAGGCGGGCCAGCTCGGTCATCGAGTTCTCGGCCTGCTCGGCCGTGCCCTCGGTCCAGACGCCGACGAGCACGACCCGCTCCAGCTGGAGCTTGCGGTACTCGACCTCGGTGATGTCGGTGAGCTCGGTGGACAGCCCGTGGATCCGGCGCAGCGACGTGCGCTCCTCCAGGTCGAGCTCGCCACCCGTCGGAACCGGGTTCGACGTGGAGGGGGTCACGGAGGGGTGCGTGTGGGCATCAGTCATCTTGACCCCATCCTCCCACGTCGCGGGGCCCGTGTCCGCCCGGATTCGCGGCGCTCAGGCGGGCGCGTCCCACCACGCGCGGTCCAGCTCCCCGGACGCGAGCAGCACGGCCGGGCCGTGCAGCGTCGTGGGCCCGGTCCGCTCGCCGGTACCCGCCTCCACCGTCACCCGCAGCAGGCCGCCCGGGACGGTGACCTGCACGTCGCCGGCGGAGTGCCCGGCGTGCCGCAGCGCGGCGACGGCGGCGGCGACGGTCCCGGTGCCGCAGGAGCGGGTCTCCCCCACGCCGCGCTCGTGCACCCGCATCCGGATGCGGCCGCCGTCGGCGGGACCGTCCAGCGGGGTCAGGAATTCGACGTTCACCCCGTTCGGGAACAGCGCCGGGTCGAACGAGGGCGCGCGGGTCAGGTCGAGGGTGTCCGGGTCGGCCGCGGTGACGCAGGCCAGGTGCGGGTTGCCGACGTCGAGGGCGATGCCGTCGAAACGCGCGTCGCCGCTGGTGGCGACCGACGCCGGGCCGACGCCGACCGTCCCGAGCCCGACCGAGACCCCGTCCGGCCCGACCGCGGTGTCGAGCACCCCGTTGCGGGTGCCGACCGGGCCGCCGGTGGCCCAGCCGCGCTCGTGCAGGTAGCGGGCGAACACGCGCAGGCCGTTGCCGCACATCTCGGCGAGCGAGCCGTCGGCGTTGCGGTAGTCCATGAACCACTCGACGCCGTCGGCGGGCTCACCGACGCCGGGCTCCCCGGCGAGCTTCGCCCAGCGCACGACCCGCAGCACCCCGTCCGCACCGAGGCCGCGGCGGCGGTCGCACAGCGCGGCGACGCGGGCCGGGGTGAGGTCGAGCGCGGCGTCCGGGTCGGGCAGCACCACGAAGTCGTTCTGCGTGCCGTGCCCCTTGCTGAACGCGATACCGCCGGTCATGCCACCAGCCTACGAGCGAGCACCGCGCGCGCCGAGGCCACCAGGTCCGGGTCGGCGCCGTCGAGCCAGTGGATGCGGCGGTCGCGGCGGAACCAGGAGCGCTGGCGGCGCACGAACCGCCGGGTCGCCCGGACCGTCTCCTCCCGGACGCCGGCGAGGTCGGGGTGGGCGGGGTCGCGGTCGAGGGCCTCGATCACCTGCCGGTAGCCCAGCGCGCGGGACGCGGTGCGGCCCTGCGCCAGCCCGTGGCGGAGCAGGGCGCGGGTCTCGTCGACCAGACCGTCGTCGAGCATCCGGTCCACCCGCAGCGCGACGCGCTCGTCGAGCTCGGCGACGTCGCGGTCCACGCCGAGCAGCACGGCGTCGTAGCGGGGGGTGCCCGCGCCGGGCAGCGTCGCCCGGAACGGCCGGCCGGTCAGCGCGATCACCTCGAGCGCGCGGACGATCCGCCGCCCGTTCGAGGGCAGCACCTGCTCCGCGGCGACCGGGTCGACCGCGGCGAGGCGGGCGTGCAGCGCGCCGGACCCGTCGCGTTCCAGCTCGGCCTCCAGCGCGGCGCGCAGCTCCGGGTCGGTGCCGGGGAACTCCAGCTCGTCCAGCACGGCCTGCACGTAGAGCCCCGAGCCGCCGACGAGGACCGGGGTGCGCCCCGCGGCGCGCAGCTCCTCGACGACGGCGCGGGCCTCGCGCTGGTAGGCCGCGACCGAGGCGGTCTCGGTGACGTCCAGGACGTCGAGCTGGTGGTGGACGACGCCGCGCCGCTCGTGCGGGGCGAGCTTCGCGGTGCCGACGTCCAGGCCGCGGTAGAGCTGCATCGCGTCGGCGTTGACGACCTCCCCGTCCAGCGCCAGCGCCAGCTCCAGGCCCAGGTCCGACTTGCCGGTCGCGGTCGGCCCGACCACGACGACCAGCGGCGGTGCCGTCGACGGAGGGGCGCTCACGCCGGTTCCCACAGCGCCACGTGGTAGGCGACGCCGTAGGGCATCGAGGTGTGCCGGTGCGCCGCCGTCCAGGCCCGCCCGCGCGCGGCACCGGCCAGCACCTGCCACGGCGCGCGCCCGGACGCCCAGAGCGCGGCGGCGCCGTCCGGGTCGAGCCGGGCGAGCGCCTCGGGGTCACCGGCGTCGAACGCGGCGGCGACGACGGCGTCGAACGCCTCGGCGCGGCCGTCGAACCCGCCGGGGGCCTTCGCGGTGTGCTTGGCCGCGCCGTCACCGACGACGAGCAGCCCGACCCCCTCGCCGGCGAGCTCCGCGCCCAGCGCCAGGCAGTCGGCGACCGGGGTGTCCGGTGCGACGAGCTCGCCGCGCGCCGACCCGACCCCGGCCGGCGCCGCGGCCCAGGCCGCGACCAGCAGCGGGAGCGGCAGCTCCGCGCCCTCGTCGGGGCCGTCCGGGCCGGGCAGCGCGACGGGGACGTCGCGGCCGTAGCCGGCGAAGGTGCCGCGGGTGCCCGGGGCGACGGTGCGCCGCCCGCCGGGGTCGGCGCCGACGACGACCCAGCTGTCCGCGGCCGCGGCCAGACCCGCCACGGCGGTGGCGACGGCCTCGCGCAGCCCCTCGGTCTCGACCGCCGCGTCGCCGCTCAGGGCGGGGACGAGGAGCGGGGGCTGGGGCAGGACGGCGATCGCGGCGGGCACGGGATCCGAGGGTAATCAGCGCTCCCCCGCCGCGACGCCCGTACCCGGCCGGGGGGCACGCGGTTCCCCCGAGGGCGGTGGACCTGCTTGAATCGCCGTTCCGGCCTCCGCACCGCGCGAGGGGCCCGGTGCGCGCACGGCCCCGGACGGACATCCGCACCGGGGCGCCCGCCCCCGCGGCGGGCCGAACGAGGAGGACCTACCGGTGTCCGAGACCCACGCGACCGACGCTGCAGGACAGGGTGCCGAGCCCACCCGGCCCGCCCCGCCGAAGCCGGGGCCGCCCCGGCCCGGCCCGCGGCCCGGACCGCCGCCCGCCGCGCGACCCGCGCCCACCCCGGCCGCGGTCGTACCGCCCGCGCCGCCCGCCGCGCTGCCGTCGCCGGTGCCCTCGGCGGCCGGTGACCCGGGCCGCTGGGGCCGCGCCGACGACGACGGGACCATCACCCTGGTCACCGCCGACGGCGAGCGGGTCGTCGGCTCCTACCAGGCCGGACCGCCCGCGGAGGGCCTGGAGCACTACGCGAAGCGGTTCGACGCACTGGTCACCGAGACCGAGGTGCTCGCCGCGCGGATCGCCGGCGGCGGGGACGCGAGGGCGTCGCTGACCGCGCTCACCGCGCTGCGCGAGGGCCTCGGCGAGGCGCACGTGGTCGGGGACGTCCCCGCCCTGCGCGAGCGGCTCGACGAGCTGGTCGGCCGGGCCGAGCAGGGCGTCAGCGCGGCGAAGGAGGAGCGCGAGCGCGCCCGGCACGACGCCGTCGCCCGCAAGGAGGCGCTCGCCGTCGAGGCCGAGAAGATGGCCGCGGACTCCACGCAGTGGAAGCAGGCCGGGGACCGGTTCAAGGCGATCCTCGACGAGTGGCGCACCGTCCGCGGCGTCGACAAGAAGACCGACGAGCAGCTGTGGAAGCGCTTCTCGAAGGCCCGTGAGGCGTTCAACCGGCGGCGCGGCTCGCACTTCGCCGACCTCGACCGTCAGCGGGTCACGGCGAAGGCCCGCAAGGAGGAGCTCGTCGACCAGGCCGAGGCCCTGGCCGACTCCGACGAGTGGAACGCGACCGCGGCCGCCTACCGCGACCTGATGACCGAGTGGAAGGCCGCGGGCCGCGCCCACCGCGAGGCCGACGACGCGCTGTGGGCCCGCTTCCGCGGCGCGCAGGACCGCTTCTTCGCCCGCCGTGGCGAACACTTCTCCGCCCGCGACACCGAGTTCGCCGAGAACGCCGAGGCGAAGCGGGCCCTGCTCGCCGAGGCCGAGACGATCGACCTGTCCGACCCGGACGGCGCACGGGCCCGGCTGCGCGAGGTCCAGGAGCGCTGGGAGGCCATCGGCAAGGTCCCGCGCGAGGAGATCCGCACCCTGGAGGGGCGGCTGCGCGGGATCGAGGACAAGGTCGCCGCCGCCGCGGACGCGCAGTGGCGCCGCACCGACCCCGAGGCCCAGGCCCGCGTGGAGCAGTTCCGGGTGCGGGTCGAGCAGTTCGAGGCGCAGGCGGAGAAGGCCGAGGCGGCCGGCGACGGCAGGCGCGCCGAGCAGGCCCGTGCGCAGGCGGCGCAGTGGCGGGAGTGGCTGACCGCCGCCGAGCAGGCGGTCGACGAGCGGTAGGGGTCAGTCGCGCTGCAGCGCGGCGCCCGCCCACACGAAGGTCAGCAGCACGACCGCGATCACGCCGAGGACCATCCCGAACCCGGGGCCGGCCTCGGCGCCGGTCTGCTGCGACCAGATCGCCCACAGCCCGTTCACCGAGGAGATCCCGCAGCCGAAGGCCGCGAGCCACGCGAGCGCCCACAGCCGGGTCAGCAGCGCGGCCGCGGACACCACGACGGCGAACCCGGTCATCGTGAACGAGAACAGCGTCGGCAGCGGCCCGGAGGTGCCGGAGGCCAGCACCTGCCAGCCCGGGGTGCCCGCCACCCACGGCAGCAGCAGCGCGGCGACGGCGGCGACGATCGCCACCGCGATCAGCATGGCGCGCGCGCCCGGGTCGATCCGGCGGGCGACACCGCGCCCGGCCCGGTCGATCTCGGCGCGGGTCTCCGGGGACACGTCGCTCATCGGGTACCTCCGGTGGTGGCGGGGACGCCGCAGGACGGCGCGGCGGGTGCCGGCTCGGGCGCCGGGGCGCCGAACGCGGGCAGTCCCAGGGTGGTGGGTGCCCCGGACGGGCGCTCGCCGGCCTCGGCGGCGTCGCCGGCGCGGGTGCGGCGGTGGGTGAGCACGCCGCCGTCGGCGACGAGGTGGTGCGGGGCACCGCGGTCGATCCGGACGGTGACGATGTCGCCCGGCCGGATGCCGGTCGCGTCCCCGGGCGCGAAGTGCACGAGCCGCCCGTCGCGGGCGCGGCCGGTGAGCCGGGCGGTCGCCGCGTCCTTGCGGCCCTCGCCGGTGGACACCAGCAGCTCGACCTCGGTGCCCTCCTGCCTGCGGTTCTCCTCCCAGGAGATCCGCTCCTGCAGCGCGACGAGGCGCTCGTAGCGCTCCTGCACGACGGCCTTGGGCAGCTGGTCGGGCAGGTCCGCGGCGGGCGTCCCGGGGCGCTTCGAGTACTGGAAGGTGAACGCCGCGGCGAACCGGGCCCGCTCGACGACGTCGAGGGTGTCCTGGAAGTCCTGCTCGGTCTCGCCGGGGAAGCCGACGATGATGTCGGTGGTGATCGCCGCGTGCGGGATCGACTCCCGCACCTCGGCCAGGATCGACAGGAACCGCTCCGAGCGGTAGCTGCGGCGCATCCGGCGCAGGACGTCGTCGGAGCCGGACTGCAGCGGCATGTGCAGCTGCGGGCAGACGTTCGGGGTCTGCGCCATCGCGGCGATCACGTCGGAGGTGAAGTCGCGCGGGTGCGGGCTGGTGAACCGCACCCGCTCCAGCCCCTCGACCTCGCCGCAGGCCCGCAGCAGCTTCGAGAACGCCTGCCGGTCACCCATGTCCGAGCCGTAGGCGTTCACGTTCTGCCCCAGCAGGGTCACCTCGAGCACGCCGTCGGCGGCGAGGGTCTGCACCTCGGCGAGCACGTCGCCGGGGCGCCGGTCGCGCTCCTTGCCGCGCAGCGACGGCACGATGCAGAACGTGCAGGTGTTGTTGCAGCCCACCGAGATCGACACCCAGCCGGCGTAGGCGGAGTCGCGGCGCGCGGGCAGCGTCGAGGGGAACACCTCGAGCGCCTCGGCGATCTCGACCTGCGCCTGTTCGTTGTGCCGGGCCCGCTCCAGCAGCGTCGGCAGGGCGTGCACGTTGTGCGTGCCGAACACGACGTCGACCCACGGGGCCCGCCGCGTGATCGTGTCGCGGTCCTTCTGGGCCAGGCAGCCGCCCACGGCGATCTGCATGTCCGGGTTCGCGACCTTGCGGGGGCGCAGGTGCCCGAGGTTGCCGTAGAGCTTGTTGTCCGCGTTCTCCCGCACCGCGCAGGTGTTGAACACGACGACGTCGGCGGTGTCGGGGTCCTCGGCCCGGGCGTACCCGGCGTCCTCCAGCAGACCGGCCATCCGCTCCGAGTCGTGCACGTTCATCTGGCACCCGTAGGTGCGCACGGTGTAGCTGCGGCTCACACACCCGAGGGTAGGCGCCCGGTGCGACGACGCCGGGACGGGGCCGTCGGGGATGATGGGCGGGTGCACCGGCCCGGGCCCCCGCTGACGAGGCGCACCGTGCTGCGCGCGGGGGCGGCGCTGGGTCTGGGGGCGGGGCTGGCCGCCTGTACCGGGCCCCGGCCCGCCGCCCCCCTGGTGATCGCCGGCGGGGTGCAGCCGGGGGTATACATCAACCTCGCGCGCACGCTGTCGGAGATCTGGCGGGAACGGCTCGGGCTCGCCGCGGCCCCGCAGGTGCTGGAGACCGCGGGCAGCGCGCAGAACATGGACCTGCTGACCACCGGGGCGGCCGCGGTCACGATCAGCCAGGTCGACGTGGCCGCCGACGTCGCCGCCCGCACCACCGGTCCGGCCGAGCCGCGCGCACTGGCCCGGCTCTACGACGACGTCACCCACATCGTCGTGCGCGCCGACTCCGGCCTGCGCACCATCGCCGACCTGCGCGGACGACGGGTGTCGATCGGCCCGGGCGGCAGCGGCTACCAGCCGATCGCGACCCGGCTGCTCGACGTCGCCGGGATCGGCGTCGCGGGCCTGGGCACCCGCGCGGAGCTGGGTCTCCCGGACGCGGCGGCGGCGCTGCGTGAGAACGGCCTCGACGCGTTCTTCTGGTCCGGCGGGGTCCCCACCGACGGCGTGCGGGAGCTGGCCGCGCAGGTCCCGATCCGGCTGCTGGAGCTCGGCGGCGTGCTCGACCGCATGCGCGACCGGTACCCCGTCTACTCGGTGGCGACGGTCCCCGCGAACACCTACGGCCTGCCCGGCCCGGTCTCCTGCCTGTCGGTGCGTAACGCGCTGCTGGTCACCGAGGGGATGGACGCCGACCTGGCCGGCGCGCTCATCCGCGCCGCCTTCGACGAGCAGCCGCGGCTGGCCCAGGCCAGCCCGGCCGCGGTGACCGTCGACTCCCGCTCGGCGATCGGCACCCAGCCGATCCCGCTGCACGAGGGCGCCGTCGCGTTCTACCGGGCCACCAAGGGCTACTGAGGTGCCCCCGGGCGCAGCCACAGCGTGACCCGCAGCCCGCCGCCCGGGGCGTCGCCCAGCTGCAGGCTCCCGCCGGCCGCGGCCGCGGTCCGCACCGCGATGGCCAGGCCCAGCCCGCTGCCCTCGACGTTGGTCTGCCCGGGCGCCCGCCAGAACCGGTCGGTGGCCCGCGCCCGGTCCTCCGGCGCCAGGCCGGGACCGCCGTCGACGACGCTGACGCCGATCCGGTCCGCGGTGCGCAGCGTCGCGACCCGCACCCGTCGCCCGGCCGGGGTGTACTTGAGCGCGTTGTCGAGCAGCGCGTCGAGCACCGACTCCAGCGCGGGCTCGCCGATCCGGGCGTGCAGGCCGTGCGGGCCGCTGCGGCGCAGCTCGATCCCGGAGTGCTCGGCCAGCGGCCGCCAGTTGTCCACCCGCTCGGCGATGACGACGTCGAGGTCGGTGTCCTCGGCGTCGCCCGGGTCCTCCACCGCGCGCTCGGCGCGGGCCAGCGCGAGCAGCCCGTCGAGCACCCGGGACAGCCGCTCGGCCTCCTCCATCGCCGCGAGGTGGTCGTCGGCGGCGGCCGGGTCGACGTGCCCGTCGAGGTTCGACAGCCGCAGGCGCAGCGCCGTGAGCGGGTTGCGCAGCTGGTGGGAGGCGTCGGCGACGAACGCGCGCTGGGCGGCCAGCGCCTCGCGCACCGTCTCGGTCATCCGGTCGAAGGACCCGGCCAGCGAGCGCAGCTCCGGCGGGCCGCTGCGCCGCGACGGCGGACCGGGCGGCCCCCCGGCGACGACGGCCGTCCCGACCCGGCCCATCGCCTCGTCGAGCCGGCGGACCGGGCGCAGCACCCAGGCGGTCAGCGGCAGCGCGACCAGGGTGCCGGCGAGCAGCGCGAACACCGCGGCCCCGGCGATCAACGACCAGGTGCGCACCGCCTCGGCCCGCAGCGCGTCGGTCGATGACACCGTCGCCACCGCGCCGACGACCTCGCCGTCGACGAGCACGGGCTCGGCCAGCACCAGCGGCCGGGCGTCCCACGGCATCAGCAGCGGGTAGGTCGACGAGCGGCGCCCGGCCAGCGCGACCGCGGTCCGCTCGGTGGCGTAGTCCCCCAGCTCGGGCAGCCGGTCGGCCGGGCGGGACGCGGTCAGGGTCCGGCCGGTCCGGTCGAACACCAGCACCGCGACGCCGTAGACGTCGTCGTAGCGGGTGATCTCGTCGGTGAAGGTGGTGAGCGCGGAGCTGCCCGCGGGGGCCTCGATGAGCGGGCGCTGCGCGGTGGAGGCGAAGGAGATCGTGTCGGTGAGCCGGTCGGTGAAGACCTCCTCCTGGGCGCGCTGGGCGGCGGTCCAGGCCAGCGGGACGCCCAGCCCGGCGGCGAGCAGCCCGACGAGCACGAGCACGACCAGCAGCAGCCGGCTGCGCACGGGTCAGTCCTCGGTGGCGGCGAAGCGGTACCCGACGCCACGCACGGTGCGCACCAGCTCGGGGCGACCGAGCTTGGTCCGCAGCGTCGCCACGTGCACGTCGAGGGTCCGGTTCGCGCCCGCCCAGCCGCGCCCCCACACCTCGGCGACGATCTGGGCGCGGGTGCAGACGGCGCCGTCGGCGCGGGCGAGCAGCGACAGCACCTGGAACTCCTTGCGGGTGAGCACGACCTGCTCCCCGGCGACGGTGACCTCGTGCCGTTCGGGGTCGACGCGGACGTCGCCGACGGTCACCGGGGCCGACCCGGCCGGGGCGACCGTGCCGTCGTCGCCGACCTTGCGGCGGCGCTGCACCGCGTGCACGCGGGCCACGAGCTCGCCGATGTCGTAGGGCTTGACCAGGTAGTCGTCGGCGCCGGTGTGCAGCCCGGCGATGCGGTCGGTGACCTCGCCGCGGGCGGTCACCATCAGCACCGGGACCTCGGAGACGGCGCGGATCGCGCGGCAGACGTCGAGCCCGTCGGCGTCGGGGAGGCCCAGGTCGAGCAGCACGACGTCGACGCCGTCGAGGTGGTCGACGGCGCCGCGGCCGTGGTCGAGGCGGGTCGTGGTCATCCCGTGCCGGTGCAGCGCCGGGCGCAGCGCGGCGGCGACCCGGTCGTCGTCCTCGATCAGCAGGATGTGCACCGCTGTCCGCCCTTTCCGTTATGTGGCCGAGACCCTAAAGGTTCCTCAAGGTGATGGACTCGCTTGTCCGTTCCGTCCAGGCTCTCGCCATGTCCGGAGGCAGCATGACCAGCCCGCCCGCGTCCAGCACTCCCATGGTGCGGATGGCCGGGGTGCAGAAGCACTTCGGCGACCTCCACGTGTTGCGCGACATCGATCTGGACGTCGCCCGTGGGGAGGTCGTCGTCGTCCTCGGCCCCTCCGGTTCCGGCAAGTCCACACTCTGCCGCACGATCAACCGGCTCGAGCCGATCGACACCGGAACGATCGAGATCGACGGCACCGCGCTGGCGGCGGAGGGCAAGGCGCTGGCCGCCCTGCGCGCCGACGTCGGCATGGTCTTCCAGTCGTTCAACCTGTTCGCGCACAAGACGATCCTGGAGAACGTCACGCTGGCCCCGCTCAAGGTCCGCGGCGTCTCCAAGGCCGAGGCCGAGAAGACCGGGCTGGCGCTGCTGGAGCGCGTCGGCATCGCCAACCAGCGCGACAAGTACCCGGCGCAGCTCTCCGGCGGCCAGCAGCAGCGCGCGGCGATCGCCCGCGCGCTGGCGATGAAGCCGAAGGTGATGCTCTTCGACGAGCCGACCTCGGCGCTCGACCCGGAGATGGTCAACGAGGTGCTCGACACCATGACCTCGCTGGCCAAGGAGGGCATGACGATGGTCGTCGTGACCCACGAGATGGGCTTCGCCCGCCGGGCCGCGCACCGCGTCGTCTTCATGAGCGACGGCGAGATCGTCGAGGACGCGACCCCGGACGAGTTCTTCACCGCCCCGCGCAGCGACCGCGCCAAGGACTTCCTCGGCAAGATCCTCTCGCACTGAGGACGCCTTCCACCACCACCCCCGACGAGCGGAGCGAACCGTGAAGAGAACCCGCATCCTGGTGGCTGCCGCCCTGGCCGCCACCCTCGCCCTGGCCGGCTGCGGCCGCGAGGGCGCCCCCGGCGCCGAGGGCTCGGGCTACCAGCCGACCGTCGCGCAGAACGTGACCGTCGAGGGCTCTCCCACCTTCGACGCCATGAAGCAGCGCGGCCGCGTCGTCGTCGGCGTCAAGGACGACCAGCCGAACCTGGGCTTCCGCGACGCCACCACCAACGAGTTCTCCGGGTTCGACATCGACATCGCCCGGATGGTCGCGGGCGGTCTCGGCTTCTCCCCCGACCAGATCGACTACAAGGTCATCCCGTCGGCGGCGCGCGAGGACAACATCGAGCGCGGCGACGTCGACTACTACGTCGGCACCTACACGATCAACGACAAGCGCAAGCAGCGCGTCGGGTTCGCCGGTCCGTACTACGTCGCCGGGCAGAGCCTGCTCGTCCGCGCCGACGACGACGCGATCACCGGCCCCCAGACCCTGCAGGGCAAGCGGGTCTGCTCGGTCACCGGCTCCACCCCGATCCAGCGGGTCAAGGACCAGAAGCTGACCGACCAGGTCGTGGAGTTCCAGACCTACACCCAGTGCGTCGACCAGCTGATCAACAACCAGGTCGACGCCGTCACCACCGACGACGCGATCCTGCTCGGCTACGCCGCGCAGAACCCGCAGCAGCTGAAGGTCGTCGGCGAGAAGTTCTCCTCCGAACCCTACGGCATCGGCGTCCCGAAGGCCGACACCGCGCTCCGCAACAAGATCAACGACCTGCTGCAGGCGTCGATCGACGACGGAACCTGGAAGACCATCTACGACGGCACCCTGGGCAAGTCCGGTACCCAGACCGAGCCGCCGGCCATCGAGCGCTACTGATCCCGCCCGCGGCCCGGCGGGGCGGTGACCGCGTCACCACCCCGCCGGGCCGCGTCGGGTCCAGACACGTCGGGACCAGAGAAAGGAGAGCCGCCCGGTGGATGTCCTGCTGGACAACCTCGACCTCTACGTCGGCGGGTTCGCCGGCACGATCGGCCTCTTCGTCGTCGCCGCGATCGGGTCGCTGCTGCTCGGCACGCTGGTGGCGGGCATGCGGGTCAGCCCCGTCCCCGCGCTGCGTGCCTTCGGCACCGGCTACGTGACGATCCTGCGGAACACCCCGCTGACGCTGGTGCTGTTCTTCTTCGCGTTCGCCTACCCCCGCCTCGAGCTCGTCCAGCTCAGCTTCTTCGCGCTGGCGAGCGTCGGCCTGATCCTCTACACCGCCGCGTTCGTGTGCGAGGTCGTGCGGTCGGGCATCAACACGGTCCCGGTCGGACAGGCCGAGGCCTCGCGGGCGCTGGGCTTCACCTTCACCCAGACCCTCGGTCAGGTGGTGCTCCCGCAGGCGGTGCGCGCCACCGTCCCGCCGATGACGAACATCCAGATCGCGCTGCTGAAGAACACCACGATCGCGTCCGGCTTCTCGGTGTTCCAGGCCGGCGGCATCTACCAGAACCTCTCCGAGCGCGGCTACAACGTGCTCGTCGGGCTGCTGTGGGTGGCGCTGATCTTCGTGATCCTGGTGGCCCCGCTGACCTGGATGCAGCGCCGCCTCGACGCCCGCTGGGGGGTGGCCCGATGAGCTCGGTCCTCTACGACATCCCGGGCCCGGCGGCCCGCGCCCGCAACCGCACGATCGGCGTCGTCGGCGTCGCGGTGATCGTGGCGATCCTCGGGTTCGTCGTCTACCGCTTCTGGGCCACCGGCCAGTTCAGCGGCCGGATGTGGGACTGGATCACCTACGAGGCGATCCAGATCCGGATCCTCGAGGCGCTGTGGAACACCATCCGCGCATTCGCCGTCGCGGCGGTCCTGTCCCTGCTGTTCGGGGCGGTGTTCGCCGCCGGGCGGCTGTCGGACCACGCGTGGATCCGGGTCCCGTGCACCGTGATCGTGGAGTTCTTCCGCGCCGTCCCACTGCTCGTCCTGATCTTCATCATGTACTACGGCATGTCGCAGGGCGCGGGCATCGAGATCACCGCGTTCTGGGCCGTCGTGCTCGGCCTGATGCTCTACAACGGCTCGGTGCTCGCCGAGGTGTTCCGCGCCGGGATCAACGCGGTCCCGCGCGGGCAGAGCGAGGCCGCCTACGCCCTGGGGCTGCGCAAGACCCAGGTGATGTCCTCGGTGCTGCTCCCGCAGGCGGTCCGCTCGATGCTGCCGACGATCCTGTCGCAGCTGGTGGTGGTCCTGAAGGACACCGCGCTCGGCTTCCTGATCCTCTACGAGGAGCTGCTGCTCGTGGCCCGCCAGCTCGGCAGCCAGGTGCAGCTCGGGTCGCCGATCCTGCAGGTCGCGCTGGTCGTCGCGGTCATCTACATCGGGCTGTGCCTGATCCTGACCGGGCTGTCCCGGCTGGTGGAGAAGCGGCTGTCGCAGGGCCCGCGCAAGGCCACCGCCCAGGCGGCCCCGGAGCCCGTGCCCACCGGCGGCGCGGCGGTCTGAGGCCCGTCGCCCTACAGGTGCCGCAGGAACGCGTCGGGGTCGGCGAGGAAGCTCCGGGTCAGGACGACCGGGAGCGCCTCGTCGTACCCGACGCGGCGGACCGCGCCGTCGTCGCCGATCTGCAGGACGGTCGCCCCGGACAGGGCGAGCAGGATCGGCGAGTGGGTGGCGACGACGAACTGGCTGCCCTGCGCGGTCAGGTCCACCATCCGGGCCAGCACCGCCAGGGCCCCGGTGACCGACAGCGCCGCCTCCGGCTCGTCGAGCAGGTAGAGGCCGCGCGGGAAGAACCGGTGGCGCAGCAGCGCCAGGAACGACTCGCCGTGGCTGCGCTCGTGCCCGGAGCCGCCGTAGGCCGGCAGCAGCGGCGGGCCGCCCGGCTCCCGGTCGAGTCGTTCCACCTCGGACGCCACGTTGTAGTACGACTCCGCACGCAGGAAGAAGCTGGTGCGCTCCCGGCCCGGCCGCCGGGCGACCCGCACGTGGGACCCGAGGTCGGACTCGCTCGCCCGGGTCGCGAACCGGAACGACCGCGACCCGCCCTCGGGGTTCAGCCCCAACGCGACGGCGACGGCCTCCACCAGCGTCGACTTCCCGGACCCGTTCTCCCCCACCAGGAACGTCACGCCCGGGTAGAGCGCGAGCCCGCCGTGCTCGCGCAGCCACCGGACCACGGGGAGCTCGAACGGGTAGCCGCGCGACGGGGCCGCGGGATCGAGGGACATGCGGGCGATGAAGTGCCCCGCACTCACAGGTTCTCGATCTCCACCGGCTCGATGTCCTCCTCCGCGGGCAGCGCGAACCCGAACACCCGGGAGTAGAACGCGAGCTCGGCGTCGAGGGCCCGGCGGATGTTCGCGGCCTGCCGGAAGCCGTGCTGCTCCCCGGCGAACAGCAGGTAGGCGACCGGCACCCCGCGCCCGCGCAGCGCATCGACGATCATCTCCGACTGGTTGGGCGGGACGATGGCGTCCTCGTCGCCCTGGAGCACGATCAGCGGGGTGCGGAAGCGCCCGACGTGGGTGAGCGGGGAGCGCTCGGTGTACACCGCCTCCGCCGCGGGCCACGGCCCGACCAGGCCGTCGAGGTAGCGGGACTCGAACTTGTGGGTGTCCCGGGCGAGCGCGGCCAGGTCGGCGACGCCGAAGTGGTCGGCCCCGGCGGAGAACGGGGTGTCGTCGCGGGCGAGGGCGGCCAGGGTGGTGAACCCGCCCGCGGAGCCGCCGCGGATCGCCATCCGGGCCGGGTCGACGCGGCCGGTGTCGGCGAGCGTGCGGGCCGCGGCGAGGCAGTCGGCGACGTCGACGATCCCCCAGGCGCCCTTCAGCTGCTCGCGGTAGGCGCGGCCGTAGCCGGTGGAGCCGCCGTAGTCGACGTCGACGACGCCGAACCCGCGGCTGGTCCAGTACTGCACGGCGACCGAGAGGACCGGGGTCGCGGAGCCGGTCGGCCCGCCGTGGATGACGACGAGCAGCGGCGGCAGCTCACCCTCGGGGGCGTCGTGGCCGCCCAGCGGCGGGTAGAACAGCGCGTAGCCGGTGCGCGGGCTGCCCGCGGCGTCCGAGGACAGGAACGTGATCGGCTCGGGCACCGACACGGTCTCCGGGTGCAGGCCGAGGTCGCGCGGGGCGCGCAGGGTCTGCACCCCGGCCGCGCCGGGCTCCCCCGCGCCGTCCGGGGCGGGCACGACGCGGTGCACGCCCGGCTCGGCGGTGGGCGTCCCCGCGACGCAGACGACGGCGTAGGGCCCGTCGGCGCGCACCGAGCCGATCGCGGTGAACGGGGTGTCGAGCTCGATGATCCGGCCGTCGACCTCCCGCACCACCAGCGCGTCGAAGCCCCGCGAGGAGCGGGCGAACACGACGCGGCCGTCCTCCAGGACGGCGTAGCGCGACCCGCCCAGCACCCAGCCGGGCACGCCGATCTCGGCGTCGATGCGCACGAGCGCCTCGATGTCGTGGCCGGGCAGCCAGCGGTAGAGGTTCCACCAGCCGGTGCGGTCGCTGAGGAAGGTCAGGGACCCGTCGGGCTGCCACTGCGGCTCGGTGACCGACTCCCCCGGCCCGCCCGCGACGACGGTGTCCACCCCGGACGCCAGGTCGCGGACGGTGAGCTCGACGTCGTCCCACGGCATCGACGGGTGGTTCCAGGACAGCCAGGCCAGCGTGCCGCCGTCCGGGGAGATCCGCGGCGCGGCGACGAAGTCCGGGCCGCCGACCAGCACCTCCGGCGTCGACGGGGCGCGGGCGTCGAGCCGCACGATCTCGTTGACGACCTCGGCGGCCGGGGTGTGCGCGGCGTGGTGGCGCTCGCGGACCACGACCATCCAGGTGCCGTCGGGGGCGACGTCGCCGTCGGCGTGCCGGTCGCCGCGGGGCACCGCGGGCTCCGGGGTGAGCGCGACCGGGGCGGCGCCGCGGTCGAGCCGGTACAGGCGCTGGTCGGCCCACTCGACGTACCAGACGACGCCGGGGCTGCCGGCGTGCAGCCACCACGCGCCGCCGCCGTACTCGTGGACCGCCGAGCGGGCGTTCGCGCCCTCGGGCAGCAGGTCGGTGCGCGAGCCCGCGGCGTCGCCGCCGGTACGGCGCACCAGCTGGGTCCGGCCGCCCTCCGCGGCGCGGCCCTCGGCCCAGACCACCCCGGTGTCCTCGGTGCCGGGCGCACCGTCGGGGCGGACCTCCCCGAGCCGCACCGCGGCCGTCACCACCACTTCGGACGTGACCGGTGTCGGCCACGACCCGTACCCGGAGATCGTCACGGCGCCCACGCTAGTCATCGCCGGGCCGCCGTGCCCGTAGGTTGTCGCCGTGCCGACACTGCGTGCGCTGGAATGCCTGGTGGCCGTCCTCGACCACGGGTCGGTGACCGGGGCGGCCACGGCCCTGCACCTGTCCCAGCCCGCGCTGTCCCACCAGCTGGCCCAGCTCGAACGCGAGATCGGCACCCCACTGCTGGAGCGGCTGCCGCGCGGGGTGCGCCCGACCGTCGCGGGGCGGGCGGTGCACGCCGACGCCGTCGCCGCGCTGGCGGCCGCGGACCGGGTGCTGACGACGGGGCGCGCGGTCGCCCACGGCGGCGCCGGGGTGCTGCGGGTGGCGTGCGCGGAGACGATGACCGCGGGGCTGCTCGCCCCGGTGCTGCGGGCCTCCTCCGGTGCCGCCGCCCGGACCCGGGTGGAGCTCACCGAGCTGACCAGCGCCGACGAGATCGCGGCCCGGGTGGCCGACGGCGCGGCCGACGTGGGGGTGTCCCCGCGCCCCGGCCGCGACGGCGTCGACGCCGAGGTGCTCGGCCGCGAGCCGCTGGTCGCGGTGCTCCCCCGCCGCCACCCGCTCGCCGGCACACCGGGCCCGGTCCCGGTCGCCGCGCTCGGCGACGGCCCGGTGGTGCACTACGACCCCGGCAACGGCCTGGCCGGCTGGCTCGACACCCTCGCCGCCGGGCACGGCGTCGCCCTCGACGCGGTGACCCGCACCCGCAGCGCGACGACCGCGGCCCGGCTCGCCGACGCCGGGCTGGGCGTCGCGGTGGTGCCGGTGACGGCGCTGCCCGCGGGCGCCCCGGGCGTGGTGCGGGCGCTGGACCCGGCGCAGGACCGGGAGGTGGTCGCGCTGACCCGGCCGGGCCGGGACCCGGTGGTGACGGCGTTCGTCGCCGCGCTGCGACGGCGCGGGGTGCCCGTGCCCGCCGCCGTCGCCGCGCAGCTCACCCCCTGAGCGGCGCCGCCGGTCAGGCCAGCCGGCCGCCGCCGTCGACGTGCAGGGTCGTGCCGGTGACGAAGGTGTTGGTGAGCAGCGAGCGGGCCGCGGCGGAGAGCTGGGCCGGGGTGCCGGTGCGCCGCGCCGGGTTGGCCGCGGCGGTGGCGGCGAGGAAGGCGTCCTTGCCGTCGCCGAGCCGGTCCCACTGGCCGGAGTCGACGATGCCGGGCGAGAGCGCGTTGACCCGCACCGGGGAGAGCTCGACGGCCAGGGCCTGCGCGAGGAACGCGACGGCGCCGTTGGTCGTCGCCATCACCGACCGTCCGGGGGCCGGGCGCCAGGCCGCGACGCCGGAGAACAGCAGGAACGAGCCGCGCACGAGCGGGGCGAGGTGCTTGGCCAGCAGCAGCGGGCCGATGACCTTCGCGTCGAACGCGGTGTGGACGGCGTCGCGGTCCAGCTCCGCGACGGGCCCGTTCGCCGGTGCGGCGGCCAGCGACACGACGTGGTCCAGCGGCCCCGAGGTCGCGGCGAAGGCGGCGATGCTCCCCTCGTCGGTCAGGTCGATCCGGGCGGTGGCGGCGCCGACCTGTGCGGCCACCGGGGCGAGCCGCTGCGGGTCGCGTCCGGCGAGGGTGACCGTGGCCCCTTCCGCGACGGCGTCGGCGGCGAGCGCGCGGGCGATGCCCGAGCCGCCGCCGACGATCAGCAGGTCCTGTCCGGCCAGTGTGGTGATGTCCATGCCCGGTACAGCGCCGCCGGGCCGTCGCACAGTCCCGTCGCGCGATCGATGCTTCCGAGCGCTGCGATAGACGTCGTCTATGCCTCGGCCAGCCGCAGCGTCGCCCGGGCCCGGGCGAGCACCGGCGCGTCGACCATCTCCCCGCCGAACCGGAACACCCCGGGGTGCCGCTCCGCCTCGGCGAGCAGGGCGCGGGCGTGCTCGATCTCGGCGTCGCCGGGCCGGAACCCGCGGCGCACGACCTCCACCTGCGACGGGTGGATGCACACCTTCGCCGCGAACCCCGCGTTCGCCGCGTCGACGGTGTCGGCGAGCAGGGTGTCGGTGTCGGCGATGTCGGTGATCACGGTGTCGACCGGGGCCGGGCCCGCGGCGCGGGCGGCGTAGAGGATCCGGGTGCGGGCCTCGGTCAGGGCCGGGCCGTAGCCGCCGCCTGCCGCGCGCCCGGTGCGCCCGCCCAGGTCGGCGAGCAGGTCCTCGCTGCCCCACATCAGGCCCGAGCAGTTCGACGCCCGGGCGATCGACGGCGCCTCCAGCACCCCGTGCGCGGTCTCGCACAGCGCGATCACCGGGTGCGGGGCCAGCGCCTCCACCGCGGCGGCGCTCGTCGCCATCGGCAGCATCAGCGTGAGGTCGGGGTAGGCGGCCAGCGCGGCGACGTCGCCGTCGTGGGCGGGGGTGCCGGGCGCGTTGACCCGCACGACCACCCGGGTGCGGTCCAGCTCCGCCAGCGCGGCGACGACGGTGTCCCGGGCGCCGTCCTTGTCGTCCGGGCCGACGGCGTCCTCCAGGTCGAGGATGACGGCGTCGGCCGCGGCGAGCGCCTTGGCGAACCGGTCGGGCCGGTTGCCGGGGCAGAACAGCAGGGCCGGCCCGTGGTCGAGGGGTCGGGCGGTGGTGTCCACGGGTGGGCCCCTCCGGTCGGACGGCGAGTCTGGTCCGACCAGGATCTCCGGTGCGGCGATGATCGGCTCACCGGGGCCCGGCCTCAGCGCCGCACCGCGGCCGCCTCCCGCAGCAGCCGGACCGCGACCGGCAGCGCGCCGGGCCGCAGCACCGGCGCCAGCCCGACGATCCCGCGCATCCCGGTCCACCAGCGGACCTGCCCGTCGGTGCGGAGCACACCGACCGCCGGCGCCCGGCACCCGGCGACGGCGGCCGGCAGGTTCGGGTAGATCTCGGCCAGCCGCGGCTCGTGGCAGGACCGCGCCCGGACCCGGACGGTCACGCAGCCCGGCAGCTCCTGGGCGATCCGCGAGCACGGCGCGCAGGCCGCGTCGTGCACCACCACCAGCTCCCGGATCCGCGTGCGCGCCACGGCGCCATCATCGCCTGCCCTCAGCGGCCGAGCACCGCCGCGGCCAGCGCGCCCGGGTGCGACAGCATCGGGTGGTGCCCGCCGGGGACCATCTCGGGCACGACGCCGCGCAGCCGCCGGGCGAGCATCGTCCGGACGAACGCGGCCGGGAACAGCTTGTCCTCGCGGCACAGCAGGTACCGGGTCGGCACGTCCGGCCAGGCCGCACGCGGCCACGGCTGGGTCCACGGCGTCGCGGACTGGTCGCGCTCGTGACGCAGTGCCTCGTTCGCGACCGACTCGTCGACGTCGTGGTAGAAGAGCCCGACGACGTCGTCGGGGTCGCGCCCGTCGCGGGCGTCCTGCTCCGCGAGCGCCGCCCCGGCGCCCGTCGCGTCGCCCCACTGCGCCGCGGACTCGCCCGGCAGCGGCACCATCGCCGTCACCAGGACGAGCTCGCGCACCGCGACCCGGTCGCACACCAGCGGAGCGCTGAACCCGCCGAAGGAGTGCGCGACGACCACGAGGTCCTCGGCACCCCCGACCGCGGCCACGACGGCGTCGGCGTAGTCGCCCAGCCCGGCGGTGTCGTCGTCGCAGGGCAGCTCGACCGGCACCGCGCGGTGGCCGCGCCGGGTCAGCTCCCGTTCCAGCGGGCCCCAGTACCAGGTGTCGGTCCCCGCCCCGGGGACGAGCGCGAAGGTCGTCATGACGGTGACGACCGCCCACCGGCGCCGTTCTCATCGCCTACCGTCGGGGGCGGAACCGAGGAGGCCCGATGACCGACCCGACCCACCTGCCCGCCGTCCCCGACCCGGAACCGGCCCTGCCCGACCCTGCCGTGCCCGACCCGGTCGAGCCCGTCACCGACTACACCGACGACGGCGTCCCCACGTTCTCCTACGTGCGCGACCGCATCGAGGGCCGCGCCGCGACCGCGGCGGCCGCCGAGGAGCTCGCAGGCGGCGACGCGCGCGCCGCGGAGGCCGAGGACGCGTTCGCCGAGCGCGAGCGCAAGGCCGCCGACCGGCTCGCCGAGATCCGCCGGTCGATGGAGCGCTGAGCGACCCGTCGCACCCCCGGCGCGGTCCCCGCACCCCGTGCGGCGGGTGCGACGGCCGCCGCCGGGGTGCGGGGGCACGCTCAGCTCCCGGAGCGCCGGAAGATCTTGTCCCCCAGCCACACCAGCGGGTCGTACTTGCGGTCCACCGCACGCTCCTTGAGCGGGATGAGCGCGTTGTCGGTGATCTTGATGTGCTCGGGGCACACCTCGGTGCAGCACTTGGTGATGTTGCAGAACCCCAGCCCGTGCTCCTCCTGGGCCTCGACGGCGCGGTTGCCGTGCGCGTCGAGCGGGTGCATGTCCAGCTCCGCCATCCGCATCAGATAGCGCGGCCCGGCGAACGCCTCCTTGTTCTCCTCGTGGTCGCGGACCACGTGGCAGGTGTTCTGGCACAGGTAGCACTCGATGCACTTGCGGAACTCCTGGCTCCGCTCGACGTCGACCTGCGCCATCCGGTACTCGCCCGGAGCCACACCCTCGGGCGGGGTGAAGCTGGGGATCTCGCGGGCCTTGGTGTAGTTGAACGACACGTCGGTCACGAGGTCGCGGATCACCGGGAAGCTGCGCAGCGGCGTGACGGTGACGACCTCCTCGTCGTCGAAGGTGTTCATCCGCGTCATGCACATCAGCCGCGGCCGGCCGTTGATCTCCGCCGAGCACGAGCCGCACTTGCCCGCCTTGCAGTTCCACCGCACGGCCAGGTCGCCGGCCTCGGTGGCCTGCAGCCGGTGGATGACGTCGAGGACGACCTCGCCCTCGTTCACCTCCACCGGGTAGTCGACCAGCTCGCCCTTGTTGTCGTCGCCGCGCCAGACGCGGAAGTGGTGCAGGTGACTGCTCACTGGTTCCCCTCCGCGGAGTCGGCGCGGTGACCGCCCAGCTCGTCTCCGGTGTAGTACTTCTTCAGCTCGTCCATCTCGAACAGGTCGAACAGGTCCGACCGCATCGGGAGCTGCTCCTGACGGGTCAGCTCGACGTCGTCCTCGCCGATCGCCCGGCACACCAGCAGCAGGTGCCGCCAGTCCGAGTCCATGACCGGGAAGTCGTCGCGGGTGTGCCCGCCCCGGGACTCCTGGCGCTCCAGCGCGGCCTTCCCGGTGCACAGCGCGACGAGCAGCATGTTGCGCAGGTCCAGGGCCAGGTGCCAGCCCGGGTTGAACCGGCGGTGCCCCTCGACCGAGACGGTGCGGGTGCGGGTGGCGATGTCCTCGAGCTTCTTGAGGGCGAGCTCCATCTCGTCGCCCTTGCGGATGATCCCGACGAGCTCGTGCATCGTCTTCTGCAGTTCCTGCTGCACGACGAACGGGTTCTCCCCGCCCTCGGTCGCGCTGGAGAACGGCAGCATCGCCCGCTCCAGCGCGGCGGCGACGTCGGACTCGGCCACGGCGGGCCGGCCGGCGTCGGCGTGCTGCGCGGCGTGCAGCCCGGCGCGACGGCCGAACACCAGCAGGTCCGACAGCGAGTTGCCGCCGAGCCGGTTGGAGCCGTGCATGCCGCCCGCGACCTCGCCCGCGGCGAACAGGCCGGGGACCTTCGACATCGCGGTGTCCGGCTCGACCTCCACCCCGCCCATCACGTAGTGACAGGTCGGGCCGACCTCCATCGGCTCCTTGGTGATGTCGACGTCGGCCAGCTCCTTGAACTGGTGGCGCATCGACGGCAGCCGCTTGAGGATCTCCTCGGGCTTCAGCCGGGTCGACACGTCGAGGAACACCCCGCCGTGCTCGGTCCCGCGCCCGGCCTTGACCTCGGAGTTGATCGCCCGGGCCACCTCGTCGCGGGGCAGCAGCTCCGGCGGGCGCCGGTTGTTGTCCGGGTCGGTGTACCAGCGGTCGCCCTCCTCCTCGGAGGTGGCGTACTGCTCCTTGAACACGTCCGGCACGTACTCGAACATGAACCGCTTGCCGTCGGTGTTGCGCAGCACGCCGCCGTCGCCGCGGACCGACTCGGTGACCAGCAGGCCCCGCACCGAGGGCGGCCACACCATGCCCGTCGGGTGGAACTGCAGGAACTCCATGTTGATCAGCGTCGCGCCGGCGCGCAGGGCCAGCGCGTGGCCGTCGCCGGTGTACTCCCAGGAGTTCGACGTGACCGAGTAGCTCTTCCCGACCCCGCCGGTGGCGAGCACGATCGCCGGGGCGTCGAAACGCACGAACCGGCCGTCGCCGCGGAAGTAGCCGAAGCAGCCCGAGATCGCGCCATCGGTGGTGAACAGCTCGGTGATCGTGCACTCGTGGAAGACCCGGATGCGGGACTCGGCGTCGCCGGTCTCGGCGAGGTCCTCCTGCTGCAGCGAGACGACCTTCTGCTGCAGGGTGCGGATCAGCTCCAGGCCGGTCCGGTCGCCGACGTGCGCCAGCCGCGGGTAGGTGTGCCCGCCGAAGTTGCGCTGGCTGATCTTGCCGTCCTTGGTGCGGTCGAACAGCGCACCGTAGGTCTCCAGCTCCCAGACCCGGTCCGGGGCCTCCTTGGCGTGCAGCTCGGCCATCCGCCAGTTGTTGAGGAACTTCCCGCCGCGCATGGTGTCGCGGTAGTGGACCTGCCAGTTGTCGTTCGGGTTGGCGTTGCCCATCGACGCCGCGCAGCCGCCCTCCGCCATCACGGTGTGCGCCTTGCCGAACAGCGACTTGGAGATGATCGCCGTCCGCTTGCCCTGCAGCCGCGCCTCGATCGCCGCCCGCAGGCCGGCACCGCCGGCCCCGATGACGACGACGTCGTAGTCGTGCCGCTCGATCTGTTCGTCCATCTCGGTGCTCACCCCACGATCCGCAGGTCGCTGATCCAGCCGGCGGAGACGGCCATGACGTAGAAGTCGGTGACGGCGAGGCTCACCAGCGTCGCCCACGCGAACTGGTTGTGCCGCGTGTTCAGCTTCGAGACCTGGGTCCAGAGCTTGTAGCGGACCGGGTGCTTCGAGAAGTGGTTGAGCCGCCCGCCGACGGCGCTGCGGCACGAGTGGCACGAGAGCGTGTAGCCGAACAGCAGCACCACGTTCACGACCAGGATGATGTTGCCCAGCCCCAGGCCGAACCCGCCGCCGGGCTTGGCGAAGGCCAGCACCGCGTCGTAGGCGTTGATCAGCGTGATGATCCCGGCGATGTAGAAGAAGTAGCGGTGCGCGTTCTGCAGGATCAGCGGGAAGCGCGTCTCACCGCTGTAGCGCCGGTGCGGCTCGGCGACCGCGCAGGCCGGCGGGGAGAGCCAGAACGCCCGGTAGTAGGCCTTGCGGTAGTAGTAGCAGGTCAGCCGGAACAGCAGCAGGAACGGCAGGGAGACCGCCGCGTAGGGCAGCCACCAGACGTCGGGCAGGAACCGGCCGAAGTGCGACGCCTCCTCGACGCAGCCCGTCGAGACGCACGGCGAGTAGAACGGCGTCAGATAGCCGTACTCGGGGACGAAGTAGTAGTTCTGCATGAACGCCCGCACGGTCGCGTAGGCGACCCAGGCGACGAACGCCACGAAGGTGGCCAGCGGGGGAAGCCACCATCGGTCCGTGCGCAGCGTGCGCGCGGCGATGGTGGCCCGGCCGGTGGACGCGTCAGTGGTGGATGACACGTACGGGAGCTCCTGTCGTCTCGACGACGCCGAAGAGACCTGACACGACGTCGTGTCCTCGTGAACACCCGCCGCACACACGGTGCGGTGGTCGCCAGAGAGTACGACCCAGATCACATGTGATCTACGTCGGGACGGCGATTGGCCGTCCTATCGAGACGTGGCTCACACGTCACGGGCCGTCGAGACCCGATTCGCGCAGCGTGACGTTGAGCCGCCCGGACCGCAGGCCGGTGCCGGGCGGTCCGGGGTCGTCGAGCAGCCGGGGCACCCCGTGGAACGCCAGCCGGCTCGCCCCGCCGAACACCACGAGGTCACCGGAGTACAGCTCGACGTCGGTCCACGGCTGCCCGCGGTGCCCGGCGGTGCCGAGCCGGAACACACACGCCCGCCCGACCGACAGCGACACCACCGGGGCGGGCGAGCGTTCCTCGCGGTCCTGGTGCAGGCCCATGCGGGCGTCGCCGTCGTAGAAGTTGACCACCGCGACGTCCGGCCGGTACGCCTGCGCGTCCGGGTGGCCGGTCGCGGCCAGCGCGGCCCGGCCGAGGTCGGCCAGCCACGACGGGACCGGCGGGACGGCGCCGCCGTCCTGGTCGTCGCGGGTGCGCGAGTAGCGGTAGGGCAGCCAGTGCCACCCCAGGCAGACGCTGCGGACCGACATCACGCCACCGCCGGGGAGCGTCACCGTGCGGAGGCCGGGACCGTCGCGGACCCACCCCCGGCAGGCGTCGGCCAGCCTGCGCTGCCCGGGGAGGTCGAGCCAGTCCGGGACGTGCACCGCGCCGGGCCCGAGCGCACGCCGCTCCCGTCCGAACAGTCCGTCCACGACCCCTCCCCCACGACGCACGACGGCCCGGGCACCCCGCGGAAGAGGTGGCCCGGGCCGTCGCGACGGTGTGTCCTACTTCTTCCGGCCGCCCACCGTGGCCGCGAGGTAGTCGCGGTTCAGCTGGGAGATCACGTCGAGCGGAATCTCCTTCGGGCAGGCGGTGGCGCAGGCGCCGGTGTTGGTGCAGCCGCCGAACCCGGCGGCCTCGTGCTCCTCCACCATGCTGACGACGCGCTCGTAGCGCTCCGGCTGGCCCTGCGGCAGCTCGCCCAGGTGGGTCAGCTTCGCGCCCAGGAACAGCGACGCCGACCCGTTCGGGCAGGCCGCGACGCAGGCACCGCAGCCGATGCAGTTCGCCGCGGCGAACGAGCGGTCCGCGGCGACCTTCGGCACGGCGTTGGAGTTGGCCTCCGGCGCCGACCCGGTGTTCACCGAGACGTAGCCGCCGGCCTGGATCATCTTGTCGAACGCGGCGCGGTCGACGACGAGGTCCTTGATGACCGGGAACGAGCCCGAGCGGAACGGCTCGATGACGATCGTGTCGCCGTCGGAGTAGTGCCGCATGTGCAGCTGGCAGGTGGTGGTCGCCCGCTGCGGGCCGTGCGGCCGGCCGTCGATGACCATGCTGCACGAGCCGCAGATGCCCTCGCGGCAGTCGTGGTCGAACGCGACCGGCTCGTCGCCGGAGAGGATCAGCTTCTCGTTGAGCACGTCGAGCATCTCGAGGAACGACATGTCCTCGTCGGCGTCGACGGTGTAGGTGACCAGGCGCCCCTTGTCGACCGCGTCGCGCTGGCGCCAGACCTTCAGGTTGAGCTTCATGTCCGTCGGTCCTCTTACTTGTAGCTGCGCTGGGTCGGGTGCACGTACTCGAACGTGAGCTCCTCCTTGTGCAGGACCGGAGCCTGCCCGCGGCCGGTGTACTCCCAGGCCGAGGTGAAGGAGAAGTTCTCGTCGTCGCGCTGCGCCTCGCCGTCCTCGGTCTGGCTCTCCCCGCGGAAGTGACCGCCGCAGGACTCGCGACGCACGAGCGCGTCGAGACACATGAGCTCGCCGAGCTCGAGGAAGTCGGCCACCCGGCCGGCCTTCTCCAGGCTCTGGTTGAGCTCCGCGCCGGTACCCGGCACCTTGACGTTGTTCCAGAACTCGCGACGGAGCTCAGGGATGCGGTCCAGCGCCTTGCGCAGACCCTCCTCGGTGCGCTCCATGCCGCAGTAGTCCCACATGATCTGGCCCAGCTCGCGGTGGAACGAGTCCACCGTGCGGGTGCCGTTGATCGACAGGAACTGGTCGATCCGGTCGGTGACCGACTGCACGGCCTCGACGACCTCGGGCGCGTCGTCGGGGACGGCGTCGAGCTCGTTCTTGGCCAGGTAGTCGCCGATCGTGACCGGGAGGACGAAGTAGCCGTCGGCCAGACCCTGCATCAGCGCGGACGCACCGAGCCGGTTCGCACCGTGGTCGGAGAAGTTCGCCTCGCCGGCCACGTAGAGACCCGGAATGGTCGACTGCAGGTCGTAGTCGACCCAGAGGCCACCCATCGTGTAGTGCACGGCGGGGAAGATCCGCATCGGGACCTCGTACGGGTTCTCACCCGTGATCCGCTCGTACATCTCGAACAGGTTGCCGTACTTGTTCTCGACGGCCTTGCGGCCGAGGCGCTGGATGGCGTCGTCGAAGTCCAGGTACACGCCCAGGCCCGACGGTCCGACGCCGCGCTTCTCGTCGCAGACCTCCTTGGCGGCCCGGGACGCGATGTCGCGGGGCACCAGGTTGCCGAACGCCGGGTACTTGCGCTCGAGGAAGTAGTCGCGCTCCTCGTGCGGGATCTCGTTCGGCCCGCGGTCGTCGCCGAGCTTCTTCGGGACCCAGACGCGGCCGTCGTTGCGCAGCGACTCCGACATCAGGGTCAGCTTCGACTGGTGGTCGCCGGAGACCGGGATGCAGGTCGGGTGGATCTGGGTGAAGCAGGGGTTCGCGAACAGCGCGCCCTTGCGGTGCGCCCGCCAGCCGGCGGTCACGTTGCAGCCCTTGGCGTTCGTCGACAGGTAGAAGACGTTGCCGTAGCCGCCGGAGGCGAGCACGACCGCGTCGGCGGTGTGCACCTCGATCTCGCCGGAGACCATGTCGCGCGCGACGATGCCGCGGGCACGACCCTCGACCATGATCAGCTCGAGCATCTCGTGCCGGGCGTACATCTCGACGGTGCCGGCCTTCACCTGGCGCTCCAGCGCCTGGTAGGCGCCGATCAGCAGCTGCTGGCCGGTCTGACCGCGGGCGTAGAAGGTGCGGGAGACCTGCACGCCGCCGAACGAGCGGTTGTCGAGCAGACCGGCGTAGTCGCGGGCGAACGGGACGCCCTGCGCGACGCACTGGTCGATGATCTGGCGGGAGATCTCGGCGAGCCGGTGGACGTTGGACTCCCGCGCGCGGAAGTCGCCGCCCTTCACGGTGTCGTAGAACAGCCGGTAGACGCTGTCGCCGTCGTTGCGGTAGTTCTTCGCCGCGTTGATGCCGCCCTGCGCGGCGATCGAGTGCGCGCGCCGCGGGCTGTCCTGGTAGCAGAACGTCTTGACGTGGTAGCCGGCCTCGCCGAGCGTCGCGCTCGCGGAGCCGCCGGCCAGGCCGGAGCCCACGACGATGATCTTCTTCGAGCGCTTGTTCGCCGGGTTGACCAGCTTGACGCCGAAACGACGACGCTCCCAGCGGGTCTCGATGGCGCCCGAGGGGACCGCCTTGTCGACGACCGGCTCGCCGGTCGCGTAGTCGGCGTAGGAGATGTGGTGGGACGAGGCGTCAGTCATGGGTCAGACCACTCCGAACGTGACGGCGAGGGGCACCGAGATGAAGCCGAGGGTCAGCACGGCGGCGAAGACCGTCGACACCACCTTGATGGTGCGCTCACGGCTGTTCGACGACCACCCGAGCGTCTGGATGCCCGAGAAGATGCCGTGCTGGACGTGGAAGCCCAGCGCGACCACCGCGAGGACGTAGAACAGGGTGACGTACCAGCGGGCGAGGGTGAAGTCGGCCGCGAGGTTGTCGGCCACCGCGAGGTGCACGCCGTTCGGGTTCAGCGTGCCCGCGGTGAGGTCGAGCAGGTGGTAGATCACGAACAGCGCGATGATCACGCCGCCCCAGCGCATGGTGCGGGCCGCGTAGCTGCCCTTGACCTGGTAGGAGCCACCCGCGTACTTGATCGGGCGGGCCCTGCGCGCACGCAGGGCGAGCATCGTCGCCGACCAGATGTGGGCGACCACCGCGACGACCAGCACCACGCGGACGATCCAGAGCATGCCCGAGTAGGGCAGCGCCGGCTCCAGGATGGTGCGCAGCCAGGCCGCGTAGTGATCGATCGCCTCGGGGCCGAAGAAGATCTTCAGGTTCCCGATCATGTGCAGCGTGACGTAGCCGAGCAGCACGACGCCGCTCACCGCCATCACGAACTTCAGCAGCGCACTGGGCGTGCGCGGGCGCCGGGGTGCGGCGGGCTTGGCTCCGCCGCCGGCCCGGGACTTCTCGGACATCGTGACCACGTCCTCCAGTGGACATACCAACGGGTAAGGCAGTCCAATGCATGAAACGGTCTCCGCTCATAGCCGTAAGCTATGCACGTGACACTTCAGCAGCTCATGTACTTCGTCGCCGTGGCGAACGTGCGCAGCTTCACTCGGGCGGCCGACCAGGTGGGGGTCGCCCAGCCGACCCTGAGCCGCGCGCTGCGGGCGCTGGAGGACGAGCTGGGCTCCCCACTGATCAACCGCGGGTCGGCCGTCACGCTGACCCCGGCCGGTGAGGCGGTGCTGCCACTGGCACGCAGGATGCTCGCCGATTCCGACATGGTCCGCACGACGGTGGCCGAGATGGTCGGCCTGCGCAGCGGCCGGGTGCGGGTCGGGGCGACGCCGTCGCTGTGCATCGGCGTGCTGTCCGACGTGCTGCGGGTCTTCCACGCCCGGCACCCCGAGATCGCCGTCGAGCTCGCCGAGGACGGCTCGCAGCCGCTGGAGGCGGCGCTGGTGCAGGGGGAGCTGGACGTCGCGCTGGTGATCGTGCCCCCCGACGGGGTGGACCCGACCCTGCACACCGCTCCCCTGCTGCGCGAACGGCTCTCGGTCGCCTCGCCGCGGGCGCGCAGGCCGCTGACCCCGCGCGGGTCGATGACGGTGTCCGAGCTCGCCCGGCACGACCTGGTGATGGTGCGCCAGGGCTACGACCTGCGGGAGGTGACCCTGCGGGCCTACGCCGTCGCCGGGGTCACGCCGCGGATCGCCGTCGAGGGCGGCCAGATGGACGCGGTGCTGCGCATGGTCGAGGCCGGCACCGGGGTGGCGGTGGTGCCGGACCTGACGTTCATCGGGCGGCCGCGGCTGCGGCGCACGGTGCTCAACCCGGCGATCCACCGCACGGTGGCGCTGGCGCGGCGGGCCGACATCGCCCCCACCCCGGCCGTCATCGCCTTCGCGGACACGCTGCTGGAGCACATGTCCGACACCTCGGCGTCGCTGCGGGAGGGCACGACCGACGTCCAGGTGCTGCACCGGCACCGGACCGGCCGGGAGCTGCTCGGCTGAGGGCCGAGGTCAGTCGGGCACCGGGAACAGCGGGGCGCGGCCCTCGGGGGTCTCCGGCGGCGGGTGCGGGTCGAGCACCCGCAGGTGTTCCAGGGTGCCGGTGACCTGCAGGACCCGGCGGACCTGGCGCGCCGTGCCGCAGTACAGCTCCAGCACCACCCCGGCCGCGGCGGCGTCGCGGTGGCAGTCCAGCAGCGCCGCGATCCCGGCCGAGCCGAGGAAGCCGACCGCGGACAGGTCCAGCACGATCCGCGGGGCCGCGGCGAACCAGGCGCCCACCTGCTCGGCCAGGAACGGCGCGGTCGCGACGTCGACGTCGCCGACGGCGTGCAGCGCCACCGGCCCTGACGGGTGTGGCACCGCCTCCAGGGCCAGGCCGCCGCCCTCCGCGGTCGCGGCGGACAGGCCGGGCACTCCTCCCGGGCCGTCCGTCGGATCGGTCATCACCGGCCGCCTCCCGCGGGGCGCCGCGCCACCGCCGGGGCCAGAGTGCCAGTACCGCACGCCGACCGCCCGATGGCGGCGGCGTCGTCGCCCCGTCGACGCGCGGGATGCCGCCGGTCTTCCTAGGCTCGGCGGGTGGCCCATCACGATCTCGCAATCGTCGGCACCGGATCCGGGAACATGATCGTCGACGACCGCTTCGACGGTCTCGACGTCGCCCACGTCGAGGCGACCCGGTTCGGCGGGACCTGCCTCAACGTCGGCTGCATCCCGACCAAGATGCTCGCCTACACCGCCGAGGTCGCCGAGACGGTGCGCGCGGCGTCGTCCTACGGCGTGGACGCCCGGATCGACCGGATCCGCTGGAGCGACATCCGCGACCGGGTCTTCGCCCGGCTCGACCCGATCGGCGACGAGGGCCGCGACTACCGCCGTGACCACGGCACCGTCTACGACGGCACGGCCCGCTTCACCGGGCCGCGCGCGATGACGGTGGACCTGGCCGACGGCGGCACCGCGGAGTTCACCGCGGACCGGATCGTGCTCGCCGTCGGGGGGCGGCCGGTGGTCCCGCCGCCGGTCGCGGACTCGGGCGTCCCGTTCCACACCTCGGACACGATCATGCGGATCGACGAGCTGCCCGAGCACCTGGCGATCATCGGAGGCGGCTACATCGCGGCCGAGTTCGCGCACGTGTTCGGCGGGCTGGGCTGCGAGGTCACGATCGTCGAGAGCTCCGACACCCTGCTCGGCGGGATGGACGAGACCGTCGTGGAGCGGTTCACCGACGCCGCCCGCGAGCGCTTCACCGTCCACACCGGCCGGACGGTGGAGAAGGTCACCGGCGGCGAGGGCGACGTGCGGCTGCACCTCGACGACGGCACCGAGGTCCGGGCCGACCGGCTGCTCGTCGCGGCCGGGCGCCGTCCGAACTCCGACCGGCTCGACCTGGACCACGCCGGGGTGGACATCGACGACGCCGGCCGCGTCGTCGTCGACGCCCACGGCCGCACCACCGCCGACGGCGTGTGGGCGCTGGGTGACATCTCGACCCCGCACCCGCTCAAGCACGTCGCGAACCACGAGGCCGAGGTCGTCGGGCACAACCTCGCCCACCCCGACGAGCTGCGCGAGGTGGACCACGGGTTCGTCCCGGCCGCGGTGTTCACCACCCCGCAGATCGGCACCGTGGGGCGCACCGAGCAGCAGTGCCGCGAGGAGGGCCTGGAGTTCCGGGTCGGGTTCCACGAGTACGCCGACGTCGCCTTCGGCTGGGCGCTGGAGGAGCAGCGCGGGTTCTGCAAGGTCCTCGTCGCCCCCGACGGCACGCTGCTGGGGGCGCACCTGCTCGGCCCGCAGGCGTCGACGATGGTCCAGCAGCTGGTGCAGGCGATGGTGCTGGGCGTGACCGCGCAGCGTCTCGCCGACGTCCAGTACTGGATCCACCCCGCGCTGACCGAGGTGCTGGAGAACGCGCTGCGCGACGCCGTCGACCCGGACTAGGCCCGCCGCTCGGCCAGCTCGGTGACCACGGCCAGCCCGACCACCACGGCGAGCACGACCAGCCCGATCACGATCGCGGGCAGGGCGTGCCCGGCGACCAGCGCGACCGCCGCGGCGACGACCAGCACCGCGGCGGCGACGTAGCGCGACCGCCCGACCGTCCCGGTGCGGCCCTGCAGGTAGAGCTTGTTGCCCGCGAGGTAGAGCAGCGGCCCGCCGACCGAGGTGAGCACCAGCGACGGGGTGTTCTCCGGGTGCGTGAGGTGCAGGTCGATCGCGACCGCGAACAGCACCGCGCCGGCCACCATCAGGCCGTGCGCGTAGGCGAACGCGGCCCGCGCCGCGCGGGTCGACCCGTCACCGGAGCTCGCCCGGGTGCCGTGCCCGGCGAGCGCGAAGTAGGACCACCACAGTGCAACCAGGCCGGCGAACCCGAGCAGGGTGATCACCACCGCGTAGGGGGTCACGACCTCCATCTCCGACAGCGTGAAGCCCATGATCAGGATCGACTCGCCGAGCGCGATGATGAACACCAGCCGGTTGCGCTCGGCGAGGTGCTCCACGTCGGTCGGCCAGTCCTCCAGCGGGGTGTACCCGAGCCCCGGCACCCGGAACTCGAACCGCGGCCCCGCCATGTCGACGGCGACGGCCAGCGCCCAGACGACCAGCCGGGCCACCGGCGGGAGGAACGCGCCGACGACCATCAGCACCGACGCGACGGCGCTCCACACCAACAGGTTGCGGTAGTTGCGCGCCATGACGTGCCCGCGCGCGCTCACGACGAGGAACAGCGGGCGCCCGATCTGGGCGGCGGCGAAGCACAGCGCGAACAGCAGCCCGGAGTCGCCGAACGCGCCCGGCAGGGCGAGCGCCATCCCCAGCGCCGCCAGCATCAGCCCGGCGTTGAGCATCCGGACCGACGGGCGCGCCGGGTCCAGGTAGTTCATCGCCCAGGCCGAGTAGTTCCACAGCCACCAGACCGCGGCGAACAGCACCGCCGTCTCCAGCGCCCCGAGCGGGGTCAGGTGGTACAGCAGCGTGTGCGAGACCTGGACGATCGCGAACACGTAGACCAGGTCGAAGAACAGCTCGATCGGGGCGACCTCGGAGTCACCCGTCCGGCGCAGCACCCGCGGTCGGGTGTCCGGTGTCGTCATCGATGGGTCCTTCCCCGTGTCGGCGCAGCCGAAGGGTAGTGCGGCGCGCAACGATGGCCGGCGTGAACCTCGGCCTGCGTGCGATGCGCCCCCGCGACCCGGACGAGCCCCACCGGGCGGCGAGTCCGCTGGAGCTGTTCTTCGACCTGGTCTTCGTGGTGGCGGTGTCGCTGTCGTCGGCCGCGCTGCACCACTCCGAGTCCGGCGGGCACGTCGGCGCCGGGGTCGGGTCGTATCTGCTGGTGTTCTTCGGCATCTGGTGGGCCTGGATGAACTTCACCTGGTTCGCCTCGGCCTTCGACGTCGACGACTGGCTCTACCGCGTCACCACCCTGGTGCAGATGGCCGGGGCGCTGGTGTTGGCCGCGGGGACCCCGTCGGCGATGGCCGGTGAGGGCTACGGCGTGCTCGTCGCGGGCTACGTGGTGATGCGCCTGGCGATGGTCACGCAGTGGCTGCGGGCGGCCCGCTCGCACCCGGAGCTGCGGGTCACGGCGCTGCGCTACGCGGGCGGCATCGTCGTCGTCCAGCTGCTGTGGATCGCCTGGGTGCTCGTGGACCCGCACCCGGTGGGGTTCGTCGTGCTGGCGCTGGCCGAGCTGGCGGTCCCGGTGGTCGCCGAGCGGGCGCGGACGACGCCGTGGCACCCGCACCACATCGCCGAGCGCTACAGCCTGTTCACCCTGATCCTGCTGGGCGAGTCGGTCCTGGCGTCGACGACGGCCGTGGTCGACGCGCTGTCCTCCGCCGAGCACCTCGGCCCGCTGCTGCTGCTCTCGGCGTGCGGGCTCGTGCTGGCCGCGGGCATGTGGTGGGTCTACTTCGCCCGCGACCAGCACGAGCACCTGCGGGCCATGCCGCGGGCGCTGGTGCACGGCTACGGCCACTACCTCGTCTTCGCCGCGGCCGGGGCGTTCTCGGCGGGCATCGAGGTGGCCGTCGACGTCGACACCACCGCGACCGGGCTGTCCGCCGCCGCGGCCGGGGCGACGCTGACCGTGCCGGTCGCCCTGTTCGTCCTCGGGGTGTGGGCGCTCGCGCTGCGCCCCACGCTCACCGCCGGGCGCAGCGCCGCCGTCGTCGTGCTGGCGGTGCTGCTGGGGCTGTCGGCGTTCGCGCCGTTCACCCCGGTCGTCGCCGCGGTGGTGATGGTGGCGGTGGTCGTGACCGTCGAGACAGCACCCGCCCGGAACACCGTCGCCGCGTGACGGGTTCGGAGGTGACATGGGCCGGGTGTGGATCGACAAGCAGACCCCCGAGGTGTTCCGGGCGATGACCGACGTCGTCGCGGTCGTGCGCGAGCGCGCCGCCGCGGCCGGGGTGGGCCGGGACCTGCTGGAGCTGGTGAACCTGCGGGTCTCACAGATCAACGGCTGCGAGACCTGCCTGGACACGCACTGGCGGGCGGGGCTCGCGGCCGGGCTGACCCCGCAGCGGATGACGCTGCTCCCGGCCTGGCGCGACAGCGCCCTCTACGACGACCGCGAGCGCGCCGCACTCGGTCTCGCCGAGGCCGTCACCCGGACCGCCGGGACCCACCTCGACGACGACGCCTACGCCGCCGTCCGCGGTGACCTCACCGACGACGAGGTGTCGGTGCTGGTCTGGGCGGCGATCACCATCAACGCGTTCAACCGGGTCTCGATCCTGTCGGCGCACCCCGTCCCCGAGCGCGACGCCGACGGCCGCGTGGTGCGGCGCCGGGCGTCCTGAGAGGCTGAGCACATGTCCGGCGACACCGACGACACCGTGGTCACCCACGACACGGGCCACCACCGATACGAGATCCTGATCGACGGCACCGTGGTCGGCCGGGCCGAGTACGTCGACGACCACGAGCAGCGGATCTTCCACCACACCGAGGTCGACCCGGAGCTGTCCGGGCGCGGGCTCGCGAGCACCCTGGTCCGCTTCGCGCTGGACGACACCCGCGCCGCCGGGCAGCGGATCGTGCCGGTCTGCCCGTACGTGCGGCGCTGGGTGTCGACCCACCAGGGCTACGCCGACATCCTCGACCTGGTGACGCCCGACGCCGTCGCCACCGTCCGGCGGAGGGCGCGGTGAGCAACGTCGAGACCGCGCCGGAGGAGGTCGTCTGCGGGGGCGACGCCGCCGCCGCGGAGCTGGTGACCCCGCGCGACGTGCCGCTGGGCGGGCCGCGCGCGATGACGGTGCGCCGCACGCTGCCGCGCCGTACCCGGTCGCTGATCGGGGCCTGGTGCTTCCTGGACCACTACGGCCCGGACCGGGTCGCCGACACGGGCGGGATGGCCGTGCCGGGGCATCCGCACACCGGGCTGGCGACGGTGTCGTGGCTGTTCAACGGGGAGGTCGAGCACCGCGACACCACCGGCGCGCACGCACTCGTGCGCCCGGGTGAGCTGAACCTGATGACCGCGGGGTCCGGCATCGCGCACTCGGAGTTCTCCACGCAAGGTACCGAGGTGCTGCACGGGGTGCAGCTGTGGCTGGCGCTGCCCGCCGCGCACCGGGACACCGCGCCCCGCTTCGAGCACTACGCGCCGCCCCGGGTGCGGGCCGGGGACGCCGCGCTGCGGGTGTTCCTCGGGTCGCTGGCCGGGTCGACGTCGCCGGTGGAGACGTTCACCCCGCTGCTGGGCGCCGAGGTCGTACTGCCCGCCGGGGCGGCGGTGACGCTCGACGTCGACGCCGGGTTCGAGCACGGCGTGCTGGTCGACGCCGGCTCGGCGCGGGTGTGCGGGACGGCGGCCGCGTCCGCCGAGCTCGTGTACCTCCCGCCGGGCCGGACGACCCTGGACCTGCACGCCGGCGACGACGGCGCCCGCCTCGTGCTGCTCGGCGGGGAGCCGCTGGGCGAGCAGATCGTGATGTGGTGGAACTTCGTCGGTTCCACCCACGACGAGGTCGCGGCCTACCGGGAGCAGTGGCAGGACGAGCGTGCCGCCGGAGGGCGGGACGGTGGGCGCTTCGGGGTGTTCCCGGACGCCTGGGAGTCGACGTTGCCGGCGCCGGAGCTGCCGAACGCGCGGTTGACGCCTCGGGGGTAGGGCGGGGTTCGCGGATCGCGAGGTGTGGCGGCGTCTCCGCAGCTCAGGGATTCGCAATAGCGAACGGAAACTAGAGATCGAACACACGTTCGAGTATCCTCGATGGTGTGACCGCCACCCAGGGACCACCCGCCCACGCCACCGGCGTGCCCAGCGGCGGGTTCCCCTCCGGTGACCTCACACTGCTCCGGTTCCTCGTCGAACAAGCCCTCAGCGCCGACACCTGCGCGTGGTCCGAGGCCGAGCTGGTCGACCAGATCCAGCAGATCGAAGCCCTCCAGGCCTCGCTCGCCGCCCTCCAGGCGAGCCGGATCCGCGCCTTCGCCCGCAGTCAGGTGGAGAGCGGCTCGACCGACCTGGATCCCGAGAAGCTCCACCGCAGCGTGGTCGCCCAGATCCAGCTCGCCTGCCGGGTCTCCACCACCGAGGCCCGAACCCGGGCGGCGAACGCCCGCGACCTGCACTCCGGGCTCGACCGGATCCGCGGCCTGCACCGAGCCAGCGAGCTCAGCGCCGCGAAGGTCACCGCGATCGCCGTCGAATGCCGCGACCTCGACACCACCCAACGCGCGCAGGTCGACGCCCGGCTTGCCACCAACCGGGACCTGACCCGGTACGGCATCGGCCGGCTGCGGGCGATGACCCGGCGTCTGGTCGCCGAGATCGCCCCCGACCGCTTCCGCGCCCGCGTCCACGCCGCCAAGGCCGAACGCCGAGTGACACTGCGCCCGGCACCGGATGCGATGAGCTACCTGACCACCTACGTCCCGGTCGAACAGGGCGCCGCCTGCCTCGCCGCGCTCCAGAGAGCGTTCGTCGAGGTCCAGGTCGACCCGCAGCCGCTGACCCGCACCCGCGGGCAGGTGATGGCCGACACCCTCGTCGAACGCGTCACCGGACAGGCCACCGCGACGGCGGTGAACCTCGAAGTACAGGTCACCGTGCCCGTGCAGTCCCTGCTCGACCCGCATTCCCCGCTGCCCGCCGAGATCCCCGGGCTCGGACCGGTGCCGGTCGACCTGCTCGCGAACCCCGAGGGCACCAAGTCGCTGCGCAGACTGCTCACCGACCACGGTCTGGTCATCGGCGGCGACTCCCGCAGGCGCACCTTCACCGGACTCCTCGCCACCCTCGTGAAAGCCCGCGCCGGGAACCGGTGCACCGAGCCCTACTGTGACGCTCCCGTCCGTCACCTCGACCACATCCAGCGGAATGCCGACGGTGGGCGGACGGAGCTGGAGAACGGGCGCGGGGTGTGCGAGTTCCACAACCACGTCCGCGAACAACCCGGCTGGCACGTGGCTCGCGCCCCCGACCGGGGCCGTCGTCACCACCACTCCGACCGGGCACACCTACCGCGGACCGGACTGACGACGATGCTGCTCGCAGACGTCACCCACATCGCATCGACGTCACACCGACCTGCACCGTCGACGACTGAGCCTCGGGGTCCCCGACCAGGGACGTGGTGCGGCGGTTCAGCCCAGGTCGGCGCGCACCACCGGGACGACCCGGCGCAGCTGCTCGAGCAGCAGGTCGGCGTCCCGTCCGTCGCGGGTGACGACGAGGTCGACCCGGCCGATCTCGCCGGACATGTCGACCCGCAGCGAGCGGACCTTCCAGCGGCGCGACCGCAGCATGGTGAGGACCTTGTACAGGCCGTCGTCGGCGTCGGTCAGCAGCAGCGAGACGACGTGACCGTGCTCGGCGGGATCGCTGTCGGTGCTGGTGCGCTCGGCGGTGAGGGCGTTCATCGGATCTCCGGTGTTCGAGGGCGAACGTCAGGATCCGGCCAGGTCCGGCGGGCACGACGTGCCACGCGCCGGCTCCCTGGCTTCAGCCGGCGCGCCGGGTAATGATCCGACCGCGCACGAATCGAGGGTAACAGCCGTCACCACCCCCGGGCAGAGCCGTGGCGATCGCGACGCGGATGCTGACCCCGTGCGGTACGTGGCGATCGGGGACAGCTTCACCGAGGGCGTGGGCGACGAGGACGCGGCGGGCGTCCCCCGCGGCTGGGCCGACCGGGTCGCCGCCGGGCTGGCCGGCGCCTCCGGCGAACCGGTGCACTACGCGAACCTGGCCGTGCGGGGCCGGCTGCTGGCCGACGTCGTCGGGCCGCAGCTCGACGCCGCGCTGGCGCTGGACCCCGCACCGACGCTGATCACGCTCAACGGTGGCGGGAACGACATGCTGCGCCCCCGCACCGACGTCGACGGGCTCGCCGCGCTGACCGCCCGCGCCGTCGACCGCTGCGCGGCGGCGGGGGTCCGGCTGGTGCTGCTCAGCGGCGCCGACCCGTCGGACCGCCTCCCGCTGGGGCGGGTCGTCCACCGCCGCGGCGCCGAGCTGTCGGCGACGGTGCGCACGCTCGCCACCGCCCGCGGGCTCACCTTCGTCGACGTGTTCGGCGACGCCGAGATCCGCAGGCCCGGCTACTGGTCGGACGACCGCCTGCACCTGGGCACGCCCGGGCACCTGCGCGCCGCCGGACTGGTGCTGGAGGCACTCGGGGTGCGGGGCGCGACGCCCGCGACGACCGTCGCCACGACCCCGCCGACCGGGCCGGCCGCGGGGCTCGCGTACTACCGCGCCCACGTCCTGCCCTGGGTCGGACGACGCCTGCGGGGCCGGTCATCCGGGGACGGCCGCCCGGCGAAGGCCCCGGCCTGGACCGTCGTCCCGGCGCGCTGAGCTGCGGCGACCCGCGACACCGCGATCACGGAAGCCGCTGGGAGTGCGTTCGGGCAGGTCCCGCAGCGCGTCGAGCCGGTGGTGATCACGCGGCGGCGCTGAGGGTCACAGGTCGGCCAGCGCGGACAGCGGGGACTCGACGGCGTCGGCGACGAACCGCAGGAACCCGCCCGCGGTGCCGCCGTCGCAGACGCGGTGGTCGAACACCAGTGACAGCTGGGTGATCGACCGCGGGACGACCACGCCGTCGACGACCCACGGCCGCGGCAGCACCCGTCCGACGCCCAGCATCGCGACCTCGGGATGGTTGATGATCGCGGCGCTGCCGTCGACGCCGAGCACCCCGTAGTTGTTCAGGGTGAACGAGCCGCGGGTCAGCTCCGCGGCGGTGACCGAGCCGTCCCGGGCGGCCGCGGTGAGCCGACGGATCTCGGTGTCGAGTCCGCGCATCCCGAGGCGGTGGGCGTCGGCCACCGAGGGGACGACCAGGCCACGGTCGGTCTGCGCGGCGATGCCGAGGTGCACCCCGTCGAGGTGCACGATCTCCCCCGCCTGCGTGTCGACCCGGGCGTTGAGCTCGGGGAACCGCGCGAGACCGGCGACGACGAACCGGGCCAGGATCGCGAGCAGCCCGACCGGGCGACCGTCGGCGCCGGCGAGCTGCGGGCGCAGGGCGAGCAGGTCGGTGGCGTCGACGTCGACCCAGGTCGTGGCCTCGGGGATCTCGGCGCGGCTGCGGGTCAGGGTCTCGGCGACGGCGCGGCGGACCCCGCGGAGCGGCACGACCTCGCGCACCGCGAGCCCGGTGCGGGGGTCGCGGTCCGGTGCGATGGCGGTCGTCGCGGCGGGCGGTGCAGCAGCGGCGGGCGGTGCTGCGGCGGGCGGCGCGGCAGCGGGCGGCGCGGCAGCAGGCTCGGCGGCGGCAGCCTCCGCGGCGCGTGCGGCGGCGAGTGCCACGTCGTGGCGCAGCACCATCCCGCCGAGCCCGGTCCCCTCGACCGTCGCGAGGTCGATGCCGTGGTCGCGGGCCAGCCGCCGCACCACCGGCGACTGCACCGGCCGGCGCTCCCCCGGCGCGCGCTCGGCGACGGACGTCGCCGCCGGGACCGCGGGCGCGGCAGCGGGCTCGGGCTCGGGCTCGGGCTCGGGCGAAGCGGCGGGTGCGGCGGCGGGCTCGGGCGCGAGCGCGGGGGCACGCTTCGCGGCCCGGCGACGCCGGCGGGCCCCCTCGTGCCCGCCGGACATGCCGTACCCGATCAGGACGTTCCCCGACCCGGCGTCCTCGGCGTCCCCGACCGAGACCAGCGGCTCCCCGACCCGCAGCGTCTCGCCCTCCGCGCCGTGCCGGGTCAGCACCGTGCCCGCGTACGGCGACGGCACCTCGACCACGGCCTTCGCCGTCTCGACCTCGGCCACGGGCTGGTCGACGCCGACGGTGTCCCCGTCGGCCACGAGCCAGCGGACCAGCTCGGCCTCGGTCAGCCCCTCCCCCAGGTCGGGCAGGGTGAACACCTGCGCGCTCACGCCGCGTCCTCCCAGCCGAGCGAGTCGACGGCGTCGAGCACCCGGTCCACCCCGGGCAGGTGGTGCTGCTCCAGCTTCGGCGGCGGGTAGGGCACGTCGAACCCGGTCACCCGGCGCACCGGCGCCTCGAGGTGGTGGAAGCACCGCTCGGAGACCCGGGCGGCGATCTCCGAGGCGACCGAGGCGAACCCCGGGGCCTCCGCGACGACGACCGCCCGCCCGGTCCGGCGGACCTGCGCGCAGACGGTCTCGTCGTCGAACGGGACGATCGACCGCAGGTCGACCACGCCCAGGTCACGGCCCTCGCGGGCGGCCTCCTCGGCGGCGGCGAGCGCGACCGGGACCGTCGGGCCGTAGGCGATGAGCGTCGCGTCGACCCCGGGGCGGCGGACGACGGCACGTCCGATCGGCGGCACCGGGACGGTCGTGTCCACCTCCTCCTTGGTGAAGTAGTGCTTCTTCGGCTCCAGGAAGACCACCGGGTCCGGGTACTCGATCGCCGCGCGGAGCAGGCCGTGGGCGTCGGCGTTCGTGGCCGGGGCGAGCACGGTCAGCCCGGCGGTGTGGGCGTAGTACGCCTCGGAGGAGTCGCAGTGGTGCTCGACGCCGCCGATCCCGCCGGCGTAGGGCACCCGGATGACCATCGGCAGCCGCATCCGGCCCGAGGTGCGGTTGCCGAATTTCGCGACGTGGCTGGCGATCTGCTCGAACGCCGGGTAGGCGAACGCGTCGAACTGCATCTCGACGACGGGCCGCAGCCCGTTCATCGCCATCCCCACCGCGGTGCCGACGATGCCGGACTCGGCGAGCGGGGTGTCGAAGCAGCGGTGCTCGCCGAACTCGGCGGTGAGCCCGTCGGTGACCCGGAAGACCCCGCCGAGCGGGCCGACGTCCTCCCCGAACACGACGACGGTCGGGTCGGCGGCCATCGCCTCGCGCAGTGCCGTGTTGATCGACTGCGCCATGGTGAGCTTCACGGGACCGGTGTTCACGGCATGACCTCCAGCTCGGCGCGCAGCTGGTCGCGCTGCTCGCGCAGCTGCGGGGTGGGGTGGGCGTAGACGTGCGCGAACAGGTCCTCGGGGTCCACCGGGGACTCGGTCGCGATGCCGGTGCGCAGGTCGGCGGCCATCCGCTCGGCGTCGTCGGTGAGGGCGCGCTCGGCGTCGTCGTCGAGCAGGTCGTCGGCGCGCAGCCGGGCGCGCAGGCGTACCAGCGGGTCGCGGCCGGCCCAGGAGGCGACCTCGCTCTCGTCGCGGTAGCGGCCCGCGTCGTCGGCGTTGGTGTGGGCCTCCATGCGGTAGGTGTCGGCCTCCACCAGCGTCGGGCCGCCACCGGAGCGGGCCAGGGCGACGGCGTCGTCGAGCACGGTGAGCAGCGCGGGGAGGTCGTTGCCGTCGACCCGCACGCCGGGCATGCCGTAGCCGACCGCCTTGTCCGCGAGGCTGGCGGCGGCGCTCTGCCGGTGCAGCGGCACCGAGATCGCGTACTTGTTGTTCTGCACGAGGAACACCACCGGCGCGCGGAAGACCGCGGCGAAGTTCAGCGCCTCGTGGAAGTCGCCCTCGCTGGTGGCGCCGTCGCCGCAGAGCGCCAGGACGGCGTCGGGCTCGCCCTTGAGCCGCGCCGCGTGGGCGACGCCGACGGCGTGCAGCAGCTGCGTCGCGAGCGGGGTCGCCTGCGGGGCGACGCGGTGGGCGGCGACGTCGTAGCCGCAGTGCCGGTCCCCGCGCAGCATCGTGAGCACCTCGACCGGGTCGACGCCGCGGGCGACGATCGCGGCGGTGTCGCGGTAGGTCGGGAAGAGCCAGTCGCCGTCGGCCAGCACCATCGCCGCGGCCACCTGGCAGGCCTCCTGGCCGCGCGAGGACGGGTACACGGCCAGGCGCCCCTGCCGGACCAGCGCGCCGGCCTGCTCGTTGAGCCGCCGGGCGTGCACCAGGCCGCGGTAGCCGGCGAGCAGCCGGTCCGGCGGCGGGAGCTGCGCGCCGGGCACGGTGGTGCCGTCCGGTTCCAGCAGGCGGACGGTCTCGCGCCGGTCGTCCACGATGACTCCCCTCCGTGCGGACACAGTGCCTCGAGAATGGCGCATGATCCGTACGATCGGCCCGTAACAAGGAGATGACGAGACGATCGGCCCGCAGCACGGCACAGCCCCGGACGAGTGGTCCGGGTCACCGGTGCCCGGCGGGGCCCAGTGAGACGAACGGAGGGTGCCGGTGCTCGACGACATCGACCGGCGGATGGTCGCGGAGCTGCAGCGCGACGGCAGGCTGACCGGGCGCGCGCTGGCCGAGCGCCTGACGATCTCGCGGGCGAACGCCTACGCCCGCCTCGCCCGGCTCGTCGACGACGGCGTGGTCACCGGGTTCACCGCACTCGTCGACCCGGACAGGGTGGGGCTGCACACCTCGGCGTACGTGACGCTGACGGTGCGCCAGAACAGCTGGCGCGAGCTGCGCGAACAGCTGCGCGCGATCCCCGAGGTCCGGCACATGGCACTGGTCGGCGGGGACTTCGACGTGCTGCTGCTGGTGCGCACCACCGGCAACGACGCACTGCGCAGCGTCGTGCTCGAACGCCTGCAGGCGCTGCCGACGGTCGTGTCGACGCGGACGATCCTGATCTTCGAGGACGAGTCCCGCTAGCTGCGGGCGGGCGTCTCCCGCTCGGCCCAGGCGGTGTCGAGGAGCTGCCGCAGCGCGTCCGCCGGCTGGGCGCCGGCGACGCCGTAGCGGTCGTCGACGACGAGGAAGGGCACCGAGGTGATGCCGAGGCGGCGGGCCAGGTCCTCGTCGGCGCGGACGTCGTCGAGGTACCGGTCGGAGCCGAGCACGGCGCGCACCCCGTCGTCGTCGAGGCCGGCGTCCACCGCGATCCGGGCGAGCGCCCCGGGGTCGCCGATCGGCTCGCCGTCGGTGAACGAGGCCCGCAGCAGCCGGCCCTTCAGCTCGTCCTGCACCGTGGCGCCGCCGGTCTCCCAGGCGTGGTGCAGCAGCCGGTGGGCGTCGACGGTGTTGCCGTGCCGGGCCCGGTCGAAGCGGAACTCCAGGCCGTCCTGCGCGGCGGTGGCGGCGACGCGCTCCTGCATCCGCCGGGCCTCCTCGACGCTCATGCCGTACTTCGACGCCAGGTGCTCGGCGCCGCCGCTGCGCTCGCGGGGTGCTTCCGGCTCCAGCTCGAAGCTGCGCCACCGCAGCGTCACGTCGTCGCGGTGGGCGAATCCGGCCAGCGCGGCCTGCAGCCGGGCACGCCCGATCGCACACCACGGGCAGACGACGTCGGACCAGATCTCGAGCTTCACAACCGGCCGCAACCGGCCGGGGACCCGCCGCATTCCCTCAGCGGCGGTCCTTGAGCCGCTGCAGCTTCCCGACCGAGCGCTCCAGGGTGTCGGGGTCGACGACGTCGCAGGTCACGGAGATGCCGACGGTCTCCTTCACCGCGCGCACGAGCTCCGCGGCGGCCGGGTCGCGGCGGTCGGCGGGCGTGTCGCCGCGGGCCTCCACGCGCACGGTCATCGCGTCGAGCCTGCCCTGGGTCGTCAACTCCAGCTGGAAGTGCGGCGCGAGCCCGGGCGTGCGGAGCACGATCTCCTCGATCTGGGTCGGGAAGACGTTCACCCCGCGCAGGATGATCATGTCGTCGGACCGGCCGGTGATCTTGGCCATCCGCCGCATCTGCGGCCGCGCTGTGCCCGGGAGCAGCGTCGTGAGGTCGCGGGTGCGGTAGCGGATGATCGGCAGCCCCTCCTTGGTGAGGCTGGTGAACAGCAGCTCGCCCTCGGAGCCGTCGGGCAGCGGGGTGCCGTCGAGCGGGTCGACGACCTCGGGCAGGAAGTGGTCCTCCCAGATGTGCAGGCCGTCCTTGGTCTCCACGCACTCCTGCGAGACACCGGGTCCCATGACCTCGGACAGCCCGTAGATGTCGACGGCGTGGATGCCGGCCCGCTCCTCGATCTCGGCGCGCATCTGCTCGGTCCACGGCTCGGCGCCGAAGATCCCGACCTGCAGGCTCGTCGACCGGGGGTCGACGCCCTGGCGCTCGAACTCGTCGAGCAGGGTGAGCATGTAGCTCGGGGTCAGCATGATGACCTCGGGCTCGAAGTCGCCGATGAGCTGCACCTGGCGCGGGGTCATCCCGCCGGACACGGGGATGACGGTCGCGCCAAGCTTCTCCGCGCCGTAGTGCGCGCCGAGCCCGCCGGTGAACAGGCCGTACCCGTAGGCGACGTGCACGCGGTGGCCGGGGCGCCCGCCCGCGGCCCGGATCGACCGGGCGACGAGCCCGGCCCACCGGTCGAGGTCGCCCGCGGTGTAGCCGACGACGGTCGGGCGGCCCGTGGTGCCCGACGACGCGTGGATCCGCGCGATCCGCTCGCGCGGCACCGCGAACATGCCGAACGGGTAGGTCTCCCGCAGGTCGGCCTTGGTCGTCGTCGGGAACTTCGCGATGTCGGCGAGCTCGCGGCAGTCGTCGGGGTGCACGCCGTGCTCGTCGAACTTCGCGCGGTAGTGCGGCACGTTGTCGTAGGCGTGCCGCAGCGACCACTGCAGACGCTCCAGCTGCAGCGCGCGCAGCTCGTCGACCGACATCCGCTCCGCGGGGTCCAGCAGCTCGGCCGGGGGCGCGTCGCCCGGGCGCTTCGTGGCGGTCGTCATCACGCGTCCTTCTTCGCGACGAGGGTGAGCACGTCGTAGCGGGCGACGGACTCGCCGTCCTGCCGCGTGACGTCGGCGTCCCAGCGGACCTCGCCGTAACCGGCGGACTCGCGCGGGGTGAGCTGCTTGCAGGTCAGGGTCACGGTGAGCTCGTCGTCGAAGCGGACCGGGGTGAGGAAGCGCAGCCCGTCGACGCCGAAGTTCGCGAGCACCGGGCCCGGGTCCGGGTCGACGAACAGGCCCGCGGCCAGCGAGACGACCAGGTAGCCGTGCGCGACGCGCTGCCCGAACAGCGGGTTCGCCGCGGCGGCGGCCTCGTCCATGTGCGCGTAGAACGTGTCGCCGGTGAACTCGGCGAAGTGCTCCACGTCCTCCCGGGTCACCCGGCGCGGGCCGGCGACCAGGCAGTCGCCGGGGCGCAGCTCCTCGAGATGTCTGCGGAACGGGTGCACGTCGCTGGTGTGGCGCTGCGCGCCGGTGACCCAGCGGCCGGTGATCGCGGCGAGCGAGTCGGGGTCGGCCTGGACCGCGGTGCGCTGCATGTGGTGGAACACCCCGCGCACGCCGCCCATCTCCTCGCCGCCGCCGGCGCGGCCCGGGCCGCCGTGGACGAGCTGCGGCAGCGGCGACCCGTGCCCGGTGGACTCGCCCGCGTCGCGGGCGTTGAGCACGTGCACGCGGCCGTGGAACGGCGCGACACCGAGCACGACCTCGCGGACGAACCCGGGGTCGGCGGAGACGACGGACCCGGCGAGCGAGCCCTGGCCGCGGGCGGCGTAGTCGATCAGCTGCTCGGTGGTGTCGTAGGGCAGCACGGTCGACACCGGGCCGAACGCCTCGACCTCGTGCGGCTCGGCGCGGTCCGGGTCACCGACCAGCAGCAGCGGGGAGACGAACGCGCCCCGGTCGGCGTCGGCGCCGGTCACCTCGACCCGGTCGGGGTCGCCGAACACGATCCGGCCGGCGTCGCGCAGGGCCTTCACGCTGCGGCGGACCTCCTCGCGCTGGTCGAGGCTCGCGAGCGCTCCCATCCGGACGCCCTCGGCGCCGGGGGCGCCGACCACGACCCTCGCGAGCCGCGCGGTGACGGCCTCGACGACGGCGTCGACGTGTGCGCGCGGTACGAACGCGCGCCGGATCGCGGTGCACTTCTGGCCGGCCTTGACCGTCATCTCGGTGGTCAGGGCCTTCACGAACAGGTCGAACTCCTCGGTGCCGGGCGTCGCGTCCGGGCCGAGCGCGGCCAGGTTCAGCGAGTCGGCCTCGGCGGAGAACCGCACGGAGTTCCGGACGATCCCGGGGTGGCTGCGCAGGGTCTGCGCGGTCGACGCCGAGCCGGTGAAGCTCACCAGGTCCTGCCCGGTGAGGTGGTCGAAGGTGTCGCCGATCGAGCCGGCGACGAACTGCACCGACCCCTCGGGCAGCAGGCCGGAGCCGATGATCAGCTCGGCGAGCTCCGCGGTGAGGAACGCCGTCGGCGACGCGGGCTTGATCAGCGTCGGGACGCCCGCGAGGAAGGCCGGGGCGAGCTTCTCCAGCGGGCCCCAGACGGGGAAGTTGAACGCGTTGACCTGCACCGCGACCCCGTGCAACGGGGTGAGCACGTGCTGGCCGAGGAACGTCCCGCCCCGGCCGAGCGGCTCGACGTCGCCCTCGACGTGGATCGTGTCGCTGGGCAGCTCGCGCTTCGCCTTGGAGGCGTAGGCGAGCAGGACGCCGATGCCGCCGTCGACGTCGAACTTCGAGTCGCCGAGGGTGGCGCCGGTCCGCGCGGAGACGGCGTAGAGCTGCTCGCGGTGCTCGCGCAGGTGCTGCCCGAGCGCCTTCAGCAGGGCGGCACGCTGGTGGAAGGTGAGCTCGCGCAGCGCGGGCCCGCCGGTCCGCCGCCCGTACTCCAGCGCCCCGGCGAGGTCCAGGCCATCGGCGGAGATTCGGGCGACCTCCTCGCCGGTCACCGCGTCGTACAGCGGGCGGCCCTCGCCGCTCCCGGTCTGCCAGGTACCGGAGAGGTGACTGCGGAGCAGGGTCATCGGCGAGCCTCCGTCGCGCTTCGTCGTCGCGGGTCAGCGATTGAACCGACCGTTCGTTCGGGCGAACCTAGCACCGGTCCACGGAACCGCACCAGGGTCCGTCCGGACGCCGGCAGGACGGGGAGACCGATCGTTCGGTCGGCCGCTAGGCTCACCGGATGACCTCCCCCGCCACCGGCACCGATCCCGCCGTCCTCGTGACCCGCGACGAGACCGACCCGTCGGTCGCGGTGGTCACGCTGAACCGGCCCGCGAAGTACAACGCGCTCACCGTCGAGCTCAAGGAGGCGCTGCTCCCCGCGGTCGTCGAGGTCGCCGGGGACGAGTCCGTGCGCGCGATCGTGCTGACCGGCGCGGGGAAGGCGTTCTGCGTCGGGCAGGACCTGGGCGAGCACGCCGCGGCGCTCGACGTCGACCCGGTCGACGCCCTGGGCACCGTGCGCCGCCACTACAACCCGCTGATCCGCGCGCTCAACGAGGCACCGAAGCCGGTGGTCGCCGCGATCAACGGGCCCTGTGTGGGCGCCGGGCTCGGCATCGCGCTGGCCACCGACCTGCGGATCGCCGCGGAGGGGCTGAAGTTCGCGACCGCGTTCACCGGGATCGGGCTGTCCACCGACAGCGGCCTCGCGGCGTCGCTCGCGCACGCCGTCGGCGTCTCCCGGGCGACCGAGCTGGTGCTGCTGAACGAGCAGTTCACCGCCGAGGACGCCCGCAACTGGGGCCTGGTGCGCGACGTCGTCCCGGCCGACCAGGTCCTCACCACCGCGCTGGAGCTCGCGCGCCGGCTGGCCGCCGGACCCACCCGCGCCTACGCCGAGGTGAAGGGCGCGCTGCGCTTCGGCGCGGTCAACGAGCTCCCCGCCGTCCTGGAGTACGAGGCCGACGCCCAGGTCCGGCTCTCGACCACGCGCGACCACCAGCAGGCCGTGAGCGACTTCCTCGCGAAGAAGAAGCCCGTCTTCGAGGGCCGATGAGCTCGCCGGTCAAGCGGGCCCGGCGACCCAGCGGCGGCCGCGACGCGCTGCTCGAGACCGCGGTCGGGGAGTTCATCGACCGCGGCTACGACGCGACGTCGATGGAGGACCTCTCGCGGGCCGCCGGGATCACGAAGTCGTCGTTCTACCACCACTTCGCGGGCAAGGAGGCGCTGCTGCGCGCGGCGCTGGAACGCGCCGTCGACGGGCTGTTCGGCGTGCTCGACCTGCCCGAGGCCCGCACCGGCTCCCCCGCCGACCGGCTGCGGGTGATCGTCGCCGCGCAGGTCAGGGTGCTGATGGCCGAGCTCCCGTACGTCACCCTGCTGCTCCGGGTCCGCGGCAACACCGAGACCGAGCGCTGGGCGCTGGAACGCCGCCGTGCGTTCGACGCGGCCGTGCGAGCCCTGGTCCGCGACGCCGTCGACGCCGGCGAGGTCCGCTCCGACGTCGACCCCGCCCTGGCCGCACGGCTGCTGTCCGGCACGATCAACTCGATCGTCGAGTGGTACCGCCCCGGCCGCCCAGGGACCGCCACCCTGCCCGAGGACGTCGTCCGCGCCGCGTTCGCCGGCATCGTCCCGGCGCCGTGACCGACGTCCGGGTCCGCGTCCGCCCCGAGGTCGACGACGTCGCGCTCTCCGCGCTGCACGCCGCCGGGTTCGACGAGACCCCACGCCTGCGACGCTGGTCCGCCCAGCTCGCCGCACACAGCCTGAGCTGGCTCGACGCCCGCGACGGCGACGCGCTCGCCGGGTTCGTCAACCTCGCCTGGGACGGCGACCGGCACGCGTTCCTGCTCGACCTCGTCGTCGCCGACGGGTACCGCCGCCGCGGGATCGGCCGGGCGCTGGTCGCCGGGGCAGTGGAGCAGGCCACCGCGGCGGGCTGCACCTGGCTGCACGCCGACTTCGCCCCCCACCTGACCCCCTTCTACCGCTCCTGCGCCCTCCCCCCTACCGACGCCGGCCTCCTGCGCCTGCACCGCTGAGCAGTCGATCAGCACGTTCTCGCCCGTGACGGGGCGGAAACGTGCTGATCGATCACGCGTGACCGCCTCGGGACGTCAGGCGGCGGCGAACCTCGACGGCCAGGAGGTCGGGGTGGGCCAGCCCGAGCGCGACCACGACCTCCACCGGTACCCCGCGCGGTGCGCAGTCCGCCCCCAGCATCTCGGCCGCGGCCCAGCCGCCCAGCGCGGCCCGCCCGGTCCCGGCTCCGATCGCCCCGACCGCGACCGCCCCGGCCTCGCACCGCAGTAGGAAGGTGTCCGGGACGTGCGCGGCGACGAACACCCCGCGCACGACCGGACGGAACCGGGGCCCCCGCAGCTGCTTCGAGGTGACCACCCCGGCGCGCACCGCCGCAGTGCCGAGGAACGGCCGCGTGAGATCCATGCCCCTTGGACCGCCCCACCCACCGCCCGGTTCCTCCGGAGTCCCGGCCCGGCACCGACCACCGCGCGGGGGCCGGGGTTGCGGGATCCCCCGCTCATCCGCCACACTCGTAGCCGAACGAACATTCGGTACGGAGGTGTCCAGTGACGAGCACCGCGCCATCCCCGGCGGAGCTGGAGGAGCGGTTCGACGCGACGATCGCGGCGGACCAGCGGATCGAGCCGCGGGACTGGATGCCCGAGGCCTACCGCAGGAGCCTGATCCGGCAGATCGCCCAGCACGCGCACTCGGAGATCATCGGGATGCAGCCGGAGGGCAACTGGCTGCTGCGTGCGCCGTCGCTGCGGCGCCGGGCGATCCTGCTGGCCAAGGTGCAGGACGAGGCCGGCCACGGCATGTACCTCTACGCGGCCGCCGAGACCCTCGGCGTCGACCGCGAGGAGCTCACCGAGAAGCTGATCGACTCGAAGCAGAAGTACAGCTCGATCTTCAACTACCCGACGCTGTCCTGGGCGGACATCGGCGTCATCGGGTGGCTGGTCGACGGCGCGGCGATCGCGAACCAGGTCCCGCTGTGCCGCTGCTCCTACGGGCCCTACGCCCGGGCGATGATCCGCATCTGCAAGGAGGAGTCGTTCCACCAGCGCCAGGGCTACGAGTCGCTGCTCGCCCTGACCGCGGGGACCGAGGCGCAGAAGCGCATGGTCCAGGAGTCGGTGGACCGCTGGTGGTGGCCGTCGCTGATGATGTTCGGCCCGGCCGACAGGGACTCCCCCAACACCCACCAGTCGATGGCCTGGGGCATCAAGCGCCACACCAACGACGAGCTGCGCCAGCGCTTCGTCGACATGACCGTCCCGCAGGCGGCGGTGCTGGGCGTCACGCTGCCCGACCCGGACCTGCGCTGGAACGACGAGCGGCAGGCGCACGACTTCGGCGAGCCGGACTGGTCGGAGTTCACCGCCGTCGTCTCCGGGGCGGGGCCGGCGAACCGGCAGCGGCTGGACCACCGCCGTCGCGCGCACGAGAACGGGGCGTGGGTGCGCGAGGCGGCGCAGGCCTACGCGGAGAAGCAGGAGGCACGGGGATGAGCGAGCAGGACATGACCGCCGAGGGCGGCCACGGCGCCGTCCCGACGACGGGTGTCGAGACCGGGCAGGGCGAGAAGCCGAGCCGTCGCGCCTGGCCGCTCTACGAGGTGTTCGTCCGCGGCAAGCGCGGGCTCAACCACGTCCACGTCGGGTCGCTGCACGCCGCGGACGACGAGATGGCCCTGCACAACGCGCGCGACGTCTACACCCGCCGCAACGAGGGCGTGAGCATCTGGGTGGTCCGTGCCGACGCGATCACCGCGTCCAGCCCGGACGAGAAGGACCCGTTCTTCGCCCCGAGCGGGGACAAGGTCTACCGGCACCCGACGTTCTACGCGATCCCGGAGGAGGTGCCGCACCTGTGAGCGGCTCCGTCTACGACGGCCTGACCGAGGAGGGCGACGACCCGCGCTGGGCGTTCGGGTCGGGGTTCGAGGACAGCGAGGCGGACATCGTCGCGCCGGTTCCCGCGGGCACCGATCCGGCGGACCTCGCGGAGTACTGCCTGATGCTCGGCGACGACGCGCTGGTCCTGTCCCACCGGCTGACCGAGTGGGTCTCGAACGCCCCCGAGCTGGAGGAGGAGGTCGCGCTCGCCAACACCGCGCTCGACCTGCTCGGCCAGGCCCGGGTGCTGCTGTCGCGCGCCGGGCACCTGACCGGCCGCGACGAGGACGCGCTGGCCTACTGGCGCGAGGTGTCGGAGTTCCGCTGCGTCGGGCTCGTCGAGCCGTCCGACGACCTGGACTTCGCCCGCGCCATCGCCCGGCTGCTGGTGTTCTCCACCTGGCGGCTCGCGCTGCTGCACCGGCTCACGGACTCCGCCGACCCGGTGGTCGCCGCCGTCGCCGCGAAGGGGGTCAAGGAGGTCACCTACCACCGTGACCACGCCGCGCGCTGGACGCTGCGCCTCGGCGACGGCACACCGGAGTCGCACCGGCGCATGCAGGACGCGCTGGAGTGGGTGTGGCCGCACCTCGGCGAGCTGTTCCGCACCACCGACACCGAGCGACGCCTGGTCGCCGCCGGTGTCGCCGTCGACCCGGCGGACACCCGCGAGGAGGTCGACGCCGTCCTCGCGCAGGTGATCGGGCGCGCCACGCTGACCGTGCCGCAGGTCCCGCCGACCGGCACGATCGGGGGCCGCGGCGGCCGCCAGGGCGTGCACACCGAGAAGCTGGAGCCCGCGCTGGTCGTGCTGCAGAGCCTCGCGCGCCGGCACCCCGGGGCGTCCTGGTGAGCGGGGCGGGCGGGGTCGTCGCGCAGGTCGTCGACCCCGAGATGCCGATGCTCACCCTCGACGACCTCGGCGTGATCCGCTCGGTGTCCGAACAGGACGACCGCGTGACGGTCACGATCACCCCGACCTACTCCGGCTGCCCGGCGATCGAGGAGATGCGCGCGGACATCCGCGGCGCGCTCACCGCGGCCGGGTACGCGCGCGTCGAGGTGCGGACGGTGTTCTCCCCCGCCTGGAGCACGGACTGGATCAGCGAGGCCGGGCGGCGCAAGCTCGCCGAGGCCGGCGTCGCGCCGCCCGGGAGCGCCCCGCGGACGGGCGGGCCGATCCCGCTGACGCTGGACGCGCCGTCGACGGTCGTGCCCTGCCCGCAGTGCGGCTCCCGGGCGACCGAGGAGCTGTCGCGCTTCGGCCCGACCGCGTGCACCGCGCTGCGGCGGTGCACCACCTGCCGTGAGCCGTTCGAGCACATGAAGGAGATCTGATGAGCGAGCGGCGCGCGGCGGCGTGGCAGGCCCGGGCCAACCAGGCGTACGGCCGGACGACGCTCGCCCTGGACGACGAGATCGAGGCCCTGCTGGCCGAGGACGACGCGCTGCCCGCCGGCTTCCACCGGCTCGTGGTGACCGAGGTCGACCGGCTGTGCGACGACGCCGTCGCCGTCACCTTCGACGTCCCCGAGGACCTGCGCGGGCACTACGACTTCCGGCCCGGCCAGTACCTGACCCTGCGGAAGGACACCGCCGACGGCGAGGAGCGCCGGTCGTACTCGATCTGCTCCGCCGCCGGGACCGCGCCGCGGGTGGGGGTGCGCCGGGTCGACGGCGGGCTGTTCTCCGCCTGGCTGGTCGACGAGGTGGCCCCGGGCGACGTCGTCGAGGTCGGCCCGCCCGCCGGGTCGTTCACCCCGGAGCTGACCGCGGGCACGCACCACGGCCTCGTCGCCGCCGGGTCCGGGATCACCCCGGTGCTGTCGATCGCGGCGTCGCTGCTGGCCGCGCACGACGACACCCGCGTCACCCTCGTCTACGGCAACCGGCGGACCGACACGGTGATGTTCACCGAGGAGATCGCCGACCTGAAGAACCGCTACGGCCCGCGGCTGCACCTGCTGCACGTGCTCTCGCGCGAGCCCACCGAGGCCGAGATCGTCAACGGCAGGCTGGACGCCGACCGGCTGCGGCTGCTGTTCACCGCGCTGGTCGACACCACCGACGTCGACGACTGGTGGCTGTGCGGCCCGCTCGGCATGACCGAGGCCGCGGTCGCGGTGCTCGGTGAGCTCGGCGTCGAGCGGCGCCGGGTGCACCGCGAGCTGTTCTACGTCGACGAGCCGCCGCCGGAGGTCGACCGCCACGAGCCCGAGCCGGACGGCGACGGCGCGCAGGTCACGGTCGTCCTCAACGGACGGTCGACGACGCTGGCCGTCCCGGCCGGCGAGTACGTCCTCGACGCCGCCCAGAAGGTCCGCGGCGACCTGCCGTTCGCCTGCAAGGGCGGGGTGTGCGGGACGTGCCGGGCGAAGGTGACCGGCGGCGAGGTGACCATGCGGCGCAACTACGCGCTGGAGGACGACGAGGTCGCCGCCGGGTTCGTCCTCACCTGCCAGTCCCGCCCAGTGACCGACACCGCCACGGTCGACTACGACGCCTGATACTGGCGGGCATGACCACGTCGCGTCGCGGCCACCCGGTGGGACCGACCGGGTCGGTCGTGGTGCGCGCGCTCGGCCTGCTCGACGCGTTCGGCCCCGACCGGCCCGCGCTGTCGCTCAGCGACCTCGCCCGGCACGCGGACGTCCCGTTGTCGACCGCGCACCGGCTCGTCGCCGACCTGGCGGCGTGGGGCGCGCTGGAACGTGACGACGAGGGCCGCTACCGGATCGGGCTGCGCGTCTGGGAGCTCGGCGCGCTCGCCCCGCGCGGGCAGGCGCTGCGCGAGACGGCGCTGCCGTTCCTGGAGGACCTGTCCCGGGTCACCCGGGAGAACGTGCAGCTCGCGGTGCGTGAGGGCGCCGAGGTGGTGTTCGTCGAGCGGCTCGCCGGGTCCGGCGCGGTCCCGGTGCAGACCCGGGTCGGGGGGCGTTTCGCGCTCACCGCGACCGGGGTCGGTCTGGTGCTGCTCGCGCACTCGCCGCCGGAGCTGCAGGACGAGGTGCTGGGCGCGCGGATCGAGCGCTACACCCCGTTCACGGTGACCGACCCGCAGCGGATGCGCCGCATGCTCGCCGACGTCCGCCGCGACGGCCACTCGGTCAGCGACCGGCAGGTCACCGACGACGCGCTGTCGGTCGGCGCCCCCGTCTCCGACGCCCGCGGCCAGGTCGTCGCGGCCGTCTCGCTCGTCGTGCGGCACGGCAGCGTGTCCGCCCGCGCGCTCGCCCCGCTGGTGCGCACCACCGCCGCCGGGATCAGCCGCGCGCTCAGCACCACCACGCGCTGAAACCCTTCCATTCTCCGGAAGGGACGTACGGCGCGGCCCTCGTCGCCCCGCATCCTCGCTGCACCACCACGACCGCGCGGCGACAACGGAGTCCCACCATGCGCCCACCCCCCGCGGCGGACACCGTCCGCCGTCTGCTCGACGACGCACCGATGTCCCGCCACCAGTGGGGCGCGGTCGCGGCGTGCGTCCTGCTCAACGTCCTCGACGGCTTCGACGTGCTGGTCATGGCCTTCACGGGCCGCTCGGTCGCCACCGAGTGGGGGCTGTCCGGCAGCCAGCTCGGCCTGCTCCTGTCCGCGGGCCTGGTCGGCATGGCCGCCGGGTCGGTCCTCATCGGACCGTGGGCGGACCGGGTCGGGCGACGGCCGGTCGTGCTGGGCTGCCTCGTCGTCGCGGGGCTGGCGATGCTGGGCTCGGCGGCGGCGCAGTCCCCCGGCCAGCTCGGCGCGCTGCGGCTGGTCACCGGGCTCGGTGTCGGCGGCATCCTCGCCACCAGCAACGTCGTCGCCGCCGAGTACGCCTCGGCCCGCTGGCGGGGGCTCGCGGTCAGCCTGAACTCCACCGGCTACGCGATCGGGGCCGTCCTCGGCGGCGTGCTCGCGGCCACGCTGATCGGGCAGTTCGGCTGGCGGTCGGTGTTCCTCGCCGGGGGTCTGGCCACCCTGGCCGCGGTCCCGCTGGTCTGGTGGCGGCTGCCGGAGTCCCTGGACTTCCTGCTCGTGCGCCGCCCGGCCGGGGCGCTGGAGCGGGTCAACGCGCTGCTGGCGCGGATGGGGCACGCGGCGCTGCCCGCCCTCCCCGACGGCGCCCCGGTGCGGACCGGCGTCGCCGCGGGGTACGGGGCGCTGCTGCGCCCGGCGCTGCGGCGCACCACGGTGCTGCTCTGGGTCAGCTTCTTCTGCGTGATGGCCGGGTTCTACTTCGTCACCAGCTGGACGCCGACCCTGCTCGTCGAGGCCGGGCTCTCCCCGGACGCGGGCATCGCCGGCGGCACCCTGCTCAACGTCGGCGGCATCTTCGGCGCCGCCGGGCTCGGCCTGCTCGCCGCCCGGTTCGCGCTGCGGCACGTGCTCGCCGGGTACCTGCTGGCCACCGCGGTGCTGCTGGCCGTGTTCATCACCAGCACCTCCTCGCTCGCGGTGGCGTTCGTCGTCGCCGCGCTGGTCGGGCTGTTCGTCAACGGCTGCGTCGCCGGGCTGTACGCGATGGCACCGACCTCCTACGGCGCCGACGTGCGCACCACCGGCGTCGGCACCGCGCTCGCGGTCGGCCGGTCCGGGGCGATCCTCGCGCCGACCCTGGCCGGGGCGCTGCTCGACGGCGGCGCCACCCCGCAGTCGCTCTACCTGCTCTTCGCGGCCGTGTTCGTCGGCGCGGCCGCCCTCGTCCTGCTGCTCCGCCGATCCGGCACCCCCACCACCCAGGGAGTCCCCGCATGAGCTCGATCCCCCGCGACCAGTGGTACGTCGCCGCCTACTCCGCCGAGATCGGCCGCGAGCTGTTCGGCCGCACGATCTGCGACGAGCCGATCCTGTTCTGGCGCACCGAGGCCGGCCAGGTCACCGCGCACGCCGACCGCTGCGTGCACCGCCGGTTCCCGCTGTCCCAGGCCCCGAGCCGGCTCGTCGGCGACACCGTCGTCTGCGGCTACCACGGCTTCACCTACGGCGCCGACGGCAGGTGTGTGGCGGTGCCGGGGCAGAACCGGGTGCCACGCACGGCCCGGCTGGCGGCCTACCCCGTCGTCGAGCAGGACTCGCTGATCTGGGTCTGGATCGGCGACCCGGAGCTCGCCGACCCGCTGCGCATCCCCCGCGCGACCTACCTCGACGACGCCGCGTGGACCACGGTGCGCGGGATGGAGCCGCTGGCCGCCCGGTTCTCGCTGCTGGTGGACAACCTGCTCGACCTGTCGCACGAGACCTACCTGCACGGCGGCTACATCGGCACCCCCGAGGTCGCGGCCACCCCGATCTCCACCGAGGTCGACGAGGACGCCGGCGTCGTCTACGTCTCCCGGCACATGGCCGACGCCGAGTGCCCGCCGTTCTACGAGCGCTCCACCGGCCTGTCCGGGCGGATCTCGCGCTGGCAGGACATCGAGTACACCCCGCCGTGCCTGTACAAGCTGCACTCCCGGATCGCGCCGGTCGGCTCGGTCCCGCACCCCGACGGCTCCGACCCCGACGCCTTCCACGTGGAGGTCGTCTACGCGATCACCCCGGAGACCGAGCACTCCACACACGACTTCTGGATGGTCGCGCGCGACTTCGCCCTCGACGACGTCGAGGTCTCGGCGTTCCTCGCCGAGCAGAACCGCACCGTCGTGCTGCAGGACGTCGAGGCGCTCGACGTGCTGGAGAAGGTGATCGCGACCGAGCCGGCGGGCTACCAGGAGCTGTCGGTCAACATCGACACCGGCGGGCTCGCCGCACGCCGGATGCTCGCCCGGATGGCCGGTTCGGCACCGGCGGTCCCGTCCCCGGCGCCCGCCCGGTGAGCGCGATCCCCGAGGCCCCGCCCGTCCTGCACGGGCACCGTGTCCAGCGCATCCACTGGGTGCTGGGCACCGACCTGCTGCGCGCGGTGTGCCACTGCGGCGCCGAACGCGTCTTCGACGACCCGGTGCCGCTGTGGGACTGGCTGCTGGGCTGCCCCGTGGACCACGAGACCTGGAGTACGTCGTGACCGAACCCGAGCTGCACCTGGTGGTGGAGAAGAAGGAGCTCCTCGCCGACGACGTCGTGCTGCTGACCCTGCGCGACCCGTCCGGCGCCGAGCTGCCGGAGTGGACGCCCGGTGCGCACCTCGACCTCGTCCTGACCGCGGACCTCGTCCGGCAGTACTCGCTGTGCGGGGACCCGGGCGAGCGCTCGGTCTACCGGGTCGCGGTGCTGCGCGAACCCGCCGGGCGGGGCGGCTCGGCGCACGTGCACGACGTCGTCGCCGAGGGCGACACGGTGCTGGTCCGCGGGCCGCGCAACCGGTTCGCACTCGTCGACGCCCCGGGCTACGTGTTCGTCGCCGGCGGGATCGGCATCACCCCGCTGGTCCCGATGATCGCGGCGGCGCACGCCGCGGGCGCGGACTGGCGGCTGGTCCACGGCGGGCGCAGCCGGGCGTCGATGGCGTTCAGCGAGCTCGCCGGGCGTCACCCCGACCGGGTGGCCCTGGTGCCGCAGGACGAGGCCGGGCTGCTCGACGTCGCCGGGATCGTGGCCGCGGCCGCCGGGCGACCCGTGTACTGCTGCGGGCCGGAGGGGCTGCTCGCCGCCGTCGAGGCCGAGGGGGAGCGTCTCGGCGTGCCGGTGCACGTGGAACGGTTCTCCGCCCGGCCCGGCGCGCTCGACGGCCCGGACGAGGCGTTCGAGGTGGAACTGTCGGGGTCGGGGACGGTCGTCGCCGTCCCGGCGGGCTGCTCGATCCTCGACGCCCTGGAGGGCGCCGGGATCGCGACGCTGTCCTCGTGCCGGGAGGGGACCTGCGGGACCTGCGAGACCGGGGTCCTCGCCGGCGAGCCGGACCACCGGGACTCGCTGCTCACCGAGGAGGAGCAGGCGTCGAACGAGGTGATGATGCTGTGCGTGTCGCGGTCCCGGTCGCCGCGGCTGGTGCTCGAGCTCTGAGCCCGGGCGCCCCGTAGGGTCGGGCGCGTGTTCGTCAAGGTGTGCGGGCTGCGGACCCCCGGTGACGTCGACGCGGCCGTGGCCGCCGGCGCCGACGCGGTCGGGTTCGTCGTGTACCCGCCGAGCCCCCGCCACGTCGACCCGGCCGACCTCGGCGCGCTCGTCGCCCGGGTGCCGGACGGCGTGCGGTCGGTGGTCGTCGTCGCCGACCTGCCCGCCGACCGGGCCGCGGCGGTGACCGCCGACGCCGGCGCCGACGTGCTGCAGCTGCACGGCCGCTACACCCGCGACGACTTCACCGCGGCCGCCCGCGCGCCGATCACCCTGTGGCGGGCGACCTCGCTGGCCCACGACCCCGACCTCACCGTGGGCCTGTACGGCGAGGACGTGCTGCTGCTCGACTCCCCCGTCGCCGGGTCCGGCGAGCGCTGGGACGCCGAGGCGCTCGACCCGAAGCCGGACGGGCCGTGGTTGCTCGCGGGCGGGCTGGACCCGGACACCGTCGCCACCGCGGTGCGCCGGGTCCGTCCCTGGGGCGTCGACGTCTCCAGCGGCGTCGAGTCGTCCCGCGGCGTGAAGGACCACGCCCGCATCCGCGACTTCGTCGCCGCCGCCCGGGCGTGATGCACGATCCTCACGGATGATGCATGATCCGTGAGGATCAGGCATCGTCTCGACGTCGAGGAGCCGTCATGGCCGCGGGCGCACTGCAGGGCAAGGTCGCGATCGTCACCGGAGGGGCGTCCGGCATCGGCCGGGCCACGGCCGGGCGGTTCGTCGAGGAGGGGGCGTCGGTCGTCGTCGCCGACCTGGACGGGGAGGCGGCGGAGCGCGCCGCCGCCGAGCTCGGTGAGAGGGCGGTCGGACTCCGGGTCGACGTCACCGACGCCGCGGCGAACGCCGCTGCCGTCGAGCGGGCCGAGGCCGCGTTCGGCCGTCTGGACCTGCTGTCCTGCAACGCCGGGCTCACCGGCTTCCCCGTCCCCGCGCTCGACGCCGACCCCGAGGAGTTCTCGGCGATCTTCGACGTCAACGTGAAGGGCGTCTGGCTCGGTGTGCGCGCCGCGGTGCCCGCCATGCGACGCACCGGCGGCGGCGCGGTCACGATCACCGGGTCGGTGATGGGCGAGCGGACCCGTCCCGGGTTCGGCGCCTACGCCTCGTCCAAGGCCGCCGCCAACCACCTCGCCCGCACCCTGGCCCTGGAGCTGGCGCCCGACATCCGGGTCAACTGCCTGGCCCCGGTCGCCACCGACACCCCGATGCTGCCGAAGTTCCTCGGCACCGACGACCCCGAGGCGGCTCGCGAGCGCTTTGTCGCGGGCATCCCGCTGGCCCGGCTCGCGGAGGCGGGCGACGTCGCCGACGCCGCGGTGTTCCTCGCCTCCGACGCCGCCGCGTTCCTGACCGGCGTCGTCCTGCCCGTCGACGGCGGGCGGAGCATCTGATGACACTCCCCCTGGAGGGACTGCTCGTCGTGTCCTGCGAGCAGGCCGTCGCCGCACCGCTGGCGACCCGGCACCTCGCCGACCTCGGCGCCCGCGTCATCAAGATCGAACGCGAGGGCTCGGGCGACTTCGCCCGCGACTACGACGAGACCGTCCACGGCATGTCCAGCCACTTCGTGTGGCTGAACCGGTCCAAGGAGTCGGTCACCCTCGACCTCAAGTCCGACGACGGCCGCGCCACGATGCTGCGGCTGCTGGAACGGGCCGACGTGTTCGTGCAGAACTTCGCCCCGGGTGCCGCCGAGCGGCTCGGGCTCGGTGCCGCGGCGCTGCGCGAGCGGTACCCGCGGCTGGTGACCTGCTCGATCTCCGGCTACGGCTCGTCCGGCCCGTACCGCGACGCCAAGGCCTACGACCTGCTCATCCAGTCCGAGGCCGGGCTCGTCTCGATCACCGGGACCGAGGACGCGCCGGCGAAGAGCGGCATCCCGGCCGCCGACATCGGTGCCGGCATGTACGCCTTCTCCGGCATCCTGTCCGCGCTCTACGAGCGGGAACGCACCGGGCAGGGCACCGACCTCGAGGTCAGCCTGTTCGACTCGCTGGTGGAGTGGATGGGCTACCCGCTCTACTACGCCGGCTACGGCGGCACCGCCCCGAAGCGGACCGGCACCAGCCACGCCGCGATCGCCCCGTACGGCACGTTCTCCGCCGGCGACGGCACCGACGTCGTCCTGTCGATCCAGAACGAACGCGAGTGGGCCACGTTCTGCGAGGTCGTGCTGCGCCGCCCGGAGGTCGCGACCGACCCGCGGTTCGCGAGCGGCCGGGCCCGGGTGGAGAACCGCCCCGACCTGCACGCCGAGATCGACACCGTGCTCACGGGCCTGACCGGCGACGAGCTCGTCGCGCGGCTGGTCCAGGCGCGGGTCGCGCACGCCCGGCAGCGCGAGGTCGGGGAGGTCCTGGAGCACCCGCAGCTCGCCGCGCGCGACCGGTGGACCGAGGTCGGCAGCCCGGTCGGGCCGCTGCGCGCACTGCAGCCGCCGATCACCGTCGCCGGGCGGACCGCGCGGATGGACCCGGTCCCGGCCGTCGGCGAGCACACCGCGGCCGTCCTCGCCTGGCTCGACGAACGGTGAGCACCAAGCGGGACCGGATCGTCGACGAGCTGCGCCGCGACATCCTCGGCGGCGGCCTCGCCCGCGGGACGCCGCTGCGCCAGGACGAGCTGGCCCGCCGGTTCGGCGCCTCCATCACCCCGGTCCGCGAGGCGCTGAGCCTGCTGTCCGCGGAGGGGCTGGTCGTCGCCGAGCACCACCGCGGGGTGCGGGTCGCCGGCGTCGACGTGGACCGGGTGACCGCGACCTACGTGGTGCGCCGGCTCACCGAGGCCTACGCGGTCCGCCGCGCGACGCCGCGGGTCTCGCGGCACGACCTCGCCCGGGCCCGCGCCGTCCTCGACCGCCCCGCCGACGACCCGGCCGCCGCCCGCGAGCGGAACCGCGAGTTCCACTTCCTGCTCTACGACCGGTGCGGCGTGCCCGCGCTGCCGGAGCGGATCGCCGCGCTGTGGCAGGCGTTCCCGTGGGACCTGACCCTGCACGACGACGACCGCGCCGCCGCCTCGGCCGCCGAGCACCGGGCGATCCTCGACGCGGTGACCGACGGCGACGCCGACCGGGCCGCCGCCGCGACCGAGGAGCACGTGGCGGGCGGGTTCGCCTCGCTGCTCCGCGCACTCGGCGGGGCGCGGGCCGGGGACCCGTTCGACGACTAGGGTCGCGCGGATGGACTGGGTACGGCACGCGATCTGGTGGCACGTGTACCCGCTGGGGTTCACCGGGGCCCACCCCGACCGCGGCGACGGCGCGGACCACTCGCTGCGGCGGATCATCGGCTGGCTCGACCACGCCGTCGCGCTGGGGGCGAACGGGCTGCTGCTCGGCCCGGTGTTCGCCTCGGCCACCCACGGCTACGACACCACCGACCACCTGCGGATCGACCCGCGCCTGGGCTCGGACGCCGACTTCGACGCGCTCGTCGCCGAGGCGAAGGGACGCGGCCTGCGGATCCTGCTCGACGGCGTGTTCAACCACGTCGGCCCCGAGCACCCGCGGCTGCTCGCCGCCCGCGCCGACCCCGGCGGGCCGGACGACGCCTGGTTCCGGCACACCGACGACGGGGAGATCGCCGTCTTCGAGGGCCACCCCGGCCTGCACACCCTCGACCACGACAACCCCGCGGTCCGCGACCACGTCGTCGAGATCCTCTGCCACTGGCTCGACCGCGGCGCCGACGGGTGGCGGCTCGACGCCGCCTACACCGTTCCCGACGACTTCTGGGCCGACGTGCTCCCCCGCGTCCGCGAGCGCCACCCGGGTGCCTGGTTCCTCGGCGAGGTCATCCACGGCGAGCACGACGCGGTCACCGCCGCCACCACGATCGACGCACTCACCCAGTACGAGCTGTGGAAGGCGATCTGGTCGAGCCTCAACGACGGCAACCCGCACGAGCTGGCGTGGGCGCTGCAGCGCCACGACCGGTTCGTCGCCGCCGCGGTGCCGAACACCTTCGTCGGCAACCACGACGTCACCCGGCTCGCGTCGCAGCTGCACGACCGCCGCCACATCGAGCTGGCCGTCGCCGTGCTGTGCACCGTCGGTGGCACCCCCTCGGTCTACGCCGGCGACGAGCTCGGCCTCACCGGGGTCAAGGAGGAGCGGGCCGGCGGCGACGACGCGGTCCGCCCCGAGTTCCCCGCCGACGGGTCCCTCCCCTCCGGCGCCGACCCGCACGTCCTGGCCGTGCACCAGGAGCTGATCGGGCTGCGCAGGCGCCACCCCTGGCTGTACGACGCGCGGACCGAGGTGGCCGAGGCCACCGACGACCGGCTCGTCTACGTCAGCCACGGCGACGGCGGCGCGCTGCGGGTCACCCTCGACTACGCCGCGGGCACCTGGGACGTCCAGGACGCCTGACCCACCTCGGCAACAGGTGGATCACGGTTGATCCTTCCGGCCGAGCGGCCCGCCACTCGCAGCACCGCGACGGCCGGTGGTCGCGGACCGGCCCCACGCGGACAACCCGATCCGTACGGTCGATCACGGAACGGTCACGGTCCTGATCCCCAGCAGGACCCGCGCGCCCCGCTCCCCAGGCACACGGGCGCAGCCGTCTCCGACGAGGAAGGACGCCCTGCGTGCCGAGGAACATCCCCGGCTCCGTGGCGGCCCGGCGCTCCCCGAGCCGGACCGACCCGAGCCGACCCCTGCCGTCGACGACCGTCGTCACCCGTGACGTCGGCCCGGACCGGGGCGGGAGGCACCGCCGCGCGGGGCGGGCCCGCACCCTGCAGGCACTCACCTCCGCGCTCGCCGGTGGCGGCCTCGTCGCCGCGCACGCCGCGACGGGCGGTGGGCTCCCCCGGGTCGACGACCTCGTTTTGCAGGCGTTCAGCACCCCGGCCGCGGACGCCTCGCTCACCGAGGCGGCGTTGGCCACGCCGTCGGCGCACGCCGGCGCGGCCCGGTCGCTGGCCGAGCCGCCGCCCCCGGTCGACGTCGACGCGATCGTCGGCGCCGCGGACGGTGCGGTCGGCTCCGCGGTGAAGGCCCGCGACGAGGCGCGCGAGCGCGCCCGCGCCGCCGCCCGCGAGGCCCGGGAGGCGGCCGCGCGCGCCGCCGACTCCGCGCGGTCCTCGGCCGGGACCTCCGGCGCCCCCTCGGGCGGCGGTCCGACCGGGTCCACCACGTGCGCCCTGGGCACCGCGGGCATGGAGGGCGTCGCCGCGAACGTGGCGACGGCCGGGGAGAAGCTGCGCTGCCTGTTCGGCGTCGACTCCGTGCTGGGCATCGGCAGCCGCGGGAACGCCTCCGACCACCCCAGCGGCAAGGCTCTGGACTTCATGGTCGACAAGGCGACGGGCGACCGGCTCGCCGCCTACGCCAAGCAGAACTGGGACGACCTCGGGATCTCCTACATCATCTGGCAGCAGCGCATCGACACCGGCAGCGGCTGGAAGGCCCAGGAGGACCGGGGCGGGGCGACGGCGAACCACATGGACCACGTGCACATCTCGTTCACCTGAGTCACGGCTGCTCCAGGCGCTCCGCCGCGTACACGGCGATCGCGTCGCGCAGGTAGCCGCTCAGCCCGGCGCCGTGCGCGTCGATCTGGCCGGCGAAGCGCGGGTCGTCGGCGTAGAGCTCGCCGAGCCCGGTGTAGGCCTCGCGAGCCGGCACCCAGAACCGGCTCACCCAGCGATGGTGGTCGGCGACGATCTCCTGCACCGACGGCGCGTCGACCGGGTCCCCGGCGGAGCGTGCCGTGGCGAGCCGGCGCAGGACCGACTCCCAGTCCGCGGTCAGCTCCGTTGCGTCGGCGCGTGTCCAGTCGGCGACGCGTTCCTGGACGGCGACGGCGTCGGCGCCCCAGCGGTCCCGGGCCTCGGCCCCGTGCGGGTCGTCCCGGAATGCCTCGAACATCTCCTCGGCGGTCATCTCGCCTCTCCCCTCTCGTTCTCCGATGGATCGTGCGACGGTGTCGGCGAGCCGGCGCAGGCGCGCGATCTCGTCGAGGAGCCGCCCGTGGTGGACACGCAAGGCGTCCACCTCCGCGGCGTCCGACCCGGTGTCGAGCACCGCGGCGATCTGCGGCAGGCCGAGTCCGAGCTCCCGTAGCAACAGCACGTGCTGCAGCCGACGCAGCTGCGTCCGGCCGTAGAGGCGCCGTCCGCCCGGGCCGGTCCCGGCCGGGGGCACGAGTCCGATGTGGTCGTAGTGGCGCAGGGTGCGTGAGCTGACCCCGGCCAGGCGGACCACGTCGTCGGTGCTCCAGCAGGGCTCGTCCGTCATGGGAGCGACGGTAGAAGTTGACGTAGCGTCAACCGCAAGTGTCAGTCCGGTCCGCGGTAGGTGTGCCCGGTCGGAGTGGTGGTGACGACGGCCCCGTCGGGGGCACGGGCCACGTGCCAGCCGGGTTGTTCACGGACGTGGTTGTGGAACTCGCAGACTCCGCGTCCGTTGTCCAGTTCGGTGTGTCCGCCGTCGGCGTCGCGCTGGATGTGGTCGACGTGGCGGACGGGAGCGTCGCAGTAGGGCTCGGTGCACCGGTTCTGCGCGCGGGCTTTCACGAGGGTGGCGAGGAGTCCGGTGAAGGTGCGCCTGCGGGAGTCGCCGCCGATGACGATGCCCTGGTCGGTGAGCAGTCTGCGCAGGGACTTGGCGCCCTCGGAGGTGGCGAGCAGGTCGGCCGGAACGGGCCCCAGGCCGGGGATCTCCGCGGGCAGCGGGGACCTTGGGTCGAGCAGGGCCTGGACCGGGACGGTGACCTGCACTTCCAGGTTCACCGCCGTCGCGGTGGCCTGCCCGGTGACCCGCTCCACGAGGGTGTCGGCCAGAACCTGCCCACGGGTACGGGTCAGCGGCGCCGGGTCGACCTGAACCTCGACGAACGCCCTCTGGAGCGCGGCGAGGCAGGCGGCGCCCTGTTCGACCGGGACGTAGGCGGTCAGGTAGCTCATCGCATCCGGCGCGGGCCGCAGAGTGACCCGGCGCTCGGCCTTGGCGGCGTGGACCCGGGCGCGGAACCGGTCGGGGGCGATCTCGGCGACCAGACGCCGGGTCATCGCCCGCAGCCGGCCGATGCCGTACCGGGTCAGGTCCCGGTTGGTGGCAAGCCGGGCGTCGACCCGCGCCCGCTGAGCTGTGTTGAGGTCGCGGCACTCGACGGCGATCGCCGTGACCTTGGCGGCGTTGAGCTGACCGGCCTCGTGGAGACACCGCACGTCGTCGAACCCGGAATGCAGGTCGCGGGCGTTGGCGACGCGGGTGCGGGCCTCGGTGGTGGAGACCCGGCAGGCGAGCTGGATCTGGGCGACGACGCTGCGGTGGAGCTTGTCGAAGTCGCTCCGGTCATCGACACGCCGGTTCTCGACATGGGCCTGGGCGAAGCCCCGGATCCGGTCCGCCTGAAGGGCGGCCAGGGAGGCCTGGAGGGTCTCGATCTCCTGGATCTGGTCGATCAACTCCGACTCGGACCACGCGCAGGTGTCGGCGCCGAGGGCTTGTTCGACGTGGAACCGGAGCAGGGTGAGGTCACCGGAGGGGAACCCGTCGCCGTGCACGCCGGTGGCGTGGGCGGGTGGTTCCTGGGTGGCGGTCACACCATCGAGAGTACTCGAACGTGTGTTCGATCGCTAGTTTACGTTCGCTATTGCGAATCGCTGAGCTGGGACAACGGTGGGCCGTACGGACGAGGCTCGGGGAGCGCGGCGAGCGCGGCGCGGCGCCGCCCGGACGACGGCGGGGCGCGGTCGACCGAACCGACCCCGCCCCGCCGATGCAGCCCACGGCCCGAGCCGTGCGGCGGCCGTGCCCACCTCAGCCCAGCAGCGCCCGCATCTCCGCGATCTCCGCCTGCTGCGCGTCGACGATCCGCTGCGCCAGCTCCCGGGCCCGCGGGTCCACCCCGGCGTCGAGCTCCGCGCGGGCCATGGTCACCGCCCCCTCGTGGTGGGCGATCATCATCTCGAGGAACGACCGGTCGAACGCGGCGCCGGACGCGCGTCCCAGACCGGCCATCTGCTCGTCGGACATCATCCCGGCCATCCCGGCCATCCCGGCCATGTCGCCGTGACCGCCGTGGTCGTCCGCGGCGGGCGCGGCGCCCCAGTCGGCCAGGAACCCCTGGAGCCGGGCGATCTCCGGGCCCTGGGCCGCCTCGATCCGGGCAGCGAGGTCGCGCACCCGGGCTCCGGCGCGGCCGTCGGCGAGCCGCGCCATCGCGACCGCCTGCTCGTGGTGCGGGATCATGCCCTGGGCGAAGGCGACGTCGGCGCTGCTCGACGAGGCCGAGGGCGGGGCGGACGCTCCCCCGCCGGCACAGCCGGTCAGGACGAGGGCAGCGGCCAGTGCCGTGGCGGCGAGCGCCACGTTCGTGCGTGTCATGTGTCGGTACTCCCGTGTCGTGGGTGCTCGGCGGCTCCGGCGCTCTCCCGCGCCGGAGGCCGGTCACGTCCGCGACACGCAGAGCAGCGCGAGCCGCCGTGGGACCGGGGGCGGGCGGGCCGTCGGTGCGGTCCGCGGACGTCCCGGACCGGCCGGCCGGCGCGACGACGGCAGCGGCGCGAACCCGGACAGCAGCACCGCCGCGGCCAGGACGACCCCGGCCGCGAGCACGGCCAGGCACAGGTGCAGCAGGTGCGACGCCCCGTCGTGGGACATGCCGTGCGGGGCGGGAGGCGACGACCCCTCCACCCCGTGCGGGACCGAGGGTGCGGCGACCGCGGGAGCGTGGTGTACACCGGAGGGCGCGGGTGGCGCCGCGAGCGCGTGCATCCCCAGCAGCCCGAGCAGCACCGGCAGCACGAGCACGAGCAGCCGGGTCCGGTCCGTCACACCCCGGACGCTACAGCCCGGGTGGATACCGTTACCCCCTAGGGGTATGGTGACGGTGGACCCTGAGGAGGACGCGATGCCCGGCTACGCCGACACCAAGGACGCGCACGTCAAGCGGATGCGGCGGATCGAGGGCCAGGTCCGCGGCATCACCAGGATGATCGAGTCCGACAAGTACTGCATCGACGTGCTGACCCAGGTCGCCGCGGTCAACAAGGCCCTCGAGGCCGTCGCGCTGGGTCTGCTCGACGAACACCTGAAGCACTGCGTCGCCGACGCCGCCACCGAGGGTGGCCCCGTCGCCGAGGAGAAGATCCGGGAGGCCAGCGCGGCGATCGCCCGGCTGGTCCGATCCTGACATCCGAACGGGAGAGAGCACGATGAGCACCGCCAGCTACACCGTCACCGGCATGACCTGCCAGCACTGCGTCGCCTCGGTCACCGAGGAGATCAGCGAGATCGCCGGCGTCACCGACGTGGCCGTCGACCTGCCGACCGGCGCCGTCACCGTCACCAGCGACGACGAGATCTCCCCCGACGCCGTCCGTGACGCCGTGCACGAGGCGGGCTACCAGCTCGTCTGAGCACCCCTGACCACCCACCCGGCGCGGGTCGCCACCGCCACCCGCGCCGGGTCACCCCCGGAGGACCGACCATGAGCGACACGTCCCCGGCCCACGGACCCGTCACCGCCCTGCCCCGCGCAGCCGCGACCGGGACCGTCGCCGAGAACGGCGCGGGCAGCACCGTCACCGAGATCGAGCTCGCCGTCGGCGGCATGACCTGTGCGTCCTGCGCCAACCGCATCGAGCGCAAGCTCAACAAGCTCGACGGCGTCACCGCCACCGTCAACTACGCCACCGAGAAGGCCCGGGTCAGCGCGCCCGGTGGGATCGGCATCGACACGCTCGTCGGGACCGTCGAGGCGGCCGGCTACACCGCCACCCCGCCGAGCGCGGAGGCCGACGAGGACCCCGAGCGCGACCTGCGCGACCTGCGGAACCGGCTCATCGGAGCCGCCGTGCTGTCGGTGCCGGTCGTCGTCGTCGCGATGACGCCCGCATGGCAGTTCGTCGGCTGGCAGTGGGTCTCGCTGCTGCTGACACTGCCGGTCTGGGGCTGGGCGGGCGCGCCGTTCCACCGCGCCGCCTGGACCAACCTGCGCCACGGCGCCGCCACGATGGACACCCTCGTCTCGATGGGGACGACGGCCGCGCTCGCCTGGTCGCTCTACGCGCTGTTCCTCGGCACCGCCGGGATGCCCGGCATGGTGCACCCCTTCGAGCTGACGATCTCGCGCACCGACGGCAGCGGGAACATCTACCTGGAGGTCGTCGCCGCGGTCGTCACGTTCGTGCTGGCCGGGCGCTACGTCGAGCTCCGCTCCCGCCGCCGGGCCGGTGCCGCGCTGCGCGCGCTGCTGCAGATGGGCGCGAAGGACGTGACGGTGCTCCGCGACGGCGCCGAGGTGCGCGTCGCCGTCGACGAGCTCGCCGTGGGCGAGGAGTTCGTCGTGCGCCCCGGGGAGAAGGTCGCCACCGACGGCGAGGTCGTCGACGGCCGCTCGGCGGTCGACGTCTCGATGCTGACCGGCGAGTCGGTGCCGGTCGAGGTCCGGGCCGGGGACACCGTCGTCGGCGGGTGCGTGAACTCCGGCGGGCGGCTCGTCGTGCGGGCCACCCGGGTCGGCTCGGACACCGCGCTCGCGCAGATGGCGCGGCTGGTCGAGGAGGCGCAGAACGGCAAGGCCGAGGTGCAGCGCCTCGCCGACCGGATCTCCGCGGTGTTCGTGCCCGTCGTCGCCGTGATCGCCGCCGCGACGCTGCTGGTCTGGATCCTCACCGGCGCCGTCGCCTCGACCGCGTTCACCGCGGCCGTCGCCGTGCTGATCATCGCGTGCCCGTGCGCGCTCGGGCTGGCCACGCCGACCGCGCTGCTCGTCGGCACCGGGCGCGGCGCCCAGACCGGCATCCTGATCAAGGGGCCGGAGATCCTGGAGTCCACGCGCCGGGTCGACACCGTCGTGCTCGACAAGACCGGCACCGTCACCACCGGCACCATGGCGCTGACCGGCGTGCACACCGGCGACGGGACCGACGAGGCGACCGTGCTGCGCCTCGCCGGGGCGCTGGAGCGCGCCTCGGAGCACCCGGTCGCCGCCGCGATCGCCGGGGCGGCGGCCGAGCGGGTCGGTGACCTGCCCGCCGTCACGGACTTCACCAACCACGAGGGCCTCGGCGTGCAGGGCGTCGTCGACGGCCACGCCGTGCTCGTCGGCCGTCCGCGGCTGCTCGAGCAGTGGTCGGTCCCGCTGTCCGACGACCTCGCCGCGGTCGCCGCGGACGAGGCCGCGCGGGGCCGTACGACGGTCGCCGTCGCGTGGGACGGGGCCGCGCGTGCCGTGCTCGTCGTCGCCGACACCGTCAAGCCGACCTCGGCCGAGGCGATCGCGGAGTTCCGCAGGCTCGGGTTGCGTCCGGTGCTGCTCACCGGGGACAACCGGGCCGTCGCCGAGACCGTCGCCCGTGAGGTCGGCATCGAGCCCGGCCCGGACACCGTCATCGCCGACGTGCTGCCCGCGGACAAGCTCGCCGTGGTGGAGCGGCTGCAGGAGCAGGGCCGGGTCGTCGCGATGGTCGGCGACGGCGTGAACGACGCGGCCGCGCTCGCCCGGGCCGACCTGGGCCTGGCCATGGGTACCGGCACCGACGTGGCGATCGAGGCGTCGGACATCACCCTGGTCCGGGGTGACCTGCGGGCCGCGGCCGACGCCGTCCGGCTGTCCCGGCGCACCCTGGGCACGATCCGGGGCAACCTGTTCTGGGCGTTCGCCTACAACACGGCCGCGATCCCGCTGGCCGCGTTCGGGCTGCTCAACCCGATGATCGCCGGAGCGGCGATGGCGTTCAGCTCGGTGTGCGTGGTGCTCAACAGCCTGCGGCTGCGCCGGTTCCGCCCGCTGGCGGACTGACCCCCTCCGCCGTCGGGTCGCGGCTCAGGTGCTCGGCGATCGCGCGGAGCTTGATGTTGAGGTGCTGCGAGGCACGGGTGAGCCGGTCGAACGCCTGCTCCGAGGAGATCCCGTAGCGCTCCCGCAGGATGCCGATCGCCTCGCCGATCACCTGCCTGCTGCGGACCGCCTCCTGCAGGTTCTCCCGCGTACGCACCGCGTCGATCGCGACGGCGGCGTGCGCGGCCAGCACCGCGATCCGGTCCTGGGCGGCGGTGTCGAACGCGCCGGCGGCGCCGAAGACGTTCAGGGCGCCGGTGGTGCGCTCGTCGGTGAACAGCCGGGAGGCCACCACCGAGCCGATGCCGCGGCGCGCCGCGGCCGGGCCGAACCGGGGCCAGCGCCCGTCGTGCCCCAGGTCGGCCGACACGACGTTGCGGTCCGCGCTGATCGCCTGGAGGCAGGGGCCCTCGCCCAGCTCACGCTGCAGATCGTCGACGGTCCGGGCGCCCGGACCGGTGCACGCCGGGGTGGCGACCTTTCCGCCGGAGGTCAGCGTGAGCGTGGCGTGGGTGCAGCCCTCGACGAGCGCGGTGCACGCCTCGAGCACACGGTCGCACGCGTCGGCCGCGTCACGGGCCGCGTAGAGGTGACGCGACAGTCCGGCCATCGTCCGGGCCAGCTCCTCGGGCGCGCGCCCGGCGTCGTCGTCGGCGCGGAACTCCGACGACGCCCCCTCGGACAGGTCCTCGGTCCAGGAGGTCCGGCGTCCCGGCATCAGGCGCTCCTCGTCCGTTCGCGGTGATCGAGGTGAGGTTCGGGGCGGCCCCGCCGGCTGCAGGATCTCAACCGACAGGACCTGGGCCGGCGTACGCCCCGGGTACGAGTGCCGACATGGACCTGACGTACCCCGTCGGCGGCCGCCCACACGTCACCGGTCCGCCGGATGCAGATCCGGGCTGCGGTCGGCCGGTCCGGCGTGCAGGTGGTCCAGGCAACGCCGCAGGTGCAGCACGATCCCCGACGCGGCGAGGCTGTCCTCCCAGCCCGCGCGCTGGGAGTCGAGCCGGTCGGTGACCCGGTCCAGCGCCTCCCGGGCGGCGGCCAGGTGGCGGCGGTGCCCGTCGAGCCCGGCGGGTGCGGGGCCGCGGGTGAGGTGCGCCAGCTCCGCCGACCGGATCGCGGTGGCCAGGTCACGCATCGCCTCCGCGACCGGGGTGCGCAGCTCCGGGTCCAGGACGAGCACGGTGCGCTCGGCCCACGCCGTCTGGGCCAGGACCGTGCTGATGTCGCGGACGAGCACCGCGAGCTGTTCCAGGGTCTGCGCGGCCTCGTAGAGCTGCTGGCCGCGGGCCCGGTAGGCACGCGCCCGCAGGTTGGCCCGCCGGCCGGCGTCGGCGGAGCGGACCGCCTCCCGGGTCGCGTCGATCAGCGGCTCGAAGTCGTGGCGGTGGCGGGTCCACTCCTCGCGCTCCGGCGGCCACCGCTCGGCCAGGACCTCCGCCATCTCCTGCAGGTGGTCGGCGATGCCGTCGCGCAGCCGCGCCACCACTCGGTGCGCGCGGGCGTTCTGCGGCGGAGGCGGCAGGGCCAGGGTGACCGCGACCCCGACGAGCACGCCGAGCAGGGTCTGGCCGAGGTAGCCCGCCATGAAGCCGGACGGGTCCGTCGCACCGATGAGGATCGTGAACAGCGCCGCGGTGGGGACGAGGTCGCGGGCCGCGGAGAGGATCGGGACGGCACCCACCGCGATGCCGGCGAGGACGGCCGCGGCCACCGCCCACCACTGCGCGCCGCCCAGGTGCAGGGCGGCGGCACCGAGGCCGACGCCGAGGCCGGTCGCGAGCACCGCGTACAGGCTCTGGCGCAGCGAGTCGAAGACGGTCGGGTAGCAGACGAGCAGGGCACCGAGCGGTGCGTAGTAGGGGTACTGGCCGAGGACACCGGGGACGAGGGTGGCGAGATACCAGGCGGCGCCGGCCGCGGCGCCGGCGCGCCAGGCCAGCCGCATGCGGTGGCGCAGTCCCTCGGTGAACGGGGAGGCCGGGGAGTTCGGGTGGTGCGGGATCAACGACGGCTCCGTCGGTCGTGCAGGTGGTGCGGGAGCGGGGCCGGCTGTTCGACCGCGAAGGGCGCGCACTACCCGCGACCGCGCGGGACAAACCCGGGTGGTGGCAGGGTGTGCCGGTGCGCGCCATCGTGATCGGCCACGACCACGTCGCCGGGCTCGGGCTGCTCGGCCGTGCCCTGGAACGACGCGGGATCCGTCCGGAGTGGACGACGGTGGTGCCCGCGGACCGGTACGACACCCCGGACGTCGACGCCGGGTTCCCCGACCCCACCGGGGCCGGCCTGGTGGTCACGCTCGGCGCGCCGTGGCCGAGGGAGCGGATCGCAGGGTGGGCGGCCCGTGAGGTCGCCTTCCTGCGCCGGACGCACGACGCCGGGGTGCCGGTGCTGGCGGTCTGCTTCGGCGCCCAGCTCCTCGCCGAGGCCCTCGGCGGCTCCCGGACGACGCTGCCGGCCGCGCGGATCGGATGGCACCCGGTCGACCCGGTCGACGGCCGCCTCCCGGCCGGGCCGTGGTTCTGCTGGAACGCCGAGCAGCTCGTCGCGCCGCCCGGGGCGGAGCTGCTCGCCACCAGCGGGGCCGGGCACGAGGCGTTCGTGGCCGGTCGCAGCGTGGGCGTGCAGTTCCACCCCGAGATGACCGTGGACCTGCTGGAGCGCTGGTACTCCCTCGGCGTGCCGGACGGTCTCGACGCCCACGCGCTCCGGGCGGCGACGGCGGCGCAGGACCCGCAGCGGCTCGCCGAGCGGGCCGAGCGGGTCCTGGCGCTCGCGCTCAGGCCCCCAGGAAGTGCTCCAGGGTGATCGGCAGCGACCGGACCCGCACGCCGGTGGCGTGGTGGGCGGCGTTCGCGACGGCCGCGGCCACCCCGACGATCCCGATCTCCCCGATCCCCTTGGCGCCCACCGGGTTGACGTGCGGGTCGTCCTCGTCGACCCACTCGGCGTCGATGTCGCCGACGTCGGCGTTCGCCGCCACGTGGTAGCCGGCGAGGTCGTGGTTGACGACGTGCCCGCGGGCCGGGTCGACGACGCCCTCCTCGTGCAGCGCCATCGACAGCCCCCACACCATCCCGCCGAGGAACTGCGAGCGCGCGGTCAGCGGGTTGAGGATGCGGCCCGCGGCGAACACCCCCAGCATCCGCGGCACCCGGATCTCCCCGGTGTCGGCGTGCACCGCGACCTCGACGAAGTGCGCCCCGTGCGCGCCCATCGCGTACTCGGCCATCGCCGGGTTGTGCCCGGCGACGCCGTCGGCCTCCGCCGCGTCCTCGGGGTCGGTGCCCCACTTGTCGCGGAACCGGTCGGCGGCGTCGACGATCGCCGTCGCCCAGGACGCGGTGCCCGCGGAGCCGCCGGCCACGGTCGCGTGCGGCAGACCGGTGTCGCCCAGGTTCAGGTCGACCTGCGCGGGTGGCACCCCGAGCGCCTCGGCGGAGATCTGGGTGAGCACCGTGCGGGCGCCCTGCCCGATGTCGGCCGCGGCGATGTCCACCCGGTAGCGGCCGGGCGCACCGGCACCGCCGGCGTCGAACCGGATCGCGGCGGCGGAGCCGGGCATCGCGAAGGACGGGAAGAACGCGGCGGCCACGCCGGTGCCGTGCCACCAGCCGTCGACGAGCCGGGTGCGCGGGCGCGGGTCCCGGTCGGCCCAGCCGAACCGCTCGGCGCCGCGCCGCAGGCAGGCCACGAGGTTGCGGCTGGAGAACGGCCTGCCGGTGTCGGGGTCGACGTCGGGCTCGTTGAGGATCCGCAGCTCGACCGGGTCGATCCCGAGGGCGACGGCGAGTTCGTCGAGCGCGGACTCCGCGCCGAAGCTGCCGGGCGCCTCGCCGGGTGCGCGCATGAACGTCGGCGTGGACAGGTCCAGCGGCACGACCCGGTGCGAGGTCCGCCGGTGCGGCGACGCGTACAGGTGCCTGCTGATCACCGCGGTCGGCTCGCCGAACTCGGCCATCCGCGCCCCGGACTCGACGACGTCGTGGCCGAGCGAGTGCAGCCGCCCGTCGGTCCCGGCGCCGAGCCGGAGGCGCTGCACCGTCGCCGGGCGGTACCCGGTGGTGTCGGTCATCTCGCGGCGGGTCAGCGACAGCTTCACCGACCGGCCGGGGACCGCGCGCGCGGCGAGCACCGCCAGGACCGACCCCGCGTGCAGCGCCCCCTTGGTGCCGAACCCGCCGCCGACGTGCGGCGAGACGACGGTGACGGCGTCGTCGCCGATCCCGAACAGGGCCGCGACCTGGCGTCGCGCGTCCCAGACGGCCTGCGAGGACTCGAACAGCGTGAGGTGCCCGCCGTCCCACCGCGCGACGGTGGAGTGCGGCTCCATCGGGTGGTGGTACTCGATCGGCGTCGTGTAGGTGGCGTCGACCTGCACGGGGGCCTCGTCGAACGCCGTCTCCGGGTCGCCGGTGCGGGTGTCCGGCGGGAACGCGACGACGACCTCGGGGGTGTAGGCCTCGGCCGACCCCGGGTCGAACGCGGTGGTGGCGGGCTCCGCGTCGTAGTCGACGACGACGAGGTCGGCCGCCTCCCGGGCCGCCTCGGCGGTCTCGGCGAGCACCGCGGCGACGTACTGGCCGCGGTGGTGCACGGCGCCGGTCTGCAGGACGGCCTGCTCGGTGTTCGCGCCGTCGTCGAGGCGGGGCGCGGTGTCCGGGGTCAGGACGGCGACCACCCCGGGGACCGCGGCCGCGGCGGTGGTGTCGACCGAGCGGACCCGGCCGCGGGCGATCGTCGCCCCGACGCCGCGCAGGTGCAGCGGTGCGGCGGCGTCCTGCTCGTAGGCGTAGACGGCGTTGCCGGTGACCTTGGCGGGGCCCTCGATCCGGGTGTGCGACGTGCCTGCGGCGCCGTCGGTCGTGGTGCCGGGGGTGACGGTGCTGGTCATGCGGCCTCCGTCCGGTGCGCGGCGAGGCCGCGCAGGGTGGCGGTGACCGTGCCGGCCACCAGCGGGATCTTGAAGGCGTTGCCGCCGACGGCGGTGTCGACGGCGCGGGCGTCGGCGGTCTCGGCCGCCGCGGCGGCGCGGAACGCCTCGTCGGTGGCGGGCCCGCCGAGCAGCGCCTGCTCGGCGCGGTGCGCCCGCCACGGCCGGTGCGCGACCCCGCCGAGGGCGATCCGCACGTCGCGGACGGTGCCGTCGTCGGCGACGTCGAGGGCCGCGGCGACCGACACCAGCGCGAACGCGTACGAGGCGCGGTCGCGGACCTTGCGGTAGGTGGAGTGCGCGGCGACCGGCAGCGCGGGCAGCTCGACCGAGGTGATCAGCTCCCCGTGCTCCAGCACGGTGTCGCGGCCCGGGTCGTCGCCGGGCAGCCGGTGCAGCTCGGTGGCGGCGACGGTGCGCTCCCCGTCCGGGCCGAGGACGTGCACGCGGGCGTCGAACGCGGCCAGCGCGACCGCCATGTCCGACGGGTGGGTCGCGATGCAGCCGCCCTCGGGTGCGCCGAGGATCGCGTGGTGGCGGGCCCAGCCGTGCTGCGCGGAGCAGCCCTGCCCGGGGTCGCGCTTGGTGCAGGGCGCGGTGAGGTCGGCGAAGTAGGAGCAGCGGGTGCGCTGCAACAGGTTCCCGCCGGTCGTCGCCATGTTGCGCAGCTGCCCCGAGGCCCCGGCGAGCAGCGCCGCGGACAGCGCCGGGTAGTCGCGTCGGACCCGCGGGTCCACGGCGACGTCGGTGTTGCGGGCGCCCGCGCCGATGGACAGGCCGCCGTCGGCGGTCGGGGTGATCCCGGTGGGCAGCAGGCCGGTGACGTCGACGAGCGTGCCCGGCTCGACCAGGCCCAGCTTGAGGTGGTCGACGAGGTTGGTCCCGCCGGCCAGGTAGGCGGCGGACGGGTCGGCGGAGACCGCGGCGACCGCGGCCGCGGCGTCGCCGGGACGGGTGTAGGCGAACGGCTTCACCGCGACGCCCCCGTCCCGGTGCCCACGGCACCGACGGCGTCGACGATGCCGGAGTAGGCGGCGCAGCGGCACAGGTTCCCGGACAGGCGCTCGGCGATCTCGGCGCGGTCCAGCACGGCCGGTCCGTCGCCGGACAGGTCGGCGGTGACCGCGCTGGGGTGCCCGGCGCGGGCCTCGTCCAGCATCCCGACGGCCGAGCAGATCTGGCCGGGGGTGCAGTAGCCGCACTGGTAGGCGTCGTGGGCGACGAAGGCCTCGGCGAGCGGGTGCAGGTCCGCACCGGTGCCGAGGCCGTCGGCGGTGGTGACCGCGGCGTCGTCGTGGGCGACGGCGAGCGAGAGGCAGGACAGCACGCGGCGGCCCGGCCCCTGTTCGCCGGGTGCGGCCAGCAGGACGGTGCACGCACCGCACTGGCCGTGGTCGCAGCCCTTCTTGGCGCTGGTCACGCCGAGCCGGTCACGCAGCGCGTCGAGGACGGTGGTCCGGGTGTCGACCGTCAGCTCGTGGCGACGGCCGTCGACGGTGAGGGAGATCGTGGAGTCCACGATGGTGCGCTCCTTCGGGAGACGGAGTGGAGACCTTGAAACGGAGCCTCCTCCGGAAATATAGGAACGGTGTTCCGGTTACGCAACCCGGAGGCCCGCGAGGAAGAAGCCGACGGCGCGGCGGGCGTCGTAGGCGGGATCGGCCTCGGCGCCGAAGCACAGGTTGCCGATCCCCCGCAGCACCTCGTAGGCGGTGACGTCGGACGGCAGCTGCCCGGCCTCCCGTGCCGCCCGGACGATCTCCTCCCCCGCCGGCAGCAGCCGCTCCAGGAACAGCTCGTGCAGCGCGGCGGAGCGGCCGTCGTCGTGGACGAGCATCGCGACCAGCCCGTGCTTGGTGACGAGCAGGTCGACGAACTCCCCGACCCAGGCCGTGAGGGCGTCGAACGGCGTCGGACCGGCGTCGAGGCAGGTCCGTGCGGCCGCCGCGCACCCCTCGACCTGGTGCCGGTAGACGGCGACGACCAGGTCGGGCCGGGTCGGGAAGTGCCGGTAGACCGTCCCCACGCCGACACCGGCACGGGCGGCGATCGCCCGGACCGGCGCGTCGACGCCCGCGGTCACGAACTCGGCCGCGGCGGCCTCGAGCAGGGCGGCACGGCTGCGCCGGGCGTCGGACCGGACCGGTTCCCGCTGCACACCCACCGCACACTCCCTTGCCGACCGGAACACTGTTCCGTATCGTACCCGGAACATTGTTCCGTTTCATCTCCCGCAGGAGCCCCCGTGCCCCGAGCGTCCATCGGCATCATGACCGCCCAGATGCAGACCACCTACGACGACCTGCTGCGCGTCTGGCTCGAGGCCGACGAGCTGCCCGGCATCGAGCACGCCTGGCTGTTCGACCACCTCATGCCGATCGGCGGCGACCCGCTGGGGCCGGCCCTCGACGGCTGGACCACCCTGTCCGCGCTGGCCGCACGGACCCGACGGCTGCGTCTGGGCCTGCTGGTCACCAGCAACCGGTTCCGCCCGCCCGCGGTGCTGGCCAAGATCGCGACGACGGTCGACGTCGTCTCCGGCGGGCGGCTCGACCTGGGCATCGGCGTCGGGTCCCGCCCGGACCACCCGCTCGCCCGCCGCGAGTACGAGGCGCACGGCCTGCCCTTCGCCGCCACCGCCGACGCCGTCACCGCGCTCGACGAGGCCTGCACGGTGATCCGGCGGCTGTGGACCGAGACCGAGCCGTTCGACGTCGACGGCGAGCAGGTGCGGCTCACCGGCGCGTTCGGCAGCCCGAAACCGGTGCAGGCCCACCCGCCGATCGTGATCGGCGGGCGGGCCAGGGCGACGCTGCGGATCGCGGCACGGCACGCCGACGTCTGGAACATCCCCGGCGGCGACCTCGACGACGCCGTCGCCCGCAGCGCGATGCTCGACGGGCTGTGCGCCGACATCGGCCGGGACCCGGCGGAGATCACCCGGTCGATCCACCTGGGCGTCTCCTACGACGACCCGCAGGACGCCCGCGAGCGGGTCTCCGCCGCCGTCGCCGCGGGGTTCGGGCACGTGGTCCTCGGACTGCCCGCGCCGTTCCCCGACGGCGCCGCCCGCTGGGTGGCCGACGAGATCGTCGCGCAGGTTTAGCCGACCGGGTAGTTCGGTCATCTAACTACCATGACCTCCTCCCGGCACGCCCTGATCTCCGGCGCCGGCATCGCCGGCTCCGCGCTCGCCCTGCGCCTGGCCGCGTACGGCTGGCGGACGACCGTCCTGGAGCGCGCGCCGCGGCAGCGCGACGAGGGGCACAACATCGACGTCCGCGGCACCGCCCGCGAGGTCCTGCGCCGCATGGGCCTGGAGGACGCCGTGCGGGCCGCCGGCACCCAGGAGGTCGGCTTCCGTGTCATCGGCGACGACGGGCGCCCGGTCGCCGAGATCCCGATGGACCCGACCGGGTCGACCGACGGTCCGACCGCCGAGCTGGAGATCCTGCGCGGCGAGCTGGCCCGGGTGCTGATCGAGGCCGCGCCGGGGTCCACGACGTTCCGGTTCGGGACCCGGATCACCGGCGTCGAGGACCGGGGCACCGGCGACGGCCCGGCCCGGGTCGCCCTCGACGACGGCACGACCGTCACCGCCGACCTCGTCGTGGTCGCCGAGGGACTGCGGTCGCGCACCCGCGACCTGGTGTTCGACGACGTCACCGTCCGCGAGACCGGTCTGTACGGCGCCTACCTGACGATCCCCCGCACCGCCGACGACGACGCCTGGTGGAACTGGTTCCACGAGACCGGCTCGCGCGGGGTGCACCTGCGCCCGGACAACCTGGGCACCACCCGCGCCATGCTGACCTTCCTGTCCGGGGTGCGCGGCCTGGAGACCCTCGGCGACGCCGACGTCCGCACCGTCCTGCGGCAGACCTTCGCCGACGCGGGCTGGGTCGCCCCGCGGATCCTGCGCGAGCTCGGCGACGGGCCGGACGGAGCGCCGATGTACTTCGACGCCGTCGGGCAGGTCATGGCCCCGCACTGGAGCTCGGGACGGGTGGTGCTGCTCGGCGACGCCGCGTACTGCCCGTCGCCACTGGGCGGCGGGGGCACGAGCCTGGCCCTGATCGGTGCCTACGTGCTGGCCGGGGAGCTGGCCTCGCGCCCCGGCGACACCGCGGGTGCGCTGCGCCGCTACGAGGAGCTGCTGCGGCCCGCGACCGAGCAGGCGCAGAAGCTGCCGCCGCTGACGCTGGCCAACCCGCGGACCCGGGCCGGGATCCGGACGCTGCGCACCGCGTTCCGGGCCGTCGCGAGCCCGGTCGGGAAGCGGGTCACCGGACTGCTCGGGGCCACGCCGACCGGCGCGGTCGACGCGTTCCGGCTCCCGGACTATCCGGCGCCGAGCTCGTCGAGCGTGGCGACGACCGCGCGCAGGTAGCGCTCGACGACCGCGCCCTCGTCGTCGGAGAGGCGGCGGGCGACGTCGTCGAGGGCCCGCACGACCGGCTCCCACTGCGCGAGCCGCGCGCGGAAGGACTCCTCCCGCGAGCGCACGGTGACCCGGCGGCGGTCGTGCGGGTCGGGCACCCGCTCGAGGTGGCCGGCCGCCTCGAGCCGGTCGATCAGCGCGGTGGTGGAGGCCGGCCGCAGGTCCAGCCGCCGGGCCAGCTCGGTCGGCCCGAGCGAGCCGTGGACGTCGAGCAGCCGCAGCGCCCACAGGTCGGTCGGGTGCAGCCCCGCCCGCCGGGCCTGCCTGCCGGTGAACTCGTGGGTCGCCCGGTTCACCGCCTCCAGCGCGACGGTCGGGCCGGCGAGCCCCTCCAGCAGGTGTCGTCGCTCGCCCATGCGGCCTCCCGGCGTCGGTCCACGGCACCGTATCCGGACGGGCCCGGCCGCATCCGCGACGGGACCGGTCACGAGGTGGTCACGAATTCGCGACGCCGACCCGGGGACGACTCCCCGCTCGCCACCGCGGAATGGGGATGATTCCGCGTTAACTGATCGACGACCCGCAGGTGACGGCCCTGCGCGACCATCCACCCGATCGGGTGACGACGCATTTCTGCGCACCATTCCCGACGACGACCCGACGATTTCCCGGAACCGCACCGTGCGTAATCTCCGGAATCGTGATCGAGCTGGAGGGGGTCTCCAAGGTCTACCGGACCGGAGCCCTCGAGCTGCGCGCACTCGACGCCGTGGACCTGCACGTCGACGACGGCGACCTCGTCGCGATCATGGGTCCCTCCGGCTCGGGCAAGTCCACGATGATGAACATCCTCGGCTGCCTCGACGTGCCGAGCTCCGGCGCCTACCGGCTCGACGGCATCGACGTCGGCCGGATGTCGGACAACCGGCTCGCCGACGTCCGGCTGCAGAAGATCGGTTTCGTCTTCCAGTCGTTCAACCTGCTGCCGCGCACCTCGGCGCTGGCCAACGTGGAGCTGCCGCTGGTCTACGCCGGTGGGCGCGACCGCCGGGGCCGGGCGCGGCGCGCGCTGGAGCGGGTCGGGCTCGGCGACCACGGCGACCACCGGCCCAACGAGCTCTCCGGCGGCCAGCAGCAGCGCGTCGCGGTGGCCCGTGCCCTGGTCACCGACCCGTCGATGATCCTGGCCGACGAGCCGACGGGGAACCTCGACACCGCCTCGACCACCGACGTCATGAACCTGTTCGTGGAGCTGAACGAGAGCGGCCGCACCGTCGTGCTGATCACCCACGAGCCCGAGGTCGCGGAGTTCGCCAAGCGGGTCGTGACCCTGCGCGACGGCCGGATCGTGGGTGACGAGCGCCGATGACGATCTGGGAGTCCGCGCGGATCGCGGTACGGGGCCTGCGGGCCGGGCCGCTGCGGTCGCTGCTGACGATGCTCGGGATCATCATCGGGGTCGCCGCGGTGATCGTGCTGGTCGCGTTCGGCAACGGTCTGCAGCGCTTCGTCGCCGACGCGTTCGGCCCGCTCGCCAACCAGATCCAGATCACCCCGGACCGCGGTGGCATCAGCGGCAGCGGCACCCCGCGCGACCTCACCGACGCCGACGTGCGCGCCCTGCGCGACCGGGCCTCCGCACCCGCGGTCGCCTCGGTCAGCCCGACGGTGACCGGCTCGGCGCAGCTGCAGCTGGCCGGTGGCGGGAGCGTCCGCAGCGGCGTGACCGGCGCCGACGCCGACTACCTCGACATCACCAACCGGGAGCTCGTCGTCGGGTCGTTCTTCGACGACCGGCAGGCCACGACCCGGGCGAAGGTCGTCGTGCTCGGCCCCAACCCGGTGGCGACGCTGTTCGGCGGCCGCGCCGGCGACGCGCTGGGCTCGGAGGTGCGGATCGGCCGTACCTCGTTCCGGGTGATCGGCGTGCTCGCCGCCAACGGCCAGCAGGACGACATCGCCGTCATGCCGCTGGGCGCCGCGCGCGCCTACCTGACCGGTGGCGGCGACGTCGTCGACCAGATCACCGTGCGCGCGGTGTCCACCGACGCGGTGCCGCAGGCGGTCGAGCAGGTCACGACGGTCCTCGACGACCGGCACCGCATCGACGACCCGCAGGACCGCGACTACACCGTCACCGCGCTGCAGAGCCTGCTCGACCAGTCCTCGCAGGTCCTGAGCTTCGTGACGATCTTCGTCGCGGCGGTCGCGGGCATCTCGCTGCTGGTCGGGAGCATCGGCGTCGCCAACATCATGCTGGTCACGGTGACCGAGCGGACCCGCGAGATCGGCATCCGCAAGGCCATCGGCGCGCGCCGCCGCGCGATCCTGCAGCAGTTCCTCATCGAGGCGATGGTGCTGACCGGCATCGGCGGGGTCATCGGGATCCTGGTCGGCGTCGGCGTGTCCGTGCTGGCCGGGATCGTCCTGCCCCGCCTCGTACCCGATTTCCCCGCCCCGACGGTGTCGGCCGGATCGGTGGTGCTCGCCTTCGGGGTGAGCCTGCTGATCGGGCTGCTCGCGGGCGGTTTCCCCGCCAACCGGGCCGCACGGATGCGGCCCATCGACGCCCTGCGGCACCAGTGACAGCAGCTGAGGAGCACTTCATGACCCGACTGCGGCTCGCGGGCAGCCTGCTGCTCGCCGGACTCGTCGGCCTCACGGCCTGCACCGGAGGGGACCAGCCGCCGCCGGCGGCCGTCGTCGACCGGGGTGTGGTCTCCACCGGGGTGTCGGCGTCGGGGTCGCTGGTGTCGATCACCCAGCAGAACCTCGGGTTCACCGACGGCGGCCGGATCACCGAGCTGCTGGTCGAGGTCGGCGAGACCGTCGCGGCGGGGCAGCCGCTGGCCCGGCTCGACGACGCCGAGGCCCGGTCGAAGGTCGCCTCCGCGCAGGCCGGGCTGGACCAGCAGCAGGCGTCGCTGGGCAAGCTGACCGGCGCGAACACCGTCGAGGCCGCGCAGGCGTCGCTGGCCTCGGCCGAGTCGGTGCTGGCCGCGACCCGGGACCAGGTCGGCGCGCAGAACGCGGCCAACGACACCGCCGTCGAGCGGGCGAAGGTCCAGCTCGCCTTCGACCGCAAGCAGCTCGCCGCGGCCCAGCAGCAGCTGGAGACCGACCGGCGGGCCTGCAAGCGCTCCGGTGGCAGCACCGCGACCGCCACCCCCGAGCCCACTGCCGACCCGTCCGGCGGCGGACTGCTCGGCGGCCTGTCCGGCGGGTCCGGCGCGTCGGGCGGGTCCGGCCTCGGCGCGGCCACGACCGACCCGGCCTGCACCGCCGTCGCCGCCGACGAGCAGGCCGTGACGACGGCGAAGGGCCAGGTCATCACCTCGCAGACGGCGCTGTCGCAGGCCGAGGGCAGCCGCGACACCGGTGCCGCCTCCGGCCGGGTGTCGATCGCGAACGCCGAGAGCGCGGTGTCCGACGCCCGCTCCCAGCTCACCGGGGCGAACAACGACGCACCGGCCGACGTCGCGGTGCAGGACGCCGTGGTCGCCGACGCCCGCAACACCCTCGCCGACGCCCAGCGCGCCCTCGACGACACCCTGCTGCGCGCCCCGGTCGCCGGCACCGTGTCCGCGATCAACGGCGCGGTGGGCGACGTCGTGCCCGCCGCGAACGCCGCGACCGCGCTCGCCCCCGGCACCGACGCCCGGATCCCGCAGGCCGTCGGGTCGGCCTCGGCGGCCTCGGGCGGCGCGGGAGCCACCGGGGGCGGCGCGTCCGCGGCCGGCGGGGCACCGTTCCTCACCCTCAACGACCTGCAGACCTACCAGCTGGTCGTCCCGTTCGAGGAGAGCGACGCCGCCCGGGTCGCCCCGAACCAGACCGTCGACGTCACCGTCGACGCGCTGCCCGGGGTGAGCCTGCCGGCGACCGTGGTGGCCGTCGCGCCGACCGCGACGCAGCTGTCGGGCGTCGTGAGCTACTACGCGACCGTCGTGCTGAACCGCACCGACCCGCAGCTGCGCGACGGCCAGACCGCGCAGGCCGACGTGCGCACCGAGGCCCGCAACGGGGTGCTGCGGGTGCCGAACACCGCCGTCCGGCAGGAGGGCGGCCGCTCGGTCGTCGACGTGCCCGGCGACGACGGCGCCGCGGTGACCCGGCAGTTCGTCCCCGGCCTGGTCGGCGACCAGTTCACCGAGGTCCGGTCCGGCCTCGACGACGGCCAGCAGGTCCTGCTGCCGCAGGCCACCGTCGAGGCGACGCCGGGCCGCCCCGGCGGCGGGGGCGGCGCGGGCGGGAACTGACCCGCCGGTGCGGGTCAGCCGCTCATGCCGCCGTCGATCGCGGAGGTCGAGGACGTGACCATCGCCGCGGGACCCGGCGTCGACCGCACCTGCCGGGGCGCCACCCCGTAGCGGGCGCGGAAGGTCCGGGAGAAGTGCGCCGGGTCGGCGAACCCCCAGCGCCGCCCGGTCGACCCGACCGGCTCGCCCGCCAGCAGCGGGTCCCGCAGGTCGCGCAGGCAGCGCTCCAGACGGCGGGCGCGCACCCAGCACGACACCGACGTGCCCTCGGCCCGGAACAGCTCCTGCAGCCGCCGGGTCGACATGTAGTGCGCCGCGGCGACCCGGCCGGGTGAGAGGTCGTCGTCGGCGAGGTGGTCGTCGAGCCAGTCCAGGACCGGGGCGAGCGGCCCGGCCGGGTGCCCGTCGCGACGCCGCTCGGCGACGGCCGCGGCCAGCAGGTCGGTCAGGACCCGGCGGACCCGGGGCGCCCGGGCCCCGGTGAGCAGCTCCTCGGCGCCCGCGAGCTGGCGCAGCATCGGCCCGAGGAGCAGGCCGAGGCCGTCGCGGTCGGACATCCGCACCCCGCTGCCCTCCCCCGGGCCGCCGTCCAGGCCCAGGTCGGCGCGCGGCAGCATCAGCACCAGGCTGCGGAACCCCGCCTCGTTGTCCACGGCGTAGGGCAGGTCGACGTCGTAGACGACCATGTCGCCCGGCCGCAGCACCGTGCGGTGCCCGGCCTGGGTGACCACCGAGCGTCCCGCGAGCTGGTAGGACACCTTGCACAGGCCGAGGCGCTCGCCGCCCGGGACGCGCCGCACCGTGTGCGCGGTACCCGCGGCCAGATCCCCCAGCACCAGCGGCCCGGACCGCCGGACGACGCCGTGCCCGGTGAACCGGTCGACGGCGCCGTGCGCGGTCAGCCGCAGCGGCGGGAAGTGGTCGCCCACCGTACGCGACCAGGCGCGGAGGTCGCGGGACGCGGGCGGGGCGGGCCACGTGGCGGTGTCGGTCATCGGTGCCTCCGGGGTGACGGGTGGTGGGCGGCTTGGACCTGGGCGCGGTGCGCCTTGACCGTCGGCGCACGGGTGGGCGGGCGGGACCGGTGGCCGGCGTCGCCGTCGCCGGGACCGCGGCGGGGCCGGATCCGCAGGTCGGCGGCCGGATCGCCGGTGCGGGCCGACGGGCGTGGCCCGTGCGGCGGGGGCGCGGCGGCCCGGCGCGGGGGCCTTGTCGGGGGCACGGGCGCGGACCAGCCTTCTCCCACCCAGGACCGAGGAGAACCCGATGACACCGCGCCCGTCCCGCACCGCGAACCGTCCCGGCACCGCGACCGACCGCGGGGTGCGCCGTGGCTGACCCCGGGCACTCGCTGCGCGGCTCCATCGGCGTCGCGGGGATCGTCTTCCTGGTGGTCGCCGCCGCGGCCCCGCTGACCACCGTCGGTGGCGCGCTGCCCGTGATGCTCGCCGGGTCCAACGGGGCCGGTGTGCCGCTGGCCTACGCGCTGGTCGCGGTGGTGCTGCTGCTGTTCAGCGTCGGCTACGCGGCGATGAGCCACTTCGTCGTCGACGCCGGCGCCTTCTACGCCTACGTCAGCCACGGGCTCGGCGCCCGGCTCGGGCTCGGCGCGGGCGGCCTCGCGCTGCTCGCCTACACCGCGATCCAGGCGGCCGTCTACGGCCTCGCCGCGGTGACGCTGCGCGGGATCGTCGTGCAGTTCGGCGGCCCGGAGCTGCCGTGGTGGCTGCTCGCCGCGCTGCTCGTCGCCGTCGTGGCGCTGCTCGGCTACCGGAGCATCGACGTCGGCGCCAAGGTGCTGGGCACGCTGCTGGTCGTCGAGATCGCGGTGGTCACGGCGCTGGTCGCCGGGATCCTGGTGACCGGCGGCCCGGAGGGCTGGTCGGCCACCTCGTTCGCCCCCTCGACGTTCCTGTCCGGGGCGCCCGGGATCGCGGTCATGTTCGCGGTCGCGTCCTTCGTCGGGTTCGAGGCGACGGCCATCTACGCCGAGGAGGCCCGCGAGCCGCGCCGCACGGTGCCGATCGCGACCTACGTGGCAGTGCTGTTCATCGGCGCGTTCTACACCGTGGCCAGCTGGGCGGTCGTCGTCGCGTTCGGACCGAGCCGGGTCGAGGCCGCCGCACAGGCCGACCCGACCGGGCTGGTGTTCGCCGCGGCCGCCACCTACGTGGGCCCGTGGTTCGCCGACGTGCTGCCGGTCCTGCTGCTGACCAGCCTGTTCGCCGCGCTGCTGGCCTTCCACAACGCCGTCGCCCGGTACCTGTTCTCCCTGGGCCGCCGCGGGGCGCTGCCCACGGTGCTGTCGCGGACCCATCCCCGCCACGGCTCCCCGCACGTCGGCTCGCTGGTGCAGACCGTGTCCGCGGTGCTCGTGCTGGCGCTGTTCGCCGTCGCCGGCGGTGACCCGGTCACCACGCTGTTCCCCTGGATGTCCGGGCTGGCGACGGTCGCGGTGCTCGTCCTGATGCTGCTCACCGCGGTCGCCGTGCTGGTGTTCTTCGCCCGCACCCGGGCCGACACCCGCACCTGGAACACCCGGGTCGCGCCGACGCTGGGGCTGCTCGGCATCGCCGGGATCCTCTCCCTGGTGCTGGTCAACTTCACCACGCTGATCGGCGGGTCGGCGGGCCTGGCCGGCGTCCTGCTCGCCCTGGTCGTGGTGGTGCTCGTCGGGGGCGTCGTCCTCGGCGGGGCACGGCGCACGGCCGTCGCACCGGAACCGGCACGCGACGACCCCGCCCTGCACTGACCCGTCCCGCTCCCCCGCATACCGACCAGGAGGGACCCGCCCGTGACCGGGATCGACACCGTCCACCGCGCCGCCCGCGTCCACACCCCCGACGGCTCTCCCGCCACCGTCCTCGCGACGACCGGCGCGACGATCGTCGCCGTCGGCGGTGACGAGCTGCTCGACGCCGCCCCGGCCGGGGCCCGCCGGGTCGACCACGGCGACGCCGTGCTGGTCCCGGGCCTGGTCGACGTGCACAACCACGTGCTCGTCGCCGGCCGGGCGGAGCTCGCCGAGCTGCGCCTGGCCGGCGACGCCGGGGTCGGCGCCCTGCTCGACGCCGTCGCCCGGCGCGCGGCCGGGCTCCCGGAGGGTGCCTGGCTGGTCGGCGGCGGCTGGGACTGCGGGCTGCTCGACGCGCTCGCCGCGCCGGGGGTGCTGGCCCGCCTCGACACCGCCGCGGGACACCGGCCGGTGCTGCTGCGCGACGACAGCTGCCACAACCGCTGGGTCAGCTCCGCGGCGCTGGACCGGGCCGGGATCTCCGCGGACACCCCGGACCCGGCGGGCGGGCGGATCCTGCGCGACGCCGACGGCCGCAGCCCGGCGGGGGTGCTCGTCGAGGCCGCCGCGGTCGCCGTCGAACGGGTCTGCGCCGCCGACGGCGACGGGGTGGACGACGCCGAGGCGGTCCGGCACGCGGTGGGGATCCTGCACTCCCACGGCGTCACCGGGTTCCAGGACGCGGCGTCGTCGCTGCCGCTGCTGCGGGCGCTGCACCGGCTCGACGCCGAGGACCGGCTCGACGCCTGGGCGGTCACCTCGATGCCGGTGCTCGACCCGGTGTTCGGGTCCGCACCGGTCGGCGCCGAGCTGGTCGAGCGGGCGCTGCCGCTGGCCGGGCGGCGGCACCGGCCGACGTTCGTGAAGGTCTTCCTCGACGGCATCCCGCCCTCGCGCACCGCGGCGTTCCTCGACCCCTACCTGCCCGACGACACCCACGGCGACGACTGGCGCGGACACACCGCGATGACCACCGAGGAGCTCACCGGGCACCTGCTGGGCTTCGCGGCGATGGGGATCGGGGCCAAGGTGCACTGCACCGGCGACCGGTCGGTCCGGGTGTTCCTCGACGCCGTCGCCGCGGTGCGGGCCGCGGGGCACACCGGCACCCGCTTCCACCTGGCGCACGGGCAGTACGTCGCCGACGCCGACCTGGGCAGGCTCGCCGCGCTGGGTGTCGTCGCGGACCTGTCCCCGGCGCTGTGGTTCCCCTCGCCGGTGGTCGACGCGATCTGCGCCTGCGTGCCGCGGGAGCGGGCGCGGCGCATCCACCCCAACCGGGACCTGCTGCGGTCGGGGGTGCTGCTCGCCGTCGGCTCGGACTGGCCGGTCGTCGGGTCGCCGGACCCGTGGCCGGGCCTGCAGGGGCTGGTCACCCGGGCCGACCCGACCGGCACCGCGCCGGGACGGCTGTGGCCCGAGCAGGCGCTGACCCCGGACGAGGCGCTGCACGCGGCCACCCTCGGCGCGGCCCGGGCCGCCGGGATCGACGACGTCACCGGCGCGCTCACCCCGGGCCGCTCGGCCGACCTGGCCGTGCTCGACGCCGACCCGCTGACCGTGCCGCACGACGAGATCGCCGGGACCCGGGTCCTGGCGACCTGGTTCGCCGGTCGTGAGGTGTTCCGCCGGGAGCACGGGTGAGGCCGCCGGGTCAGTACAGCTCGACGACGAGCCGCGGGGTGCGGGCGCGCGACACGCACAGCGCGATCTGGTCGCCCGCGGCCCGGTCCGCGGCGGACAGGCAGCTGTCGCGGTGCTCGGGCACGCCCTCCACGACGCCGGACACGCAGGAGCCGCAGACGCCCTCCTCGCAGGACCGGAAGACCTCGATCCCGTTGTCGGTGAGCACCTCGAGGATCGACCGGTCCGCGGGGACCTCGAACTCCTCCCCGGTGTCGAGCGCGACGGTGAACGCGGTGTCGCCGGTGGTGTCGACCTCGGTGGCGGTGAACCGCTCGACGTGCACCCGGTCGTCGCCGACCACCGGGGCGAACACGGCGCGCACGCCGTCCATGAAGCCCTCCGGCCCGCAGGTGTAGACGGCCGCACCGGGACCGAGCCCGGCCGCGACCGGACCGAGGACGGCGGCGTGCCCGGCGCGCGGGACGCCCAGGTGCAGGCGTACCCGCCCGGCGAAACCGGTCTCCAGCAGGTCGGCGAAGGCCGCCTCGGACCGGGACCGGGCGAAGTAGTGCAGGGTGAAGTCGGCGCCGGCGCGGTGCAGCGCGTGCGCCATGCCGAGCAGCGGGGTGACCCCGATGCCCCCGGCGACGAGCACGTGCCGGTCGGCCTCGGGGTCGACGCCGAGCAGGTTGCGGGGCGCGCCGATGTGCAGCTCGTCGCCGGGGGCGACCTCGTGCAGCGCCGCCGACCCGCCGCGGGAGGACCGCTCGCGCTTGACCGCGATCAGCAGCGACGCGGCGTCGTCGGGCGGGCCGCACAGCGAGTACTGGCGCAGCACCCCGGTCGGGCCGACGACGTCGACGTGCGCGCCCGCCCGGTGCGGCCCGAACGGCAGCCCGTCCGGGCGCACCAGGCGCAGGCTGCGGATGCCCTCCGCCTCGTCGACGACGTCGGCGACCCGGACCGGGATCGTGGTCATGGCAGGACTCCTCTCGTTCGGTGGCGCGCACGGCGGCGACGCCCTCAGCGCAGGTACAGGCCCCCGTTGGCGTCCCAGCAGGCGCCGGTGACCGAGGCGGCGGCGGGGTCGGCGAGCAGCGCGACCATCCGGGCGACGAACGCCGGGTCGCCGAGCCGCCCGACCGGGACCGACGCGGTGTAGTCGGCGAGCCGGTCCTCCCCGACGATCGCCCGGACGACCGGGCCGTCCTGCGGACCGGGCGAGACCGCGTTGACCGTGACGCCGCAGGCCGCGAGGTCGCGGGCGAACACCTTGGTCAGCGACAGGACCGCGCCCTTGGACGCGGCGTAGTGCCCGCCGGTGGCGGTGCCGCCGTTCTGGCCGGCCAGCGACGCCATGTTGACGATCCGGCCGTAGCCGGCCTCGGCGAGGTGGCGGCCGAACACCTGGCAGGCCCGGAAGGTGCCGTTCACGTTCACCCCGACGACGTCGGCGAGCTCGTCCGCGGTGATCTCCAGCAGCGGGGTGGCGCGGGTGAGCGCCGCGTTGTTGACCAGCACCTGGACCGAGCCGAACGCGTCGAGCACCGCGGCGAGGAGCTCCTCCGCGGCGGCCGGGGCGGCGATGTCGGCGGTGATGCCGACGGCCGTCGCCCCGGACGGGTCGAGCCGCCCGGCCACCGTGCGGGCGGCGTCGCCGTCGAGGTCGGCGACGGCGACCCGGTGGCCGTCGGCGTGCAGCCGCTCGACGACCGCCCGGCCGAGCCCGTTGGCGCCGCCGGTGACGACGGCGACCGGCGCGCTCACGGCGTGCACAGCGCTCACAGCAGGAACCCCGCGGCCGGGACGGCGCTCTCGCTGTTCACCAGCCGGACCACCTTCTGCACGATGCGGTCGCCCGCGGGCCCGTCGGGGGCGAGCCGGATCCGGTGGCGCAGGTCGGCGGCCCAGAGGTCGTGGCGGTCGCGCTTGAACGCGACCAGCACCTGCGCGGAGCGGAGGACGACCTCGGTGCCGCCCGCGGAGCCGGTGACCGACTCGGGCACGAACCGGGACACCGTGCGCACGGTGCGGGCGGCGTCGACGGCAGCGATGGCGTAGCCCTCGGTCATCCGCACGACGCGCATCTGCCGCATCCGGGCGTCGTCGTAGACCATGTTGAGGGTGCCGTCGAAGTCCTCGGTGTCGGGGTCGATCGGCACGACGTAGGTGGCGTCGTCGGCGTAGAGGCTCTCCCACCGCAGGTAGGCGGCCCGGTCGAGCAGCTCGGCCTCACGCCAGACGAGCTCGATCGCGCGGACCACGGCGGGGTCGGTCGTCGGGACCGGCGCCGGGACCCTCTCGGGTGCCTCAGTCATCGCCCATCATCTCCTTCCAGCGCCCGTAGGCGGCGCGCATGCCGGTCTCGTCGGTGACGTGCGCGGTGGGGTGTCCGTCGGCGTCGGCCTTCTCCCGGGCCGAGCCGCGGTTGATCAGGATCGGCATGTCGGGGGCGGCGGCCGCGCCGCGCTGCACCCGGTCCCAGCCCTCGGCGTCGTCGGGGGTGCCGAACCCGAACGGGCCCTGGAAGTGCTCGTGGATGCGCAGCCGGGCGCGGTTGACGGCGTCGAGCTCGGGCGGGCCGTCCGGGCCGATGGCGACGTGCTCGATGACGGTCTCGTCCACCGCGACCGGGCGCAGCACCCGGAAGAACGCCGCGGACAGCGACACGTTCGGGAACAGGTTCAGGTTGAACCCGGTGCCGTGCATCGCGCGCACGACCTTGCGGACCGCGGCCGGGTCCAGGGTGGCCGACAGCTCCTCGACCAGGCCGTCGAAGCGGGCCTGCAGGGGCTCGCTGCCGTCGTCGGCGTCGAGGTCGGAGTGGGCGGGCACCATCTGCATGACGCTGTGCCCGTGGCCGAGGTCGTGGGTGACCGCCGTCGGGTCGGTCATGAACGACATCATGTCGGCGGTCTCCGCGTCGACCGAGGCCATCCACGACCGGTGCACGATCGGGAAGTGGTAGCCGTCGGTGGTGTTCTCCAGCTGGATCTTCCAGTTGCCGCGGAAGGTGAACCGGTGCCTGCCCAGCACCTTGACCGGGTAGCCGCCGCCCTGCTTCATGAAGCGGTCGATCCACAGCCGGGCGTCGCCGAGGAAGGTCTCCAGCGGCTCGGCGTCCGGGTCGAGGGTCGCGAAGACCATGCCGCCGTAGGACTCGGTGCGCAGCCGGCGCAGCGACAGGTCCCGCTTCTCCAGCACGCCCTCGTAGCCGTCGGGGTAGGGGACGCCGCGCAGCGCGCCGTCCAGGCCGTAGGACCAGGCGTGGTACGGGCAGGTGAAGCCGTTGGCCCTGCCCTGCGGCTTCTCGCAGACGCTGGCACCGCGGTGCCGGCACCGGTTGAGCAGGGTGCGGATCTCGCCCTTGCGGTCCCGGGTGACGATCACCGGTTGGCGGCCGACATGGGTGGACTTGAAGGTCCCCGGCCCGGGCAGCTCGCTGGTGTGGGCGACCCACACCCAGGCCCGCTCGAAGATGCGGGTCATCTCCAGCTCGAACAGCTCCGGGTCGGTGTAGAGGCGCCCGGCGACGCGGTCGGTGCGGACGAGGTCGGCGGCCGTGGCGCCGGTGACGTCGGTGGTCATCGGGCGTCCCCTCGGGTGGGCGGCGCGACGTCGTCGCGGACGGTCAGGGCGCGCCCGATGCGGGCCTCGACCTTCGCGAAGCGCCAGAGCTTCGCGTCGCCGTCGCCGACCGCGGTGGTGCGGAACAGGTTGCAGGCGGCCTTGACGGTGTCGGCGGTGTCGACGTCGGCCAGCAGGTAGCAGGTCCACGGCCAGCCGTCGGACGGGCCGACCATGTGTGAGTCGTCGTCGATGTCGCCGATGAAGCCGACCCCGGGCAGCGCCTTGATGCCGTCCATCATGGACACGAACGCGGCCCAGACGTCGCCGGTGGTGATGCCGTCGGTGGGCAGGTCGAAGAAGTTCTGGTTGATGCCGATGCAGAACAGCACCCGCAGCGGTGGGGCGGCCATGGCGGTCTCCTCGGGGTGGTGGCGGTCGGTCAGCGGAAGCCGGGGGTGGTGGCCGGCAGGCCCATGAGGACGGCTCCGGCGGCGTCGAACACCGCGGGGCCGAGGAAGGCGTGCTGCTTGGGCACCAGCGCGTCGCCCGCGAGGTCCTGCAGCGGGTGCGCGGTGTGGATCGGCGCGGTGCCCGAGACCTCGATCAGGCGGGCGACGACCTCGGAGGAGGTCCGGGCCAGGTGCGCCGAGGCCAGCCGCAGCTCGGCGTTCTGCCGGTCGGTGGCCGGGTCCCCGGCCAGCACGGTGTCCCACACCTGCCCGGTGGCCTCGTAGAACCAGGCCCGTGCCGAGCGCAGCTCCGCCTCGGCGCGGGCGACGGCGTCGCGGTAGTACGCCCGGTCCGCCAGCTTGGGCGCGCCGGTGACCCCGGCGTAGCCGCCGCCGACGCGCACGGCGTGGTCGAGCGCGGCCCGCGCGACACCCGCCCCGACGACGGCGAGCACCTGCGCGGCGTAGGCGATGGTCGGGTAGCGGTAGAGCGGCTCGTCGACGGTCGGGGTGCCGCCGCGCACGAACGTCCACTCCCGCGGCACCTCCACCCCGCGCACGACCAGGTCGAACGACCCGGTGCCGCGCATCCCGACGACGTCCCACTCGGGGACGATCTCGGCCTGGTCGGGCCGCAGGACCGCGGTGCGGGGCTTGCCGTCGGAGTCGGCGTCGCCGGGCATCCCGACGCCGAGCACGTCGGCCCCGGAGCAGCCGCTGGCGAAGCGCCAGCGGCCGTCGAGGCGGTAGCCGCGGGCGGTGGGCTCGCCGGCCTGCGGCGGGAACAGGGCACCGGCGAACGCGACGTCCGGGCCGTCGGCGTAGAGCTGCGCCTGGGTCTCGTAGGGCAGCGCGGCGAGGTAGACCAGCGCGGAGCCGAAGCTCGCGACCCAGCCGGTGGAGCCGTCGACGGCCGAGATCCGCTCGATGCGGTCCAGGAACGCCGCGGGCGGCTGCGGCTCGCCGCCGAACACGGCGGGGGTGGCCGAGCGGTAGATCCCGGCCCGCTTCAGGGTCGCGACGAAGTCCCGCGGGACGTGGCGCTGCTCGCGGAACTCGGTACGGCGCACCGCGAGCTCGGCGAGCATCGCGTCGAACGCCGCCTCCGACGCGATCGCCGGTGTGGCCGCGGCCAATTGTGCGCTCACCATCGCACCTCCTTCTCGATTCGCTTTCCGGCATCGAGAGTAGGAATTCCGGCCACCGTCCAGGAATCGGCAACGGCCCCCGCACGAATAGGGGGCCTCCGCAGTGGCACTAGGGGATTCCTTCAGCGCGGCCCGGGGTGGTCCCCGCCTAGGCTGGGTCGATGGACCAGGTCGAGCCGCAGGCCCCGGAGCTCGTCACCGGCGACTTCGTCGCGATGATGCGGGCGACCACGACGTGCGTGCTGCTGCACGACGCGGCGACCAAGAACATCCTGTGGGCCAACCCGTCGGCCTGCCGGCTGCTCGGCTGGAGCCTCGCCGAGCTGCGCCCGCTCAAGGCCAACCACATGTCGAGCACGGCGCCGCAGTACCACCGGGTGCTCGGCCGGGCCTGGCTGCACGAGGCCGTCGAGCGGGGCAGCAACCGCATCGAGTGGCACTACCGGACCCGCACCGGCCGGGTGGTGCCGACCGACGCCGTCGCGGTGCGGGTGGAGCTCGCACAGGGGCCCGCGATCCTGGTGCAGTTCCGCGACATCGAGCACGAGCAGGGCCTGGAACGCGAGCTGCGGCGCACCACGTCGTCGATCGACGCGCTGGCCCGCCACACCTCGACGATCGCGCTCACCCTCGACACGTCGGGCGCGATCCGGTTCGCCACCGACACCGCGCTGGAGCTGTTCGGGATGGACCCGGGCTCCCCGCTCGGGCACCTCGACCGCTACGGGCGGCTGCGCCGCGACGGCCGCCCGGCGGCGCTGGACGAGCTGGTCGGGCTGGCCGACCCGACGGTGCCGGTGCAGCTGGAGGTGCCCGGCCCCCGGGGCGGGCCGGTGTGGCTGGAGGGAACCCTGGAGCGGCTGGCCGAGTCCTCCGACGACGGGACCGACCCCGCGTCCGGGCTGCTCATGATCCTGCACGACGTGTCGGGGCGGGTGCTGGCCGAGGCGGCCCGCGAGCGCGCGGCGCACCGGGAGAACTACCTGGCCCGCTACACCGCGATGGGCGACATGGCGATGGCGATCGCGCACGAGCTGGGCCAGCCGCTGGCCGCCGCGGGCAACTTCCTCGACGGCACCCGCCGGCACACCGACGAGCTCGTGCGGGGCGGTGCGCTGTCCGCGGCCGACGCCGACCGGATCGGCTACGGCCTGGGCAGCGCGCTGCGCCAGATGGGCCGGGCGAGCGCGATCGTGGCGGCTGTGCGGGCGTTCGTCGGGCACCTGGAGCACACCGAGCAGGTCCTCGACCTGCACGACGTCCTCGACGACTGCCTCTGGTTCGTCGGGCTGCGCGCCGACCCGGCCGGGGTCCGGGTGCGGGTGGAGCGCCACCCGGGTCCGCTGCGGGCGCGCTGCGAGCGGGTCCTGACCGGGCAGGTGCTGCTGAACCTGTGCTTCAACGCGGTCGAGGAGACGGCCGACCTCCCCCCGGAGCGTCGCGAGCTGGTCGTGACCACCGCCGTCGACGGCGACGAGGCCGTGGTCACCGTGGCCGACCGCGGACGCGGGATCGACCGGGACCCGTTCGCGGAGTCGTTCTCCTCCAAGGAGCACGGCAGCGGCATCGGGCTGGCGCTGAGCTACCGGATCATCACCCGCCAGCACGGCCGGATCTGGGCCGCACCGCGCGCCGGGGGTGGCACCCGGTTCGGGTTCGCGCTGCCACTCGTCCGGGACGAAGGGAATTCCCTAGACGGTTCCGGGTGACTATCGATATCGGCCTGATGCGTTCCGCGCGTACGTTCGCAATGGTCGAGAAACGCCCGACACCCCACCGGAGGAAATCGTGTCCGAGCCGACCCCGTCCCCGTCCGATTTCCGTTCCGCGATGGCGAACCTGTCCGCCGCGGTCAACGTGATCACCACCGACGGCCCGCGGGGCCGGGCCGGGATGACCGTGAGCGCGGCCTGCTCGGTGACCGACACCCCGCCGACCGTGCTGGTGTGTGTCAACCGGTCCAGCCGGTCGCACGCGGTGCTCGTCGGCAACGGCCGGATCTGCGTGAACGTGCTCGGCGACGACCACGCCGACCTGGCCCTGCACTTCGCCGGCGCGACCCGGGTGCCGACCGCGGAGCGGTTCGCGACCGGCTCCTGGGACCACGACACCCACGGGGTCCCGGTGCTGCGCGACGCGGCGGCCTCGCTCGTCGGCACCGTGCGCAGCGCGCGGGACCAGGGCACCCACACCGTGCTGTTCGTCGAGATCGAGCACGTGAGCACCCGCGACGGCGGTGGTGGGCTCGTGTACTTCCAGCGGTCCTTCCACCCCGTCGGCACGTCCCGCCTGAGCGCCTGACCCACTCCGAGGAGCGTCCGTGAGCCCGTCCGCACCGCCGACCCGGCTGACCTTGACCTGCTACGTCGACACCCACGGCCACGGCTGGCGGCACGTCGACCTGTTCGAGCACGACACGGACGGGCGCGAGCTGGGCTGGGTGCACTGGCAGGTCGGGGCCGACGGCCCGGACGCGGCCACCGCACGGACGGAGCCGCAGCTGCGTCGCACCACCCCGTGGCGGCACCGGGTCGGGCCGAGCGGCACCGACTTCTGGGAGGCCGACGCCGAGTGGGTGCGGTCGTGACGCCGTGGTCGCTGCGGGCGGCCGTGCGCGACGGGGCGACCGGCGCCGTGGACGCCGCGCACCGCGCGATCACCGCGACCGAGCCGGAGGTCCGCGCCTGGGTCGAGCTCGTCCCCGATCCGGCGGCCGCTGCCGTCACGGGGCCGCTCGGGGGGATCCCCCTCGGGGTGAAGGACATCGTCGACGTCGCCGGGCTCCCCACCCGCTGCGGCTCGGTGCTGCGCGCCGGTGCCGTCCCCGCCGCCGGCGACGCCGCGATCGTCACCGCGTGGCGCCGCGCCGGTGCCGTCCCGGTCGGCAAGACCGTCACCACCGAGTTCGCGTACTTCTCCCCCGGGCCGACCGCCAACCCGGCCGCCCCGGGCCACACCCCGGGCGGATCGTCCAGCGGGTCGGCCGCCGCGGTCGCCGCCGGGCACGTCCCGCTGGCACTGGGGTCGCAGACCGCCGGGTCGGTGACCCGCCCGGCCGCCTACTGCGGGATCGCCGCGCTGGTCATGAGCCGGGGCCGGTTCCCCGTCGACGGCGTCACCGGGCTGGCCCCCAGTCTGGACGCGCACGGCGTGCTGGCCGCCGGGGTCGACGACCTCGCGTGTGCCTGGGCCGCGCTGACCGGCGAGCCCGACCCGGCCGCGCGGGCACCGCGGGCGCTCCGGCTGCTGCTGTGCACGGCCGGGCCGCTGGAGCCGTCGATGCGGGCCGCGCTGGACGGCGCCGCCGAGCGGCTGCGGGCCGCCGGGGTGGTCGTCGACCCGCTGGACGGGGTCGACGTCGACGACCTCACCGCCGCGCACCCGGTCGTCATGGCGTTCGAGGCGGCCCGCGAGCGCGCCGCGGAGCTGGTCCACGCCGGGTCGCTGAGCGTCCCGCTGGCCGAGCTGCTGGTGCGCGGCGCGGCGATGCCGGAGGCGGAGTACCGCGCCGCCCGCGACCGGGTCGCCCGGCACGGCGACGCGCTCGCCGCGGCCGTCGACGGCTACGACGCGGTGCTCGCCGCCGCCGCGCCGGGACCTGCCCCGTTCGGGCTGGGCGCCACCGGGGACCCGGTGTGCAGCCGTCCGTGGCAGGCGCTCGGGCTGCCCGCGGTCACCGTGCCCGGCCTGCGCGACGACGCCGGGCTCCCGCTGGGGGTCCAGCTCGTCGGCCGCGCCGGACAGGACGGCGACCTGCTCGCCACCGGCTGCCGGGTCGCCGGCGCGCTCAGACCTCGACCCGGTGGGTGAGGATGTCGCGGACCAGCGTGCCGAGGCTCTCGGCCCCGGTCTTGGCCTTGATCCGGGCCCGGTGCACGTCCACGGTCTTGACGCTGGTGCCCAGCCGGTGCGCGACCGCCTGGCTGGCCATCCCCTCGATGACCAGCGCCAGCACCTCGCGTTCGCGCGGGGTGAGCGTCTCCACCCGCTCCCGGACCGCGGCGCGGGCCGCGTGCGCGGCGAACAGCTCACGCGCGCGGCCCTGCTGATGCTGGACGACCTCGAGGATGCGCTGGGTGTCGTAGGGCTTCTCCAGGAAGTCCACCGCTCCCCCGCGCAGCGCGCGCACCGACATCGGGATGTCGCCGTGCGCGGAGCAGAACACCACCGGGCCCGGGTACTCGCGGGCGAGGAGCTCCTCCTGGAGCTGGAACCCGCTCATCCCCGGCATCCGCACGTCGACGACGACCACCGCCGGCTCGGCCGGGTCGAACTCGGCGAGGAAGGTGGTCGCGTCGGGGTAGTCCAGCGCCTGGATGCCGACGCTGCCGAGCAGGAAGCGCAGCGACTGGCGCAGGTCGTCGTCGTCGTCGACGACGTGGACCACGGGGTCGACCGGGCCCGCGGTGCCGGCCCGGTCGGTGTCCCGTCCCGACGTCACGGCCGCATCAGGACCGACGCCGACGGGTGGTCGCTCGCGAAGCCCGCCGGCAGCGGCGCCACGAAGACGTTCTCGGTCCGGGTACGCGAGATCAGCCATCGGCCGTCGACCTTCCGGAAGGCGTTGTTGAGCCGGCTCGACCGCAGCAGCGCGGTGCCGTCGGAGAACAGCCAGGGCTGCATGTGGATCCACTGGCCGTCGGCGGTGTCACCGTGCACGTGGATCTGCTCGGAGGTGAGGTAGTGGGCGTTGAGCAGCAGCGCGGGATCCCGCTTCTCACCCCAGAAGGACCGGAAGTGCGCCCGCACGGCGTCCGCTCCCTCCGCCCGTCCGAACTGGCCGTCGTAGTACTCGCCCACACCTTCCCAGACGGCGTCGTCGGTGTAGAGGCTCATGACGAGCTCGATCCGCTCCTCGTCGCCGGTCACGCCGTACTCGGGGATCGGGGTGTCGCAGAGCCACATGTAGCGGGCCTGCAGGCGCCGGATGTCGGCCTCGGCCTCCAGCACCTCGACCCGGTGGGCCAGTGCCTCCAGCGTGATGGCCCCGGTGGTCGTGTCGGTCGCGGTCATGGACGTGCTCCTCACAGGACGACGGTGACGGTCTTGGTCTCGGTGTTCGCGAGGATCCCCTCGTGGCCGAGCTCGCGGCCCAGGCCGCTGGCCTTCACCCCGCCCCAGGGCAGCTGCGGGGCCAGCGGCGACCAGCCGTTGACGCCGACGGCGCCGGCCTCCAGCTGCGCGGCGACGGTGTGCGCGCGGCCGACGTCGCGGGTCCAGACGGTAGCGGCGAGGCCGTAGGCGGAGTCGTTGGCCAGGTCGACGGCCGCGGCGTCGTCGTCGAAGCCGATGACGGTGCCGACCGGGCCGAAGATCTCCTCGCGGGCGACGGTGAGGTCGTTGGTGCCGGCGAACACCGTCGGTGCGACGAAGAAGCCGGGTCCCGGCGGGACCTCGCCACCGGCGACCAGGGTGGCGCCCTCGGCGCGGCCCGCGCCGACGTAGCCGAGCACGCGGTCGCGCTGCGCGGCGCTGACCAGCGGGCCCATCGTCGTCGCCGGGTCCAGGGGGTCCCCGAGGACCTGGGCGCGGGCGGCCTCGGCGAGGCCGGCGACGACGTCGTCGTACACCGAGCGGTGGACCAGCACGCGGGTGCCCGCCGCGCAGACCTGTCCCTGGTTGGTGAACAGGCCCGCGGCGATCCCGGCGACGGCGCCGGTGAGGTCGGCGTCGCCGAACACGATCTGCGGGGACTTGCCGCCCAGCTCGAGGGTGGTTCGGGTCAGATGGATGGCGGAGTGGCGCAGGATCCGGCGGCCGACCGCGGTGGACCCGGTGAAGCTGACCTTCGCGACGCCGGGGTGGCACACCAGCGCCTCGCCGACGACGCCGCCCGGTCCGGGCAGCACCTGCACCGTCCCGGGCGGGAACCCGGCCTCGCCGACCAGTCCGGCCAGGTGCAGCACCGCCAGCGACGCGTCCTCGGCCGGCTTCACGATCACCGTGTTGCCGCAGGCCAACGCGGGTGCGAGCTTCCAGCCGAGGATCATCAGTGGCGCGTTCCACGGCACGATCGCGGCGATCACGCCGAGCGGCTCGCGACGGGTGTAGGACAGGGTGCGGGCACCGAAGTACCCGTCGGTCGGCAGCACCTCCCCGGTGATCTTGTCGGCCCAGCCGGCGTAGTACCGCAGCGTCGCGACCAGATTCGGCACGAACAGTCCCGCCGCGACGCCGAGCGGGGCGCCCATCTCGCGCGACTCCAGGCGGGCGAGCTCGTCGGCGTCGCGCTCGACGAGGTCGGCCAACCGGGTCAGCAGCGCCCCCTTCCCCGACGGCGGGACGGCCGCCCACTCCCCGCGGACCGCGCGGCCCGCGGCGGCCACCGCGGTGTCGACGTCGGCGGTGTCGGCGGCCGCGACGTGGGCGAGGACCTCCCCGGTCGCCGGGTTCACGGTCGGGAACGTCCCGCCGCCGCCCGGGCGGCGGGCGCCGTCGAGCAGGAGGTCGGCGGTCGGGGTGAGCGTGCCGGTCATGCGGGGCTCCCGGTGGTGGTGCCGTCGGTGGCGCAGCACCCGTCTGCCGGGCGGCCGTGCGCGCCGAGGTCGGGTACGTCGAGGGTGGGGTTGCGGTCGAAGAAGCCGTCCGGCTTGAGGCGGAACCCGGCGTGGTCGACCGGCATGACCGGCCAGTCCTCGGGGCGGACGAAGTGGGTGAGGCCGAAGGTGTGCCACAACACGACGTCCTCGCCGTCGACGGACCGGTCGCCCGCGGTGTAGGCGGGCAGCCCGTCGCCGCCGGGGTTCTGGTTGACGGTGTAGCCGGCGGGCCAGAGCTGGTCGCGGTCGTAGCGGCTGACCCACAGGTGATGGCGGGCGAACGCGGCGCGCGCGGCGATCGGGGACGCGGGGTCGGCCAGCAGCGTCGGGTACCCCTGCGGGAGCAGCGCGTACGCGGTCGGGGCGCCGAACCGGTTGGTGCGCTCGGTGCTGCAGATCCGCCAGACCCGGTTGCGGTCGTTCGCGGCGTCGCGGCGGGCCGTGCCCTCGGTGCGCAGCCGGGTGCGGCGGCGGGCGATGGCGTTGCCCCACGGGTTGGCCCCGCCCATCGGCACGCCGACGGCCTCCTGCTCCTCGACGGCGTTGCGGACGCCGTCGACGGTCATGTCCAGCCGGGCGGAGAACAGGTGCTGGTGCACCGGGGCGCCGAGGCCGGGGCCGACCGGGTCGAAGTGCGGGTCCTCCCCGTCCCAGCCGGACGGGAACGGGATACCGGTGGCCTTGGCCTCCAGCTCGATCGTGCCGTCGAGGTAGAGGTACCAGTAGAAGCCGTAGTCGTAGTTGCCGACGGTGCCGAAGAACGACACGACCATCCGGCGCTGGCGCCTGGTGTGGGTCTGCCCGGTGAAGATGTCGTTGTGCTTCCAGAGGATGCCGGTGTCCTCCTCGTGCAGGCAGATCGCGTTGCGGATGGTCCGCGGGCGGCAGTGGTCGTCGACGACGACGGTGTCGACGTAGGTGATGTCGCCCAGGCAGTCGCAGCCCAGCTCCAGGGAGTTCGCGAGCCGGCCGAACTGGTACTCGCCGAGGTCGAAGTAGTTCTGCCAGCCGTGGGTGGGGCCGGGGTCGCCGTAGTTGACGACCATCTCCGCGATCGACGCGCGGTAGGCGACCGGGCGGCCGACGAAGGACAGCTGGTGCAGCGTGAGTCCCTCGCGGCCGTTGAACCCGAGCCGGACGGTCCAGTTCTGCCAGCTCAGCACGCCGTCGTCGGTGAGGGTGAACGAGACGCCCTCGGGCTGGGTGATCGAGATCGGCTTCAGGTCGGTGCGCTCCGGGCCGCGGACGGCCGGGTCGGCCCAGTCGCCGGACTCCTGGGGCACGTGCTCGACGTGGGTCTCCACCACGCGCAGGACCCGCCGGGCGTCGACGTCGACGTGCGCGACCACGCCGCCGACCGGGTGCGCCCACGGCGGGGTGGACGGGTCGGGCTGGACGAACGACAGCACCCGGTAGACCCGGCGGCCGACCTCGTCGTCGTAGCCGAACACCCCGGCCGACAGCGGCACCGGGCGGACGGTGGAGACGTCGGTGACCCCGCGCCGGGCGAGCGCGGCGAGCCAGCCCTCGTCGGCCTTCACGATGGCGTCGACCAGCGCGTAGTCCTCGTCCAGGCACGGCCCGACGCCGACCTGCGCCGGGTCCAGCGCCACGTCGGACACGACCCGGCCGCCACCCAGCTCGACGACGACCGAGTGCAGCGCGAGCGGTTCCAGCCGGGTCAGCAGCAGCGACACCTCACGCGGCAGCGGGGTGACGCCGTCCCAGGCCAGGACGTCGGCCTTGTCCGGCTCGCGCGGCATCACGTAGGAGAAGCGGGTGTCGGGGGTGAGCAGGCCCGCGTCGTCGACGATCTCCCGCGCGCGGTCGACCTCGGCGGCGGTGAGCATCGACAGCGGGTGGGCGGCGACGGTGGTCTGCGGCGGGGCGTCGACGGACATGGGGGTCCCTTCGCGTCGGTGGGAGGGGGTCAGACGGAGGCGGGCGACGGCTGTGCGCCGGCCCGTGCGGCGAGACGGCGCGGTGCGGTCTCGGGCAGTGCGGCGAGGCAGACCATCGACAGCACCAGCGCGCAGGCCAGGTAGTAGCCGATGTTCACGGCGTCGCCGGTCCAGGCGAGGATCCGGTTCGCGACCAGCGGGGAGATCCCGCCGCCCAGCACGGCGCCGACGTGGAAGGCGATGCCCATCCCGGTCTGGCGCTGCTCGTGCGGGAACAGCTCGCCGAAGTAGACGTACATCGGTCCGAACAGGATCCCGGTGGCGGCGAAGCCCAGGCACATGGCGAGGGTGACCGCGCCGACGGTGCCCTGCGCGGACAGCGGGAAGATCGACAACGCGGCGACGGCCGAGAGCACCGCGCCGGACATCATCACCGGGCGGCGGCCGAACCGGTCCGAGGCGAGCGCGCCGACGACGTTGAACACCCCGTGCAGGACCAGCGCGAGGATGGCGCCGTTGACGATCGGCTGGCGCGGCAGGCCGAGCCCCTCCGGGGCGGCGGCGGTCGCGTAGGACAGCATGAAGATCGACAGGGCGAACGTCGTGGAGTTGAGCCCGATGTTGACCCCGGCGGCCAGCAGCACCCGCCGCCACCGCGAGCGCAGCACCTCGACGACCGGCGCGCGCCGGGCCTCCAGCGCTCCCGACGCGTGCAGCGCCCGGAACTCCGGGCTCTCCCGGACCCCGCGGCGCACCCAGATGCCCAGTGCCAGCACGACCCCGCCGAACAGGAACGGCAGCCGCCAGCCCCAGTCCGCGACGTCCTGGGCGGGCAGGAACAGCACGAACATGAACGCGACGTTGGCCAGGATCGTCCCGACCGGGGAGCCGAGCGCGGTGAACACGCCCCACAGCGCGCGTCGCTCCGGTGGGGCGTGCTCCATCGCCAGCGTCGCGGCGCCGCCGGTCTCGCCGCCGCGGCACAGCCCGTGCACCAGGCGCAGGCAGACCAGCAGCACGGGCGCGGCGACGCCGATGGTCGCGTAGCTCGGCAGCAGCCCCATCAGGACGGTCGCGGCCCCCATGCCGAGGAAGGTCATCATCAGCGCGGTGCGCCGGCCGCGGCGGTCGCCGACCCAGCCGAACAGGACTGCGCCGAGCGGGGCCATGAGGAACCCGGTGCCGAAGGTCGCCAGACCCATGAACGTGCTGAACCACGGATCGCCGGTGCGGAAGAACGTATCGGTGAACACGAGCGCGGTCGCGGTGCCGTAGATCGCGAAATCGTAGAATTCGAGCGAGGTGCCGACACCACTGGCGACGGCGACGCGGAGCAGGCTGGAACGGGGCGGCGCAGGGTCCGGTGCGGTGGTCATCGAGCGGGTCCCCCGGTTCGGGTCGGCGGATCGGCGGGGTGGACGCGCAGCTCAGCGGGGTCGCTGTGCGACGCGGCACACGGTCCACCGAGACAACACCGGCACCGGCGGGCGCTCCATCGGAAGTTGGGCCAACCCGGCTGAAGATTTCCCCCATGCCGCCCGAGGGAATCGACACTGGCCCGCCGGGAATCGCGCGCCCTAGCGTCGGCGTGCGATTCACACCGACGGTTCCGGGAGGATTTCCGATGCGTTTCCCGCACGAGACGGCCCCGGCCCCCGCCGACGCGCTCGTCGACCGGGTGACCCGGTCGTTCGACGCCTGCCCCGACCCGCGGCTGCGCGAGGTGCTGGTGTCGCTGGTGACCCACCTGCACGCCGTCGTGCGCGAGGTGCGGCTCACCGAGGACGAGTGGGCGGCCGCGGTCGCGTTCCTCACCCGCTGCGGGGAGGTCACCGACGAGCACCGCCAGGAGTTCGTGCTGCTCTCCGACGTGCTCGGCCTGTCGATGCAGACGATCACGGTGAACGACCGCGCCGAGGGCGGGGTCACCGAGGCCACGGTGTTCGGCCCCTTCTTCGTCGAGGGCTCCCCCGAGGTCCCGCTCGGCGGCGACGTCGGCGGCGGCGCCCGCGGCGAGCCGTGCCTGGTCGAGGGCACCGTCACCGACGACGCGGGCCGTCCCGTCCCGGGCGCCCGGATCGAGGTGTGGGAGGCCGACGACGACGGCCGCTACGACGTCCAGTACGACGACGGCCGGGTCGCGGGCCGTGCGCACCTGTTCAGCGACGCCGAGGGCCGCTACCGGTTCTGGGGTGTCACCCCGACCCCGTACCCGATCCCGCACGACGGCCCGGTCGGCGCGCTGCTCGCGGCCGCGGGCCGGTCCCCGATGCGGGCGGCCCACCTGCACTTCCTGGTCACCGCGCCGGGTCGGCGCCGGCTGGTGACCCACATCTTCGTGCGCGGCGACGCGCTGCTGGACCACGACGCCGTGTTCGGGGTGCGGGACTCGCTGGTCACGACGTTCGAGCGCCGCCCGGCCGGGACGCCGGCACCGGACGGCCGGGTCCCGGACGGGACGTGGACCCGGGCCCGGTTCGACATCGTGCTCGGGACCGCGGACTGATCACCGGGTCCGGTCGGCGGCCGCGCGCTCGCCGGTGCCGGTGCCGGTTCCGCTGCCGGTGTCGCCCCCGGCCGTCGCCGGGATGGTCCGCCAGGCGACGACCGCGGCGGCCAGGGTGACGGCCGCGGCGATCAGCGAGGTCGTCTGCATCGCCGTGGTGAACGCCGCGCGGGCGCCGTCGAGGACCGGCGAGGCCGGGTCGAGGGCGTGGGTGCCCGCGGCGAGCGAGTCGGTCACCGCGGCCCGAGCCGCCGGGTCGAGCCCGTCGGGCAGCGCCAGCCCGGCGCGGTACACCAGCGACACCACCGACCCCAGCACCGCGACGCCCATCGCCACCCCCAGCTCGAGCGCCGTCTCGGAGATGGCCGAGGCGGCACCGGCCTTGCGGGGCGGCACCGACGAGACCACCGCGTCGGTGGTGAGCGTCTGGGCCAGCCCGACCCCGAGACCGAGCGGCACCAGCGCGAGGGCGAGCCAGACGTAGCCGGCGAGGCCCTCGGTGACCGCGACGGCGACCAGGCCACCGGTGACCAGCGCCAGGCTGACCGCGATCGCGCGGCCCAGCCCGAGCCGGCGGGAGAACCGCCCCACGACCGCCACGACGGCGATCGCCGACAGCGTGGTGGGCAGCTCGCCGAGCCCGGCCTGCAGGGGCGAGAACCCGCGCACGAGCTGCAGGTACTGGGAGAAGAAGAACAGCGTCCCGATCAGGGCGAACACCGCCATGAACCCGGCGAACACCGATCCGGCGAAGGCGGGGCGGGCGAACAGCGACACGTCGATCAGCGGGACCGGCAGGCGTCGCTGACGGCGGACGAACAGCACACCGGCACCGGCACCGGCGGCGAGCGCGGCGACCCCGGCGACGTCGACCCCGGCGGCGACGGTGTGCTTGACCGCCCACACCACCGGCACGATCGCGGCCATCGACAGCAGCGCCGAGAGCAGGTCGAACGGGCCCGGCGCGGGGTCGCGGGACTCGGGCAGCAGCCACGCACCGGCCACGACCAGCACGACCATGATCGGCACGTTGATCAGGAACACCGAGCCCCAGGAGAAGTGCTCCAGCAGCGCGCCGCCGACCAGCGGCCCGACCGCGGCGCCGCCGCTCGCCGCGGCCGCCCAGGCCGCGATCGCCCGGGCCCGCTCGGCCGGGTCGGTGAACACGGTGCGGATCAGCGACAGTGTCGAGGGCATCAGCGTCGCCCCGGCGACGCCGAGCAGCAGCCTGGCCGCGATCAGCGTGGCGGGGCTGGTGGACAGCGCCGCGAACAGCGACGCCGCACCGAACGCCGCGGCACCGACGAGCAGCAGCCGCTTGCGCCCGACGCGGTCGGCCAGCGAACCCATCACGACGAGCAGCCCGGCCAGGGCGAGGGAGTAGACGTCGCCGATCCAGAGGACCTCGTTCGCCGTCGGCGACAGGTCCGCGGTCAGCGAGGGCACCGCGAGGTAGAGCACGGTGTTGTCGATCGCCAGGACCAGGACGGCGATCGACAGCACCGCGAGGGCCGCCCAGCGGCGGCGGGGCGTGAGCTCCCGGGGAGCGACGACGTCGGACATGCGTGAAACTATACCGACTGGTCGGTGAAGTTTCGACGTAGTGTCCGCCTCGTCCCCCCGGGACGGGAGGATGGACCGATGGGTCGCACGTCCGGACGGTCCCCCGAGGACACCCGCAGGCTGGTGCTCGACGCCGCGGGCTCCGCCATCCGCCGCGGCGGCGTCGGTGCGACCCTCGACCTCGTCGCGCGCGAGGCGGGGGTCTCCAAGGGCGGGCTCGTGTACCACTTCCCCAGCAAGACCGCGCTGCTCGTCGCGCTGGCCCAGGTGGAGCTCGACACCTTCCGCGACGCCGTCCACGCCCACCTCGACCGCCCCGAGGGGACACCGGGCCGGCTCGTGCGCGCCTACGTGCGGGCGAGCCTGGCCCCGGTCGACGAGGGCGAGGCGCTGGAGCGGTTCACGCTGATCGCGCAGCTGCTGGCGGTGCCGGAGGTCCTCGACCTGGCCCGGGTCGACGACGAGCGCTGGCAGGCCGCGCTCGCCGCGGACGGGGTGCCGGAGGCGACGCGCACGCTGGTCCTCGCCGCCGCCGACGGGATCGGCGGCCGCCCGCTGTGGGCGGCGGATCTGGCCCCGCCGGCGCGGGCCCGGCTGGAGGCGGACCTGCTCGGGATGGTGGACGCGGCGCTGGAGCACTGAGCGGCCGTCACGTTCGTCGGACCACCCGACCCGTTCGCCGAGACGCCGGTGGCGATCGTTCCACCGTGCACCGATCGCTGCCAGGGTGAATCCCGCCAACCGTCCGACGCGGCCGTGGGGCCGCAGTGAGAAGGGACCACCGTGGGCGACATCGCCGGCAAGGTCGACAAGGCGTACGAGGACAAGAGCGTGGCCGAGCTGGCCGACGCCCCCGTGGACGTGCTCAAGGGCGTCTCCGAGGGCGACGCGAAGCTCCTCAAGGAGGCGTTCAACATCACGACCGTCCGTGACCTGGGCACCAACAAGTTCTTCCTCTGGGCGCAGGCGATCAGCAAGCTCGCGGACTGAGCACCCCGGTGCGGGGCGGTGCGGGCGCCACCGCCGCACCGCCCCGCACCCCGCGGCGGACACACACTCTTCACACGGTTACCCCGCGCGGGCCTACCCCGGTCCGGCCCGTACTCCCTAGCTTGTCCCCACACCCGGCGGTCCCCGCCGGTGCGGACGCGCCCAGGAGGACGACATGGCCCAGGACCCGTCGGACTACCTGGAGCGACGCCGGCTGCGGACCGGGGCGGCGGGCTGGGTCCTGCTCGCCGGGCTCGGCGTCAGCTACGTCATCTCCGGCGACTACTCGGGCTGGAACTTCGGCCTCGCCCAGGGCGGGTTCGGCGGGCTGCTGATCGCCGGCGTCGTCATCGCGGGCATGTACTTCGCGATGGTGCTGGGCATGGCCGAGCTGTCCTCGGCGCTGCCCGCCGCGGGCGGCGGCTACACCTTCGCCCGCCGCGCGCTGGGCCCGTGGGGCGGGTTCGCCACCGGCACCGCGATCCTCATCGAGTACGCCATCGCCCCCGCGGCGATCGCCACCTTCATCGGCGCCTACGTCGAGTCGCTGGGCCTGTTCGGGATCACCGACGGGTGGTGGGTCTACCTCGCCGCCTACCTGCTGTTCATCGGCATCCACATCGCCGGTGTCGGCGAGGCGCTCAAGGTCATGTTCGTGATCACCACGGTCGCCGTGCTGGGACTGGTGGTGTTCGCCGTCGCCGCGGTGCCGCTGTTCGACACCGCGAACCTCGTCGACATCGCGCCGACCGCGGCCGCCGGAGCGTCGCCGTTCCTGCCGTTCGGCTACCTGGGGATCTGGGCGGCGGTGCCGTTCGCGATCTGGTTCTTCCTCGCGCTGGAGGGCGTCCCGCTGGCTGCGGAGGAGGCACGCGACCCCGAGCGGAACGTGCCCCGCGGGATCGTCGCCGCGATGCTGGTCCTGCTCGTCACCGGGGCGCTGGTGCTGGTGCTCGCGACCGGCGCGCTCGGCGCGCAGGCGCTGTCGGAGTCGGGCAACCCGCTGGTCGAGGCGCTCGGCGGGTCGACCGCGGGGGTCGTGGTCAACTACGTCGGGCTGGCCGGGCTCGTCGCGAGCTTCTTCTCGATCATCTACGCCTACTCCCGCCAGACCTTCGCGCTGTCACGCGCCGGGTACCTGCCGCGGGTGCTGTCGGTGACCAACGGCCGCAAGGCCCCCACGCTCGCCCTGATCGTCCCCGGCGCGATCGGCTTCCTGCTCTCGCTCACCGGGCAGGGCGCGGTGCTGCTCAACATGGCGGTGTTCGGCGCGGCCCTGTCCTACGTGCTGATGATGGTCAGCCACATCGTGCTGCGCCGGACCGCGCCGGAGATGCCGCGGCCCTACCGGACCCCCGGCGGCGTCGTCACGACCGGGTTCGCGCTGGTCGTCGCCGTGCTCGCGGTCATCGCGACGTTCCTCGTCGACCCGGTCGCGGCGGGCGCGACCCTCGGCGCCTTCGCCCTGTTCATGCTGTACTTCGCGCTCTACTCCCGACACCACCTGGTCGCCGCGGCCCCCGACGAGGAGTTCGCGGCGCTGGCACAGGCGGAGGCCGAGCTCACGTGACGACCCGCAGGGCCTCCGTCGGGGGGCACACCCACGAGTTCGCGGACCTGCGGGCGCTGCTGGCCGCGGCCACCCCGGAACGCTCCGGGGACGTGCTGGCCGGTGTCGCCGCCCGCTCGGAGTCCGAGCGCGTGGCCGCCCAGACGGTGCTCGCCGACCTGCCGCTCGCGACGTTCCTGGAGGAGCAGGTCGTCCCCTACGACGACGACGAGGTGACCCGGCTGATCGTCGACTCGCACGACCGCGCGGCGTTCGCCCCGGTCGCGTCGATGACCGTCGGCGGGTTCCGCGAGCACCTGCTGGACCCGTCCACCGACACCACCGCGCTCGCGCCCGGCCTGACCCCGGAGATGGTCGCGGCGACGGCCAAGCTGATGCGGCTGCAGGACCTGATCGCCGTCGCGCGGCGCACCCCGGTCGTCACCGCGTTCCGCTCGACGGTCGGGCTGCCCGGCACGATGGCGACCCGGCTGCAGCCCAACCACCCCACCGACGACCCGGCCGGGGTGACCGCGTCCATCGTCGACGGGCTGCTGCTCGGCTGCGGCGACGCCGTCATCGGCATCAACCCGGCGACCGACTCGCCGCAGCGCACCACCGACCTGCTGCACCTGATCGACGAGGTGCGCACCCGCTACGACATCCCCACCCAGTCCTGCGTGCTCGCCCACGTCACGACCTCCATCGAGATCATGGAGCGCGGCGCCCCGGTGGACCTGGTGTTCCAGTCCGTCGCCGGCACCGAGGCGGCGAACACCGGGTTCGGGGTGACCCTGGCGATGCTGCGCGAGGCGCACGACGCGGCGCTGTCGCTGGGCCGGGGCACCGTCGGCACGAACTGCATGTACTTCGAGACCGGGCAGGGCTCCGCGCTGTCGGCCGACGCCCACCACGGCGTCGACCAGCAGACGCTGGAGGCGCGGGCCTACGCCGTGGCCCGCGCATTCGACCCGCTGCTGGTCAACACCGTCGTCGGGTTCATCGGGCCGGAGTACCTCTACGACGGCAAGCAGATCACCCGCGCCGGGCTGGAGGACCACCTGTGCGGGAAGCTGCTGGGTGTCCCGATGGGTGTCGACGTCTGCTACACCAACCACGCCGAGGCCGACGCCGACGACACCGACGCCCTGCTCACGCTGCTCGGCGCGGCGGGCTGCTCGTTCGTCATCTGCGTGCCCGGCGGCGACGACGTGATGCTGCACTACCAGTCGCTGTCCTTCCACGACGCGCTCTACGCCCGGCAGGTGCTGGGTCTGCGCCCGGCGCCCGAGTTCGGGACGTGGCTGTCCACGATGGACATGCTGGCGCCGGACGGGCGACTCAAGGAGCTCGCGCCGTCCGCGGTCCGGGCGCTCACGGCGGGTGTGCGGTGAGCGGGTCCGACCCGCTGGAGCTGCTGCGGGCCTCCACCCGGGCGCGGGTCGCGCTCGGCCGGGCCGGGGACGCGCTGCCGACCGCGCGGCTGCTGGAGCTGCGGGCGGCGCACGCCGCGGCTCGCGACGCCGTGCACACCCCGCTCGACGTCGACGCGCTCGCCGACCGGATCGCCGCGCTCGGGGTGGACACGCTGCGCGCCGCCGGGGCCCCGGCCGACCGCACCGAGTACCTGACCCGGCCCGACCTGGGCCGCCGCCTCGCCGACGGCACGGACCTGCCGCGCGGGGAGCACGACGTGGTGCTCGTCGTCGCCGACGGGCTCTCGCCCCGCGCGGTCGCCGAGCACGCCCCCGGGATGCTGGCCGAGATCCTCGACCGGCTCGACGGGTGGCGGGTGGCGCCGGTCGTCGTCGCCACCCAGGCCCGGGTCGCGCTCGGCGACGAGATCGCGACCGCGGTCGGGGCGCGGCACGTCGTCGTGCTCGTCGGGGAGCGGCCGGGGATGAGCTCGGTCGACTCGCTCGGGCTGTACTTCACCTACGACGCCCACCGGGGCCGCCGCGACTCCGAGCGCAACTGCATCTCCAACGTCCGCCCGCCGCACGGCACCGGCTACGCCGCCGCCGCGACCACCCTCGCCCTGCTGATGAGCGAGGCCCGGCGGCTGAAGCTGTCCGGGGTCGCGCTCAAGGCCGATCCGGCGCTGCCCCCGGGCGCTCCGGACGGCTGAACACCGCAGGCCGCTTCTCCAGGAAGGCCGCCATCCCCTCCGCCCGGTCCGGCGTGGCGAACAGCGCGTGGAAGGTCCGGCGCTCGAACCGCAGCCCCTCGGCCAGCGAGGTCTCCAGCGCGACGGCCACGGCCTCCTTCGCCGCGGCGGTGGCCGTCCGCGACATCCCCGCGATCGTGGACGCGACGGCGAGGGCCTCGTCGAGCAGGGTGTCCGCCGGGACCACCCGGCTGACCAGGCCGGACCGCTCGGCCTCCGCGGCGTCCATGGTGCGCCCGGTGAGGCACAGGTCCATCGCCTTGGCCCGGCCCACCGCGCGGGTGAGCCGTTGCGAGCCGCCGATCCCGGGGATGACCCCGAGCCGGATCTCGGGCTGCCCGAACCGGGCGGTGTCGGCGGCGACCAGCACGTCGCACAGCATCGCGAGCTCGCAGCCGCCGCCGAGTGCGTGCCCGGAGACGGCCGCGACGAGCGGGGTGCGCAGCCCGGTCAGGCCGTCCCAGCCGGCGAACAGGTCGGTCGCGACGACCTCGGCGTGCGACAGCCCGGCCATCTCGGCGATGTCGGCCCCGGCGGCGAACGCCCGGTCCGAGCCGGTGATCACCACCGCACCGACGGCCGGGTCGGCGTCGAAGGCCCGCACGGCGGTGATCACCTCGTGCATGAGCTCCTGGTTCAGCGCGTTGAGCGCCTTCGGCCGGTCCAGCCGGACCAGCCCGACCCCCTCGGCCGGGGTGCTGACGACGATGGTGGTGTACCCGGTCACGACTGGTCCCTCCGGATGTCGGTGATGATCGCCGAGAAGTCCTGGGTGCGCGGGTCGCGCGCGGTGAACTCGGCGTAGCGCTCGGTGGCGCGCCTGCCGACCGCGGTGTCGACGCCGGCCTCGGCGGCCGCGGCGTCGGCGAGCCGCAGGTCCTTGAGCATGAGCTGGGCGGCGAACCCGCCGGTGAAGTCCCGGTTGGCCGGGCTGGTGGGCACCGGACCGGGCACGGGGCAGTTGGTGTCGACCGCCCAGCACCGGCCGGACGAGGTGGACAGGACGTCGTAGAGGGCCTGCGGTTCCAGCCCGAGGCGCTCGGCCAGCACGAACGCCTCGGCGACCACCACCATCGACGCGCCGAGCACCATGTTGTTGCACATCTTCGCGACCTGGCCCGCGCTCGGCCCTCCGCAGTGGACGGTGCGCTTCCCGAGCACGGCGAGGACCGGCCCCGCCGCGTCGACGGCGGCCTGCTCGCCGCCCACCATGAAGGTGAGCGTCCCGGCCTCCGCACCCACGACGCCGCCCGAGACGGGGGCGTCGACCGACGGGTGCCCGGTCGCGGCGGCCCGCGCGTGGGCCGCCCGGGCGGAGGCGACGTCGATGGTCGAGCAGTCCACGAACAGCGCACCGTCCGGTGCGGCCGGGAGCAGCTCGTCGTGGACGGCCAGCACGTGCCCGCCGGTGGGCAGCATGGTGATCACCACCTCGGCGTCGCGGACGGCGTCGGGGCCGGTGGGGTGCACCGTCACCCCGGCGGCGGCCGCGGTGTCGCGGGCCGCCGGGGCCGGGTCGTACCCGGTGACCTCGTGCCCGGCGGCGACCAGGTTGGCGGCCATCGGGCCGCCCATGTTCCCCAGTCCGACGACGGCGATCCGGCTCATCGGTCCTCCCCCAGTCCCAGCTCGTCGGTGTCGGTGAGCGGCGCGAAATAGCCGTCCACCAGGGTGTCGTCGACCTGTTCGAGCACCGGTGGGTTCCAGCGCGGGTTGCGGTCCTTGTCGACGACCTGCGCGCGGATCCCCTCGACCATGTCCGGTTCGGTGAGGCAGCGCAGCGACACCCGGAACTCCTGGTCGAGCGCGTGCTCCAGCGACGGGAGCCGGCGCGCCCGGCGGACCGACTCCAGCGCGACCTTCACGCACGACGGCGAGCGCTGCCCGATCGTCTTGGCGGTGTCCTCGGCGTCGGGCACGCCGGACGCCGAGAGCCGGGCGACGATCTGCTCGGCGGTGCCGTCGGCGTAGCAGCGGTCGATCCACCAGCGCGACGCGCCGAGCCCGGCCTCGGGCTCGGGGGCGGCGAGGTGCTGGAGCAGGTGCCCGAGGTGCTCGTCGAACGCGGTGCCGGTCACCCGGACGTCGCCGAGCGCGGCGAGCAGCGCCGGGACGGTGTCGGTCGGCAGGTACCAGTCGGCCAGGCCCATGGCCAGGGCGTCGCCCGGGCCGAGCCGGCACCCGGTCAGCGCGGCGTGCGTGCCGAGCTCACCGGAGGCACGGCCGAGCAGCCAGGTGCCCCCGACGTCCGGGACGAACCCGATCCCGGTCTCGGGCATGGCGATCTGCGTGCGTTCGGTGACGATCCGGTGGCTCGCGTGGGCCGAGACCCCGACCCCGCCGCCCATGACGAGCCCGTCCATGACCGCCACGAACGGCCGCGGGTAGCGGGCGATCCGGGCGTTCAGCCGGTACTCGTCGCGCCAGAAGTCCCGGGTCGCGGTGCCGCCGGCCCGCGCGTCGTCGTGGATGGCGCGGATGTCGCCGCCCGCGCACAGGCCGCGCTCGCCCGCGCCGGTCAGCAGCACGGCGCCGATCCCGTCGTCGTGCTCCCAGTCGTCGAGGGCCGCGGCGATCGCGCGGACCATGTCGTGGGTCAGGGCGTTGATCGCCCGGGGCCGGTCGAGCTCGATGTGCCCGATCCGGCCGGTGCGGGTGAGGCGCACGTCGCCGCAGGTGGTCACTGGTCCGCTCCCATCAGTCCGCGGGAGACGATCACGCGCATCACCTCGTTGGTGCCTTCGAGGATCCGGTGCACGCGCAGGTCCCGCACGATCTTCTCGATGCCGTACTCGGCGAGGTAGCCGTAGCCGCCGTGCAGCTGCAGGGCGGTGTCGGCGACGTCGTGGCCGGTGTCGGTGGCCAGCCGCTTGGCCATGGCGCAGAGCCGGGTCGCCCCGGGTTCGTCCGCGTCGAGGGCCCGGGCCGCGCGGTGCAGCAGCAGCCGGGCCGCGGTGAGCTCGGTGTGGGCGTCGGCGACCCGGAACCGCAGCCCCTGGCGCCGCGCGAGCGGCGCCCCGAACGCGGTGCGGTCGGTGAGGTGGGCGACGGCCCGGTCCAGCGCGGCGCGAGCCCCGCCGAGCGAGCAGGCGCCGATGTTGAGCCGGCCGCCGTCGAGCCCGCCCATCGCGATCCGGAAGCCCTCGCCCTCGGCCCCGAGCCGGTCGTCGTCGGACACCCGCACCCCGCGCAGCACGACCTGCCGGGTGGGCTGGGCGTTCCACCCCATCTTGGGCTCGTCCGGGCCGAACGCGAGCAGGTCGCGGGCGACGAGGAACGCGCTGATGCCGGCGGCGCCGGGCCCGCCGGTGCGGGCGAACACCAGGTAGCGGTCGGAGGTGCCCGCACCGGAGATGAACTGCTTGACGCCGTCGAGGACCCAGTCGTCGCCGTCGCGGACGGCGGTGGTGCGCAGGGCCGCGGCGTCGGAGCCGGCGTCGGGTTCGGTGAGGCAGTAGGAGGCGAGCTCGTCCATCGCGCACAGCGCGGGCAGGTACCGCTCGCGCTGGGCGGCGGTGCCGTGCCGGTCGACCATGCCGGTGACCATGTTGTGGATCGACAGGTACCCGGCCAGCGACGGGCAGCCGGTGGCCAGCGCCTCGAACACCAGCGCGGCGTCCAGCCGGGACAGTCCCGTCCCGCCGTGGTCCTCCGCGACGTACAGCGCGGCCATGCCCAGCTTCGCGGCCTCGCGGAGCACGTCGACCGGGAAGTGCTTGTCGCGGTCCCACGCCACCGCGTGCGGCGCGAGGCGCTCGGCGGCGAAGGTCTCGGCCGTGGCGACGAGGTCCCGCTGGAGGTCGGTCAGCTCGGCGGTCTCGGCGTACCGGGCGGTCACGACATCGTCGGGATCACGAAGGAGGCGCCGTCCTTGATCCCGGAGGGCCAGCGCGAGGTGACGGTCTTGGTGCGGGTGTAGAAGCGGAACGCGTCCGGGCCGTGCTGGTTGAGGTCGCCGAATCCGGAGGCCTTCCAGCCACCGAAGGTGTGGTAGGCGATCGGGACCGGGATCGGCACGTTGACGCCGACCATGCCGGTCTCGACCTTCGCCGCGAAGTCGCGGGCGGCGTCGCCGTCGCGGGTGAAGATCGCGACGCCGTTGCCGTACTCGTGGGAGTTCGCGATCCGCAGCGCCTCGGCGTAGTCGGCAGCCCGGACCACCGACAGCACCGGGCCGAAGATCTCGTCGCGGTAGAGGCCCATGTCGGTGGTGACCCGGTCGAACAGCGTCCCGCCGACGAACCAGCCGCCCTCGGCGCCCTCCGGTGCGGGCACCCCGCGCCCGTCGACGACGAGCTCCGCGCCCTCGTCGACGCCCGCGTCGATCGCGCCGGTGACCCGCTCGACCGCGTCGGCCCCGACCAGCGGCCCGAGGTCCGCGGTCTCGGAGTCCGAGCGGCCCAGGACCAGGCCACGGGCACGCTCGGCGAGCTTGGCGACGAGCCGGTCGGCGGTCTCCTCCCCCACCGGGACCGCCACCGAGATCGCCATGCAGCGCTGCCCGGCCGAGCCGAACGCGGCGCCGGACAGCGCGTCGGCGGCCTGGTCGAGGTCGGCGTCGGGCAGCACGACGAGGTGGTTCTTCGCCCCGCCGAAGCACTGCGCGCGCTTGCCGTGCGCGGTGGCGGTCGCGTACACGTGCCGGGCGATCGGGGTGGATCCGACGAACCCGACGGCGGCGACGTCGGGGTGCACCAGCAGGGCGTCGACGGCCTCGCGGTCACCGTGCACGACGTTGAGCACGCCCGGGGGAAGCCCGGCCTCGGCGAAGAGCTCGGCGATCCGGACCGGCACCGACGGGTCGCGCTCGGACGGCTTGAGGATCACCGCGTTGCCGCAGGCCAGCGCGGGTGCCGCCTTCCACAGCGGGATCATGGCGGGGAAGTTGAACGGCGTGATCGCCGCGACCACGCCGAGCGGCTGGCGCATCGAGTAGACGTCGATGCCCGGTCCGGCGTCGGTGGAGTACTCCCCCTTGAGCAGGTGCGGGGCCCCGGCGGCGAACTCGACGACCTCGAGCCCGCGCTGCAGGTCGCCGCGGGCGTCGGGGAGCGTCTTGCCGTGCTCGGAGGACAGGAGCGCGGCCAGCTCGTCGGCGTGGGCGTTCGCCAGCGCCAGGAAGCGGAGCAGGACCCGCGCCCGGCGCTGGGGGTTCCACGCCGCCCACTCCCGCTGCGCGGCCACCGCGGTGCGCACGACGTCGTCGACGTCGCCCGCACCGGCGAGCCGGACCCGGCTACGGACGGTTCCGTGGTTGGGGTCGAAGACGTCGGAGAATCGCGCGGACGCACCCGTCCACGGTTTTCCGGAAACGAAATGGTCGATGACCTCGGACATGGGAGTGCCCCGTTCGACGAGATGGAAAAGGAGCCGGAACGGCGTCCGCGACAGCGTCCGCCTTGGCCCCACGACCATAAAGTCGGACGTCCATCTATGTCCACCACCTGCGTGGATGTGTTCCGGAACACCATCTTTCGTCGAACTCCAGGCATGCCGAGAACCGGACTGGGCATCGGACCCGTCCGGTTCTCTGACGCGTATTCAGGGTGTCATCGAATGGCGTCCACCTCCCGCCGGGACTTCCCGTCGTACTGCGCGACGGGACGGATCAGGACGTTGTGTGCGGCCTGTTCGATCACGTGCGCGGTCCAGCCGCTGATCCGCGACATCGCGAACAGCGCGGTGAACAGCGGGGTGTCGAACCCCATGAGGTGGAACAGCGGACCCGCCGCGTAGTCGAGGTTGGGGCGCAGCCCCTTCTCGCGGAGCATCGCGCCGGCGAGGACCTCGTAGTGCGCCATCAGGTCCCGGCCGCCGCGCATCTCCGCGACCCGTCGCATCTGCGCGTGCAGCGCGGGCACCCGCGAGTCGCCGCGCTTGTAGACCCGGTGCCCGAAGCCCATCACCCGCTCGCCGGCCTCGAGCCGGGCGGCCAGCCAGTCGTCGACGTGGTCGGGGTCGCCGATCTCGGCGAACTGGGTCATCACGGCCTCGTTCGCCCCGCCGTGCAGCTCGCCCTTGAGCGCTCCGAGCGCGGCGACGACCGCGCTGTAGAGGTCCGACCGGGTGGAGGTGACGGTCCGGGCGGCGAAGGTGGAGGCGCTGAAGCCGTGGTCGGCGTAGAGGATCATGGCGATCTCGAACGCCCGCACGACCTCCGGTTCGGGGACCTCCCCGAAGGTCATGTGGAACACGTTCTCGGCGTGGCCGAGGCCGGGGTCCGGTGGGATGGGGTCCAGGCCGCGGCGACGCCGCTGGTCCAGCGCGACGACCGTCGGCAGCACCGCGAGCAGCTCCACGGCCTTGTCCGCACTCGCGTCGGTGGAGCGGTCCGCCGTCGCGGGGTCGGCGGCGCCGATCCGGCTCACGGCGGTGCGCAGCACGTCCATCGGGTGGCAGTCGGTCGGCAGCGACAGCAGCATCGCCTCGCACGCGGGGTCCAGCGCCCGCAGCGACCGTTCGCGACGCTCCAGCGCGGCGAGCTCCGCCGCGTCCGGCAGCTCGCCGGTCCACAGCAGGTGCGCCACGTCGAGGAAGGTGTGGCGCTCGGTCAGCCCGGGCGCCGGGTAGCCGCGGTAGAGCAGCACGTTGCGGCAGGGGTCGACGTCGGAGATCGACGTCGTGTCGGCGACGACCCCCACCAGGCCGCGCCGGACGTGGGTGTCCCTCGGGTTCTCGGTCATCGGTGTCCTCCTCCGGCGGGAGCCGCGGCGCGGTCCCGGGTGCGGTCGCCGCCGTGGGCTCCGGGCGGGAGCGCGCCGGCGGGACCTCGTGGTGTTCCTGCGTCGCGCGGGTCCCGGCGGCCACGGTCGGTGGCGGCCGGGGCCCGCGGGCCGGTGACGGGGTGGATCACGACGTCCATGCCGAGGGCGGCGAGCTGCGTGACGGTGGGCAGCAGGACGGGGGTCGGGTCGCCGCCGGTGACCGTGGTCGCGGTCACGAGCAGCGGGACGGCGAGGGCCTCGCGCAGGACCGTGTACGCGGTCCGCGACACGGGCGCCTCGACGACGATCACGTCCGCACCGGCGCCGACACAGGCGCGGGCACGGTCGATGGTCTCGATCAGGCCGCCGGCGGCGCCGGCGGTGGTGCGGACCCCGATCAGGAGGTCCGGGTCGTGGCGGACCCGCACGGCGGCGCGGACCCGGGCCGCGACGTCGTCGGCCGCGTGGTCGGCGGGATCGGTGTCGTCGAGGTGCACACCGGACGCGCCGGCGGACTCGAACCGGGCGACGTCGTCGGCGTCGCCGTCACCGCCCAGGTCCACGAGGACCGGCAGCGGGGTGGCCCGCACGATCCGCGCGGTCAGCGCGACCGGCTCCTCCATGCCCGCGGTCGCCGCCGTCACGTGGACGCCGTCGAGGCCGAGTGCGGCGACCTGACGCGCGGCCGCGGTGGTGGTGACGGTCTGGAAGCGCAGCGGTCGCGCCCCCGGCCGGGCACGGCCGAGCGCCGCGCGCAGCCCGGTCCGCCTGCGGACCGGGGGGACGTCGGTCTGCAGCATCAGCGCACCCGTTCAGCCGTGGAACTGCTCGGACTCGGTGGACCCGGCCAGCGCCGTCGTCGACGACTCCGGGTTGACCGCGGTGGAGACCGCGTCGAACCAGCCGGTGCCGACCTCGCGCTGGTGCTTGATCGCGGTGTAGCCGTCGGCCTCGGCGGCGAACTCACGCTCCTGCAGCGCCACGTAGGAGGTCATGCCGTTCGCGGCGTAGCCCTTGGCCAGGTCGAACATCGAGTGGTTGAGCGCGTGGAAGCCGGCGAGGGTGATGAACTGGAACGCGTAGCCCATCGCGCCCAGCTCACGCTGGAAGCGGGCGATCGTGTCGTCGTCGAGGTGCTTGCGCCAGTTGAACGACGGCGAGCAGTTGTAGGCGAGCAGCTGGTCCGGGAACTGGCCCTTGATCGCCTCGGCGTACTTGCGCGCCAGCTCCAGGTCCGGCACCGAGGTCTCCATCCACAGCAGGTCGGAGTACGGCGCGTAGGCCAGACCGCGGGTGATGCAGGGCTCGATGCCGCCGGTGACCCGGTGGAAGCCCTCCGCGGTGCGCTCGCCGGTGAGGTAGGGCCGGTCACGCTCATCGACGTCGGAGGTGATCAGGTTGGCGGCCTGGGCGTCGGTCCGGGCGACGATCACCGACGGCACGTCGGCGATGTCGGCCGCGAGCCGCGCCGCGTTCAGCGTGCGGACGTGCTGCGAGGTCGGGACCAGCACCTTCCCGCCCAGGTGCCCGCACTTCTTCTCCGACGCGAGCTGGTCCTCCAAGTGCACGCCCGCCGCCCCGGCGGCGATCATGGCCCGCATCAGCTCGAAGGCGTTGAGCGGACCGCCGAAGCCCGCCTCGGCGTCGGCGACGATCGGCACCAGCCAGTGCGGGTCGTCCCCGCCGTCGGCGGCGGCACGGCCCTCCAGGGTGCTGATCTGGTCGGCCCGCAGCAGCGCGTTGTTGATCCGGCGCACCACCGACGGCACCGAGTTCGCCGGGTAGAGGCTCTGGTCGGGGTAGGTCTGCCCGGCCAGGTTGGCGTCGGCCGCCACCTGCCAGCCGGACAGGTAGATCGCCTCCAACCCGGCGCGCACGCTCTGCACCGCCTGGTTGCCGGTCAGCGCGCCGAGTGCGTGCACGTAGTCGCGCTCGTGCAGCAGCCGCCACAGCCGCTCGGAGCCCAGACGGGCCAGGGTGTGCTCCTCGCGGACGCTGCCGGCCAGCGCCACCACCTCCTGTGCGGAGTGCCCGCGGGTGGTCCCGGCCCAGCGCGGGTCCTGCGCCCACTGCCGCTCCAGCTCGTCGATCCGCTCCTGGCGATGGGTCCCGGTCATGTCGTGCTCCTCTGCGAAGGTCTCGTCCGTGTCCGCGCTCACGGCCCGGCCGGTGGTGACCGGAGGGTGTGGCGATCTCTCGAACGGAGCGCGACCAGCATCGGAGCCGGGACCGGGGTCCGGCGACGGTGGCGACCTGCCAACTCCTGCGCATCTTCCGGCCGGATTCTGCGAAGGTTGCGAAGGGTGTCCTCGGCTACAGTCCGCAGCATGGCGACCTCAGGCATCCCGGGGACCCGGTTGCGCGCGCTGCGCGAGACCCGCTCGATGAGCCAGGCCCAGCTGGCCCGCAACCTGGAGATCTCGCCCAGCTACCTCAACCAGATCGAGCACGGCTCGCGCCCGCTGACGGTGCCGGTCCTGCTACGGATCACCGAGGTGTTCGGCGTCGACGCGGCGTTCTTCGCGGCCCGGCGGCCCGAGCGTCTCGTCGCCGAGCTGCACGAGGTGTTCGCCGAGACCACCTCGGCCGCCGGGTCGGTCCCGGTGGGCCAGATCGAACGGCTGGCCGCGGAGCTGCCCTCGGCCGCCGACGCGGTGCTGGAGCTCTACCGGCGCTGGCGGCGCGCCGACGAGCACCTGGCCGCGGCGGCCGACGGCCCGCGCGACGGCAGCGACCGGGTCCGGTCGGCGTCCCCGCACGAGCAGGTGCGCGACTACTTCTACCGGCGCCGCAACCACGTCGCCGAGCTCGACGACGCCGCCGAGACCCTGGCCACCGGGATCGGGGTCCGGCGCGGCGAGGTGCGGCGCGCGCTGGCGGAACGGCTGCGCAGCATGCACGGCGTCGGCATCGCCGGGCTGGAGGACGACCGCGGCGGCGCCGGCGAGCTGCACCGCTACGACCCCGTCGACCGGGTGCTGCGGCTCTCGCCCACGCTGCGCGCCGGGCAGCAGGCGTTCCGGATGGCGACCCAGCTCGCCCTGCTGGAACACGACGACACGATCGAGGGCCTCGCCGCGCAGGAGCCCGTCGACGCCGACACCCACACGCTCACCCGGATCGGCCTGGCCCGGTACTTCGCCGCCGCCCTGACCCTGCCCTACGGCGAGTTCCGCACGACGGCGGAGACCTTCCGCTACGACATCGAGCGCCTGTCCGACCACTTCGGACAGGGCTTCGAGACGATCGCGCACCGGCTGTCGACGCTGCAGCGCCCGTCGGAGCCCGGGGTCCCGTTCTCGTTCGTGCGGGTGGACCGGGCGGGGAACATGTCCAAGCGCCAGTCCGCGACCGGCTTCCACTTCTCCCGCGGCGGCGGGACGTGTCCGCTGTGGAACGTCTACCGCGCCTTCGCCTCCCCCGGCGAGATCGACGTGCAGGTCGCGGCCATGCCCGACGACGCCCGCTACCTCTGGGTCGCGCGCACCGTCACCGGCTCGCAGCGCCGCTGGGGGCGGCCGGGCAAGACGTTCGCGATCGCGTTGGGCTGCGAGCTGCGCCATGCCCACCGGCTCGTCTACTCCGACGGGCTCGACCTCGACAACCCCGCGGCGGCCACCCCGATCGGCGCGGGGTGCCGGGTCTGCAGCCGGACCCGCTGCCCCCAGCGGGCCTTCCCGCGGCTCGACCACGCGACCCAGATCCTGGAGGACCGCAGCACCTTCGTGCCCTATCCGGTGTCGACCGGCGGCTGAGCGGCCGGAGCAGCGGGGTCAGCGCCTGCCGAACTCCACGGGGTGGCGGTTCAGGACGCCGCAGACCGCGTGCTCGTGGTCGCGGGTCGCGGCCAGCCGGGTGAAGTGCGAGGCCTGCAGCGCGCGGGCGCCGTCGGCGTCGAGGTCGTGCGCACGGCCGACCGCGGCCTTGGTCGCCTCGACCGCCAGCGGTGCCCGCGTGGCGATCCGGTGCGCGCGCCCGCACGCGGTCCGCAGCAGGTCACGCGCCGGGACGACCGTGCCGACCAGCCCGGTCCGCAGCGCGGTCGCCGCGTCGCAGCGCTCCCCGGTCAGCAGCATCTCCCGGGCCGGACCGAGACCGATGAGCCGCGGCAGCCGCCAGACGCTCATGATCAGCCCGACGTTCACGCCCGCCGCGACGAAGAACGCGTCGTCGGCCGCGACGCGGATGTCGCAGGCCAGCGCGAGCTCGAGCCCACCGCCGACCGCTCCCCCGGTGACGGCGGCGACCACCGGGACCCGCAACTCCTCGATCCGGTCGGTGAGCCGCAGGACCCCGTCCAGGAAGTCCGCGGAGGTGCCGTCGTCGCGGGCCCGTCGTTCCTCGCCGAGGTGCCCGCCCGCACTGAAGTGGCCGACCCCGGTGAGGACGAGCGCCCGGACCGCGGTGTCGGCCTCCACCGCGTCGAGCGCGCGCCCGACCGCCGCCCGTACCGGGGCGGAGAGCGCGTTGGCGGGCGGATGGTCCAGGGTGAGGACGGCGACGTACGGGCCGTCACGGGTCAGTCGCACCCCCGGTGGGTCCACCGGGTACTCGGTCGGGGCGGTCGGGTGGAGGCTCATGGGCACCTTCCGGGCGACGGCACCCCGGCCCGCCCGTGATCGACGGGCGGGCCGGGGTGCGGGGAACCGGCGGTCGGCCGGTGGCGGGACGGCACCGGGTCAGGCCGGGCCGGGCACCTCGCGGCGGGCGGCGCCCTCGTACGCCGCGAGCGGGCGGATCAGCGAGTTCGCGGCCAGCTGCTCGGAGATGTGGGCGGTCCACCCGGTGATCCGCGACATCACGAACAGCGGCGTGAACATCGGGATGTCGAACCCCATCAGGTGGTAGAGCGGGCCCGCCGGATAGTCGAGGTTGGGGTGCAGGCCCTTCTCCCGCAGCATCGCCGCGGCCAGCGCCGAGTGGGTGGCCAGCAGCGTGCCGGCGCCGCGGAGCTCGACGACCTGTTCCAGCGCCGCCTGCAGGGTCGGCACCCGCGAGTCGCCGCGCTTGTAGACGCGGTGCCCGAAGCCCATGATCTTCTTCTTCTGCGCGAGCGCGTCGGCCAGCCACGCCTGCGCGGCGTCCGGGCCGTCGATCCCGGCGAGCATGTGCATCACGGCCTCGTTCGCGCCGCCGTGCAACGGCCCCTTGAGCGCACCGATCCCGGCGACGACGGCGCTGTAGAGGTCCGACAGCGTCGAGGTCACCACGCGCGCGGTGAACGTGGAGGCGTTGAAGCTGTGCTCGGCGTAGAGGATCATCGAGACCTCGAATGCCCGGACGACCTCCGGTTCCGGGACCTCCCCGAAGGTCATCCGGAAGAAGTTCGCCGCGTAGCCCAGGTCCGGGTCGGGCGCGATCGGGTCCAGTCCGCGCCGGCGCCGCTGGTCGATCGCGACGACGGTCGGCAGTGCGGCCAGCAGCCGCAGCGACTTCTGCGCGTCGGCGGTCGGGTCGTCCTCCTGGGCGTCCTCGGAGCCGAGCCAGCTCACCGCGGTGCGCAGGGTGTCCATCGGGTGGCAGGTGGTGGGCGTCGACAGCAGCAGCGCCTGCAGGCTGCGGTCGATCGGGCGCAGTGCCCGCTCCTGCGCCTCCAGCCGGGCCAGCGCCGCCGGGTCGGGCAGCTCGCCGTGCCACAGCAGGTGGGCGACGTCGAGGAAGCCGCGGTGCGCGCAGAGGTCCTGCACCGGGTAGCCGCGGTAGAGCAGCGAGTTCGTGTCGGCGTCGACCTTCGAGATCGCCGTGGTGTCGGCGACGACGCCGGCCAGTCCCTTGCGGACCTCGGGCGGGGTGTCGATGACGGTCATGCGGGGTCCTCCTCCTGATATCCGGCGAGGCGGGCGTCGAAGGCCGCGTACTCGTCGTAGCCGAGCAGCTCGTAGAGGCGTGCGCGGGTCTGCATCCGGTCGACGACGCCGGACTGGGTGCCGGTGCGCCGGATCTCGGCGAGCCCGGCCTCGGCGGCGCCCATGGCCAGACGCAGCAGGGTCACCGGGTAGATGACGACGTTCATCCCGAGCCGGGCCAGGGTGTCCGCCGTGAGCAGCGGGCTCCTGCCGAACTCGGTCATGTTCGCCAGCAGCGGGACGTCGAGCGCGTCGCGGAACGCCGCGTACTCGCTCTCCGAGGTCAGCGCCTCGACGAACACCATGTCCGCGCCGGCGTCCACGTAGGACCGGGCACGGGCGACGGCGGCGTCGAGCCCCTCGACGGCGCGGGCGTCGGTGCGCGCGCAGAGCACGAGGGCGTCGTCGCGGCGGCCCCGCACGGCGGCCCGGATCCGGGTGCACATGTCCTCGGTGGACACGAGCTCCTTGCCCGCGAGGTGGCCGCAGCGCTTCGGGTCGACCTGGTCCTCCAGGTGCAGGCCGGAGACGCCGGCGTCCTCGAAGGACTGCACGGTGCGCGCGACGCACGCCGGGCCGCCCCAGCCGGTGTCGGCGTCGACGAGGGTCGGCAGGTCGGTCTGCCGGGCGATCGTCGCGGCCCGGGCGGCGACCTCGGTGGCCGTCGTCAGCCCGACGTCGGGCAGCCCCAGCTCCGCCGACAGCACCGCACCGGAGACGTAGGCGCCGTCGAAGCCCTGGTCGGCGACGAGCATCGCCGACAGCGCGTTGAACGCCCCGGGGAACTGCAGCAGCCGCCCGCTCGCCAGCGCCTCGCGGAACGCCACCCGGCGCCCGTGCGCGGTGGTGGTCGTGCCGAGCATCAGAACACCCCGCGGCCCGGGGCGCCCGCGAGCGACACCGGGACGACGGTCAGCTCCCCCAGCTCGCCCGCGTCCAGCTCGGGCAGCCGCAGGGCGTGGTCGAGGAAGCGGTCCTGCTCGACGCGGTCGACGGTGTCGCGGGCCAGGTCGCGGAACTTGCCGACGTACTGCTCGCGGCCGAACGGGCGGGCGCCGAGCGGGTGCGCGTCGGCGACGGCGATCTCGTCGACCAGGGTCGACCCGTCGGTGAGGGTGATCTCCACCCGGCCGCCGAACGCCTTCTCCGCGGGGTCGTGGGAGTGGTAGCGGCGGGTCCACTCCGGATCCTCGACGGTCGAGATCGCGTGCCACAGGCGGACCAGCTCGCCGTCGGCGGCACGGTGCGGCGGGTAGGAGCGCTCGTGGTGGAAGCCGCCGTCGAGCAGCGCGACCGCGACGATGTAGGGGATCGAGTGGTCCAGGGTCTCCCGGGACGCCTGCGGATCGTACTTCTGCGGGTCCCCGGAGCCGGAGCCGATCACGTAGTGGGTGTGGTGGCTGGTGTGGATGACGATGCTGCGCACCGCGTCCGGGCCACCGGCCTCGCGCAGCCGCGGGCCGAGCCGGCGGGCCAGGTCGATCAGCGCCTGGCTCTGGTACTCGGCGGAGTGCTCCTTGGTGTAGGTCTGCAGGATCGCCTGCGGCGCCTCGCCCGGCGCCGGGAGCGGCACCGTGTAGCCGGCGTCCGGGCCGTCGAGCAGCCAGGCGATCACGCCGTCCTCGCCCTCGTAGATCGGCGACGGCGCGCCCTCCCCGAGCATCGCCCGGTCGACGGCCTCGATGGCGACCTTGCCCGCGAAGGCGGGGGCGAACGCCTTCCACGACGAGATCTCGCCCTTGCGCGACTGCCGGGTGGCGGTCGTCGTGTGCAGGGCCTGCTGCACGGCCTGGTAGGTGACCTCGGTCGGCAGGTCGAGCAGCGCGCCGATGCCCGCGGCGACCGAGGGGCCGAGGTGGGCGACGTGGTCGATCTTGTGCTGGTGCAGGCAGATCCCGGTGACGAGCGCGACCTGCACCTCGTAGGCGACCGCGATCGCCCGGGTGAGCGCGGCGCCGTCGGCACCGGTGTGCTGGGCGACGGCCAGCAGCGGCGGGATGTTGTCCCCGGGGTGGGAGTAGTCGGCCGCCAGGAACGTGTCGTGGAAGTCCAGCTCCCGCACCGCGACGCCGTTCGCCCATGCCGCCCACTCCGGCGAGACCCGCTCCCGGGTGCCGAACACGACCGAGCCCGCACGGTCCGCGGCCGCCGCGTGCCGCAGCGCCTGCGCCCGGGCGGCGACGACCGGGCCGCGGTCCAGCGACGCCGTCGCCACACCGGCGTTGTCGACGAGCCGGTTCACGACCATGTCGGCGACCTCGGCGGGCGGGGCGACCGGGTCGGCGGCCACCTCCGCGATCTTCCAGGCGAGCTGGTCGGTGCGGGCGAGGTTCTCCTCGCTGCGGTGCACCCGGACCTTGTGGTCGACGGTCATGCGGGCTCCTCCTCGTGAACGGCCGGTCGGCCGTGGGACCGACACTCGCGCAGCGGGGAGGTGGGGGGCCAGGACGTGTACGTGGTGAATCCGAACCGGGTAGCCGGGCCGATCTGCGAAGGGTGCGAAGACCCGGCTCAGGAGCGGCGGCCTCCCGGGCGGGGAAGGACCAGCGGGGTCCCGGTGAGCGGGTCCGGCATCACCAGCGCGTCCACCCCGAACACCGAGGAGACGAGCTCCTCGGTCACGACGGCGGACGGCACCCCCTCCGCGACGATCCGCCCGTCGCGCACGGCGATCAGGTGGTCGGCGTAGCGGGCGGCGAGCTCCAGGTCGTGCAGCACCATCACGACGGTGCGGCCCTGCTCGGCGTTGACCACGCGCAGCAGGTCGAGCACGTCGAGCTGGTGGGCGAGGTCGAGGAAGGTGGTCGGCTCGTCGAGCAGCATCGTCCCGGGCCCCTGGGCCAGGACCAGCGCGATCCAGGCCCGCTGCCGCTGCCCGCCGGAGAGCTCGGCGACCGGCCGGTCGGCCAGCCCGGTCAGGCCGGTCGCCGCGAGCGCGCCGGAGACGGCGGCCTCGTCCTCGGCCGACCACTGCCGGAACCAGCGCTGGTGGGGATGGCGCCCGCGTCCGACGAGGTCGGCGACGGTGATGCCGTCCGGGGTCGTCGGCTGCTGCGGGAGCACCCCGAGCCGGCGGGCCAGGTCGGTCGCCGGGAGCCGCGCGATCTCGGCGCCGTCGAGCAGGACACGTCCCGCGGCGGGCCGCAGCAGACCGGCGAGCCCCCGCAGCAGGGTGGACTTGCCCGAGGCGTTGGGCCCGACGATCACGGTGATCCGCGACGCCGGGACGGTCACGGACTGGTCGTCGATCACGACCTGCCCCGGGTGGTGGCCGAGGGTCAGCCGTTCACCGGACAGGGTCATCCGCTCGCTCCGATCCGGTTGGCGCGCACCAGCAGCGCGATGAGTACGGGCGCCCCGACGACGGCGGTGACGACCCCGACCGGCAGCTCCCGCGGCGCGAACACGGTCCGGGCCGCGAGATCGGCGACGACGACCACGAGCGCGCCCGTCCCGGCCGAGGCGAGCAGGCCGGGGCTGCGTTCCCGGAGCACCCTGCGCACGATCTGCGGCGCGACCAGCGCGACGAACCCGACCGGCCCGGCCGACGCCGTCGCCAGCGCGGACAGCCCCACCGCCGCGGCCAGCATCACGGTGCGGGCCCGCCCCGCGCGGGGGGACAGCGACCTCGCCAGGTCGTCCCCCAGCTCCAGGACCTGGAGCCGGCGGGCCGCGGCGAGCACGACGGGCAGCAGCAGGCACAGCCCCGCGGCGACCGGCGCCACGTCCGGCCACGAGCGGCCGGACAGGCTGCCGACCAGCCAGACCGCCGCCGAGTAGGCCACGTTGACGTCGGCGCGGCTCAGCAGGAACGTCGCGGCCGAGCCCAGCATCGCCGCGACGCCGATCCCGACCAGCACGAGCCGGTAGCCGGAGAACCCGCCCCGCCAGGCGACCGCGTACACGGTGAGCGCGGCGAGCAGCGCACCGGTGAGCGCACCGCCGGTCACCCACGCCGCCGAGGCCCCCCACACGACGATCATCACGACGGCGCCCGCGGACGCCCCCGCGTTGATCCCGATGACGTCCGGGCTGACCAGCGGGTTGTGGGCGAGCCGCTGCAGCACGGCCCCGGCGACGCCGAAGGCCGCGCCGACCAGGACCCCGGTCAGCGCCCGCGGGAGCCGGTGGGTGACGACGAGGTCGTAGGAGATCAGGGTGCCGTTCCCGGCGAGGGTGTCGAGCACGGTCCCGAGCGGGAGCGGGTACTCCCCGACCGTGACCGCGACCAGCCCGACGGCCACCGCCGCCGTCCACGTCGCGAGGCCCAGGACCAGGCCACGGACGCCGATCCGGGCCGACACCGGCCCGCGGCGCAGGACCAGGGTCGCGCTCACAGGGCCGCCACCCTCCGGGTCCGGACCAGGTACAGGAACGCGGGCCCGCCGAGCAGGGCCGCGGTCACCCCGAGATGGACCTCCTCGGGGGCGATGACGACCCGGCCGACGACGTCGGCGAGCAGCGCGACGCCGGCCGCGAGCAGCGCCGAGAGCGGCAGCACCCACCGGTGGGCGGCACCGACCAGCGCCCGCGCCGCGTGCGGGGCGACGAGCCCGAGGAACACGACCGGCCCGGCCAGCGCGGTCGCCGTCCCCGCCAGGACGACGACGGCGACGAGACCGGCCATCCGCGTCGGGCCGGGACGGGCGCCGAGGCCGCGCGCGGCGTCCTCCCCCAGCGCGACGGCGTCGAGGCGCCGGACCAGTGCGACCGCCAGCACGACCCCCACCAGGGCGAACGGCAGCGCCTGGCCGACGGTGGCGAGGTCCGCCCGGGCCAGCGACCCGATCACCCAGTACCGGTAGCGGGCGAACAGGTCCCGGTCCAGCAGCACGAACGCCGAGGTGACGGCCGTGAGCAGCGCGGAGACCGCGGCACCGGCCAGCGCGAGCTTGACCGGTGTCACGCCGTCGCGGCCCGACCCGCCGATCGCGTACACGGCCACCGCCGCGCACGCCCCGCCGAGGAAGCCGAACCACACGTACCCGGTGAGCGACCCGACCCCGGCGGTCATCGTCGCGATCATCGCCGCCGCCGCGCCGGCGTTGATCCCGAGCGTGTCCGGGCCGGCGAGCGGGTTGCGTGTGATGCCCTGGGCCACCGCGCCGGCGAGCCCGAGGCAGGCTCCCGCGAGCAGACCGCACAGGGTGCGGGGCAGCCGGACGTGCCGGACGACGAAGTCGGTCCGGCTCCCGGTGAAGTGCAGCAGGCCGGTCGACAGCTCGGACCAGGTCAGTGGCCGGGCCCCGACCTTCATCGACAGCACCGTGGCCACGAGGACGACGGCCACCGCGCCGGGCAGGGCCCAGGGCGCGGCGGACCGGACCCGGACCGCGGACGCCGGGCTCACTCCGGATGGACGAGGTCGGCGACCCGCTCCGCCGCGTAGGGCCCCCGGATGCCGGCGGCACGGTCGGCGAACAGGAACGGGTACACGCGTCCCTCGCGGACCGCCGTGCTCCCGGCGAGCGCCGGGTCGGCCCGGATCTGCGCCACGTCGGCCTCGCCGTCGGCGACGGTGGTGGCGGCGTCGCAGCAGGTCGAGGTCAGGATGACGTCCGGGTCCCGGGCGATCAGCTCCTCCTTGGACACCGCGACGTGCCGGCGCTCGGTGAGGTCGCCGAAGGCGTTCTCGGCACCGGCCATCTCGAGGACCCGGGTGCCGAAGTCGATGCCCGAGGCGACCCGGTAGCTGCCGTCGTCGTCGTTGAGCAGGATCGCGACGCGGGGCCGCGGCGCCCCCGCCACCCGCTCCTGCACCGCGGTGACCTTGGCCTGCAGCTCACCGACCAACTCCTCGGACCGTTCCGCGGCGCCGAGGACCCGGCCGAGCGAGCGCAGGTCGGCGTAGACCGTCTCCATCGACACCTGTCCCGGGTCGATGGCCTCGTCGGACAGCCCGTCGGCCGACGGGCACAGCGGTGCGTTGACCCAGGTCCGGACGCCCAGCGCCGCCAGGTCGGCCCGGGTGCTGATCGACTCGTCCCCGGTGGTGGCGAACACGTTGTTGTAGCCGGCGAGCACGAAGTCCGGCTCCGCCGCGAGCAGTGCCTCGCGCTGGGGCAGGTCCTGGGTGTAGGGCTTTCCCTGCTGTGCCGCGGCGTACGGCTCGACGACCTGCGCGTCGAGGAACGCGGTGCCCACCAGCCGGTCGGACAGTCCCAGGGCGTGGACGGTCTCGATCGCGGGCTGGTAGAGCGCGTAGATGCGCTCGGGCGGCGCCGGGACCGTCACCTCGATCCCGCAGTTGACCTCGGTGACGGCACCGGCCGCGTCCGGCGCGGCCGCCGGGGCAGGCGGCCCGCCGCAGGCGGACAGGGCGAGCACCGCGGCGGACAGGACGGCGACCGGCAGGACCCGGCGGGGGACGGACATCGCAGCTCCTCGTCGATCGGCGACAGCCGAAGGTTGACGAACTGTTCATATGTCACGGTGTGGTGCGGGCGCCACCGTTCCCGGATGTCCGGAACATCACTCCTGTCCGGCTGCGGTCAGCCGCTGACCCGCGGGTGGACGTCGGTGGGCCAGTTGTCGTCCGCCGCCCCGCGCGCCTCCTGCCGGGTCGTCCCGTCCCGCGACGGGTCGGTGGACGCGGCGTCGGCGTCGGCGTACTGCTCCCGGATCGCCTCCTGCGCCGACTCCGGCAGCTCGTGCAGCATCGCCTGGACCCGCTCACGGCGGCGGTGCACCGCCTGCCGGTCCGGCATCCCGGTCGAGGCCACGAGCTGCGGCTTCATCTCGGGACGCCCCTCCAGCTCACCGCCGGCCTCCTCCATCTCCCGGGCGGCCTGGGCGGCGTCCTTCTCCTCCGACATCCCGATCGGCCCCTCGCGACGCCCGTTGAGGAACTGCGCCACGACCGGCTCGTCGGAGGTCAGCAGCACCTCCCGCGGACCGAACATCGACAGGTGCTTGCGGTAGAGCAGCCCGATGTTGTCCGGGACCGTCTGCGCCGAGTTGATGTCGTGGGTGACGATCAGGAACGTCGAGTCCGTCATCGCGTTCAGATCGATGATCAGCTGGTTCAGGTACGCCGTCCGCACCGGGTCCAGACCCGAGTCCGGCTCGTCGAACAGAATGATCTTCGGATCCAGCACCAACGCCCGCGCCAGCCCCGCCCGCTTACGCATACCGCCCGAGATCTCACCCGGCAGCTTGCCCTCGGCACCGACCAGACCGACCATGTCGATCTTCTCCATGACGATGTCGCGGATCGCCGACTCCGACTTGCGCGTGTGCTCCCGCAACGGGAACGCGATGTTGTCGAACAGGTTCATCGACCCGAACAACGCACCGTCCTGGAACAGCACCCCGAACAGCTTCCGGATCTCGTACAGCTCGGACTCCGAGCACTTGCACAGGTCGACGCCCTCGATCACGATCGACCCCCGCTCCGGCTTGAGCAGCCCGATCAGGGACTTCAGGAACACCGACTTACCGGTACCCGACGGTCCGAGCAGCACCGACACCTCGCCCGCGGGCAGCGTCAGGGTCACGTCCGACCAGATGTTGGCCCGACCGAAGGACTTCGTCAGTCCCTCGACCTTCACCTCGACACCCGTCATGGGGTCACGTCTCCTTCTCGCCTAGAAGTTGCGCAGGTCGGACACGAGCCACCGGCCGTCGACCCGCTGGACCGTGACCTCGGCGCGGCCCGCGGTGGTGCGCGGCGGCTCGCCGGTGCGGGCGGCCTCCTGCGTGAAGTAGAGCAGGGCGGTGACCCGGTCGGCGTCGGCGGACACCACGCCGGCCCGGGTGACGACGGTCCGTGTCCCCACCCCGCGGTCCAGGGCCGGTCGGACGACGGAGTCGAGCACCGAGTCGAACTGGCGTCCGAAGTCGCCGGTGACCAGGCCGCGGGCGCGTGCGACGTCGGCGTCCTTCGACGCCGGCTGGTAGCTGAGGACCTGCTCGACACCGGTGCGGGCCGCCGCCAGTCCGTCCACCCGGGCCTGTTCGGTCTGCTGCGCAGGCCGGACGACGGCGGCGTACAGCACCGCCGCGGCCACGAGCAGCAGCACGGAGACCACCGTCGTCGTCCACAGCAGCGTCCGGCGACGCCGGGACAGGCCGCGCCGGGCGGCGCCGAGCGCGGCGCGCAGGCGGGCACCGCGGCCGGGACGGGTCCCGGTGGTGTCCCCGCCCCCGCCGGCGTCCGCGGCGGGGGTCGTGGCGGGCCCGGGGTCGGTCACCGCGACCGCACCGGCGCGGTCCGTGCCGGTCTCGTCGTCGTGCGTCACGGGGCCACCTCCACGGTCGACACCTTCCACGCCCCGTCCTCGTGCCGCAGCCCGAGCAGCAGCCGGAAGTCGCGCGGGGCGCCGTTGGGGACCTCGGTGTTGCGGACCGTGGTGCTGGCGCTGACCAGCACGGTCGCCGTGTCGGCGTCGATGTGCTCGATGCCCACCGCGTCGATCCCTCCCTCGGCCTTGACCTTCCCCTGCGCCAGGATGGCCCCGAACACCTCCGAGAAGCGACCCAGCTCGGTCCGGAACGGGTCGGTCGCGACGGCGAGCATGTTGTCGACGTTGCCCTTCGCGTTGTCGGCGTCGATGCCGATGAAGTCCCGCACGACCTGCGACGCGACGGCGGTCGCCTCGTCCCGGTCGGCGACGGTGCCGGCGGTGCCCCGCCACGCCAACACCGACAGGACCGCCGCGGCGAGGGCGACGACCAGCAGCAGCGCGACGGCCGCCACGGCGAGCCGCCCGCGCCGTCGCGGGGCGTCCGCGGGAGCGGCCCCGTCCGGCTCCGCACCGACCGGGCCGGCGCCGGCGGGCGCGGTGTCCGTCGGGTCGGTGTCCGTCGGGTCGGCGTCCGTCGGGGCGGCGTCCGCCGTGTCGGCGTCCGTCGGGGCGGCGTCCGCCGTGTCGGGGTCGGTCGCCGTGTCGGTCACACCTGGTCCAGTCCGGCGATCAGCCATCGGCCGTCCACCTCCCGCATCGTGAGCGTCGCCTGGACGGTGTCCACGCGCTCGCCGGCGTTCGTCGTCGTGCTCTGGTTCAGGAACACCAGCACCTGGGCGTCCGAGCCGGACCAGCCGACCCAGCCGGCCCCGACGACCCGGGCGATCGTCCGCGCGCCGAGCCGTTCCGCGTTGGGCCGGACCTTCTCGTCGAACAGACGCCGGTAGTCGTCGTGGAAGTTCCCGGTCGTGGTGTCGTCGACGACGGTGGACGCCGCGTCGAGCTTGCGTCCGTCGTAGGACAGCAGGGTCTGGGCGCCGGCCGTGGCCGCGGCCAGGACGTCGTCGCGGGTGCGCTGGTCGTCCGACCGCGCGACGAGCAGCCACGCGCACACCCCGGCGGCGACGGCGAGCAGCGCGATCACCACGAGCAGTGCCACCACGAGGCCCCGTCGCGAGCGCGGCCGCGCCCCCGGGCCCGGGGTGTCCGCGGCGTCGGTGTCCGGCGCGCCCGCGGTGTCCGTGCCCGTCGTGTCCGCGCCGGTCACGGCACGAACTCCAGCCTCGACACCAGCCATCGTCCGTCCTCCTGCTCGACCGTCATCCGCATCCGGTACTGGCGGGGTTCGCCGTCGGGGACCTGCGCGTTGTGCACCGTGGAGTCGGCGGACACCAGCACGACCGCGCGGCCGGGTCCGCGTTCGGCGACGCCGGCCGCGGACACCTCACCGGTCGAGCTCACCTTCGCGTCGCGGATGGTCCCGGCGAAGGTCCCGGACCGGCTGCCCAGCTGCTCGTGGAACTCCCCCGTCGTCGCGTCCTCCAGCCGGCGCAGCGTCGCGTCCGCGGTGTCCGGGGCGATGGTGAGCAGGTCGGTCGCGGTCTGCCGGGCCGCGACCAGTGCCGGCTCGTCGTCGCCGGTCCCGCCGACGAGACGGACGGCCAGCACCGTGACCAGCGCGGCGAGCAGGAGCGCGACCACGCCCAGCCCGATCGGCAGGGCGAGCGACCGCGGCGGCAGCCGGAACCGGGGGCGGCTCATCCCTCCACCCCCAGCGGGTCGAGCACGATGGCCTGCCACCCGCGGTTCGACGACCGGACCCTGTTCCCGTCGACGATCGGGGTGTTGCTGCCGGGGGCGAGGAAGACGCCGTCCAGCGACGCGGCGTCGGAGGGGGTGTAGCCCTCCTCCCCCGGCGAGAACGGCTGGTTCTCCTCCGGGTTCGTGTTCCCGTCACCGGTGGTCGGCAGGTTCCCGGGTCGCAACGGGTTGTCCTCGACCCGGTCACTCTGGCGGCCCGCCACCTCGAGCTGGGTCGCGACCGCCGCCTCGCGCGCCGCGGCCGCCTCCTCCGGGCTCTGGAAGCGGAAGCCGCAGGACGCGGCGTCGGGGCCGCGGCCGTCGGGGATCGGGGAGCCCGGCGGGCAGAGGTAGGCCTTCCCGCCACGGGCCGCCTTGAGCGGGTCCGGGTCGGTGCAGCGCACGCCCACGCCCGGGCGGGCCGGGGAGACGTCGGTCGGCGGCCGCCGGTCGACGATGAACCCGTCCAGGCAGGGCGCCGGGTCGTTCACCTGCGTCTGCAGGTTGATCATGATCGTGCCCGGGACGGGCGAGCCGCTGACCGCGCCGATCGAGGCGTCGAAGGTCGACGGCAGCAGGGTCAGCGTCTGCTCCAGGTGCGGGACGTAGACGCGGGCGACCTCGCCGACCGAGGTCAGGTTGTTCAGCAGGTCCGGGAGCGGGTCCCCGATCTGCTTCACGAACCCGGCCACCTCGTCGAGCGCCGGCGGGAAGCGGTCGAGGGTGCCGCGCAGCGCGGGGTCGGCCTCGGTCAGCCGCCCGGTGAACGACGCCAGGTTCGCGACGTAGGTGCGGATGTCGCCGGAGGTCGCGTTCTGGGTGGCGAGGACCGGGTCGAGGTCGTCGATCAGCCGCACCGTCGGGTCGAGGTTGGCGGTCGCCTCCCGGGTCAGCAGGTCGAAGGAGTCGATCAGGCGGCCGAGGTCCTCGCCGCCACCGGCGAACGCCTCGCCGAGCTCACCGACCGTGGTGTTCAGCTTCTGCCCCGGCACCGACGCGGCGAGCGCGTTGGCCTGCGAGAGCAGCTCCCCCGTCGTCGTCGGGAGGGAGACCTGCTGCACCGGGACGACCGCGCCGTCGGTCAGGAACGGGCCGCCCGTCGTGCGCGGCTCGAAGTTGATGTACTGCTCGCCGACCGCGGAGATGCTGCGGACCTCGACCGCGGAGTCCACCGGGATCGGGTGGTCGTCGAGCACCTGGATGTCGGCCTCGACACCGTCGCGGGTCAGCCGCACCGCGTCGACCTGGCCGACGGTCACCCCGCGCAGGCTCACCACGCCGTTGACGTAGAGGCCCGCGCCGGCGGGGAGCTGGACGGTGACCGCGTTCCGCCCGATGCCCAGCATCCGCGGGACGTTGAGGTAGGTGACCGCGCCCCAGCCGACGGCGATCGCGGCGATCACCAGGAAGGCGACCAGCTTGCGTGCGGTCGTGCGGGAGATCCGCACCGACGAGGCCCTCATCGGCCACCTCCCAGGAGTCCGCCGAGGATGCCGTCGGACCCGGACCCGGACCCGTCCGGCGGGTCCGCGGGCCGGTCGGCGCCCGGCAGCGGCAGCACGCCGTCGAGCGGCTTCGTCAGGTCCTGGAACGGGGCCAGTGGCGCCGTCAGGGCCGGCGGCGCGCCCAGCGGCGGGACGGCCAGCACGCCGGGCCCGTCCGGGCCGGGCAGCTGGAAGCCGTCGAGCAGGTTGCGCCGCAGGACCTCCGGGGTGAGGTCCAGGGTCAGGAACAGGTTGCCGTAGTCGCCCTTGAACATTCCCGGGAACGCGGTCGACGCCGGGAACGGGAAGGTGAGCAGCAGCTCGATGCCCTGGGTGAGGTCGGTGCCCGCGTCGGCCAGCCGGGCGACGGCGGGCCGGATCTGCCGCAGGTTCGCCAGCAGGTCCTCCTTGGACCGGTCGGACAGCGTCCCGACCGCGGAGTCGAGCCGCTGCACCTGCTCCAGGGTGCGGACCAGGTTCTCCCGGTCCTCGTTGAGCACCTTCAGCGCCCCGGGGATCGTGTCGATGCCGCGGGCGAGGGTGGCGTTGTCGGCGTTCAGCGTGCCGCCGAGCCGGTTCACCGCGTCGAGGGCGCGGACGATGTCGTCGCGCTGGGCGTCGAGCCCGCCGACGAACTGCTCCAGGTTCCCCACGAGGGAGCGCAGGTCGTCCTGGCGACCGTCGAACACCCGGTTGAGCTCGGTGGTGATCGTGCGGACCTGCTGCAGCCCGCTGCCGTTGAGCACGACCGACAGCGCGCCGAGGAGCTCCTCGGTCTCGGGGTAGCGCCCCGACCGGTCGAGCCCGATCACGGCGCCGTCGGTGAGGCGGCCCTCGGGGGCGGCCCCGTCCGGCGGGGCCAGCTCGAGGTACTCGGCGCCGAGCAGGCTCTTCTGCGCGACCCGGGCGACGGCGTTGGCCGGCAGCACGGCGGCCTTGTCCAGGCTGACGGTGAGGACCGCCTTCCAGTCCTTCACCTCGGTGCGCACGACCGACCCGACGGGCACGTCGGCGACCATGACCTCCGCGTTCGGGACGAGGTTCGCGACCTGCTCCATCTCCACGGTGACCTGGTAGGCGTCCGGGCCCGTCCCGGCACGCAGCGGGAGGGGCAGCTCGCCCAGGCTGGAGAACCCGCAGGCACTCGTCGCGACGGCGACGGTGGCCAGGGCCGCCACCACCCGGGCGGTGCGCGCGGCTCGGCGCGTCATCAGTTGCCTCCCAGCGACGGGATGGACGGGAGCGCCGGGGCCGACGGGTCGCCGTACTGCAGCGGGTTGACCGCCACCGGCGGCGAGTCGACCCGGGCGAGGTCGAGCAGCGGGCCCAGGCCCGCCCGGCAGGCGTAGGCCGCGGCCGGGTCGGCCTCGCGGGACGGCGCGACGGCGGCCGCCGCGTCGCAGACGAACGCGGCCGGGCTGCGCAGGTTGGTCACGGCGACGTTCGCGGTGACCGCGCCGGTCTTCTCGTCGATGAAGTTGGCGAAGTTCGACACCAGGAACGGCGCCTTCTGCAGGAGGTCGCCCAGCGCCTGCCGGTTCTGCGACACGGTGCGGACGACGTCGTCGGCCTTGCGCAGGTCCTCGGTGAGCTGGTCGCGGTTGTCGGCGACGAAGCGCTGCACGACGGGCGCGGCCCGGTCGAGGCTCTCCAGCACCCTGGCCAGGGCGTCGCGGTTGTCGGCGAGGATCCCCGACACGTCCGCGAGCTGGCCCTGGAAGCGCTGGACCTGGGCGTCGGCGTCCTTGAGCGCGGTGACGAAGGTCTGCAGGTTCCGGACGGTGGCGAAGATGTCCTCGCGTCCGTTCGCCAGCGTCGACGCCGCGTCGGAGAGCTTCCGGATGGTGTCGCGGATCAGCGGGCCCTGGCCCTGCAGGTTCGCCGAGGTCGTGTCGAGGAGCCGGTTCAGCGCACCCTCGGTCTCGGCGGACTGCGGCGCGAGCGCCTTCGCCAGCCCGGCGACCTCGGTCTTGATCCGGTCGAACTCGACCGGGGCGACCGTGCGCTCGCGGGGGATCTCGGCGTCGTCGGCGAGCTGCGGGCCGCCGTCGTAGGGCGGTCCGAGCTGCACGTACCGGACGCCCACCAGGGTCGGGGAGATGATCGCCGCGGTCGCGTCGGCCGGGAGCGGGACGTCGGCGTCGTAGCTCATGACGACCTTCACCGCGTCCGGCCGCGGCTCCACCGACTCGATGGTGCCGACCTGCACGCCGAGGACGCGGACCTCGTCGTGCGGGTAGAGGTTCACGGTCTGGTCGAAGTACGCGGTGACGGTGCGGGTACCGGGGCTCACCAGGGCCCAGACGGCCGCACCGGCCGCGACGACGAGGACCACCACGAGCAGCAGCACGCGGTTGCGGGTCACGAGGGCCATCAGTTCCCGCCTCCCTGCGGGGTACCCGGCGCCGGGCCGACGGCCGGGGAGACCGGGGTCAGCTGGTCGAGCACCGAGGGCAGGTTCTGCTGGGCCAGGTTCGTGGGCACCAGGTTCGGCACGAGGGCGAAGAACCACGGTCCGCTGGAGATCGCCTCGCCGAGGCTGCCGGCGTAGGTGTCCAGGCCGGTGATCGCGGCGGCGAGGTTGCGGTCGTTGGCCCGCAGCAGGTCGAGGGTCTTCTCCAGCTCGTCGAGCATCGGGCGCAACTGCTGCTGGTTGTCGCGGGCGAGCCCCTCGACCTCCTGGACGGCGCCGGTGACGTTCAGCAGCAGCGACCGGATCACCTCGCGACGGGCCCGCAGCTCCTCGAGCAGCAGGTTCCCGTCCGAGACGAGCGTGGTGATGGAGCTGCTCCGCTCGGCGAGGACGCCGGAGACGCTCGCGGTGTGCGAGAGCAGCTCCTGCAGCTCCGCGTCCCGCGAGGAGATCGTCTGGGACAGCCTGCCCAGCCCCTCCAGCGCCGAGCGCAGCTCCGGCGGGGTGTCGGCGAAGGTGTCGGCGACGGTGTTCAGGGACTCCGCGACGCGGGGGACGTCGAGGTCCTCGGTCTTGCGGGTGAGGGTGTCCAGCAGCTCCTGGACGTCGTAGGGCGCGGACGTCCGGTCGAGCGGGATCTGCGCCCCGTCGTCCAGCCGTCCCGGCCCGGACGGGCGGACCTCGAGGAACTTCGCGCCGAGCACCGTCGCCGTCTTGATCGACGCGCCGGTGGACTCGCCGAGGGTGCTGCCGTCGAAGACGGTGAACCCCACGTCGACGGCCTTGCCGGCGAGCTCGACGGAGTCGACCTTGCCGACGACGACGCCGGCCAGCCGGACCTCGTCGCCGGTCTTGAGGCCCGCGGCCTCGGAGAACAGCGCGGAGTAGGTGCCGGAGGTGAGCTGGCGGTAGAGGTAGCCGGAGTTCAGCGCGGTGACGGTCGCGACCACCGCGATCACCAGCGCGACGGCCCCGATCCTGAGGAGGTTCATCTCCTCGAAGCGGCGGCGGGTCAGAACTGGCATCTCGCCTCCTGGCTCGCGATGGTGTCGGTCATGATCGGCGGGCCGACCCCGGGGTCGAGGCGGACCTGCACGCCGCAGAGGTAGAACTGGAAGCCCTGCTGGTAGATCCCGGCGCGGCCGAGCAGCTGGTAGTAGCCGGGCAGCTGCTGGAAGTAGACGTTGAGCCGGTCGGAGTCGTCGTTGACCAGCCGGGTCAGGCGGTCGAGCTCGTGCACGGTGCCGGCGACGGCGGGCCGGGCCTCGCGGACCAGGCTCTCGACGGTGCCGGCCAGGTGGTCGGCGCGCTCCAGCGACCGCCCGATCGAGCCGCGGTCGGCGGCGAGCCCGCTGACCAGCGTCTGCAGCTGGGTGACCAGCTCGTGCACGTTGTCCTTGCGCGCGTCGAGCGTGCCGAGCACACCGTTGAGGTTGGTGACGACCTCGCCGATGACGCGGTCGCGGTCGGCCAGGGTGCCGGTCAGCGTGCCGATCTGGCCGAGCAGCGTGCGGACGGAGCCGCCCTGCCCCTGCAGCACCGAGATCAGCGACTCGGCGAGCTGGTTGACCTGCGCCGGCTGGAGGCCCTCGAACAGCGGGGTGAAGCCGTTGTAGAGCTCGTCGAGGTCGATCGCGGGCCGGGTCCGGGACGCCGGGATCACGCCGCCGTCGGCCAGCTGCGGGGTCGGCTGTGCGCCCCGCAGCAGCTCCAGGTAGCGCTGCCCGAGCAGGTTCTTGTAGCGGACCGCGCCCTCCGACGCCTGCTCGACGGGGACGTCGGAGCGCAGCGAGAACTCGACCCGAGCGAGGTTGTCGGCGCCGACGTCGACGGACTCGACACGACCGACGGTCACGCCGGCCACCCGGACGTCGTCCTTGGCCTTCAGGCCGGAGGCGTCGACGAACTCGGCGGTGTAGCGGGCCGTCTCGCCGAACCGGACCGAGCCGTAGGCGACGACGACGAAGGCCGCGCACAGGGCCGCGACCACGGCGAAGACCACGACCCGGACGAGGTTGCCCCGGATGCCGCTCATCGGCCTCCTCCTTCCGCGGTCGGGCCGGCGGGGGCGGTGAGCGCACCGAGTGCGGCCGGGGCCCCGCCGAGGCGTTCCTGGATGGTCGGGCCGAGCTCGTCGCCGCCGATCAGGACCGCGATCGGGGTGTCCCGGACCTGCACCGGTGCGTCGCGGGTGTCCAGACGCGGGGAGCCGTCGGGGTAGAAGGCGTGCCGCGGGAACGTGCCCGGTGCGGGGATCCCGGTGCCGCAGTTGGGCTGGTCGATGCCGAGGGACGGCGCGTTCTCGGGGGTGTAGCCCTGCTCGCCCGGCTGGAACGTGGTGAGCGAGCGCAGGCCCGGCTGGGCGCCGCCGAAGGTCGGCAGCAGCAGCTTCTGCAGGTAGTTGAGGCTGTCGAAGGTGCAGGGGAAGGTCGGCGCGTAGCGGCCGAGCACCTCGGTGGTCGGGCGGAGCGTCTTCAGGGTCCGGTCGAGGCCGTCGGTGTTGGCCTCCAGCACCCCGGAGACGTCGGTCGCGAACATCGACAGCGACGCGAGCGTGGCGTCGATCCCCGCCTGCTTCTCGACGATGGTGCCGCCGGTGGTCGTGACGTTGCGGACCACGTCGAGCAGCTGCGGGCTGACGTCGGCGTAGGTGTCGAACACCGGGGCCGCGGCCTGCAGGTCGCGCTGCAGCGCGGGCAGCGACGGGTTGATCCGCTCCAGGTACCGGTTGAACGACACCAGCGTGGCGCCGAGCTTGTCGCCGCGGCCGTTGAGCGAGGTCGACAGGGCGCCCAGCGCCGTGTTGACCTTCGCCGGGTCGATCGTGGTGAGCAACCGGTTCAGGTTGTCGAAGACCAGGTTGGCCTCGGTCTGCACCGCGGCGGCCGGGACGACGGCGCCGGCGGCCAGGGTCGTCGTCGACGGCGAGGCCGGCGGGACGAGGTCGACGTACTTGGGGCCGAACACCGTCGGCGAGATGATCTGCGCGGTCACGTCGCCCGGGATGAGGTCCAGCTTGGACGAGTCGATCGCGAGGCTGACCACCGCGCCGCCGTTCCCGTCCGGCTCGACGGCCGAGACGCGCCCGACCCGCACGTCGCGCAGGGCGACGTCGGCGTCGGGCTGCATCAGCAGACCGGCCCGGTCGGTGCGGACGGTGGCGGGCACACCCGGGGTGAAGACGTCCAGGTAGGACGCCACCACGAGCGCGGCGCACAGCAGCAGCACCCCGATCGCGGCGAGGCCGCGGACCTCGTGCCGTGTCTCCGCCCCGCTCATCGGGACAGGTGGAGGGTCTCGGGGTCCGCGTAGAGCAGGACCGCGGTCACCAGCGCCGTCACCATGACCGCGATCAGCGACAGCCGGACCGCGCGCCCGACCGCGGCGCCCACCCCGGCGGGACCGCCGGAGGCGGTGAAGCCGTAGAAGGCGTGGATCGACATCACCACGAAGGCGATCAGGGTGACCTGCAGGACCGAGGTGAGCACGTCGGTCGGGACCAGGAAGGTGGAGAAGTAGTGGTTGTAGGTGCCGACCGACTGGCCGTAGCCGAGCACCACGATCAGCTGAGTGGTGGCGAAGCAGGCGATCAGCGCCAGTGCGTAGAGCGGGACGATCGCGATCGTGCCGGCCAGGATCCGGGTCGTGACCAGGTAGGGCACGGCGGGGACCGCCATGACCTCGATCGCGTCGATCTCCTCGCTGATCCGCTGGGCGCCGATCTCGGCGGTGAACGCGGCACCGATGGTGGAGACCAGCGCGACCCCGCCGATCAGCGGGGCGGCCAGCCGGATGTTGATGTAGCTGGCGAGGAAGCCGGTCAGGGCGTCGGTGCCGACGGCGTTCAGGGCCTCGTAGCCCTGGAGGCCGACGATCGCGCCGGCGCTCGCGGTCAGGATCGACACGACGACGACGCTGCCGCCGATCAGGACCAGCGCGCCGGTGCCGAAGCTGATGGCGGTGAGCTGGCGCAGCACCTCGCCGAGGTAGCGGCGGACCACGACCGGGATGCCGGCGTAGGCCTTCAGGTAGAACTCGACCTGCTCGCCGACGACGCGCAGGCCGGCCCGGGGGCGGTCCACGGCGCGCCGCAGGGCGGAGCCTTCGGATGTGTTCACGAGCGGGTCCTCAGATCCTTTCCAGCTTCAGCTGGATGTCGACCGCGGTCAGCAGGGCGTTGATGATGAAGAGCAGGACGAAGGAGATGACGACGGTCTCGGTGACGGCCTGGCCGACGCCCTTCGGGCCGCCCTCGGTCTTGAGCCCGCGGTAGGAGGCGACGAGACCGGCCAGGGTGCCGAACAGCAGCGCCTTGAACGAGCTGACCAGGAAGTCACCCTCGTCGGTGAGCAGCGTCAGCGTCGCGACGAACTGCCCGGCCGAGGCGCCCTGCAGCCCGACCGACACCACGTAGGCCACGATCTCGCCGACCACGGTGATCACCGCGTTGAGGCAGAGGGCGACCACCGCCGAGGCCAGCACGCGGGGCATCACGAGCCGGTGCAGCGGGTCGATGCCCATGACGTTCATGGCGTCGATCTCGTCGCGGATCTTGCGGGCGCCCAGGTCCGCCGCGATCGCGGTGGCGCCGGCGCCCGCGGTGACGAGCACCGCGGCGACGGGTCCGATCTGGCGGAGCACCGCGAGGCCGGTCACCGCGCCCGCCACGTCCAGCGCACCGATCTCGGCGAGCAGCTGGTTGATCAGCAGGATGACGACGCCGACGAACGGGATCGTCACCATGATCGCCGGCGCGAGGGAGACCGAGGCGATGAACCGCGTCTGGGACAGGAACTCGCCCAGCGGGAACGGCCGCTTGGTCACCGTGCGGGCGGTGTCCAGGACGAACGCGGTGAAGCTGCCGGTCGTCTGCACGATCCCCCGCAGCGACGGCGCCCGGGTGCCGCTCACCGGCGACCCCCCGTCGTCGCCCCGCGGGGAGTCCCCGTGGGGGCGGTACGCGTCCTCGTCATCGAGTGACCTCCGTCATCGGCCCGGCCTAGTCCTGACTTCTTAAACGAGGATTAGATTCGGGGGTTACGGCGGCCGCGGAGGTTTTTCCGTGCGGCCGCTTGTTCACCCGACGGTGTCGCGCGACGGGCCGCCGGTCCGGCGGAGCGGACCCGGACATCCCGGACCCCGCGCCGCACGAGGGCACGTTCCCGCAGCTCGGAGCCCCTGCCCGGAACGGAGGCCGGGACGGCGGCCCACGGCGACGGGCGGCACGGCGGGGCACCCGACCGGGGCCGCGCCGGCACCGGCGCCGGGCCCGCGCGGACGCGACACCCTCCCGCCACCTACCTAGTGATGATTCACCTACGAGCAGTCAGAGCAGGACGAGTAGACCGAGCGCGACGCCGAACACCAGCACCCAGGCGTCGAAGGCGCGGCGCAGCGCCACCGGTGCGTGCCGCAGCTCCATGAACTCCCGTCCGACGACCCAGGCCTTGCCGAACGCCACCGCCAGGACGAGGGCGAACACCGCACGGGCGCCGTCGCCGTCCGCCGGGTGGTGCGCCCCCGCCCACCAGGACAGCAGGGTCACCACGACCAGCCCGGCCCACACGAGTGCCGGTCGCACGGCGCTCATCGCGGGAAGCCCAGGTAGAGCAGGGCGAACAGCACGAGCCACAGCAGGTCGACCATGTGCCAGTAGGCCGCGGCGCCCTCGGTCGTGCGCACCCGGCCCGCGGTCCCCGCGCGCAGCCGCCACCACACGACGCCGAGCAGCACCAGCCCGACCGCCACGTGGAACAGGTGGATCCCGGTCAGCACGAACCAGTAGGTGAACAGCAGCGACGTGGTCGGGGTGTTCCCCGCGGCGACCTCGGCGGCGTACTCACCGGTCTTGAGGACGGCGAAGCCGGCACCACAGGCGACGGTGCCCGCCAGCAGGACACGGGCGACGCCGGCCCGCCCCTCCCGGACCGCGCGCACCGCGTAGGCGACGAGCAGCGAGCTCGTCAGCAGGACCAGCGTGTTGACGCCGCCGGTCGTCGTGCCCAGCGCGGCCGCGCCGTCGGCGAACCCGGCCGGGTCGGCGCGGCCCTGCACGACGAAGGCCACGAAGAACGCGCCGAACAACGTCATGTCACCGAGCAGGAACACCCAGAGCCCCGCCTCGCCGGGCACGTGGCCGTCCGCCCGGGGCGCCTCGGCGGGCGCCGTCGCCGGGGCGGCGGCCCGGGCCGGTGGGGCTCCGGCCGGGAGGAGGAAGTCGGGGAGGTCCGCGGTCACGACGCGGGCGCCGTCGCGACCGGGGTGGGTGTCACGACGCCGGTCGGGTCGGTGAGCACGGCCCGGCGGACGAGCAGGAACATCCCGGCCAGCCAGGCCCCGTAGACGACGGTGCCGAGCCAGAAGACGAAGACGCCGTTCCAGGCGAACGGGCCGCGGAGGAAGAAGAAGGCGAGCACGGCGGGGCAGAACAGGAACGCCGCCCAGAAGTTCGCGTACGCGCTCCACCGCGGGAAGACCTGCACCCCCGAGCGGTCACCGAGGACGGCGAGACCGATCGTGATGTTCTGCAGGGCGAACGGCGCGACCGGGGTGAGGAAGAGCAGCCAGGCCGTGTCGTGCAGCAGCTGCACCAGCTCCGGTGCGCGGTCGGCGCGCAGCCCGGCGACACCCAGCAGCAGCATCGGCACGAGCAGCAGCACGACCGTGACCGCGCCCAGGAGGAGCTGCAGGAACGACAGGATCGGCACCCGCCCCTCCATCCGCAGCATCTGCACCGAGATCGCCGCCAGCAGCGGCGCGGGCAGGCACATCCCGACCGAGGTCACGACCAGCCCGGCCCGGGTCGTCGGCGAGCCGTAGAAGGCCACAATCCCGGCGAGCCCGTCGGTGGGCCCGGGTGGCAGCGGGAGGATCCCTGCCAGCGCCCAGCCGCCCAGCGCGACGACCAGCGTCGCCGGGCCGGCCCAGGCGCACAGCAGCTGCACGCGTCGCACGTCGGTCATGGCGGTCACGCCTCCCCGCTCCGGACGGGCCCCGGCACCGTCGCCGACGATCGACCCTTTTGTTAACCTACATTAGAATAGTGACGCTCCGGTTCGCCGGATCGGGTGCCGGCGCCCCGGCCCGGCCGCGTCACCACCGGGCCCCGCCCGCCGACCGAGGAGACCCCATGCGCCGAGAGCTCTACACCGACGACCACGAGCAGTACCGCGCCACCGTGCGCGAGTTCCTGGCCCGCGAGGTCGAGCCGCACTACCTGGACTGGGAGCGCGCGCACGCCATCGACCCGGCGGTGTTCCGCACCGCCGCCGAGCAGGGCGTCTACGCGCTCTCCGTGCCGGAGGAGTTCGGCGGCGCGGGCGAGACCGACTACCGGTACCGGATGGTGGTGAACGAGGAGGTCGCGCGGGTCGGCGCGACCTCCTTCGGGATGACCCTGGGCCTGCAGGACGACCTGGTGCTCGCCTACCTGCTCGACCTCACCACCGACGAACAGAAGAAGCGCTGGCTGGTCCCGTTCGCCCGCGGCGAGATGCTCGGCGCACTGGCGATGACCGAGCCCGGCACCGGCAGCGACCTGCAGGGCATCCGCACCTCGGCCCGCCGCGACGGCGACGGCTGGGTGCTCGACGGCTCCAAGACCTTCATCTCCAGCGCCCTGTCGGCCGACTTCGTGATCGTCGCCGCGCGCACCGACCCGGAGGCGGGCTCGCGCGGGTTCAGCCTGTTCGTCGTCGAGCGGGACATGTACGGCTTCCGGCGCGGGCGCCGTCTGGAGAAGGTCGGCCTGCACGCCCAGGACACCGGCGAGCTGTTCTTCGACTCCGTCCGGCTGCCCGCCGAGAACCTGATCGGCACCGAGGGCCACGGCCTGATGCACCTCCTGAGCCACCTGCCGCAGGAGCGGCTCGGCCTGATCTCCTCCGCGGTGACCGCGGCGCGGGCGGTCTACGAGCACACCGCCCGCTACTGCTTCGAGCGCCAGGCGTTCGGGCAGGCCATCGGCGACTTCCAGAACTCGCGGTTCGTGCTGGCCGAGATGGAGACCGAGCTCGAGGTCGCCGAGTCGTGGACCGACCGCGCGGTGCTGGCGTTCAACCGGGGCGAGCTGACGCCGGTCGAGGCCGCGAAGGGCAAGTGGTACCTGACCGAGCTGCAGAAGCGGATCACCGACCGGTGCGTGCAGCTGCACGGCGGCTACGGCTTCATGCTCGAGTACCCGGTGGCCCGTGCCTTCGCCGACGGCCGCATCCAGACCATCTACGGCGGAACGACCGAGATCATGAAGGAGATCGTCGGGCGGGACATCGCCGCCCGCTACCGCGGCTGAGCGGGTCGCCGGCGGCCGGTCCTCCGGCCGTCGGCGACACCGGCCGGGTGCGCCGAACCCGGCCCGCGGGAACGGCTCGGACTATCCTTCCCCGGTGGCACGGAAGACGAACGCGGTCGCACCGGCCGAGCCGGACGGCACCGACAGCAGCGACAGCAAGTCGGCCCGCACCCGGGCCCGCCTGCTGGACGCCGCGGCACAGGTGCTGAGCCAGAAGGGCTTCGCGGGGACCCGGCTGTCGGACATCGCGCAGGTCGCGAAGATCCAGGCGCCGGCGATCTACTACTACTACCCCTCGCGTGAGGACCTCATCGAGGACGTCGTGGCGACCGGGGCGGCGTCGATGCGCGAGCACCTGACCGCGGTGCTCGGGGCGCTGCCCGACGGCACCCCGCCCGCCGACCGGCTCGCCGCCGCGGTCGAGGCCCAGCTCCGCCACGAGCTGCAGCTCTCGGACTACGCGCGGGCCGTCGTCCGCAACGCCAACCAGCTGCCCGAGCACCTGTCCGCGCGGGCCCGGGAGCAGATCGCCGAGTACCACGAGATCTGGCGCGGACTGATCGAGGACCTGCGCGCGGCCGGACAGCTCCGCCCGGACGTCGACCCGTCGATCGGCCGGATGCTGATCATGGGGTCGCTGAACTGGACCGTGGAGTGGTGGGACCCGGAGCGCGGCGAGATCGACCGGACCATCGCCGTCGCCCAGTCGATGATCCTCTACTCGCTGCGCCCCTGATCCCACCTCCCCGGTGGAGCGGGCCGCTCAGGCGGTCGCGTAGCGGGCGCGCAGCTCACCCTTGACGAGTTTGCCGGTCTCGGTGCGCGGCAGGTCGTCGACGAACCGGACGCTGCGCGGGGCCTTGTACCCGGCGATCCGCGACTTCACGAACGCGATGATCTCCTGCTCCAGCTCCGGGCCGGTCGCGACGCCGGCGCGCGGCTGGACGAACGCGGTGACCCGCTCCCCCATCTCCGGGTCCGGCAGCCCGATCACGGCGACGTCGTACACGGCCGGGTGCAGGGCGAGGGCGTTCTCGGTCTCCTGCGGGTAGATGTTCACCCCGCCCGAGATGATCATGAACGACTTGCGGTCGGTGAGGAACAGGAAGCCGTCCCCGTCGACGTAGCCGATGTCGCCGAGCGTCGTCCAGGTCTCGTGCTCGGGGTGCTGCGAGGCCTTCGTCTTCTCCGGGTCGTTGTGGTACTCGAAGGGCACGGTCTCGCGCTCGACGTAGACCGTGCCGATCTCGCCGGTGGGCAGCTCGCGGCCGTCCTCGTCGCAGATGTGCAGGACACCCAGCAGCGGCCTGCCGACGGTGCCCGGCTTGGTCAGCCAGGTCTTGCTGTCGGTCATGGTGAGGCCGTTGCCCTCGGTCCCGGCGTAGTACTCGACCAGGATCGGGCCCCACCAGTCGATCATCGCCTGCTTGACGTCGACCGGGCACGGCGCCGCCGCGTGCACGGCCACCCGCAGCGAGGAGACGTCGGCCGCGTCCCGCTGCTCCTGCGGCAGGTGCAGCATGCGCACGAACATCGTCGGCACGAACTGGGCGTGGGTGACGCGGTGCCGGGCGATGGCGTCCAGTGCGGCGGCCGCGTCGAAGCGGCGCAGCATCACCACGGTCCCGCCGTGCGCGTGCACGGCGCCGCACCAGCGCAGCGGCGCGGCGTGGTAGATCGGGGCCGGGGTGAGGTAGACGGCGTCCGGGCCGACGCCGAACGCCTGGCCGATCAGGCCGACCAGCGGGTCCCCGATCTCGGTGAAGGGCACCGGCGGCAGCGGCGGGCGCACGCCCTTCGGGCGCCCGGTCGTGCCCGACGAGTAGAGCATCGGGGCGCCGTGCGGCTGCTCGGCCGGTGCGACGTCCGACGCCGCGGCCAGCGCGTCCTCGTAGGAGCCGAAGCCGTCGACCGGGCCGTCGTAGGACAGGAGCAGCCCGGGCCGGACGCCGGTGGCCAGCACCGCCTTCGCGACGTCGGCCTTGCCCGCCGAGACGACGAGCGCGGCCGCCCCGGAGTCGGCGACGATGTAGCCCGCCTCCTCGGCGACGAGGTTGTGGTTGATCGCGGTGACGTAGAGCCCCGAGCGCATCGCGGCCCAGTAGACCTCGAAGACCCGCAGGTTGTTCTCGCTCAGCAGGGCGACGACGTCGCCGGGACGCAGGCCGGCCTCCCGCAGGACGTTCGCGAGCCTGACCGAGCGCTCCTCCAGCTCCGCGTAGGTCACCCGCTCGCCCGTCTCGGCGAGGATCGCGGCGATCTTGTCCGGGTTCTGTGCGGCATGGGCGCCGGGATGGGTCACGGATCCTCCACGTCGGTGTGGTCGCCGTCGACGACGACAGTTTCCAATTCGGATAAAATAGTGCGGACGGGCCGCACCGGCAACGGTCCGGCGGTGCCGGGTCTTCTAGAGTCGTCCCGGCCGGAGGGGGGTGGGACGTGGCCGCACCGCATGCAGCACCGCGGCGCCGGATGCAGGCCGACGCACGTCGTGCCCAGCTCGCGCGCACCGCGGCCGCACGCTTCCACCTGCTCGGGTACCACCAGGTGTCCCTCGGCGACGTCGCCGCCGACGTCGGGCTGACCGGCCCGGCCGTCTACCGGCACTTCCGCAACAAGGAGGCGCTCCTCGTCGCCGCCCTGGAGAGCGGTCTGGACGAGGTCACCGCCGCGCTGGACGAGCACCTCGACGGCCCGCTCGACGTGCTGGTCGAGGCCCTGGCCCGGGTGGCCACCGAGCGGGCGGACCTGTGGACGCTGCTCCAGCGCGAGAGCCGCTTCCTCGGCGACGACGCCCGCGACGCGGTCCTCGGCCGGCTCCGCAGCGGGCTCGAACGGCTGTCGCGGCGGCTGCGCCGGGCCCGGCCCGAGCTGACCGACCGGGCCGCCGGGGTGCTGGTGACCGGCGCGCTCGGGGCGATGGCGACGCCGTCGTCGACCGGGACCAGCCTCGACGACGACCAGGTCCGCACCGTGCTCGCCGCCGCGGCACTGGCCTGCCTGCTCTCCGACCCCCCGGACCCGGCGACGGCCGCCGCCGAGCCGCCCGGCGACGTGGTCGCCGACCCCGGGCCCGGGTCGCGCCGGGAGGAGATCGTCGCCCGCGCGGTGGAGCTGTTCCACGTGCACGGCTACGCCGGGGTCAGCCTCGACGACATCGGCGCCGCCGTCGGGATGGCGGGCCCGAGCCTGCTGCACCACTTCGCGACCAAGGCCGACATCCTCACCGCCGCCTTCGACCTGGCCTCGGAACGGCTGCACGCCGAGCAGCGCTCCCGGCGCCGGCACCCCGGCTCGGTCGACCTGGCCGGGATGCTCGACCGCTACGTGGGGTTCTGCCAGGCCAACCGGTCGCTGCTCGGGGTGTACGTGACCGAGTTCCACCACCTCACCGACGACGCCCGGCGCCGGACCGCGACGACGATCCGCACCGAGCTGCAGGACTGGACCCGGTCGCTGCTGGCCTACGCGCTCGACCTCGACGAGCCGACCGCCCGGCTGCGGGTGCGGGCCGCGCTGTCGGTGGCCCACGACCTGACCCGGCTCGCGTCGTCGTCGCACGACCGGCCGGCCACCCGGGCGGAGGTCACGGCGGTCGCGCTGGCCGTGCTCCGCACCGGCTGACCGGTCGTCGCTCAGCGGGGCGTGAACACGCACCGCTGCCGTCGGATCCCGTTGATGAACGTGCTGACCAGCCGGTCCGGCTCGCCGTCGGCGCGCAGGTCGGGCAGCCGGTCGTAGAGCTCGCGGACGATCCAGCGCAGCTGGGCCTTCGCCAGGTGCGAGCCGAGGCAGAAGTGCGGCCCGCCGCCGCCGAAGGCCACGTGCGGGTTCGGCGTGCGGGACAGGTCGAACTCCAGCGGCCGCTCGAACACCTGCTCGTCGCGGTTGCCCGAGCCGTAGAACAGCGTGACCCTGTCCCCGGGCTCGATCACCTGTCCGCCCAGCTCGAAGCGCTCCAGCGCGGTCCGCCGGAACGTCATCACCGGGCTCGCCCAGCGCACGAACTCCTCGACCGCCGTCCCGATCCGGGCGTCGTAGTCGGCGAACAGCCACTCCCGCTGCTCCGGGTGCTCGGTCAGGGCGCGGACCGTGTGCGTGGTGGTCTGCTTGGTGGTGTCGTTGCCGGCCACGCACAGCAGCACGAAGAACGACCGGATGTCGTCGTCGGTGAGGTGCTCGCCGTCGACCTCGGCGGCCACCAGCGCCGAGACGAGGTCGTCGCGGGGGCTCTCCCGCCGGGCGTCGATGACGTCCTGGCAGGCGCCGTGCAGCGTGACGATGCCGTTGAGCATCACCGTCGCCGCGTCGGAGCCCTCGGTGCCCTCGTCGTCGCCCCAGGCGACCATCGACTCGGCGGCCGCGGCCACCTCGTCGCGGCGGTCGGGCGGGATGCCGATCATCTCCGAGATCGTCCACATCGGCAGCCGCGCCGACACCGCGGAGACCAGCTCGACCTCGCCCCGGTCCCCGAGGTCCGCGACGATCTCGCGGGCCTGCCGGGCGATCTGCTCCTCGATCCGCTGCACCCGTCGCGGGGTGAACACCGACGCGACCAGCCTGCGGATCTTGCGGTGCCGGGGGTCGTCCATGGTGAGGATCGAGGTGGCCATCTCCAGGACCTCCTCGGGGAACTCCTCGACGAGCACCCCGCCGGTGGCCGAGGAGAAGACGTCGGCCCGGCGGCTCACCGTCGCGATGTCCGCCGCGCGCACGACCGCCCAGTAGCCGGGCGAGCCGTCGTCGCCGTCCATCATCGGGCTGTGCACCGGTCGCTGCCAGGAGACCGGCGCCTCGGCGCGCAGCCGGGCGAAGGTGTGCTCCCGCTCCTCGGGGGCCAGCCGCCAGAACTCCTCGGACGAGACGTCGAGCGGGTGGTGGGCGCGCCCGGTCGCGGGCGCGGCGGTGCCGCCCACCTCAGCCCACGACCAGGTCGGCGCGCCCGCGGTCGGTGAGCATCGCCGTGTAGCGGGGGTAGAGGCTCTTCGCGATCGGCGAGAGCTTCAGCAGCTGCGCCGCCGAGCCGCCGACGGTGATCTTCCCGCGGGCCATCGCCAGCGGCAGGCTGACCTTGCCCTGCCAGTACTGGTTGGCGGTGTCGGCGCTCATCGACAGCGTCGCGTCGGAGTCGACCGCGGCCGCCGGGCCGGTGGTGATCTCCTTCGTCGCGAAGTCGACACGGACCGTCGTCTCCGGGTCGGTGTAGTCCATCCGCAGGCTCATGCCGGTCGCGGCCAGCTTCGGTCCGATGGTCTCGTCGGCCATCGCCTCCTCGAAGATCCCACCCAGGAACTCGTGCACCTCGTCCGGCGACCGGAACCCACCCATGACGTCTCCTTCGACATCTCTGCGGCTGTGACCTAGCGGAAGTTAACATAGAGGCCTCTATGTCGGAAGGGTCCGCGCGCGGCTGCGATGCTGACCCGGCCCGACCCGCACCCGAGGAGCCGCCCGTGCCGCAGTACGTCGGCCGCGAGGACTACTACGCGGCAGCCGTCGAGATCCTGTCCGGATCCGGCTCCCGCGACCTGTCGATGACCGCCCTGCACCGCCGCCTCGGGGTGTCGAGCGGGTCGTTCTACAACTGGTTCCGCAACTGGCCGGACTTCGTCGCGCAGTTCCTGGAGCACTGGGCCGCGCGGACCGAGGAGATCGCCCGCGAGGCCGCGGCACCGCTCGCGCCGCTGGAGCGCCTGGAGCTCCTGCGCCAGCTCGCCCGGACGGTCCCGCACGACGCGGAGGCCGCGATCCGGGTATGGAGCACCGGTGACCCGGCCGTCGCGGCGGCACAGCGGGAGGTCGACCGCCGCCGCCGGGAGGTCGTCCGGGCCGCCGTCGTCGAGGCCGGGGCGGGCGCGGACGCCGACGAGCTGGCCGAACTGTGCCTGTCGATGATCGTCGGCGCCCAGCTGCTGCACCGCCCGGTCGACGTCGACGCGCTGGACCGGCTGCTCGCCCGGTTCGTCGAGCTGGTCCGCACTTCCGCCGGAAGTTAATCACCGCTAGGGTGGTGTCACGCGGCCCGCATCGGCGCGGGCCTCCGAGCCGACGAGGAGCCATCGTGCCGGCACCCCAGACCGAGGCCTTCCTGCGCGACTTCTCCCGCCGCTGGCTGGCGGCGTGGAACTCCCACGACACCGAGCGCGTGCTCGAGATCCTGCACCCCGGCATCCGCTGGGAGGACACCGTCTTCTGGCCGGAGGTGATCGACGGGCGTGACGGCATGCGCGCCTACGTCGACCGGATCTGGGAGGTCATGCCCGACGTCGCCTTCGACGAGGTCCAGACCTTCACCGCACCGGAGGACGGCCGGGCCCTGTGCCTGTTCCGCCAGTACGGCCACGGCCCGGCGAAGCTCGCCCCCGACGCCACCTTCAGCACCTACGGCTGCGACATCTTCCTGGAGTTCACCGACGGGCTGCTGTCGTCCTACCTCGCCCAGTACGAGATCACCGAGATGATGCGCCAGCTCGGCGCGCTCCCGCCCCGCGAGGACCGCGTCGGCGGCGCCTACCTGATGTCGCTGCTGGGCCGCAGCCCCGCGGCCACCCGCTGACCCGACCCCTCCCCCACCGTTCCCCGCACCCGAGGAGTACCCCCATGGCCGACGACGAGGCCGTCCGCACCACCGTCGCCGACGGCGTCGGCACGATCACCTTCAACCGCATGCACCGGCGCAACGCGCTCAGCCTGGAGCTGTTCGCCGCGCTGGGCGACCAGCTCGACGCGTGGCGGGCCGACGACGACGTCGCCGCCGTCGTGATCACCGGCGGCGAGGAGGCGTTCTCCGCGGGCCTCGACCTCGACCTGCAGTCGGCGTTCACCGAGGACTCCCGCGACGAGTACTCCGCCATGTGCCTGCGGGTCTACGGCGCGCTGCTCGACTACGCCAAGCCCACCATCGCCGCCTGCGCGGGCCCGACCCTGGGCGGCGGCTGCGACATCGCCGTGTTCTGCGACATCCGGATCGGCGCGGAGAACGCCGTGTTCGGGTTCCCGCAGATCAAGTTCGGGCTGACCCCGTACTTCTCCCCGCTGTGGAAGATCGTCGGGCTGAGCCAGGCCAAGCTGCTCACCTTCTCCGGGGACCGGATCGACGCCGCGGAGGCGCTGCGGATCGGACTGGTCGACCGCCTGGTGCCCACCGGTGGCGTGGTCGGCGCCGCGACGGAGCTGGCCCGGTCGATCGCGGCCACCACCACGCGCTCGGCGATGATCAACAAGGAGCTGGCGCTGCGCTCGCCCACGATGGACCCGATCAGTGCGCTGTCGTTCGAGACCTCCGCCTACCGGGAGGTCATCCGCCACCCCGAGGTGCTGGAGCGGATCGGCGAGGCGTTCGGTCGCCTCCGCCGCCGCTGATCGGCCGTTCGGACCCTGACCGAGTGATCCGTCACTAGATACGGTGACGGATCACGTCGGTTCGAGCCGTAGGAGCACGTCGATGACGACTGCCACCCCCTCCGCCAGCACCGCCTACCGGTACGCCGGCTATCGCGCGTCGGGTCTGTGGACCGCGACCACACTGGCCGACCTCGTCCCCGCGGCGGCCGCCCGCCACCCCGAGCGGGAGCTGTTCTGCTTCGAGGGCCGCCGTGTGAGCTACGGCGAGTTCGAGCGCTGGACCCGCGCGATCGCCCAGGACCTCGTCCGGCGCGGCGTGGCCCCGGGCGACCGGGTCCTGGTCCAGCTGCCCAACCGGCTCGAGGCGCTCGCGGTGCAGGTCGCGGCGTTCCGGGCGGGCGCGGTGGACGTGCCCGTCATCCCGATCTACCGCGAGCACGAGATGCGCCAGATCGTCGCCGACTGCCGCCCCGCGGTGGTGTGCACGGTCGACGCCCTCGGCCCGCGCGACCCGGCCGCCGAGCTCGACGGGCTGCTCGACGAGGCGGGCCTGGACCCGGTGGTGCGCTACCTCGTCGGCGGCGGGCGCCCCGGCTGGGTCGCGGTCCCCGACGCGGCGACGGCCGTCGACGAGCCGCTCACCGTCACCCGTGGGCCCGCCGACCCGGCGCTGCTGCTCTACACCTCCGGGACCACCGCGGCGCCGAAGGGGGCGCTGCTGTCGCACCGCGCCGTCGTCGCGCACCTGGTGAACTTCCGCGACGCGCTGGGCGCCGGGGAGCACACCGTCACCCTCGCCGCGACGCCGCTGTCGCACCTGGGCGGCTTCGTCGCGGCCGTGGTGTTCCCGGTCTTCCTGGGCGGCCGCTCGGTGGTGATGTCCGGCTGGCGGCCCGACGACGCCGTCGAGCTGATCGAGGCCGAGCGGGTCACGCTGATGATGGGCGCGACCGTGTTCGTCGCCGACCTCGTCGAGCGCTACCGGACCCGTCCCGAGGGCCACCGTCTCGACACCTACGCCTGCGCGGGCGCCGCGATCGCCCCGGAGATCGTCGACCGGGCGTCGGAGGCGGGTGTGCGGGTGGTGCGGGCCTACGGGATGACCGAGACCGCGGGCGTCCTCGCGATCGCCGCCGCGGACGACCCGCTGGAGCGCAGGCGGGCCTGGGACGGTCGGCTGCTGCGCGGGATGGAGATGACCGTCGTCGACGAGGACGGGGCGCTCGTCCCGCCAGGCACCGTCGGCAGGCTGCGGATCCGCGGCCCCCAGCTGCTGGAGTGCTACACCGACCCGGTCGTCACCGCCGAGCAGGTCGACGACGACGGCTGGTTCTCCCCCGGCGACGTCGGCCGGGTCGACGACGAGGGCTGGGTCCAGATCGTCGGGCGCACCAAGGACATCGTGAACCGGGGCGGCGAGAAGTTCTCCACGATGGACATCGAGCTGGCGATCGCCTCGGCCCCCGGGGTCCGGCGGGTCGCGGTCACCGCCGTGCCCGACGAGCGTCTCGGGGAGGCCGTCGGCGCCTGGGTGGTCCTCGACGACGACGCCCGCGCCGCCGGCGTCGACCCGCTGCTCGACCACGTCGCCGGGCAGCGGCTCGCGCGGGCGAAGACCCCCGTCGAGTGGCACGTCGTCGCCGACATCCCGGTCACCGCGACCGGCAAGATCCGCAAGCACACCCTGGCGGGGCTGCCCGACCTCGACCTCTGGCTCGCCCACCGCACGGCGCCCGCGTGAGCACGACGGACACCGCCCGGTTCGCCGAGGGCACGGTCGCGCTGGTCACCGGCGCCGGCCGGGGGCTGGGCGCGGAGTACGCGACCGCGCTGGCCGCGGCCGGCGCCACGGTCGCCGTGCACGCCCGCGCCGCCGACGCGGCGGGCGCCGTCGTCGCGCGGATCCGCTCCGGCGGCGGCCGCGCGCACCCGGTGACCGGCGACGCCCGTGACGGACGCGCCCTGGTCGCCGACACCGTCGACGCGCTCGGCCGGCTCGACGTGCTCGTCGTCAACGCCGGGGCGACCCGCGACCGCGCGGTCTCCCGGCTCACCGACGACGACTGGGACGCCGTCGTCGACGTGCACCTGCGCGGCAGCTGGACGGCCTGCTCGGCGGCCTGGCCGCACCTGCGGCTCCGGGGCGGGTCGATCGTGCTGACCACCTCGGGCGCCGGGCTGCACGGCAACCCCGGCCAGGCCGCCTACGCCGCGGCGAAGGCCGGGGTCCTCGGGCTGGCCCGGACGCTGGCCGCCGAGGGCGACCGGTTCGGGATCCGGGTCAACGCCGTCGCCCCGATGGCGCTGACCTCGATGACCGAGGAGGTCTTCCGCGACCGCCCCGCGCAGGCACTGCGGGCCGCCGACGTCGCCCCGGTCGTCGTCGCCCTGGCGCTGCCGTCGTGCCCGCTGACCGGCGAGGTCGTCGAGACCGGCGGCGGCTGGGCCTCGGTGCTGCGCTGGGAGCGCTCGCACGGCGTCCGCCTCACCGGCCCCGACGGCCGGCCGCCCGGACCGGCCGACGTCGCCGCGCACTGGGCCGGGGTGACCGACTTCGCCGGTCGCCCGCCCGACCACCCCACCGGCACCGCCGACTCCCTCGCCGCCGCCTGCGACGCGGCCCGCGGGACCGGCGCCACCCGACCCGGAACCGAGGCCTGCTGCTGAGCGCGGCGGGCGACACTGGAAGGACACGCGTGACCGAGTACCGCTACCTGAGGACCTCCGTCGAGAACGGGGTCGGCATCCTGCAGCTCGACCACCCGGAGAAGCGCAACGCGCTGGGCTGGGAGCTGCACGAGGAGATCGTCGCCGCGCTCGCGGCCTGGGCCGAGGACGACGACGTCGCCTGCGTCCTGTTCATCGGCAACGAGGACTTCTTCTGCGCCGGCTGGGCGCTCGACGTCCTGCAGGACACCACCGGCGACGACCGGACCCGGTTCACCGACCTGGCCTACAAGCTGATGGTCGCGATCTACGACTACCGCAAGCCCACCGTGGCGGCGGTCGCCGGCGTCGCCCCCGGCTACGGGATGGACCTGGCCAACATGTGCGACATCACGATCGCCTCGGAGAACGCCGCGTTCGGGTCCACGCAGGTCAAGTACGCGATGAACGGCTTCTACCACGCGATCCTGCGCAAGACGAACACGCAGCGGGCCCGCCGGATGTTCTTCACCGGCGACCCGATCGACGCCCAGGAGGCGCTGCGCTGCGGGCTCGTCGACGAGGTCGTGCCGGTGGGGACGCTGCGCGAGTCGGCCCTGACGCTGGCGACGCAGATCGCCGAGCACGGCAGCGAGCTGACCACGGTGCTCAAGGAGGTCGCGCTGCGCGCGTCGCACATGGACCACGTCGCCGCGACCGCCTACGAGCTGCGGGTCACCCACGACCTGCTCCAGCGCGGGCTGTTCACCCGGCGGATCGCCGAGGGCCTGGACCGGCTGCGCTCGGGCACCAGCAAGGCCACCGAGCGGCTGGCCCGGCCGTGAGCTCCCTGCACCCGGCCGACCCGGCCTTCGCCTCGGCCTACGGCGCCGCGTGGACCGCCGACCCGGACGCGCTGCTGTCCTTCTTCGCCCCGGACGGCGTGTACCGCGACATCGCGCTCGACGGCACCTACCGCGGCCGCGACGAGATCGCCCGGTTCCACCGGTTCATGCTCGTCTTCGCCCCGGACTCGCACATCGAGTTCGGCGAGACCTGGGCGGGCGACGGACGGCTCACCTCGCGTTGGGTGTGGTCGGGCACGGTCCGCGGGCCGCTGAAGCTGCGGTCCGGGGAGCTCGTCGACGTGGCGGGCGCCCGGTTCTCCGTGCCGGGCGTCGCCGTCGGCACCTACGACGACGACGGCCTGCTCACCTCGCACGACGACTACTGGGACCTGGCGAGCGTGCTGCACCAGGTCGGGGCGCGGATCGGGTCACCGACGCGGTCGCCGGCAGCAGGCTGAGGGAGCCCTCGACCAGGTCGCGGACGGACCGCTCCACCGCGGCCGGGTCGAGCACCCCGTGCCCCCCGAGCGCCCCGGACCGCCGCCGGACGAGGACCCCCTGCAGCAGCGTCGCCGCCGTCCAGTGGGTCAGCGCCCGGTAGCGGTCCAGCCCGGACAGGTCCAGGCCGGTGCGGGCGGCGTAGTCGGCCGCGAGCTCCGCGCGGTCGCCGAAGCCGCCGGCCCGGGTCGGGCTCGGGATCGCGACGGCGGCCTCGCCGGGGCCGCGCCAGTCGTCGAGGAGCCAGGCGAGGTCGACCAGCGGGTCGCCGTGGGTGCACAGCTCCCAGTCCAGGACGGCGGTGACCCGGCCGCCGTCGACGAGCAGGTTCGCGAGCCGGTAGTCCCCGTGGACGACGGTGAGCCGCTGGGCCCGCGGCGGCGCGGCGGCGATCCGCCGGTGCGCCTCCCGCCAGGCGGCGTCGACGCTCCCGGGCGCCGACCCCGCCCAGGCCTCCCAGTTGCGGGCGGCGCGCCGGACGCGGCGCGCGAACAGGTCGTCGGCGTCGCCGCGGACCGGCCCGATCCGCTCCGGGTCGACGCCGTGCAGCCGGGCCAGCACCGCGACCACGTCACCGGCCAGCGCGCGCCGCCGCGGCACGGGCAGCGCGTCGGCGTCGGCCTCCCGGGCCAGGACCGTGCCCGGCGACCGTTCCATCACGAAGAACTCCCCCGGCACGCCGTCGACACCGGATCCCGACGCGACGACGGCCGGGACCGGGACCGGCCCGCCGGCCAGCCCGCGCAGGACCCCGGCCTCCCGCAGCGCGTCGTCGGCGGCCGCCCCGGCCGGGCGGTGGCGCAGGACCCACGCGCGACCGGCCGCGTCGGTGACCAGGCTGGTGACGTTGGACTGGCCGTCGCCGATCCGGTCGACCCGCAGCGGCCCGGTGACCTCGACCCGGTCCCCCAGCCACCGCGCGAGCGCGGCGGGGTCCGGTCCGCTCACGACGTGCCCGCCCGCCGGCCGAAGCCGAACAGCTCGCGGGCGATGGTGCGGACCTGGATCTCCTCGGTGCCCTCGGTGATGCGGTACCGGCGGTGGTGGCGGTAGATGTGCTCGAACGGCACGTCGCGGGTGTAGCCGAGCCCGCCGTGCACCTGCATCGCCCGGTCCGCGGCCTCGCAGGCGAGCCGGTTGGCCCGCAGGTTGCACATCGACACCTGCTCCGACAGCGCGACCTTGCCGTCGGTGTCCATCGCCGCCGCGGTCGCCCGGACCAGCGCGCGCACCAGGGTGGCCTCGGTGTGCAGCTCGACCAGGGGCCACTGGACCGCCTGGTTCGACGCCAGCGCGCGCCCGAAGACCTCCCGCTCGCGGGCGTAGGTCACCGCCGCGTCGATGCAGAACCGGGCCGCGCCGAGGCTGGACGCGGCCTGCCGGATGCGGTTCTCGTGCACGAACAGCAGCGCGAGGTCGAGCCCGGCGCCCGGCTCGCCGAGCACCGCGGAGTCCGGGACGCGGACGCCGTCGAGGGTCACGTCGGAGTGGTCGGTCGGCATGGCCATCGTCCAGGCGTGCCGCTCGACCCGGAACCCGGGTGTGTCGGTCGGGACGACGAACGCGGTGATGCCGCGGGCGTCGCCGGGCTCGCCGCCGGTGCGGGCGAAGACGACGTCGATCCCCGGGCGGTGCATGCCGGTGTTGAACCGCTTCGCCCCGTCGATCACCCAGTCGCCGTCGCGGCGCACCGCGCGGGTGCCCATCCAGGTCGCGGCGCTGCCGTGGCCGGGCTCTGTCAGCCCGAACCCGCCGCTCACCTCGCGCCGGACCAGCGGCTCGATCCAGTCGCGCTGCTCGGCGGTGCCCGCCCGCCACAGCAGCTCCACCAGCGGGAAGTTCCCGACGCAGCTGGTCTCGGACTGCAGGTCGCTGTGCAGCCCGACGGGCCTTGCCGCGAGGTGCTCACGGACCTGCGCCATCGCGAGGTTGGCCCCGTCGGCGCCGCCGAGTGCGGCGGGCAGCGCGAACCGGTACAGCCCGGCCCGGTCCGCGCGGCGGGTCATCTCGGTCAGCAGCTCCTCCCACTCCCGCGCCGGGACACCGCCGTGGTCGAGGTCGGTGCGGGCGAACTCGCGGCGGTGGTCGAAGAACTGCGGGTGCTCGCGTTCGAGCGGGGCCAGCTCGTCGGCGGCGAAGCGGTCGATGCGGTCGAGCAGGTCCTGCGTGGCCGGGTCGGGCGTCGGGGTCATGGTCGAGGTCTAGCGGCCCGGAGCACCGGCGACGCACCATCGTCCGGTTATCCCGGACGGCGCTCGTCGTCGCCGGTCCGGTTCCGCCACGCTCCGCAGCGCCGGCTCGACGCGGAGCCGTACCGCCAGGGAGGACCCGTGCTGAGCACGATCGCCAGAGCCGGATCGGTGCTGGGGCTGTTCACCCACGACCGTCCGGAGTGGGGTCCCCGCGAGGTCGCCGCGCGGCTGGAGCTGCCGCGCTCCACCGCGCAGGAGCTGCTCGCGAGCCTCGCCGGGATCGGGCTGCTGGAGCGCACCGCCACCGGCCGCTACCGGCTGGGCTGGCGGCTGCTGGCGCTGTCGCGCACCCTCGTGCACGGCGCGGGCTTCGACGGCGGCGCCGGTGCGGTGCTGCGCGAGCTGGCCGCGGCGACGGGTGCGACGAGCCGCCTCGGCGTCTGGGACGGCCGCTACGTCGTCCCGGTGTCTGCGGTGCACCCCGAGGGTGGGGTCCGGCTGCCGGGCGTCGGCAACGGCGGCCGGCTGCCCGCGCACTCCACCGCGCTGGGCAAGACGATCCTCGCCCACCGCCCGCGCGGCGAGGCGGTCGAACGCGCCCACCAGGGTTTCTCGGTGTTCACCCCGCACACGATCCACCGGCTGGACGCCCTGCACGCCGAGCTGGACCGGATCGTCCGCGACGGCGTCGGCGTCGACGCGCAGGAGACCTTCCTGGGCGTCGGCTGCGTGGCCGCCCCGGTGCGCGACGGCTCCGGGCGGGTCGTCGCGGCCGTCAGCGTCTGCGTCGCCGACGACCGGCTCGCCGCCCGCAGGCCCGCCCTCGCCACCGCCGTGCTCGGCGCCGCCCGGCGCCTCGGCTCCGTCCCGTGGGACACCGGCCCCGAGCTCGGGCCGGTCATCCGCGAGGTGGTGCCCACGCTCCCCCGCCCCGACGACCCCGAACCGCCTCCGGAGGACCCCCGATGACCAGCCCCCTGACCGACATCGCCGGCTCGATCGGCCGCGTCGTCGTCCACATCACCCGCGAACGGCTCGGCGCGGACCGCCGGACCTCGGACCCCGCCGTCGTGCCGCCGTCGGCGCGGGCGGTCACCCCGCAGTGGCTGACCGGCGTGCTCTGCCGGGACGTCCCGGGCGCGATGGTGATCGACGTCGAGGCGGGCGAGGGCCACAACGGGACCAGCGCCCGGCTGCCGCTGCGGGTCGTGTACAACTCCGTCGGCCAGGCCGCGGGCCTGCCGACCAGCCTGTTCACCAAGGCCACGTCGACGTTCACCTCGCGGCTGCTGATGGGCGTCACCGAGATCGTCGAGGGCGAGGCGATCTTCTACAACCGCGCCCGGCCGACCCTGGACCTGCGCAGCCCGCGCGCCTTCTACGCCGGCTACGACCCGCACACCTACCGCTCGCTGCTGCTGCTGGAGGACCTCGGCCCGCAGGGCTGGACGTTCCCGGCGCCGATGACCAACACCGTCACCCGCCGCGACGCCGAGACGATGGTGGAGCAGCTCGCGACCTACCACGGCGGGCTGTGGGACAGCCCCCGGCTGCGCGCCGGCGGGGACCTCGCCGGGCTGCGCGGGGCGACGGCGTGGCAGGAGAAGCTGAACCCGATCTCCTACCGCAAGCGCACCCTGGTCGGCCTCGAACGCGCCCGGCACGTGGTGCCCGACGAGGTGTACGCCCGGCGCGGCGGGATGCACGACGCGTTCATGCGGGCGCTGCACCTGCACGACCTGGCCCCGCAGACGCTGCTGCACCAGGACGTGCACCTGGGCAACTGGCTGCGGGACCCGGACGGCGCGATGGGTCTCTACGACTGGCAGTGCGTCGCGCGCGGGAACTGGGCCCTCGACGTGTCCTACGCGCTGAGCGTCGCACTGCCGATCGAGGACCGCCGCGCCTGGGAGGCCGACCTGCTGCGGCACTACCTCGACCGGCTGCGCGCGCACGGGGTGGCCGAGCCGCCGTCGTTCGACGAGGCGATGCTCGCCTACCGGCGGCAGCCCCTGCACGCACTGACCCTGGCGCTGTTCTCGATCGGCGGGACCCGGTTCGAGAACAAGCTCCAGCCGCAGGGCTACATGATGTGGGCGATCGAGCGGATCGCCCGCTTCGTCGCCGACATGGAGACCTTCGACGTGCTGCGCTGAGCCGGGCGGGGCCCGCTCAGCGGGCCCCGGCCATCCCGGCCAGCCGACCGGCGATGATCTCCTCCGCCTCGGCGACCATCCGGCCGATCAGCTCGGCGCAGGTCGGCACGTCGCGGATGATCCCCTGCACCATCCCGACCGACCAGATGCCCGCGTCGAGGTCGCCGGTCTCGTAGACGGTGGCGCCGCGGCTGCCCGCGACCAGGTGCCGGATGTCGTCGAACCGGGCACCCGCCGCCAGCTTCTCCACGACCTCGGCGGACACCGCGTTGGCCGCCACCCGGGCGGTGTTGCGCAGCTGCCGGAAGATCAGCGCCGTGTCGCGCTCGCCCGCCTCGACGATGCGGGCCTTGACCGCGTCGTGCACACCGGACTCCCGCGTGCACAGGAAGCGGGTGCCCATGTTGACCCCGTCCGCGCCGAGCGCGAGCGCCGCGACCAGGCCGCGGGCGTCGGCGATGCCGCCGGAGGCGAGGAACGGGACGTCGAGGACGTCGGCCGCGGCGGGCAGCAGCACCAGCCCGGGGACGTCGTCCTCGCCGGGGTGCCCGGCGCACTCGAAGCCGTCGATCGACAGCGCGTCGACGCCGAGGTCCTGGGCCTTCTGCGCGTGCCGGACCGAGGTGCACTTGTGCACGACGACGATCCCCGCGTCGTGCAGCGGCCCCAGGTGCGCGACCGGGTTGGCGCCCGCCGTCTCCACCACCGGGACACCCTCGTCGATGATCACCTGGCGGTACTCGTCGTAGGGCGGGGCGTCGATGGTCGGCAGGATGGTCAGGTTCACCCCGAACGGCTTCGCGGTCAGCTCCCGGCAGCGGCGGATCTCGGCCCGCAGGTCCTCCGGGGTGGGCTGGGTGAGGGCGGTCAGGAAGCCCAGCCCGCCCGCCTCGGCGACCGCCGCGACCAGCGGCGCCCGGCCGACCCACTGCATGCCGCCCTGGACCACGGGGTGTTCCACCCCGACGAGCTCGGTGAATCGCGTCCGCATCGACGTCTCCCTCGGTGGGTCGTGGTCGAGGGTCGTTGACCCTCCTCGCCGGTTAATCTAGTTTAAAAACAACGGGCGTCACCGGCGACATCGGAGGGATCACATGGACGTACAGGGACTGCGCTGCCTGGTGACGGGCACCGCGTCGGGGATCGGCGACGCCGTCACCCGACGGCTCGTCGAGGGCGGCGCGACCGTCGTCAGCCTCGACCGCAACAAGCCCTCCGCCGAGGTGGACCAGCACGTCGAGGTCGACCTGGCCGACCCCGCGAGCATCGACTCGGCGCTGGAGCGGATCGAGGGCACCTTCGACGTCCTCGCCAACATCGCGGGCGTCCCCGGCACGGCCCCGGGCGACGTGGTGTTCAAGGTGAACTTCCTCGGGATGCGGCACCTGACCGAGTCGATGTTCGACCGGATGAACACCGGCGGGTCGATCGTCGTGGTGTCCTCGACCGCCGGTTTCGGCTGGCCGGCCCGGCTGGAGACGATCCGCGAGGTGATGGCCACCGACACCTTCGACGAGGGCGCGGCCTGGTTCGCGGCGCACCCGCAGCAGGGCAACGCCTACAACTTCTCCAAGGAGGCGGCGACCGTCTACACCCTGGCCATGGGCGGGGCGGTGCGCGAGATGAACGAGCTGCGCATCAACGCGCTGCTGCCCGGCCCGGTGGAGACGCCGATCCTCGCCGACTTCGAGGAGAGCATGGGCAAGGACACCCTCGACGGGGTGCGCGAGTTCCTGGGCCGGCACGCGACGGTCGACGACATCGCGCCCGCCGTGGTCTTCCTCGCCTCGCGCGACTCGCGCTGGCTGAACGGGTCGACCGTCACCGCCGACGGCGGCATCACCGGTGCGGTCGCGGCCGGGCTGGTGCCCGCGCCGGAGATCTAGCCCGTGTGCTCGCCCAGCCCCAGGGCGTGGCCCATCCGCTGCTGCTTGGTGCGCAGGTAGCGCAGGTTCTGTGCGGTGGGCTCGGACGGCAGCTCCACACGGCCGACGATCTCGAGGCCGTGCCCGTCGAGCCCGCCGTACTTGGCCGGGTTGTTGGTGATCAGCCGGAGCCGGGTGATCCCCAGGTCGGCGAGGATCTGCGCACCGACGCCGTAGGAGCGCGAGTCGACGGGCAGGCCCTGGACGGTGTTGGCGTCGAGGGTGTCCAGGCCCGTCTCCTGCAGGGCGTAGGCCCGGATCTTGTGGGCCAGGCCGATCCCCCGCCCCTCGTGTCCACGCAGGTAGACCACGGCTCCCGCGCCCTCGTCGGCGATCGCGCGCAGCGCCCGTTCCAGCTGCTGACCGCAGTCACAGCGCAGCGACCCGATGATGTCGCCGGTGAGGCACTCGCTGTGCACCCGCACGAGCGCGCCGCCGGGGCGGCGGGACGCCTCGGCGACGTCACCGTGGACCAGCGCGAGGTGCTCGGTGCCGTCGACCAGGGAGCGGTGGGCGACCGCGCGGAACTCGCCGAACACGGTCGGCATGGCGGCCGACGCGACCTGCTCGACCAGCCGCTCGGTCGCCCGCCGGTGCCGCACGAGATCGGCGATCGCGAGCACCGGCAGGTCGTGCTCGGCCGCGAACGCCCGCAGCACCCCGCCCCGGGCCATCGACCCGTCCGGGGCGACGATCTCACCGATCACCCCGACCGGCTCCCGCCCCGCGAGCCGCAGCAGGTCGACCGTCGCCTCGGTGTGCCCGGCCCGGACCAGCACCCCGCCCGCGCGGGCGCGCAGCGGGAACACGTGCCCCGGCCTGCGCAGGTCCGCGGGCCGGGTCGCCGGGTCCGCCAGCGCCCGCAGCGTCGCCGCACGGTCGGCGGCCGAGACCCCGGTCCCGGCACCGGTGTGGTCGACCGACACCGTGAACGCGGTGCCGTGGGCGTCGGCGTTGTCCTCGACCATCGTGGGCAGCGCCAGCGCGTCCGCGCGCTCCGCGGGCATCGGGGCGCACACGTTGCCGGTCGTGTGCCGGACGACGAACGCGAGCTGCTCGGCCGTCGCGGTCGCCGCGGACAGCACGAGGTCGCCCTCGTCCTCCCGGTCGGCGTCGTCGGTGACGATCACCATGCCGCCTGCCGCGAGCGCCGCCACGGCGCGCCGGACGGCGGCGGCACCTGGCAGGGACATCGGGTTCGGGTTCACGTCCGGCTCCTCACATCGGGCACGTCATCGGGCCGGGCGACCGTAGGACGCGACGGCGACGGACCGATATCCGCAGGCGGACGGCGCACAGCCGCTGCGCGCGGCCTGCGGTCGGCGGCTGTACCGCGGCCACGCACGGATATCGGGCGGCCGCGCCGCGGCCCTACCGTTCGCTCCATGGACGAGACCCCGCACACCGAGGTGCCCCCGATCGACCCCGGCCGCATGCGCTCGGTGCTGGGTCACTTCGCGTCGGGGATCGTGGTGGTCACCGCGCTCACCGCGGACGGGCCGGTCGGGTTCACCTGCCAGTCCTTCAGCTCGCTGTCGCTGGAGCCACCGCTGGTCAGCTTCTGTCCCGCCCTGACCTCGACCACCTGGCCGCGGATCCGTGAGGTGGGTGCGTTCTGCGTGAACGTGCTGGCCGACGGCCACCGCGAGCTGAGCTCCGCCTTCGCCCGCTCGGGCACCGACAAGTTCGCCGGCGTCACCTGGGACCCGGCGCCGTCGGGTGCACCGGTGCTCGCCGGTGTGGCCGCGTGGATCGACTGCACCCTGGAGGAGCAGTACCCGGGCGGGGACCACACGATCGTCGTCGCCCGGGTGCACGACCTGGGCGCCGACCCCGTCCGCGCGCCGCTGCTGTTCCACCGCGGCGGCTACGGCGCCCTAGCCCCGTAGCGTGTCGCGCGGGAGCTCCCCGAACCGTTCCCGGTACTGCTGGGCGAACCGGCTCGGGTGGAAGAAGCCCCAGCGCAGCGCGATCTCCTTCACCCCGGTGACGGTGGGGTCGCTGCGCAGCAGCTCCCCGCGGACGTGGTCGAGCCGCACCCGGCGCAGGTAGGCCATCGGGGACTCCCCGAGCTCCTGGGCGAAGGACGCGTGCAGCGTGCGGACGCTCATGCAGCCGACCCGCGCGAGCTCCTGCGGGGTGAGCGGCTCGTCCGCGTGCTGCTCCATGTAGTCGAGCACCGGGCCGAGCCGCCCCCGGCGGACCGGGTCGTCCGGCGCGGCGAGGGCGTCGGAGTACTGGTGACGGCCGGCGTACAGGAGCTGGCTCATCACGAACGCCTCGAGCTGCTCACGGGCGATCGGCATCTCGGCCAGACCCCCCGGCCGGTTCAGCTCCTGGGCCAGGAACTGCACCGAGGACAGCAGGGTGCGCCCCGCGGGCGAGGAGAAGTCGAGACCGAAGTCGAACTCCACCACGTCGTGCACCGGCTGGTTCAGCTGCTCGCTCAGGTGGGTCTCCAGGCTGCGCCGCGGGATCTTGAGGATGTACTGCTCGGCGTCGGGTGACCAGCGCACCGTCGTCGTCCGGTCCGGCAACAGCGTGACCCCGGACGCCCCGGCGGCCGTGGCGGCCCGCGACCCGTCGCTGCGCTGGGCGATCGTGTTCCCGGCGACCGTGAGGTTGATGTGGTACGCGTCCTCGGTCGGCGGCATCACGAGCTTGGCCGCGGACTTGTAGGTCAGGAAGCCGAGGGTGAACATCCGGTCCGAGGTGGCGTTCAGCGTCATCTCGAGCTGGTCGGTCGGTGCCGTCAGGTCGTGGTCGAGATAGACCCGGGACACCGCCTCGCGCGCCTGCTCGAGGTTGCGCGTGTCGAGGACCGGGTAGCGGCCGAGGTGGTGAGCGGCCGCGCGTGCGTCGAGGGCGTCCATCGGCTCCTCCTGATGCCGTCCCGTCACCGGTGGCGAGCGGTCGAAGAGTTCCTTGACGATAGTGCCCGACCGGCGGGCCGCCCAGCCGCTGAACGCAGGCCCCGATCCGTTCCGTGCAGCTCGCGCGGAACGGCTGCACGCGTGCCACCTACGGCTAGTTGTGATGCCCAGCCAGGTTGTTCAACCTGGTGATGGGTGTGGCCTTTCCGATTGCCGAGTGGGGCCTGTGGTGGTTGTAGTCGTGGACCCATGCTGGCAGAGCCGCGAGTCGGGCTGACTCGGAGTTGTAGAGCTTCTTGAAGGCCCAGCCCTCGGCCAGGGTCCTGTGGAAGCGCTCGATCTTCCCGTTCGTCTGCGGCCGGTAGGGCCGTGTCTTTTTCGGGGTGATGCCCAGCTCGGCACAGGTGTCGCGCCAGAGATGAGACTTGTAGCAGCCGCCGTTGTCGCTGAGCACGCGTTTGACCGTGACACCGCGGCAGGCGAACCAGGCGACCGCGTTACGCAGGACCGCGGCCGCGGTCTGCTTGGTCTCGTCCTCGTGTGCTTCGACATAGGCGACTCGAGAGTGATCGTCGATGACGGTGTGCAGGTAGCAGGTGCCCAGCAGAGGCTGGTGGTACCGACTCCTGGGCAGACCGGTTCGTGTCGAGGTCACCGCACGGTTCTTCTCGCCTTGTCGACGACCGACGTAGCGCCATCCGCCTCCGTCGGGGACCTTGCCGAGCTTCTTGACATCGACGTGGATCAAGTCGCCGGGCGCCTCGTGCTCGTAGCGGCGGATCGGCTCGCCAGTAGCCCGGTCGATGTGGGTGAGCCGGTTGATGCGACAGCGCACGAGCACGGCGTGCACGGTCGAGGACGCCATGTCGAGCCGGTCGCCGATCTCGACCGGTCCCAGGCGCTGCTTCCAGCGCAGGTGCACGATCTTGCGGACCACCGGCGCCGGCGTGCGGTTCGGCTGGTGACGGGGGGCCGAGGACCGGTCGTGCATCCCGGCCGGGCCTTCATCGCGGTAGCGCTGGGCCCACTTGTTCGCAGTCCGCCACGAGACGTCGTAGCGCTCGGCGGCGCGGGCCACAGACCAGCCTAGATCGACGACCAAGCGAGCGAGTCGGAGTCGGGCACGACAGGTGAGCGCGGCATTGGAGTGGGTAGCGTGGGACACGAAGGCCTCCTGGGTGCGGAGCGGTTCCTCGACAGCTCCACTCCACACCCGGGAGGCCTTCGCCCATCTACAGATCAGACCGTGTCGTCACACGATCTCGACCAACGTGCCTGGGCATCACAGCTAGTCGGCCACGGAGACCCGCTCGTAGCGTCGCCACCCATCAGACGGCACGCGCCAGGAGGTCGACGATGACATCGCCGCTGCAGGAGTTCCGGCAGTTCGTCCATGGGAAGGCGGTGGACGCCCGGTCCGGTGCGACGTTCGAGTCGCTGAACCCGTACACCGGGGAACCGTGGGCGCGGCTGGCCGACGGCGGCGCGGACGACGTCGACGAGGCCGTCGCCTCGGCGCGCGCCGCGTTCGAGGGCGAGTGGGGCGCCATGACCGGCTTCCAGCGCGCCGCGATCCTGCGCCGGTGCGGGGACGCGATCGCCGCGAACGCCGAGCGCCTGGCCCGTCTGGAGGTCAACGACTCCGGCAAGCTGCTGCGCGAGATGCTCGGCCAGCTCAACGCCCTGCCCCAGTGGTACTACTACTTCTCCGGGCTGGCGGACAAGATCGAGGGCCGCACCGTCCCGCCGGTGAACCCGAACTACTTCGGCTTCACCACCCGCGAGCCCGTGGGCGTCGTCGCCGCGATCACGCCGTGGAACAGCCCGCTGCTGCTGCTGACCTTCAAGCTCGCCCCCGCGCTCGCCGCGGGCTGCACGATGGTCGTCAAGCCGTCCGAGCACGCCCCGGCCTCCACCGTCGCGTTCGCCGAGATCCTGCACGAGGCCGGGCTGCCCGCCGGGGTGCTCAACGTCGTCACCGGCTGGGACCGCGCCTGCGGCGAGGCGCTGGCGTCGCACCCCGGGGTGGACAAGGTCGCGTTCACCGGCTCGTCGGCGACCGGGGCGAAGGTCGCGCAGGCGGCGGTGGCCAACTACAACCGGGTCACCCTGGAGCTGGGCGGCAAGTCCCCGCAGATCGTCTTCCCCGACGCCGACCTCGACGCCGCCGCGAACGGCCTGGTGGCGGGCGTGTTCGCGGCCACCGGGCAGACCTGCATGGCCGGCTCCCGGCTGATCGTGCACGCCGACGTGCACGACGCCCTGGTGGAGAAGGTCGTCGCGCGGGCCGAGGCCATCGTGCTCGGCGACCCCACCGAGGCCGGCACCGAGATGGGCCCGGTCGCGAACCGGCCGCAGTACGAGAAGGTGCTCGGCTACCTGCAGGGCGCGGCCGCCGAGGGCGCGACCTTCGCCTGCGGCGGCGAGCCCGACGCCGAGCGCGGCGGGCTGTTCGTCCGGCCCACGGTCGTCACGAACGTGTCCCCGGAGAACACGATCGTCCGCGAGGAGGTGTTCGGGCCGGTGCTCGCCGCCTACACCTTCACCGACGAGGACGAGGCGCTGAAGCTCGCCAACGACACCCCGTACGGGCTCGCCGGCGCCGTGTGGACCAAGGACGTCCACCGCGCCCACCGCGTCGCGAAGAAGCTGCGCGCGGGCACCGTCTGGGTCAACGCCTACCGCGTGATCGCCCCCAACATGCCGTTCGGCGGCTTCGGTGCCTCCGGCATCGGCCGGGAGAACGGCGTCGACGCGGTCAACGAGTACACCGAGAACAAGTCCGTGTTCGTCGAGCTGACCGGCGGGACGCGCGACCCGTTCCAGCTCGGCTGACACCCCTCCCCGCGCACGACTCCCCCCGCACGACGTCGAAGGAGACGACCATGACCGTGACCGCCAACGAGCGCCTCGGGCTCGCCCCCACCGATCCCCGCCCCGCCTCGGAGACCCGGCCCGCGGCCGACCGCACGACGACGAACCCGCTGTTCGGCGACCAGAAGATGAAGCTGGGCCTGTTCGGCAGCAACTGCTCGTACGGGCTGATCATGAGCCACGCCCCGTCCAGCTACGAGATCACCTGGGAGCACACCAAGGAGATCGCCCAGCGCGCCGACCGGCTCGGGTTCGACGTGCTCGTCCCCGTCGCCCGCTGGAAGGGCTTCGGCGGGTCCACCAACTTCAACGGCAACTGCTTCGAGACCTACACCTGGGCCGCCGGGATCGCCGAGGCGACCGAGCGGATCGCCGTCGCCGCGACCTCGCACCTGCCGACCATGCACCCGATCGTCGCGGCCAAGCAGGCGACGACCGTCGACCGCATCTCCGGCGGCCGGTTCGCGCTGAACATGGTGATGGGCTGGGTGCCGCCGGAGATGGAGATGTTCGGCTCCGAGCAGCGCGAGCACGACGAGCGTTACGCCTACGGCCAGGAGTGGCTGGACTTCGTGAGCAAGCTCTGGACCGAGGAGGGCACCTTCGCGATCCACTCCAAGTACTTCGACGCCGAGCTGCTCGAGGCCTACCCCAAGCCGCACCAGGGGCCGCGGCCCGCGCTGATCAACGCGGGCAACAGCCCGTCGGGCATCGAGTTCTCCGCCCGCAACGTCGACTTCAACTTCGCCTCGCTCGACACCCTGGAGAACATCAAGGCCTACACGACGGCGCTGAAGGAGAAGGCCCGCACCGAGTACCAGCGCACGATCCACGCCATGACCTACGGCCTCGTCGTCTGCCGGGACACCGAGGCGGAGGCGAAGCGCGACTTCCAGCAGGTCGTCGACGAGGGCGACTGGGGCGCGGCGGGCAACGTCATCAAGATCGCCGGCTCCGGTGCGTCGCAGTCCTTCGACCACGCGGTGAAGAAGATGCAGGAGCGCTTCATCGCCGGGTGGGGCGGCTACCCGATCGTCGGGACCCCGGAGCAGGTCACCGAGGAGCTCGGCAGGCTCAACGAGGCGGGCATGGAGGGCATGATCTTCGGCCTCGTCGACTACAACGAGGAGCTGAAGTACTTCGGCGACAACGTCATGCCGCTGCTCAAGCAGGCCGGCCTGCGCCACTGACCGGTCCCGGCACCTCCGCCGCCCGGGCCGCACGGTCGGCCCGGGCGGTGAACCGCAGGACCAGCGACGACACCAGCCGGGGCGCGTCGCCCATCGGCACGTGCCCGACGCCCGGGACGCGGACGAGCTGCGCGCCGTGCACGGCGTCGAGCATCGGCCGCCCGTAGCGGGCGAAGGGCAGCATCCGGTCCCGCTCGCCCCAGGCGATCAGCACCGGACAGTCCGGGGTGAACGGGCGCAGCGCCCCCGCCCGCGACGCCCCGGCGAGCAGGTCGGCCAGCACCTCGCAGCCGGCGAGGTCGTCGACCAGGTCGTCGACGTCGAACCGGGTGAGCAGCTCGGGGTGCTCGGCGACCTGCCGCAGCAGGAGCCGCCGCAGCGGCCGCACCCCGAGCACGACCCGGGCCCCCGGCACGCGGCCGAGCCGCCCGCCCGCGCGGAACAGCCGCAGCAGCCGGTCCAGGTCGGCCGGTTCGGCCCACGCCCCGGCGGGCGAGAGCGCGACGACCGAGCGTGCCCGGCCGCGCCGGGCGAGCTCGAGCGCGACCCAGCCGCCGAGCGAGTTGCCGACCAGGTGCGCGGTGCCGACGCCGGCGTCGTCCATCGCGGTGGCGACGGCGTCGACGATGGCGGGGACCACCTGGTCCGGGCGCCCGGTGACGGCGGGCCCGCCGTGGTGACCGGCCAGGTTCGGGGCCAGCACCCGGTGCCGGCGCTCCAGCGCGGGCAGCACCGGCCGCCACGCCCGCCAGGACGACGTCGCCCCGTGGAGCAGGACCAGCGGGGTCCCCGCCCCGCCGACGTGGACGGCCTCGATCACGGTGTCCCCCCGGTCAGAAGAAGCGGCGCAGCAACGCCATCTTCCGGTCCGTGTAGGGCGGGTACATCAGCGCGGGGTCCGGCTTCGCGGGCTTGGCCAGCACCGCTTTGCGGTGGCTGAACGCGTGGAAGCCCCACTCGCCGTGATAGGCACCCATCCCGCTGGTGCCGACGCCGCCGAAGGGCAGCTGCGGAACCAGGCAGTGCATGGCCAGGTGGTTGATCACCACGCCGCCCGAGCTGGTCCCGGCGAGCACCTTCTCCTGCGCTGCCCTCGACCCGGTGAACAGGTACAGGCCCAGCGGTTTGGGCCGGGCGTTGACGAAGCGCATCGCCTCGTCGAGCGAGCCGACGGTGAGCACCGGCAGGATCGGGCCGAAGATCTCGTCGGCCATCACCGCGGAGTCCGGGTCGGGGTCGACGACCACGGTCGGCTCGATGGAGTGCGTGGCCGCGTCGGTGCCGCCGCCGGCCGCCACCTCGCCGCCGTGACCGTCGAGCAGGGCGGCCAGGCGGCCGAACTGCCGGTCGTCGACGATCGGCTGCGCGGCCGGTTCCCCGGCCCGGAACTCCCTCAGCGTGGCGACGATGCCGGCGACCAGACGGTCGCGCACACCGGCCTCGACCAGGACGTAGTCGGGGGCGATGCAGGTCTGCCCGGAGTTGAGCAGCTTGACCCAGGCGATCCGCCGGGCCGCGACGTCGATGTCGGCGTCCGCGGTCACGATCACCGGGCTCTTGCCGCCCAGCTCCAGCACCACCGGGGTGAGGTGCGCCGACGCCGCCTCCATCACCTTCTTCCCGATCCCCGGCCCGCCGGTGAAGAACGCCAGGTCCAGGCCCTGCGCCAGCAGGTCCTGGGTGACCACGGCGTCGCCCTCCAGCACGGCGACGGCCTCCGGGTCGAGGTACTCCGGGATCAGCCGGGCGAGCAGCGCCGAGGTCGCGGGCGCGTGCTCCGACGGCTTGACCACGACGGTGTTCCCGGCCGCGACGGCGGCGACCAGGGGGCCGAGGGTCAGGTAGACGGGGTAGTTCCAGGGGCCGATGACCAGCACCGTGCCGAGGGGTTCGTACTGGTAGAAGCCGCGACCGGGCAGCATCGACAGCGGGAGCGAGGTCCGCCGCCTGCGCATCCACCGCTTCAGGTGCTTGCGCGCGAAGGCGGCCTCGGCCGCGGTCGAGGCGATGTCGCCGAGCCAGGCGTACGGGGCGGGTCTGCCGAGGTCCTGCGCGAGGGCCGCGGCGATGTCCGGCTCCCGCTCGGTCACCAGACGCTCGATGCCGCGCAGCTGGCGCAGCCGCCAGGCCAGGGGCCGGGTCCGCCCGGAGGAGAAGGTGCGGCGCAGCCGGGCCACGGTGGCCGCGGCGTCGCCCTCGACGTGGGTCACGGTGCTGGTCACGGCGGGATCAGCCGACCGGGTTGGTGCCGGGGACGGCGCCGTCGAGGTCGACGATCTCGGCGAACCGGTCGCCGACCTGGTCGATCGTGGGCACCTCGGCGAAGGTGACGCCCTTGGTGCGGAACTGGGCGACCCGGTGCACCTCGCCGCCGCCGGCGACCAGGACGCTGCCGGTCTCGGTGCACTCGTCGCTGACCAGGTGCCCGACGACCGGTGCGACGTGCGCCGGGGAGAGCTTCGCCAGCATCTCCGGCGGCGCGATGTCCTCGGTCATCCGGGTCGCCGCCATCGGCGCGATCGCGTTGGCGGTGATGCCGCGCTTGCGGCCCTCGATGGCCAGGGTGTTGATCAGGCCGATCAGCCCGCCCTTGGCGGCACCGTAGTTGGCCTGGCCGAAGTTGCCGTAGATCCCCGAGGTGGAGGTGGCGACGACGACGCGGCCGTGGCCCTGCTCGCGGAAGTGCGGCCAGGCCGCGTGGATCACGTGGAACCCGCCGTAGAGGTGCACGCGCTGGACGGCGTCCCAGTCGTCGTCGGTCATGGTGTGGAACGACCGGTCCCGCAGGATGCCGGCGTTGGCCACCACCCCGTCGATCCGGCCGTAGGCGTCCAGCGCAGTGGCCACGACCGCCGCGCCGCCCTCGGGGGTCGCGACGCTGTCGTGGTTCGCCGTGGCCTCGCCGCCCTCGGCCCGGATCTCGGCGACGACGGCGTCCGCCGCGGTCGACCCGCTGCCCGTGCCGTCGCGGGACCCGCCCAGGTCGTTGACGACGACCTTCGCGCCCGCCCGGGCCAGGACCAGCGCGTACTCACGACCGAGGCCGTTGCCCGCCCCGGTGATCGCGACGACGCGCCCCTCGACTCCTGCCATGCCTGCCGTACTCCTTCGTCGTGGATGGATGGATGCGGCCGCGTCAGCGGCCGGTGAAGCGCGGGCTGCGCCGCTCCAGGACGGCGGCCAGCCCCTCGCGGGCGTCGGCGGTGCCGGACAGCTCGGAGACCGTGCGGGCCTCCTCCGGCAGCTGGGCCTCGACCCGGTTGCCGAGCCCGGACCAGACCAGGCGCTTGACCGCGCCGAGCGCGCGCGGCGCCCCGGCCGCCAGGGTCCGGGCGACGGCGAGTGCCTCGTCGTGCAGCGCGTCGTCGGCGACGACGCGGGTGATCAGGCCGATCTCGGCGGCCTCGGCCGCGGTCAGGGTCGGGTTGAGCAGCAGGATCTCCATCGCCTTGCGCAGCCCGACCAGCTGCGGGAGCGTCACCGACGACCCGCCGTCGGGGGCCATCCCGACCCGGGCGGCGCCGGACATGAACCGCGCCGACTCCCCGGCGAGCACGATGTCCGAGGCGCACACCAGGCCCAGTCCCCCGCCGCCCGCGGCGAAGCCGTGCACGGCCGCGACGACCGGGACGGGCAGCGCGAGCAGGGCCGCCGCGACGTTCTGCAGCCAGGCGGTGGCCTCGCGCAGGTAGTCGGGCAGCGCCTCGCCCTTGGCGGCGAAGGTCTTGACGTCGCCGCCCGCGCAGAAGTTCTTCCCCTCCCCGGTCAGCAGGAGCACCCGCAGCTCGGGGCGGCCGGTGGCGGTCATGACGGCCTCGTGCAGCGCCCGCAGGAACGGCACGTCCATGCCGTTGGAGGCCTCGGGCCGGTTGAGCCGCAGCCGGCCGACGCCGTCGTCGTCGAGGTCGAAGAGCACCTGTGCGGTGCCGGTGTGGGTCGTGTCGGTGGTCGTCACGTCCGTGTCCTTCCGGTGAACCGGTCGATGCCCGCGCCGGCCCGTTCCCCGCCCAGATGGGCGAGGGTCGAGGAGAGCTCGGCGGCGAGGCCGTCGGTCAGGGTCCCGTGCAGCCCGCCGCGGACGAGGTGCTTGATCCGGGCGAGCGCGTCGCGGTCCTTGCCGAGCAGGTTGGCGACGGTGCGCTCGACGAGCGCGTCGAGCTCGGCGGCCGGGGCGCAGGCCCAGGCCAGCCCCCAGTCGACGGCGTCGCGGCCGGAGAGCCGGTCGCCGAGCAGGATGTGGCCGAGCGCGCGGGGCGTCCCGACGATGCGGGGCAGCCGCTGCGACCCGCCGCCGCCGGGGATCATCCCGAAGTTCGCGTGGTTGTCGGCGAGCACCGCGTCGTCGCGGACGAGGGCGATGTCGACGGACTGGAGCAGCTCGAACCCGCCCGCCATCGCGTACCCCTCGACGACGGCGACGACCGGCACCGGCAGCGTCGCGATCAGCTCGCAGGCGCCGACGAAGGTCTCGAACAGCGGCCGCAGCGCCTCGGGTCCCTGCTCGCGGAGCCGGGAGACCTCGTGGAAGTCCCCGCCCGCGCAGAAGTGGCCGCCCGCGCCGCGGACCACGACGACGTCGGCGGTCTCCGCGGCCGCGGCGAGCCCGTCGTGCAGGGCGCGGGCCAGCTCGACGGTGATCGCGTTGCGGGCCTGCGGCCGGTTGAGGGTCAGGGTCGCGACGCGGCCGTCGGCACGGTCGTCGAACCGGGTCAGGACGGTGCTCACGTGTCCTCCCGCCAGCGGTCCGCGGACGGGTCGAGCAGCTTGTGCAGGTGCCCCTCGGGCAGCCACACCAGCGTCTCGAGCTCCAGGGCGTCGAGGAAGCGGACGCGGCCGGTGCGCAGGTCCTCGATCCGCAGGCGACGGCTGTTGGCGTCGTCGTCGACCCGGATGCTGACCTCGGCGAACTCGTTGCCGACGATGTCGGGGGCGATCTCCATCAGATCAGGAACGACAGCGTCGCGATCGCCCTGGCGTTGTCGACCAGGGCGACCTTCTTGTAGGACAGGGCGAGCTCGCCGTCGACGACGCGGAGCCGGTAGGTGGTCCGCCCGGCCCACAGCCGGTTGCCCCGCTCGCGGGACTCGACGAGGACGAAGTTGGCGCCGACCTCGGTGTCCCCGGTCTCCGGGACGGTCCCGAGGATCTCCACGTTGGACACCACGCGCCGCAGCCGGGACGCGGGCACCTGGGAGTGCCGACGCCCGGTGCGGTACTGCTTGATGCGGGTGGCGATCCGGTTGCGGTTGTCGTGGATGATCGACATCTGCGTCATGCGGTCGGCGTCGTCGTCGTTGGCGGGCACCCAGTAGAGGGCGTCCGGGGTCCAGAGCGCCTCCCAGTCCTCGTAGCGGTGCTCGTCGGCGTAGCGCGCCTCGCGGTAGAGGAACTGCTCGACGGTGCGCAGGTCCAGCTCGGTGGTGGTCATCGGCCCTCCGTCATCAGCCGGGTGTAGTGCTGCCAGAACCCGCGCATGCCGGTCTCGTCGGTGGCACCGCCGACGGTGAGGCCGCGCTCGTCGACGTGCTCGCGGTCGGCGCCGCGGCGGATGTCGAGCCACTCCGGGCGCAGCTCGGCGACGCCGGCCTGGTTGCGCTCGTACATCTCGGTGTCGTCGGCGAGCAGCATCCCGGCGGGCCCGACCGAGCCGATGCACTGCTGCAGCATCCGCCGGTTCATCTCGGGGGCGCCCTTGAGCTGCACGGCGGTGACGTGCTGGACGGTGAGGTCCGCGGCCAGCGGCTGGATCGTGAACAGCTGGATCTCGGCGATGAACAGGTTCGGGAAGATCATCACGTGCGGTCCGCCCTCGACCAGGATGTCGTGGGCGTCCGGGCCGTAGGTCTCGCGCATCCGGGCGGAGTAGCCGGGCACCTTCTCCTCGGTGGTGCCGAACCAGCCCAGCGGCGTGCCGAGGCGCCGGAACTCCGGGCGCAGGTCGTTCTCGCTGTGGCCGCCCCCGAGGTCGCGGGTGACCGCCGTGGACTTCTCGCCGTAGAGGGCGCCGATCCCGCTCTCGGCGACGCTGAAGATCGACGCGTGCACGAACTGCGGGTGGTAGCCGTCGGTCTCGTTCTCCGCGAGGAGCTTCCAGTTGGCCTGCGCCCGGTGCTGCAGGAACCCGGCGGTCAGCTCGATCTCGCCGTCCGGCGAGAGCCGGACCAGCCGGTCGATCTCGCCCTTCGCCTCGCCGAGGTGCTCGTCGAGCGTGGGGCCGTCGGGGGCGAAGCTGCCGAACACGAAGCCCTGGTAGACCCCGACCCGGGCGACGCGGCCGAGCCCGAGGTCGAGCTTGCCGCGGCCGCCGTAGCCCTGCGGGAACGGGTAGCCGAGCATCCGGCCGTCGTTGCGGTAGGTCCAGCCGTGGTACGGGCATCGGAAGGAGCTGGAGTTGCCCGCCGAGGCCTCGCAGACCAGGTTGCCGCGGTGCGCGCAGCGGTTGAGCAGCAGGTGCACCTCGCCGTCGGCCGTGCGCGTCATGATGACGTCCTGCGGGCCGATGGACTTGCGGACGTAGTCGTTCGGTGCGGCGATCTCGCTGACGTGGCCGACGTAGACCCAGGTCCGGTACCAGATGCGCTCCAGCTCGTCGGCGAAGATCTCCGGCGAGGTGTAGAGCGAACCGTGCACCCGCCGGGGCTCGATCAGCTCCTCGTAGGGAGCCGCGGGGGGACGCGGCGCGCCGGCGGGGGCGGTCGGGGTCACTGTCGGTTCCTCTCGTTCACAGCTGGTCAGGGGTAGAGCCGGCCGACGCTCTCGATGACGCAGGCGGGCTTGGCCGAGCCCTCGACCTCGAGCGTCGAGCGCACGGTGACCTCGACGAAGCCCTCGCCTCGGCGCACCGACGCGATCTCGGCGGCGAGCCGGACCTTCGAGCCGACCGGGACGGGGGCGGGGAAGCGGACCTTGTTGAGCCCGTAGTTGATGCCCATCCGGACGTTGTCGACGGTGTAGAGCTCGTTCAGCAGCCGCGGCAGCAGCGACAGGGTCAGGAAGCCGTGCGCGATGGTCCCGCCGAACGGGCCGGACGCGGCCCGCTCCGGGTCGGTGTGGATCCACTGGTGGTCGCCGGTGGCCTCGGCGAACAGGTCCACCCGGCGCTGGTCGATCTCGGTCCAGTCGGTGGGCCCGAAGGACTCGCCCTCGGCGGTCAGCAGCTCCTCGACGGAGTCGAACACCCTGGTCATCGCACTCATCCCTCGATCCGCAGCGCCTCGGTGGGGCAGGCCCGACAGGCCTCCTCCAGCTCCGAGCGCTGTGCCTCGTCGGCCTCGGCCTGCAACAGGTTCAGCGAGCCGTCGTCGGCGACCTCGAAGAAGTCGGGGGCCAGCGACTCGCACAGTCCCAGCCCGGTGCACTTGTCGTAGTCGACCACCACACGCATCGGTGGTTCCTCCTCACAGGTTGAGCGTGCACGGCATGGACTTCACGCCGTCCACGAAGTTGCCGACGAGCTGCACGGGCTCGCCGGTCCGCAGGTCGGGCACCCGGTGCAGCAGCTCGCCGAACAGCGCGCGCAGCTGGGTCCGCGCCAGCATGTTGCCCATGCAGAAGTGCGGCCCGCCGCCGCCGAACCCCACGTGCGGGTTCGGCGAGCGGGTGACGTCGAAGACGTGCGGGTCGGTGAACACCCGCTCGTCGCGGTTGCCCGAGGCGTAGAACATGACGACCCAGTCGCCCTCGCGGATCTGCTGCCCGTGCAGCTCGACGTCGCGGGTGGCGACCCGGCGGAAGGTCATGACCGGGCTGGCCCAGCGGACGAACTCGTCGGTCGCGGTGCCGATCGTGCCGTCGAAGTCGGCCTGGAGGATCTTGCGCTGGTCCGGGAACCGGGTCAGCGCCTCCATCGTGCGGCTGATCGTGTTGCGGGTGGTGTCGTTGCCCGCCACCGACAGCAGCACGAAGAACGCGGCGATCTCCTCCTCGCTGAGGCTCTCGCCGTCGACCTCGGCCTGCACGAGGCTGGTCATGAGGTCGTCGCGGGGGTTCTCGCGCCGGTCGTCGGCGAGCTCCAGCCCGATCGTGATGAGGGTGACCAGGGACTGGTTGAGCAGGTCGGCGGGCTCCAGCCCGGCGCGGACATCGGCGTCCGACCAGGACACCATGCCGTCGGCGGCGTGCGCAGCGGCGTCGCGACGCTCCGGGGACAGGCCGCACATCTCGTAGATCGTCCACATCGGCAGCCGCCGGGAGACCTGGTCGACGAAGTCGCAGTCCCCGGTCGCGATCAGCTCGTCGACGATCCGGCGGGCCTGGTCCGCGATCTGATCCTCGATCTTCTTGACCTGGCGCGGGGTGAACGCGGCGCTGACGAGCCGGCGCAGCTGGGTGTGCCGTGGTGCGTCGGTCGCGAGGAACGAGCTGGCCGCCTCCAGGATGTCGCTCGGGACGTCCTCGATCATCACGCCCTGCCCGGAGCAGAAGGTCGCCGGGTCCTTGCTGACGGCCTGGATGTCGGCGTGCCGGGTGATCGCCCAGAAGCCGGCGTCGTCCTCCTGCGGCAGCATCGACCCCTCGGCGGGGCGCTGCCAGCTGACCGGACGCTCGTCGCGCAGGATCCGCAGCCGCTCCTCGCGCCCCTCGGGGGTCAGCGACCAGAACTCGAGCGACCCCACCGATACCGGGTCGTGGTCGGGCCGGGACTGCACCATTGCTCCCCCAGGACGGTCTCGTTTTTAACATTGATTAATCTCGCGCAAGAGGACATCACGGCCGTCCGTCCGGTGTCAAGACGGCGACGCCGCGGTCGCACCGGTGTTTAATCCCGCGTCGAAAGACCGGGCCGGAGAACGGGAGGCACAGTGGATCTGGGACTGCGCGACGCACGGGTCGTCGTCACCGGGGCGGGGGCCAACATCGGGCGGGGCATCGCCCGGGTCCTGGCGGCGGAGGGGGCGCGGGTACTGGTCGTCGACATCGACGGCGAGCAGGCCGAACGGGTCGCGGGCGAGCTGCGCGACCTCGGCGCACCGGACGCGGCCGCGTGCGCGACCGACCTGACCGCCGAGGGCGCGGGCGCCCGGGTGACCGCGCAGGCGGTGGCGGCCTGGGGCGGGGTGGACGTGCTGGTCAACAACGCCGGGTGGAGCAGGCCCGGCTGGTTCGCCGAGCAGACCGACCGGGACCTCTGGCGGCGCACGGTCGAGGTGAACCTGTTCGCCGCGATCGACTGCACGCAGGCCGTGCTCGGCCCGATGCGCGAGGCCGGCCGGGGCGCGATCGTGTTCCTGTCCAGCGACGCCGCCTACGGCGCCGTCCGCCAGGGCATCTACGGCGGCACCAAGGCGGCGCTGATCTCGCTGGCCCGCACGGTGGCGCGGGAGAACGGCCGGTTCGGGATCCGCAGCAACGTCGTCGCCCCCGGGCTGGTCCTGCCCCCCGAGGACGACCACGTGGGTCCGAGCTCGGTCTGGGCGGGCGGGGCGGACGCGCTGTTCGCGCCGGACCAGGTCGACGCGATCGTCCGCACCCAGGCGCTGCGCCGGCGCACCACCCCGGCCGACGTCGGCAACGCGGTCGCCTGGCTGGCCTCGGAGACCGCGGCGCACCAGGTCACCGGCCAGGTCGTGGCCGTCGGCGGCGGCTCGTCGATGCCCTGAGCCGCTCCGGCCGCGTTGACGGAGCCCTACCCTGTTACCTATTCTGAATTAGAAAAATATCCGGGCCCCCGAGGAGACACCGATGCCCAGCTCGCTGATCGTCGCCGACACCGAGGAGCGCGCGGCACTGCGCGACGCGGTGGCGACCCTGGTCGGTCGCTACGGCCACAGCTACTTCATGGAGAAGGCGAAGGCCCACGAGGAGCCGACCGAGCTGTGGAAGGAGCTCGGCGCGGCCGGGTTCCTGGGCGTGCACCTGTCCGAGGCCTACGGCGGTGGCGGCGGCACCATGAGCGACCTCGCCGTGGTCGTCGAGGAGGCCTCGTCGCAGGGCGTCCCGCTGCTGATGATGGTCATCTCCCCCGCGATCTGCGGGTCGATCATCGACGCGCACGGCTCGCACGAGCTCAAGGAGCGCTGGCTGCCGGGGATCGCCGACGGCTCGCTCAAGATGGCGTTCGCGATCACCGAGCCGGACGCGGGCTCGAACAGCCACGAGATCACCACCACCGCCCACCCCGACGGCGACGGCTGGCGGATCCGCGGGCAGAAGTACTGGACCTCGGGCATCGACGAGGCGGACGCCGTCCTGGTCGTGACCCGGCAGCCCGAGCCGGGGCCGGGCGGGCGCCACCCGCTGTCGCTGTTCGTCGTGCCGACCGACGCCGAGGGACTGACCTGGCAGACCATCCCGGCGGCGCTGCAGCAGCCCGAGCACCAGTTCACCGTGTTTCTCGACGACGTGCGGGTCGGCCCCGAGGCGCTGATCGGCGACGAGGGCAACGGCCTGCGCCAGGTGTTCGCCGGGCTCAACCCGGAGCGGATCACCGCGGCCTGCATCTCCAACGGGATCGCCCGCTACGCGCTGGACAAGGCCACCGGCTACGCCAACGAGCGCCAGGTGTGGGGCGTGCCGATCGGCTCGCACCAGGGCGTCGCGCACCCGCTGGCCGAGGCCTACATCGGGACCCAGCTGTCGCGGCTGATGACCTACCGCGCCGCCGAGCTGTTCGACGCGGGCGCCGACGCCGCGGAGGCGTCGAACATCGCGAAGTTCGCCGCGGCCGACTCCTCGCTGCGCACCCTGGACCAGGCGATCCAGAGCCACGGCGGGAACGGCCTGTCGCTGGAGTACGGCCTGGCCGACCTGTGGTTCGTCGCCCGGATGCTCAAGACCGCGCCGGTCAGCCGGGAGATGGTCCTGAACTTCGTCGCCCAGCGCAGCCTGGGCCTGCCCGCGTCGTACTGACGTCGTGCCCCGCGCCCACACGGTCCGGACGGCGGGCGTCCGGGGCCCCGGCGAGAAGTCGGCGCGGACCCGGCGCCGGATCCTGGACGCGACGGCGTCGCTGCTCGCGACGTGCGGGTACGCCGGGACCCGGCTCGCCGACGTCGCGCGGCTGGCCGGGGTCCGGCCGCCGGCCGTCTACTACTACTTCGACTCCCGCGAGGACCTGGTCGAACAGGTCGTGGTGGCGGGCATGGTGCGCAACCTGGAGCACGTGCGGGCGCAGGTGCAGGAGCTGCCGGCCGGGGCGACGGCGATGGACCGCATCTGCTGCGCGGTCGAGGCCCACCTGCAGGTCGTGCTCCGCATCTCCGACTACACGGTCGCCTCGATCCGCAACACCCAGCAGCTGCCCCCGGAGGTCCGCACCCGGCAGCTGGCGGAGCAGCAGCGCTACAGCGAATTCTGGCGCGAGCTCGTCGAGGCCGCCCGTGACGCGGGCGAGCTGCGGGACGGGCTCGACCCGCGGGCGGCCCGGATGCTGGTGCTCGGCGCGCTCAACTGGGCGTGCGAGTGGTGGAGCCCCGGGCGCGGCTCGCTGAAGTCCCTGGTCCGGACCGCCCGGACGATCGTCCGGCGCGGGCTGTCGGCTCCGACCGGCGGTTGACCCGACCGGAATTTTATCTAGGTTCGTTTATTCGATCGGTCCACGCCCTCTCCCGCCTCACGGAGGCCCGTCATGAGCACGCAGGCCGTCAGCTCCACCTCCCCCGCCCCGGCGACCGGGCGCTCCGAGTGGCTCGAGGGCCCCGGCCCCGGCCTCGTCGAGGGCACGGTCGGCGGTCTCCTGCGCGAGCAGGCCGCCGCGCACCCGGACACCGTCGCGCTCGTCGCGACCCGGCACGACGGCAGCGCCGGCCACTGGACCTACGCCGAGCTGCTCGACGAGGCGAGCCGGGTCGCCGGGACCCTGCTGGAGCTCGCCGGGCCCGGCGGGCACGTCGCGATCTGGGCGCCGAACGTCGCGGAGTGGACGATCGTCCAGTACGCGGCGGGCCTGGCGGGGGTCGTGCTGGTGGCGCTCAACCCGGCCCTGCGCCCGGGCGAGCTGGAGTACGCACTCACCCTGTCCCGCTCGACGGTCCTGCTGCACGCCGACCGGGTGCGCGACCACGACCTGACCGGCGTCGTCGCCGACGTCGTGCCGCGGGTGGCCGGTCTCGCCCACGTGGTCAGCCTGTCCGACACCGACCGGCTGCACGGCACGCCGCTCGACGGCGGCTCGCCCGACATGCCGGAGCGCAGCGCGCCGGACGCCCCGGCGATGATGCAGTTCACCTCCGGGACCACCGGGCGCCCCAAGGGCGTGCTGCTGGCGCACCGCTCGCTGCTGAACAACGCCCGGCTCACCATGTACACCGCCGAGGCCCGCGACGGCGCCGTCGCCGTCGCGCCGCTGCCGACCTTCCACACCGCGGGCTGCGTCATCTCGACGCTGGGCCCCGCGGTGCTGGGCGGCACGGTGGTGCTGATCGAGCGGTTCGAGCCCGGCGCCGTGCTCGACGCGATGCACGACGAGCGCGCGACGATCCTGATGAGCGTGCCGACGGTGCTCGGCGCGGTGCTGCACGAGGCGCGCCGCCGCGACGGCCAGGCACCGGCGCTGGACACCGTCCTGGTCGGCGCCGCGACCGTCCCCGGGTCGATGATCACCGCCGTCCGGGAGACCTTCGGCGCCTTCGTGCACAACCTCTACGGCCAGACCGAGCTCTCCCCCGTGCTGAGCCTGACGCGGCGCTCCGACACCGCCGACGACCTCGTCCGCAGCGTCGGCCGCCCGCTGCCGCACACCGGGGCGCGGATCGTCGACCCCGCCACCGGCGACGTCGTGCCGCTCGGCACCGTCGGCGAGGTCTGCGCCCGCGGCTACAACCAGATGCTCTGCTACTACGACGACCCCGGCGCCACCGCCGCGACCGTCGACGACGAGGGCTGGGTGCACACCGGCGACCTCGGCTCGATGGACGACCGCGGCATGATCACCCTGACCGGCCGGCTGAAGGAGCTCATCATCCGCGGCGGCGAGAACATCGCCCCGGCCGAGATCGAGGTCGCGCTGGCCGAGCACCCGGCCGTGGCCGCGTCGGCCGTGGTCGGCCTGCCGGACCCCACCTGGGGCGAGATCGTCGCCGCCGCGGTGGTGACCCACGAGCCGCAGGAGCCCGGGTTCACCGACGAGCTGGCCGGGCACTGCCTGGAGCGGCTCACCCCGTACAAGGTGCCGGTGCGCTGGTTCCTGGTCGACGAGCTGCCCATGACGCCGTCGGGAAAGGTCCAGAAGTTCGTGCTGCGCGACCAGCTCGACGCCTGAGGGCCCGACCCCTTCTCAGCCCAGCACCTCGGCGGCGCGCCGGGCGAGCCGGAACTTCTGGACCTTGCCGGTCGGGGTGGTCGGCAGGTCCTCGGCGGTGGTCACCAGCACGTGCTTGGGCACCTTGAACCGGGCGAGCTTCTCCCGGCAGAGCGCCAGCACCGCGTCCGGGTCGACGGTCGCGCCCGGCTCCGGGACGATCCACAGGCACCCGACCTCGCCCCACCGGTCGTCCGCGACGCCGACGGCGTAGGCCTGGCTGACCCCGGGGTGGCGGGTGATCAGCTCCTCGATCTCCTTGGGCATCACCAGCTCGCCGCCGCTCTTGTAGAGCTCCTTGCTGCGGCCGGTGATCTCCAGGTAGCCGTCGTCGCGGACCCGGCCCAGATCGCCGGAGAACACCCGGCCCCCGCGCAGGGCGGCGGCGGTCTCCTCGGGCTTGTCCCAGAACCCGAGCATGTGGGTGGGCCCGGACGACACCAGCTCCCCCTCCGTCCCGGCCGGCAGCTCCTCGCCGGTCATCGGGTCGCAGGTCCGGTAGTGGCACAGATCGCCGTCGTGGTCGGGCAGCCCGGCCACCCCGGCGCGCTTGACCCGCCCGACGGTCGCCGAGTGCTGCTCCAGGGGATCCTCGGGCAGCGTCATCGTCATCGCGCCGCCGCACTCGGTCATCCCGTAGCCGGTGGTGATCTCGGAGATCCCCAGCTCGGCGCGGACCCGCTCCCACAGCCACACCGGCGCGGGCGCGGCGCCGGAGAGCACGGCGAACGCCGAGGACAGGTCGCGCGCGGAACGGTCGGGGTGCTCCAGCAGGGCGACGGTCATGGTGGGCACGCAGAGGATCTCGGTCGCGCGGTGCCGCTCGATGCCGTCGAAGTAGTCGGCCGCGGAGAACGCCAGCCGCGGGACGATCGCCCCGCCCACGAACATGGCCGCGACCAGGCCCTCGACGTAGCCGAACATGTGGTAGCAGGGCAGCGAGAACAGGATGCGGCGCCCGTCCTCGAAGGCGCGGGTCAGCGCGGAGGCGTAGCCGGTGCGCAGGACGGCGTCGTGGGTGATCATCACCCCCTTCGGCGACCCCGTGGTGCCCGAGGTGTAGAGGATGTCGCCCAGGTCGCCCGGGGCGACCCCGGTGGACCCGGCCGCGACCGGCTCGCCGAGGGCACCCAGCTCCTCCACCGTCGTCACGTCGGGCCGGGCCGGGCGCACCGTCGGCAGCTGGACGACCGCGCGCAGGTCCGGGAGCTCGGCGGTGGGGCCGTGCTCCCAGCCGGGGGCCACCTCGTCGAGCAGGGCGAGGTGGTCGAGGTCGCCGTAGCCGGTCATCGTGACGAGCACCGTGCAGCGGGACTGGCGCAGCACGTAGGCGAGCTCGTCGCGGCGGTAGAGGAAGTTGAACGGGATGGCGACCGCGCCGGCCCGCGCGACCGCGAACTTGAGCGGGACGAACTCCAGGTGGTTGGCCATGAGCAGGCCGACCCGGTCGCCCGGGCGGACGCCGAGCGCGGCCAGCCCGCCGGCGAGCCGGGCCGTCAACTCGGCGGCGCCGGCGTAGTCGAGGGTGCGGTCGTCGGTGACGACGAGCGGCCGGTCGGGGAACTCGCGGGCGCAGTCGTCCAGGAACCCGTCGAGCGTGCGGGGCTGCCACGTCGGGTGGCGTGCCTCCAGGGCCGCTCGGCGGTGCGCGATCGGGGCGGGCATCGTCGGCCTCCTCGTCGATGTTTAATCGCTCGTAGATTAGACACCGCTGGATGGAGCGGGCAATCGTCCGTCCGGCCCACACCGGGGCCCGGCCGGAGCGCGTCTCCCGAGCCGGCCGACCGGCTGTTGACCCGGACGTGATCGGGACGCGACGCTGATGTCACGGCGGTGCCGACGATGGTGTGGGCCCGGCGGACCACGGAGGCGCGGCATGACGGTGTGGGACGTGTCCTCCCAGCCCGCGAGCGAGCAGTTCGCGTACTGGAGAGAGATCATCTGCGAGGCCTTCGTCCCGCTGTCGCCGGCGCCGACCGTCGCGGGTCACGGCTTCGCGAGCCGGGTCGAGACGCGGTCGCTCGACTCGGTCGTCCGGGCGTCCCTCGGCTCGCAGCCGCAGACGACCATCCACGGGCGCCGGGAGGTCGCCAGGACCGACGGTGACTACGTCTTCGTCAACCTCCAGACGGTCGGCGAGTGCGGGGTGGAACAGGCCGGTCGCCGGTCGGTGGTGCGGCCCGGCCAGTTCACCGTCGTCGATACCACCGAGCCCTACCGGTTCGCGTTCGACGCGCCGTGGGAGATGGTGTCCTACCGGGTGCCGCACGCGCTGTTGAGCAGCCGCCGTGACACGGTCCGGGACCTGCTCGCCGGGGCCTGGGGCTCCGACGGGGCGGGGGCCGTGGTGACCGGTCTCGTGCGGGCCATGTGGGAGGTCGAGCCCGGGCCGGGCGCCCCCGACGTCGAGGCCGCCCTCGTCTCGGCGCTGTGCGGCGTCGCCGGCGGGCAGGGCGCCGCCGCGAGGGACCCGCGGGCCGCGCTGCGGACCGCGGCCCTGCGCTGCATCGACCGCGGTCTGGGGGACCCGGCACTCGGCGTGGCGTCGGTGAGCCGGGAGCTCGGCGTCGCTCCGCGCACGCTGCACGCCGCCGTGAGCGCCGGCGGCGAGAGCTTCGCCGCGCTGCTGCGCCGCCGTCGGATGGAGCGGGCCGCGGCGCTGCTCGCCGGCCCGGGCGCCGCGCCGGCGGTCACCGAGGTCGCCGCGGCGGTGGGGTACGACGGCCCGTCGTCGTTCAGCCGGGCCTTCCGGCGTGCGTTCGGCCGGTCGCCGAGCGAGGCCCGCCGCGATGCACGAACTGCACGGGAAGCGTGCACGGACTGAACGGACCGACCGGTGTCCCGCCGTGAGACTGGCGTCGATCGCATGACTGACGACGGAGGTCGACGATGGCGGTGTCGTTCTCGCTCTCACCCGAGCAGGAGCAGCTGAAGAAGGTGGCCCGGCAGTTCGCCGAGGCGCACCTGGCGGATCTGGCCGAGGCCGTGCGGAACGAGCCGGATCCGGCCCGGCGTGCCGACCTCGCCCGGCCGGCGTTCGAGCAGGCGGTGGCGGCCGGTTTCCTCAAGGGGCTGATCCCGGTGCCCTTCGGCGGCGCCGCGGGCAACGGCGTCGACGCCGCGATCCTGATCGAGGAGTGGGCCGCCCACAGCCCGGACTTCGTGATCTCGATGGCCGGGCCGCTGATCGCGCTGGTGCCGGTCTACCAGGTCGGCACCCCGGAGCAGATCGAGCGCTTCGTCGCGCCGTTCCTGGCCGATGCCGGCGCACCGGTCGCGGCGATGGCGTACTCCGAGCCGGGTGGCAGCGCGAACTTCGACGCGCCCGCCCCGGCGGAAGGGGTCCGGACCACGGCGGAACCGGACGGCGACCACTACCTCGTCAACGGGACGAAGGCGTGGGCGTCGCACCTGCCCGGGTGGGACGGTGACGGTCCCGACATCATGACGATCGTCTGCCGCGCCCCGGGCGGAGTGTCGCTCGTCGTCGCCGAGCGGGAGCACCTGGCCGGACACATCGAGGTCGAGCACCTCTACGACCTGCCCGGCCTGCGCGGGTGCCTCACCGCGCGGATCCGGCTGCGCGACGTCCGCGTGCCCCGCGGCAACCTGCTCGGCGCCGAGGGGCAGGGCGTCGACCTGACCCGTGCCGCGTTCGTCGGCAGCGGGGCCTCGATCGGCACGTTCTCCGTCGCGGCGATGCGCCGGGCGTTCGAGATCGCACTCCGGTTCGCGACCACCGAGCACCGGGGCGGCGCCGTCCCGATCGTCGAGCACCAGGCGGTGGCCGACGTCCTGACGAACGCGAAGGCGCGGATCGAGTCGGTCCGGCTGCTGTCGTGGCGGGCGCTGGACGCGGCACTGTCCGGTGACCCGCACGGCCTGGAGTGGGCGCTGCACGCGAAGGTCCTCGGCTCCGACAGCGCGGTCGAGGTGATCAACGACCTGATCCGGGTGGTCGGGGTCTCGGCCTACGACAACGGGTTCCCGCTCAAGCGGCTCCTGGACGAGGCGCTCGCCTACCCGGTGATCGAGGGGTCCAACATCGGGGTGCGCCGGCGCCAGATGCAGGCGCTGCTGTCCGGCGCCGGGTACGACCCGCTCGCGGCGTCCGGGATGTCCTGAGGTCCGGAGGTCCGCTGCGCGACGCGGTGCGCCCGGCCGCGTCGCGCACCGCGGGCCCACCGTCCGGGACGCCGCCGGCAGGACGACCCGGGACCCCGTGGTGCGGCCGGTGCCGATGTCGCCGGCGGACCGCGGCCGGTCACCGGGCCGGGTGCGGCTACGCCTCCTGTGCCGCCCCCGAGGCCAGCAGGGCGTCGACGTCCAGGCCGGCGCCGGCCAGCACCTCCCGGGTGTCGCGCCCGCGGGCCGGTGGCGCGGCGGGTGCGGTGACGGGGTGGCCGGAGAACCGGGGCGCCGGGCCGGGCTGCAGCACCCCGCCGGTGTCGGCCACGCTCCCCCGGGCGGCGACGTGCGGGTGGGCGGCGGCCTCGCGCAGCCCCAGCACCGGCGCGACGCAGGCGTCGGTGCCGTCGAAGACGGCGGTCCACTCGTCGCGGGTGCGGGTGGCGAAGCGCGCGGCGAGCGCGGCCCGCAGCGCGGGCCACCGGCTCCGGTCCTGCTGGTCCTCCGGCGCCGCCACCTCGCGCGGGATCTCCAGCAGCCGTAGCAGCTCGGCGTAGAACTTCGGCTCCAGCGACCCGACCGCCATGTGCCCGCCGTCGGCGGTCGCGTAGACCGCGTAGAACGGGGTGCCGCCGTCGAGCATGTTGACCCCGCGCCGGTCCTCCCAGCGGCCGGAGCCGAGCATGGCGTGGATCGCGGCGAGCAGGTGCGACGCGCCGTCGACGATCGCGGCGTCGACGACCTGGCCGCGCCCGGTGCGCTCGGCCTCCAGCAGCGCCGCGAGCACCCCGATCACCAGGTAGGTGGACCCGCCCCCGAAGTCGCCGACGAGGTTGAGCGGGATCTGCGGCGGGCCGCCCGCCTCGCCCATGGCGTGCAGGGCGCCGGTCAGCGCGATGTAGCCGATGTCGTGGCCGGCGGTGTGGGCGAGCGGGCCGTCCTGACCCCAGCCGGTCATCCGGCCGTAGACCAGCCGGGGGTTGCGCGCCCACACCGCGTCCGGCCCCACCCCCAGCCGCTCGGCGACGCCCGGCCGGTTCCCCTCGACCAGCACGTCCGCGCGTCCGGCGAGGGTCAGCACGGCCTCCACCGCCTCGGGACGCTTCAGGTCCAGCACGACCGACCGCTTGCCGCGGTTGAGCACGTCGGCCGGGGGCGGCGCCGTCGAGAGCGGCCCGGCCGCGGGCCGGTCGATCCGGATCACCTCGGCGCCAAGGTCGGCCAGCGCCATGCAGGCGAACGGCCCCGGCCCGATGCCCGCCAGCTCGACGACCGTCCGGCCGGCCAGCGGTCCACGACCGCGCTCCACCTCGTCCATGCCACGCCTCCAGGTCTTTTTTCTTATTACGATTAGACAGTAGCCTGACGCGATGACGGACGGACCGGACCGGCGACGGGGGCCGCGCCGCGCGGGCACCGGGTCCGCGCCGCGCTCGGCGCGGACCCGCGAACGGATCCTCGACGCCGCGGCGGTCGTGCTGAACCGCAGCGGCTACGCCGGCACCCGGCTGCTCGACATCGCCGGGCTCGCCGGCCTCCAGGCCCCGGCGATCTACTACCACTTCGCCTCCCGCGACGAGCTGATCCAGGAGGTCGTGCAGGTCGGGCTGCGGCGCACGATGGCCCACGTCCACGACGAGCTCGCCGCCCTCCCGGACGGGACGCCGCCGATGGACCGGATCGCCACCGCGGTGCGCGCCCACCTGGAGATCGTGCTGCGCGACTCGGAGTACGCCGCCGCGGCGATCCGCAACGCCGCCCAGCTCCCGCAGGGCATCCGCGACGTCCAGCTGCGCGACCAGCGCCGCTACGGCGCCCTGTGGCGCGGCCTGGTCGACGACGCACGGGCCGCTGGGCAGCTCGACCCGGAGCTGGACCCGCACGCGGCGCGGATGCTGGTGATGGGGGCGCTGAACTGGGCGCCGGAGTGGTGGCGCCCCGACCGCGGCGACCTCGCCGACACCGTGCGCACCGCGCAGACGATCGTGCGGGAGGGTCTCGCACCGGGCGGTTGACCCGGCCACGGCATTAATTTACTGTCGATTAAAAGAAGCGATCGAAGGAGATGACCCGTGGCGCCCATCGAGTCCGACACCGCGTTCGACGCGCTCGTGGTGGGAGCGGGGGCCGGTGGCCTGTTCGCCGCCGCCCGGCTGGCCCACGCCGGCTACCGCACCCTCGTCGTGGAGCGGCTCGACAAGGTCGGCGGTCGCGCGTCGACCACCGACATCGACGGCTTCCTCGTCAACGACGGGGCCATCGTGATCGAGGTCGGCGGGATCACCGAGGAGACCTTCGCCGAGGTCGGCGCCGAGTTCGACGTCCGCACCCCGCAGGTCCCCGTGCTGTACCGGGTCGGCGGGAAGAACCTCGACGTCACCCGCGGCGGCTGGGGCATGCTGCTCTCCCAGCTCACCCGGCAGGGCGCGAAGCTGCTCTCGGGCATCGGCGCCGCCCGCACCGACGACGACGCGCTGCCCGGCAGCGAGATGTCCACCGCGGAGTGGGTCGGGAAGTACTCCAAGAACGAGGCCGTCCAGGGCGTGTTCCGCAACATGTGCGCCTCGGTGTTCGCCGTCGGCTCCGAGGAGCTGCCCGCCCGGGTGTTCCTCACCTACTTCACCCGCAAGTCCGCGTTCAAGCGGTTCGGGTTCTGCCCCGCCGGGACCATCGGGGTCTGGCAGTCGCTGGCGGACTCCGTCGCCCGCAACGGCGGGCAGGTGTGGCTGTCCTCGGAGGTCGAGCGGCTGCACGTCGCCGACGGCCGGGTCACCGGCGCCACCGTCGTCCGCGACGGGGAGCGGGTCGAGGTCACCTGCCGGGTCGCGGTCAGCGACACCGGTCCCGCGGGCACCGTCGCCATGGTCGGCGAGGAGAACCTGCCGGCCGACTACCGCGAGCAGGTCCGGATCAAGGACCGTCCGTGCTCGATGCTCGCGGTGAACTTCGCCAGCCGTGAGCGCCTGGTGGACGTGCCGGGGATGCTGCTGTTCTCGAAGTCCGAGCGGCTCTGCTACGTCGCGAACTTCACCGACACCTGCCCGGAGATGGCCCCCGACGGCTGGAACCTCTACGTCGCGGCGTCGGTGCCCAAGCCCTCGGTCGGCGACTTCGACGCCGACGCCGAGGTGGCGCTGCTGAAGAAGGACATCCAGGAGCAGGTCCCCGGCTTCGACGGCGCCCGGATCCTGTCCGTGGCCGTCATGCGCGACGGCTGGCCGCCGCAGCGCGCCGTCGCCGGGTACGACCTGACCTCGGAGACCCCGATCGCGAACCTCTGGAACGTCGGCGACGGCGTCAAGGAGTACGCCAACGGTGGCACGACGGCATGCGCGGAGACTGCCAAGCTCGTCACCGAGCGCATCCTCGCGGACTTCCCGCTGACCGCGACCGTCTGACCTCCGCTCCCCGCCGACGCGCCGTCGCCCGTGCCCGGGTGGCGGCGCGTCGGGCGTCTCAGGTGGTGGCGTAGCGGCGGACGCCGTCGGCACCGTCGGCCGCGACGAGCTCCCCCGCCAGGACGAGCACGTCGAGGTGGGCCGCGATCTCCAGCACCGCCAGCGCCGCGTGCTCGGTCGCCAGCTGCGACACGTGCTGCGCGCGCCGGGTCCACGGCAGCGCCGCGGCGACCGCCCAGGCCGTGTCGTCCCCGGCGCGGACCCGGTCGGCCGCGGCGGCCAGGCGCTGCTCGTGGTGGGCCAGCAGCTCGTCGACCCGGGTGTGCACGCTGCGGGTCACCGGCCCGTGTGCGGGCAGCAGCAGGGCGTCGGGCAGGTCCCGGACCAGCCGCAGCGAGTCCAGGTAGCTGCGCAGCGGGGTGGGCTCGGGGGCGCGCTCGTAGCCGATCGAGGGCGTGATGTGCGGGAGCACGTGGTCGCCGGCGAACAGCGCGCCCCGTGCGGTGTCGCGCAGCACGACGTGTCCGCGAGTGTGCCCCGGGGTGGCCCGCACCTCCAGGTCCCCCCGCCCGGTCGGGACGGTCCCGCCGTCGTCGAGCCAGACGTCCGGCGGACCCCACGGGGTCGTGTCGGACTGCTCGATCGCCGCCACCAGCGCGGCGTACTCGCGTGCGAGGTCCGCTGCGCCGGCCCGGGCCACCAGCGGGGACTGCGGGGCCGGGTGGTCGAGGGGGTGGGTCTGCGCGGTGACCGTCGGCTCCTCCCCGCGCCCCAGCAGGACCCGGGTCCCGTGCTCCGCCCGCAGCGTCAGCGCCTGGGTGTAGTGGTCGTGGTGGGCGTGGGTGACCACCACCTGCGCGACGTCGGCCGGGCCGTACCCGAGCGCGCGCAGCCCGCGGGTGAGGGCGTCGCCGTCGGTACCGGCCCAGCCGGAGTCGACCAGCGTCGGGCCGTCGGCGCCCTCGATCACGTACACGTTGACCGCGCGCAGGCCGTCGGTGGGCAACGGCAGCGGGATGCGGTGCACCCCCGGCAGCACGGGGTGCGCCCCCGGCTCGGTCCAGTCCTGCGTCTGCTCGGCGAGCTCCACGGTCACACGGTCTCCTCTGTTTTCGAATCTGAGTTCAATGTAGGTTGCGGGGGTGACCCCGCGCTACGAGGACCTGCGGTACACGACCGGCGACGGGCTCGCCCGGATCGAGCTGCACCGGCCGGACGCCCTGAACGCCTGGACCCCGCAGATGGGCTCCGAGCTGCTGGACGCGGTCCGCCGCGCGTCGGCGGACGACACGGTGCGGGCGGTGCTCGTCACCGGTGCGGGCCGCGCGTTCTGCGCGGGCGCCGACGTGAAGAACGCCCGCGACCTGACCCCGGAGGGCGACCCGGACCTGTCGAGCCGGCTGCGCGAGATCTACAACCCGATCGTCACCGGGATCCGGGCCGCGCCGAAGCCGTTCGTCGCCGCGGTCCAGGGCGCCTGCGCCGGGCTCGGGGTGTCCCTCGCCCTGTCCTGCGACCTGCTCGTCGCCGCCGACGACGCCTACCTGCTGCTCGCCTTCGTCCGGATCGGGGTGATGCCCGACGGTGGGACGACCGCGTTCCTGGCCGAGCGGATCGGGCTGACCCGGGCCGCCGAGCTGTGCATGCTGGGCGACCGGCTGCCCGCCGAGACCGCGCTCCGGTGGGGCCTGGTCAACGCCGTGCACCCCGTCGGGCGCCTCGCCGAGGAGGCGGAGACCCTCGCGCAGCGGCTCGCGCAGGCGCCGACGGTCGCGCTGGCGAGCACCAAGCAGGCGCTCGGCGCCGCGGCCCAGCGACGCCTCGCCGACCAGCTGGAGCTGGAGGCGACGCTGCAGCAGCGCCACGCCACGACCCACGACTACGCCGAGGGCCGAGCCGCGTTCGTCGAGAAGCGGCGGGCCGTCTTCCGCGGGTGCTGACCCGCGGGGGACGGCCCGCCGTCCCCTCAGAGCCGCTCGATGATCGTCGCGTTGGCCATGCCACCGGCCTCGCACATCGTCTGCAGGCCGTAGCGGCCGCCGGTGGCCTCCAGGTGGTGCAGCATCGTCACCAGCAGCCGGGTCCCCGACGAGCCGAGCGCGTGGCCCAGCGCGATCGCCCCGCCGCGCGGGTTGAGCCGGGCCGGGTCCGCGCCGAACTCGCGGGCCCAGGCCAGCGGGACCGGCGCGAACGCCTCGTTGACCTCGTAGGCGTCGATGTCGCCGATGCCCAGGCCGCTGCGGGCCAGCACCGCGTGCGTGGCCGGGATCGGCCCGGTCAGCATCATCAGCGGGTCGTCGCCGACCACGGAGAACGCGTGGAACCGGGCGCGCGGGCGCAGGCCCAGCTCCACGGCGCGGCGCTCGCTCATGACCAGCACCGCGGACGCACCGTCGGTCAGCGGCGAGGAGTTGCCCGGGGTGATCTTCCAGTCGACGTCCGGGAAGCGGGCGACCGCCCCGTCGGTCCGGAACGACGGCCGCAGCCCGGCGAGGCCCTCGGCGGTCGTCGTGCCGCGGACGGTCTCGTCGGTGACCAGGTCCGGTGCCTCCGGGACCGCGACGACCTCGGCGTCGAAGCCGCCCTCGGCCCAGGTCGCCGCGGCCCGGCGGTGCGACTCGGCGGAGTAGGCGTCGAGCTCGTCGCGGTCGAGCTTCCAGCGCTGGGCCACGAGCTCGGCCGAGATGCCCTGGTTGACCAGGCCGTCCGGGTAGCGGGCCGCGTGCCGGGCCCCGGCGCCGGCGCGCGCGCTGCCGATCGGCACCGCGCTCATCGACTCCACCCCGGCCGCGATCACGACGTCGTGCACGCCGGCCATGACCGCCTGCGCGGCGAACGCCGCGGCCTGCTGGCTGGACCCGCACTGCCGGTTAAGGGTGGTGCTCGGCACGCTCTCCGGGAACCCGGCCCCGAGCACCGCGTTGCGCCCGATGTTGCCGGCCTGCTCCCCCACCTGCTGGGCGCAGCCGACGATCACGTCCTCGACCAGCGCGGGGTCGATGCCCGCCCGCTCGACCAGCGCGACGAGCTGGCCGGCGAGCAGGTCGGCCGGGTGCACCCCGGACAGCCCTCCCCCGGCCTTCCCCTTGCCGACCGGGGTCCGGACGGCCTCGACGACGACGGCGGTGCCCATCAGAGCCGCTCGATGATCGTGACGTTGGCCTGGCCGCCGCCCTCGCACATGGTCTGCAGGCCGTAGCGGCCCCCGGTGCGCTCGAGCTCGTGCAGCATCGTGGTCATCAGCCGGGCGCCGGTCGCGCCGAGCGGGTGGCCCAGGGCGATCGCCCCGCCGTTGGGGTTGACCTTGGCCGGGTCGGCGCCGGTCTCGATCAGCCAGGCCTGCACGACCGAGGCGAACGCCTCGTTGATCTCGACGGTGTCGATGTCGTCGATCGTCAGGCCGGTGCGCTTGAGCGCGTACTCGGTGGCCGGGATGGGCGCGGTCAGCATCCACACCGGGTCCGAGCCGCGCACCGACACGTGGTGGATCCGCGCCCGCGGGGTCAGCCCGTGGTCGCGCACCGCCGACTCCGAGGCGATGAGCAGCGCCGCCGTGCCGTCCGAGACCTGGCTGGACACCCCGGCGGTGAGCCGGCCGCCGTCGGTCAGGGTCTTCAGGGCGGCGAGCTTCTCCAGGGAGGTGTCGGCCCGCGGGCCCTCGTCCCGGACGACCTCGCCGAAGGGCACGATCTCGCGGTCGAACCGGCCCTCCTCGATCGCGGTGAGCGCGCGGCGGTGGCTCTCCAGCGCGAAGACCTCCATGTCCTCGCGGGAGAGGTTCCACTTCTCGGCGATCATCTCCGCGCTGCGGAACTGGCTGATCTCCTGGTTGCCGTAGCGGGCCTCCCAGCCGACGCTGCCCGTCCACGGGTCGGTCGCCCCGAACGGCTCGCCCGCGGTGAACGAGGACAGGATCGGGTACTGGGACATGACCTGCACGCCACCGGCGACGACGAGGTCCTGGGTGCCCGCCATGACCGCCTGCGCGGCGAAGGAGACCGCCTGCTGGCTGGACCCGCACTGCCGGTCGACGGTGGTGCCGGGCACGGACTCGGGCAGCCCGGCGACCAGGGCCGCGGTGCGCGCGATGTCCCCGGCCTGGGCGCCGATGGTGTCCAGGCAGCCGTAGACGACGTCGTCGATCGCGGCCGGGTCGACGCCGGTGCGCTCCACCAGCGCCCGGATCGGGTGCGCGCCGAGGTCCGCGGGGTGCACCGCGGCCAGGCCGCCCTTGCGCCGGCCCACCGGGGCCCGGACGGCGTCGACGATGTAGGCCTCGCCCATGAGTTCCTCTTCCTGCGTCGATCAGTGGCCCGCCGCGACGGCCGCGGCGTTGCGCTCCTCGGCGAACGCGAGTGCGTCCGCCCAGCTCGTGCGGCGTCCGATGCGGACGCGGTACTTCATGACGTCGGCGCGACGGTCGAGCGTCAGCGCGCCGGTCAGCCGGTCCCCGGTGCGGTACAGGGCCACGAAGCGGCCCTCCTCCACCGAGCCGGAGACGACCCGGATCTCGTCGGCGGCGGCGACCCCGACGAACTGGATGCGGCTGGAGTACCAGTCCGACCAGAAGTAGGGCACCGTCTCGTAGGGCGTCGCCGCGGCCGGGTCGAGCGCGTTCCGCGCGGCGCGGGCGCCCTGCTCCGCGGCGCTGGTCCAGTGCTCGATGCGCATCAGGCCACCGGTCGGCAGGTCGGCGAACAGCGGGTTGCGCCAGCGGACGACGTCGCCCGCGGCGTACACCCCGGGCAGCGCGGTCGCGAGCGTCTCGTCGGCGAGGACGCCGTCCTGCAGCCCGACGCCCGAGCCCTCCAGCCACTCCGTGTCCGGGGTGGCCCCGATCCCGGCGACGACGAGGTCCGCGGGCAGCACGGTGCCGTCGCTCAGCCGGACACCGGTGACCCGGTCGGTCCCCTCCACGGCGTCGACGCCGACGCCGCAGCGCAGGTCGGTGCCGTGTGCCTCGTGCAGCCGGGACAGCGCCGCGCCCATCTGCTCACCGACGGCACGCACCAGCGGGGTGGGCAGCGCCTCGACGATGGTGGCGGACAGACCCCGCCTGCGGGCCCCGGAGGCGACCTCGGAGCCGATGAACCCCGCGCCGACGACGACGGTGCGGGCCCCCGCGTCGAGCGCGGCCCGCACGGCGGCGGCGTCGTCGAGGGTGCGCAGGGTGTGCAGCCCGGCGAGGTCGCCGGGCAGCCTGCGGGCCCGCGCACCGGTGGCGACCACCAGGGCGTCGTAGCCGATCCGTCGGTCGCCGACGACGACCTCGCGGGCGTCGGCGTCGAGCCCGGTCGCGGGCGCACCCAGCTCCAGGTCCACGCCGAGGTCGGAGCGCAGGTGCTCCTCCTCGCGGAAGCGGACGTCGGGGGCCTCCCCGTCCTCGAGGAAGGCCTTCGACAGCGGCGGCCGGTCGTAGGGCAGGTGCGGCTCGGCGCCGACCAGCGTCACCGGGCCGGTGTGGCCGGCGTCGCGGGCGGCCTCGACGGCCCGCAGACCGGCGAGGGACGCCCCGACGACCACCAGACGGGGACCGGAACGCGGCGGCATCGCAGCACCTTTCGTCGACCAGATTTGAATCGAGAATAAACTTATGCGAGATTCGACGTCAACGCCGGGGACGCCGTTCGGGAGGACGCGATGCACGCAGACCGAGCCACCTACCGGGTCACCGAGGGGGTGGCCGAGATCAGGATGACCCGCCCGGACGCGGGGAACGCGATCGATCCGGCCATGGTCGAGGCGCTCGACGCCGCGATCCGCACCGCGGAGACCGACGACACCGTGCGGTGCGTGCTGCTGACCGCCGACGGCCCGGCCTTCTGCGTGGGCGGTGACCTGCGGTTCTTCCGCAGCAACCTCGACGCGCTGCCCGAGCACCTGGACTCGATGATCAGCACCTGGCACCGGTCGGCCCTGCGCAGGCTGTCCGCGCTGCCGGTGCCCGTCGTCGCCGCCGCCCGCGGCGGGGTCGGCGGCGGCGGGCTGGGCCTGCTGTGGGGCGCCGACGTCGTGGTCCTCGCCGACGACGCCAAGCTGGCGACCGGCTTCACCCGGCTCGGCATGACCGGGGACGGCGGCAGCTCCTGGTACCTGCCGCGGCTGGTGGGCCTGCGCCGCGCGCAGGACCTGATGCTGCGCTCGACGCCGGTCGGCGCCGCCGAGGCCCTGGAGTGCGGGCTGGCCTCACGGGTGGTGCCCGGCGCCGAGCTCGAGGACACCGGCTGGGCGCTCGCCCGGGAGTTCGCCGCCGGGCCGACCTGGGCCTACGGCGGGATCAAGCAGCTGCTGCGCGACAGCGGCGACCGCACGCACGCGGACCAGCTGATGGCCGAGTACGAGCTGATGAGGGCCGGCGCCGGCCGCGCCGACGTCCGGGAGGGCATCACCGCGTTCGCCGAGCGCCGCGCCCCGGAGTTCGACGGCCGATGACCGCAGGAGAGGACACGATGGGCACGACCGACGACGAGACCGTGGTCCGCCGCCTCTACCCGGCGCTGGCCGAGGGCGACCGGGAGACCCTCGACGCGATCCTGCACCCCGACTTCGTCGGCGTGCTCGCCGACGGCATGCCCGGCGGCGTCGGCGGTGAGCACCGCGGCGCCGAGGCGATGCGCCGCGACGGCTGGGGCGGTATCGCCCGGAACTTCGCCGCCCGCGCCGAGCCGGAGCGGTTCACCCCGACCGCCGACGGCCGGATGCTGGTGAGCGGGCGCTACCGGGGGCGCGGGCGTCGCGGCGGCGGCGCGCTGGACGCGGCGTTCACCCACGTCGTCACCGTCGCCGACGGCAGGCTCACCCGGCTCGAACAGCTCACCGACACCGCGCGGTGGGCCGCGGCGGCGCCGCCGTACACGACCCTCGACGTGCGGGTCGCCGACGGCGTCGCGACCGTGCGGCTGGACCGGCCCGAGAAGCACAACGCCGTCGACGCGACGATGGGCGCCGAGCTCGCCCGGGCCGTCGACGCGCTCGCCCGGGACACGACGGTGCGCGCGGTCCTGCTGACCGGCGGGGAGAAGGTCTTCAGCGTCGGCGGCGACATCGGGCTGTTCACCGGCTGCCCGCCCGAGGAGCTGCCCGCGCTGCTGCGCGACCTCACCGACCTCTACCACCCCGCCGTCGAGCGGTTGTCCACGATGGACGCCCCGGTCGTCGCCGCGGTGCACGGCGCCGCCGCCGGGGTGGGGCTCGGCCTGGTGTGCGCCGCGGACGTCGTCGTCGCCGCGCAGGAGGCGGTGTTCACCACCGCCTACGGCGGCATCGGGCTGACCTCCGACGCCGGGTGTCCTGGTTCCTGCCCCGGCTGGTGGGCCTGCGCCGGGCGCAGGAGATGTTCGTGACCGGGCGCCGGCTCACCGCGGCCGAGGCGCTGGACTGGGGCCTGGTGACGACGGTCGTCCCCGACGGCGAGGTCGACGCGGCGGCACGCGACTACGCGGCGTCGGTCGCGGCGGGGCCGACGCGGGCGTTCGGCGCGGTGCGGCGGCTGCTGCGGCAGAGCGGCGACACCGACCTGCACACGCACCTGGCCGACGAGCAGGACTCGGTCGTCGAGGCCGGGCGCGGCAGCGACCTCCTGGAGGGCGCGCGGGCGCTGGCCGAGCGCCGGCGGCCCCGGTTCACCGGGGCCTGAGCGCGGCGGGCCCGGCCCCGACGAGGCGCAGCGCGAAGTCCGCGAGCTGCCAGGCGACCTCGTTCTCCCCCGGGCCCGCGTCGTCGCGGAACCACACCGCGACGCCCATCCCCTGGTCGAGGATCGCGTACGACGCGAGCTGCGGCGACGCGACCGAGAACACCCCGGCGTCGGCGCCCTCGGCGATCAGCCGCCGGAAGCGCTGCTCGTAGTCGGCGCGCCTGCCGAGGATCTCCGACCGGTGCGGCTCGGTCAGGCTGCGCAGCTCCCGGTTGCCGACGAAGGCCTCCACGCGGTGCCGGGCGTGGTAGCGCACGTGCGCCTCGACGGCGCGGCGCAGCCGTTCGACCGGGTCGTCGATCCCGGCCACCGCGGCGTCGTGCTCGCGGATCAGCGCGTCCATGGTGGCGTCGATGACCGAGGCGAGCAGCTCCTGCTTGGAGCGGACGTGCTTGTAGAGGCTCGGCCCGCGGATGCCGACGGCGGCACCGATGTCGGCCATCGTCGTCGCCTCGTAGCCGCGGCGGGCGAACTCCGCCAGCGCCGCCGACCGGATCTGATCGCTCCGCACGGCTAGCAGTCTATAGCCGTGGTGTGAGATGTGGCTCCCGACGCTGTCCTCGCATGGTGCGATGCTGCTACAAGATGGCTAACACCCATTAGCCGATGGAGGAGACATGGCGGTCGACCTCGCCCAGGACGCGCACGTACAGGACCTCGCGGAGCGGACGGCACGCTTCGTCCGGGAGGTGGTGGTCCCGGTCGAGGAGGCCCACGGCGGCGTCCTGCCGTCGGACGGGGAGCGGGTCCGGCTGCAGGACGCCGCCCGCGCCGCGGGGGTGTTCGCCCCGCACGCCGCCCCCGAGTTCGGCGGGCACGGCCTGGACATGTGCGGCCGCGCCGCGGTGTTCGAGGAGGCCGGCTACTCGCTGCTCGGCCCGATCGCGCTGAACATCGCCGCCCCCGACGAGGGCAACATCCACCTGCTCGAGCGGATCGCCTCCGAGGACCAGAAGGTCCGCTACCTCGCCCCGCTCGCCGCCGGGGACGTGCGCTCGTGCTTCGCGATGACCGAGCCCTCCCCCGGCGCCGGGTCCGACCCCGACGCGCTGTCCACCACGGCCACCCGGATCGACGGCGGCTGGCGCATCGACGGCCGCAAGTGGTTCATCACCGGCGCCGACGGAGCCGCGTTCGCGATCGTCATGGCCCGCACCACCGGCTCCCCCGGTGACCGCGGCGGCGCGACGATGTTCCTGGTCGACGCCGGCAACCCCGGCATGACGATCGGCCGCCACATCCCGACGCTGGACGAGTCGCTCTACGGCGGGCACCTGGAGGTCGAGTTCTCCGACTGCCGCATCACCGACGACGCTGTGCTCGGCGAGGTCGACGAGGGCTACCGCTACGCCCAGGTCCGCCTCGGCCCGGCCCGGCTGACCCACTGCATGCGCTGGCTGGGCATCGCGCGCCGTGCGCAGGACATCGCCGTGGCCTGGGCGGCGGAGCGGCAGGTGTTCGGGTCACGGCTGGCCGACCTCGGGATGGCGCAGGCGATGATCGCCGACAACGAGATCGACATCGCCGCCGCGCGCGGGCTGATCCTGCGCGCCTGCTGGGAGCTCGACCAGGGCCGCCCCGCCGGGATGGAGGTCTCGATCGCGAAGACGTTCACCGCGGAGGCCGTCTGGCGGGTCGTCGACCGGGCCCTGCAGCTCAACGGCGGCCGCGGCGTCTCCGGGGACGTCCTGCTGGGCCGGTTCCTGCGCGAGGTGCGCCCGTTCCGCATCTACGACGGCCCCTCGGAGACCCACCGCTGGTCGATCGCCCGCCGCGCCGTCGCGCGGGCCACCCGATGAGCCCCGACGGCCTGGACCTGGCCGCGCTGGACGCCTTCCTGGCCGAGCACGTCGACGGCTACCGGGGCGGGGTCACCGCGGAGCTGGTCTCGGGTGGGCGGTCGAACCTGACCTACCGGGTCACCGACGGCGAGCACGTCTGGATCCTGCGCCGCCCCCCGCTCGGAACACTGACCCCCTCGGCGCACGACATGGGCCGCGAGTACCGGGTCGTCGCCGCCCTCGCGGGCAGCGGGGTCCCGGTCGCACCGGCGGTCGCGCTGGCCGACGACGCGGTACTCGGGGTGCCGTTCGCGCTCACCGGGTTCGTCGACGGGATCGTGGTGCGCAGCGAGGACGACCTCGCCGCCCTCGACGACCCGACCGTGCGGGCGACCGCGTTCTCCCTGGTCGACACCCTCGCCGCGCTGCACGCCGTCGACGTCACCACCGGCCCCCTGGCCGAGCTCGGCCGCCCCGCCGGATACCTGCGCCGCCAGGTCGAACGCTGGTACGGCCAGTGGCAGCGCGTCGCCACCCGCGAGCTGCCCGACGTCGACACCCTGCACGGCCTGCTCGACGCGACCTGCCCGGCCGAGAGCGACCACGCCGTCGTGCACGGGGACTTCCGCATCGACAACGCCATCCTCGACCGCGACGACCCCACCGTGGTGCGCGCACTGGTCGACTGGGAGATGGCCACCCTCGGCGACCCGCTGGCCGACCTGGCCCTGCACGTCGTCTACGGCGACCCCGTGTTCGCCCCGGTCCTGGCCGGGGCCGCGGCCTCCACCAGCCCCCGCATGCCGGGTGCCGACGAGCTGGTGGAGCACTACGCCGCGTCGTCCGGGCGCGAGCCGCGGGACTGGGCGTTCCACCGCGGCCTGGCCTACCTCAAGGTCGCCGTCATCGCCGAGGGCATCCACGCCCGGCACCTGCGCGGCGACACCCGCGGCGACGGGTTCGCGACCGTGGGCGAGGCGACCGCACCGCTGGCCGCGGCCGGGGTCGTCGCCGCCCGCGGTTGAGCGACGGCGGGCCGGGCCGGCCTGCGTGGCACGGCCCGGCCCGGCCGTCAGCGGACCTGCGCCGGCGCTCCGGCCGTGGCCGGGGCCGACGGCCCGACGCGGGCGGGTGCGGTCTCCGCGGCGAACCGGCTCGCCCAGGTCGAGATGATCCCGAGCAGCACGAACAGACCCGCCGGGCCGTACCAGCCGAGGAGCCCGTAGAGCGCGGTGGCGACGAAGGGCAGCAGACCGGCGACGACCGCGGCCGCGTTGTAGCCCAGCGAGATGCCCGAGGACCGCACGTCGCGCGGGAACTGCTCGGAGAACCAGGACGCCTCGACCGCGAAGATCGGGTCGTGGCTGAAGAGCAGCCCGAGTGCCACCGCGACGACGACGGCGATCGCGGCACCGGTGTTGACCAGCAGGAACATCGGGACACCGAACAGGATCGTGAACACCGACCCGAACAGGAACACCGGCTTGCGCCCGATCCGGTCCGACAGCGCCCCGAAGGCCAGGTGGCTGACCAGCCCGAGCGCGGACCCGACCAGGGTGCCGATGAGCACGGTGGTCCGGTCGGTCAGCGAGGCCAGCACGACGTAGGACAGCATGAAGCTGGTGGTGATGTAGTAGCCGCCGGTCTCGGCCAGACGCAGGCCGACGATGCGCAGGACGATCCGCCAGTCGTTGCGGAGGACGTCGAGGGCGGGGGTCTTGCGGATCTCGCCCGAGGCCTTCATCGCGTCGAACTCGGGCGACTCGGCGACCCGCATCCGGATGAACATGCCGACGCCGACCATCACCGCGGAGGCCAGGAACGGCGCGCGCCACACCCAGTCGCCGGTGAACATCTGCTCGGAGAGCAGGAAGGCGCCGTTGGCCAGCAGCAGACCGGCCGGGATGCCGATCTGGGGCACCGCGCCGAAGAAGCCGCGCCGTCGTTCCGGGGCGTGCTCGACGGCCATGAGCACCGCCCCGCTCCACTCGGCCCCGAAGCCGATGCCCTGGGCGATGCGGAGCACGACGAGCAGGATCGGGGCCAGCACACCGACCTGGGCGTAGGTGGGCAGGACACCGACCAGGACGGTGGCGACGCCCATCACGATGAGCGACCACATCAGGACGCGCTTGCGTCCGAGGCGGTCGCCGTAGTGCCCGGCGAGGTAGCCGCCCAGGGGGCGGAAGACGAAGCCGATCGCCAGCGTGGCGAACGAGGCCAGGACGCCGATCAGGGCGTTGTCGGTGTGGAAGAAGACGGTGCCGAAGTAGGCGGCCGCCGCGGTGCCGTAGATGAAGAAGTCGTAGCTCTCGACGGCGGTGCCGATCATCGAGGCGACGGAGACCTTCTTCGGGTCGTCCTTGCCGGCGACGCTGCCTGCGGTCGGGGTCATCGTGCTGCTCCTGTCGGGGGTGCGGTCAGTAGGTCTCGATCACGCGCGAGTCGTCGCGATGCAGCAGCCCCGCCCGGCTCGCGCGGAGGAAGCGGTCGTGGGCCGCGGCGAGCAGCGGGGTGTCCGCGCCGGCCGTCGCGGCGGCGTCGGCGACGAGGCCGGAGTCCTTGACGAAGATGCCGACGGTGCTGGTCACCTCGACGTCGGTGGCCGCGAGCATCCGCGGGCCGCGGTCGGTGAGCATCCAGGAGCCGCCGGCCCCGCCCTCGACGAGCGAGAGCACCTCCGCCCGGTCCAGCCCGAGCCGCCCGGCCAGGGCCAGCGCCTCGGCGGCCGCGGCCAGGTGCACCGAGCACAGGTGCTGGTTGACGATCTTCACGGCCTGGCCGTCGCCGGGGTCCGTGCCGACCCGCCGCACCGTGCCCATCGCGCCGAGCACCGGGGCGGCGGCGTCGACGTCGGCGGCGGGCCCGGCGGCGAACAGCGTGAGCTCCCCGGTGCGCGCGCGGGCGACGCCGCCGGTCACGGGCACGTCCAGGACGGTCGCGCCGGCCCCGGTCAGGCGCCGGGCCTGGGCCCGGACGGCGTCCGGGCCGACGGTGCTCATCACGATCCAGCACCGGCCGGTGAGCCCGTCCACGGTGGCGGCGCCGACCAGGTCGTCGAGCTGCTCGGGGGTCGCGACCATCACGACCACGACGTCGGCGGGGCCGGCCGCGGCGAGGTCGGGGACGACCGTCAGGCCGGTCCCGGCGGCCCGCTCGACCGCGGTGGGTGCCGGGTCGACCCCGGTCACGGTGAACCCGGCGCCGACGAGACGGGCGGCCATGGGCAGGCCGATCGCGCCGACTCCGACGAACACGATGTGCATGGCGGTGTGCCTCGCTCCTCCCGGCATGCGGAGTCCCCGGGCGGGCGCCGGGGGCCCGTCCGGTGGTGTGGGTGGAGGTCAGGGCTCGCCGACGAGCGAGGACCACACCTCGAAGTGGCGGCGCATCGCGGTCCGGGCGCCCTCGCGGTCGCGCTCGCCGATCGCCTCGACGACCCCGTAGTGGACGGTGTCGACGACCCGGGTCTGGCCCGGTCCGAGCGGGGTGCGGCGGACCGCACGGCGGCGGCGCTCGACGATCTCGTCGCGCAGCGCGTGGCTGAGGCCGTCGTGCAGCATCGTGAAGATGGGGTTGTCCACGACCTGGAACAGCCTGCGGTGGAACTCCATGTCGAGCTCGGCGGCCCGGACGTCGTCGCCGCCGCCGCTGGCCGTGACCATCCGGTCCACGAGGGCGCGGAGGTCGTCGACGTCGTCGGCGGTGGCGCGCCGGGCGGCCTCCTCGGCGACCGAGAGCTCCAGCATCTCGCGCGCGGAGCGGAACTGGTCGCCGCTGAGGTGGCCGAGCTGCTGGGACAGGTCGAAGTAGACCTGGATGAACCCGGCGTCGGGCACCCGCAGGTGCGAGCCCCGGCCCTGGGTCCGCTCGACGAAGCCCATCGCCTCCAGCATGGAGAGCTGCTCGCGCAGCGCTCCCCGGCTGATGTCCAGCGACGCGCCGAGCTCGCGCTCGGTCGGCAGCCGCAGGGTCCCGTTGCGGGGCTCCCGCGTCGCCGCACCGGCGAGCCGGTGCATCAACGCGGAGAGATCGACACCCATCGCAGGACCTCCTCGTCGTCCGGGGGCCGCCCCCGGGTCGCGACGCCGAAGGTAGGGCGCCCACCCTCACCCGTCAAGCATTGGTCAAACCTTTTATGACGCAGCAGGCCCCTCTATCGCCAGCTTCAGCAGATTGGTACAACCTTTGAACGTGGCGCTGCGCAGAGCGGCGGCCCGACCACCGACCGGAGGTGCCCGACGATGAGCTCACCCACGATCAGCCCGCCCGACACGCGGGCGGAGCGGATCCGCGCGGCCGCGACCCGGATCCGCCACCACGCACTGACCATGGGCGAGGTCCAGGGGCAGGGCTACATCGGCCAGGCGCTCGGCGTCGCCGACGTGCTCGCTGCCTTCTACGCCCGCGGCGACGGCGAGCTGACGCTGCGCCCGCAGGAGCCGGAGTGGGACGGCCGCGACCGGTTCCTGCTGTCCGTCGGGCACTACGCGATCGCCCTCTACGCCGCCCTCGCCGAGGCCGGGACGATCGGCGAGGACGAGCTGGAGACCTACGGGTCCGACGGCTCCCGCCTCCCGATGTCGGGGATGGCGTCCTACACCCCCGGCATGGAGATCTCCGGGGGCTCGCTCGGGCACGGTCTCGGCGTCGCCTGCGGGATGGCGCTCGGCCTGCGCCACCGCGGCAACCCGGCCCGGGTGGTGAACCTGCTGTCCGACGGCGAGCTGGACGAGGGCTCCACCTGGGAGGCGGCGATGGCGTGCGCCCACCACGAGCTCGCCGCCGTGACCGCCGTCGTCGACGTCAACGGGCTGCAGGCCGACGGCCCGACCGGCGGGGTCCTGCGGACCGAGCCGGTGGCGGACAAGTGGCGCGCGTTCGGCTGGTTCACCCAGCGGGTCGACGGCAACGACGTCGACGCCCTGCTGGCCGCCCTCGACCGCATCCGCGACCACACCGGCGGCCCGTCGGTCCTGATCTGCGACACCCGCACCGGGCGAGGCGTGCCGTTCCTGGAGGAGCGCGAGAAGGCGCACTTCCTGCCGGTGGCCGCACACGAGTGGGCCGCCGCCCACGACGCACTCGAGGGGATCGCGCGATGAACACGACCACCGGACCGCGCAGGCGGCTCACCACCTCGGCGATGATCGCCTCGTTCGCCGACCCCGACCAGCGGACCGTCGGTGCACCGTTCGGACACGCGCTGAACCGGCTCGCCGACGAGCGGCCCGAGATCGTCGGCCTGTCGGCGGACCTCGCCAAGTACACCGACATGCATGTCTTCCGCGACGCCAACCCCGACCGCTTCTTCCAGATGGGCATGGCCGAGCAGGCGATGCTCGGCGCCGCCGCGGGCATGGCCGAGGTCGGCCTGGTGCCGTTCGCCTCGACCTACTCGGTGTTCGCCACCCGCCGGGCCTACGACTTCCTGTGCCTCGACATCGCCGAGCCCGGGCTGAACGTCAACGTCGTCGGCGCGCTCCCCGGGCTGACGACCGGCTACGGCCCCAGCCACCAGGCCACCGAGGACCTCGCGATCCTGCGTGCCTGCCCGAACCTCACGATCGTCGACCCGTGCGACGCGACCGACATCGAGCAGGCCGTCCCCCAGCTCGCCGACCACCCCGGCCCCACCTACCTGCGACTGCTCCGCGGCCGGGTCCCCGCCGTCCTCGACGAGTACGACTACCGCTTCGAGCTGGGCCGGGCGGCGCTGCTCCGGCCCGGGCGGGACGTCCTGTTCGTCTCGACCGGGCTGATGACCATGCGCGCGCTGCAGGCCGCGTCCCGGCTGGAGGCCGACCACGTCGACGCCGCGGTGCTGCACGTGCCGACGGTCAAGCCGCTGGACACCGAGACGATCCTGCGGGAGCTGCGGACCGACCGGCTCGTCGTCACCGCCGAGAACCACAGCGTCGTCGGCGGGCTGTCGGAGTCGGTCGCCGCGGCGGCCGCCTGGGCCGGGGTCGCGACCCGCATCCGGCCGGCGGCCCTGCCCGACGAGTTCCTCGCCGCGGGCGCGCTGCCGACCCTGCACGACCGCTACGGCCTGTCCACCGACGCGCTCTGCGCACAGGTGAAGGCCGAGCTGTAGGGCGGCGCGCTCAGCGGGTGAGGCGCTCGCGCTCGGCGTGCTCGAGCAGCCGCCGCAGCCGCCCGGCGATCGCGTCCTTGGTCATCGGCGGGTCGGCGAGGCGGCCCAGCTCCTGCAACGACAGCTCCGGGTTGCGGGCCCGCAGCAGGCCGGTGGCCAGCAGCCGCTCGGGCACCCCGGCGGGCGGGTCCGCCAGCAGCGCCTGGACGCGCAGGGTCGTCGTCGCCGCGGCCTGGGAGGCGCGCTCCCGGTTGGCGTCGTGCAGCGCGCCGCTCACCGCCGCTTCGCCGGGACCGCGCCGCAGGGCGGGATCCCACGCCTGCGCGGCGCGGGATGCCCCCATCAGGCCGAGCACCGCTCGCACGTCGGCCGGGTCACGGATCACGACCCGGTCGCCGTGGGTGCCGGGGCGGGTCAGCGCGGCGACGCCGAGGCGCCGGGCCGCTCCGGTGAGCGCCATCGCCGTCTCCGGGGACGGGCAGAGCAGCTCCAGCCCGGCCCGGCCGCGGCCGCCGAGCGCCCCGGCCGCCAGGAACGCGGCGCGCCAGGCCCCGGCCAGGACCGCGTCGTCGCCCGCGACGACCGGCGGCGGCAGGCCGCGCACCCAGCGGCCGGTGCTGTCGCACAGCCGGGTGCGGCGGGCCAGCTCCGGGACCCGTGCGACGACCCGGAGGGACTCGGCGGACAGCCGGACGACGGGGATCTCGAACAGGTCGGTGATCTGCCGGGCCAGGCGACCGACGGCGCGCGCGCACCCGGCTGGGACGTCCAGCACCGGGACCGATGCCGCCCCGACGGTCCGGTCGAGGGTCCCGGCGCAGGCGAACCGGAGTGTCGTCGCCGCCTCCGCGCGTCCGATGTCGGCCCGTGCGGGGCGGTGCCGGAACAGCTCGTCCCGGACGTCGAGGATGTCCACCTGCGGCTCCTTCGGATCCGATCGGCGTGCTCCGCCGGTGCGGCTCGGCCCCGCGACCGTCGGACGACGCCCGGCCGAGGGGACGGCCGGTCCGGGACGTACCGCCCTGGCGGGGGCGACGCGCCTCGGACCAGCCGGTGCCGCACGCCGGGCTCCCGGTCGGCGTGCACCACGTCCCGGACAACGATCGACCGCCGCAGGACGAGGCGGATCCGTTTGCCCGCCACGACAACCGGGCGACCGGGGACGCCGGGCGCGGCGACCGGGACGACCGGTGGTCGACGGACCGCCGACCGGTGACCCTGCGTGATCCTCTTCCCCGGGGCGGCCCCGGCGCACGCCACCGGTCCGGCCCCGATCGGGTCCGTGGACGGTTGGGATCGCTCCGGCCGGGTAGCGCGTCCACAGCGGGCGCGCCCCCGACGGGGGCGCCGCCCGACGGGGGCGCCGCCCGACGGTCGTCGAACGCGGAGGTAGCCCCATGGACGGACACAGCGACGACTACTCGGAGGCCGACCTGGAGGTCGGCACGCCCGAGGACCACGCCGTCGGGGCGACGGCCGTCGCGGTGTCGATGAAGCGGTCGCTGGAGCGGATGGGACCGTCCCGCACCGCCCGCACGCTGCTGAAGCTGAACCAGGCCGAGGGCTTCGACTGCACCAGCTGCGCCTGGCCGGACCCCGACCCCGGGCACCGCTCGGTGGCCGAGTTCTGTGAGAACGGCGCGAAGGCGATCGCCGAGGAGGCGACGACGCGGCGCGCGACCCCGGAGTTCTTCGCCCGCCACAGCGTCGCCGAGCTCGACGAGCGGTCGGAGTACTGGCTCGGCCAGCAGGGCCGGATCACCCATCCCATGGTCCGGCGACCGGACGGGACCCACTACGAGCCGATCGGCTGGGACGCGGCGTTCCGGCTGATCGGCGACGAGCTGAACGCCCTGGACGACCCCGGCGAGGCCACCTTCTACACCTCCGGCCGGGCGTCCAACGAGGCCGCGTTCGTCTACCAGCTCTTCGCCAGGGCGTTCGGGACGAACAACCTGCCCGACTGCTCGAACATGTGCCACGAGTCGACCTCGATCGCCCTGCAGGAGTCGATCGGGATCGGCAAGGCCAGCGTGACGCTGCCCGACCTGCTCGAGGCGGACGTGATCGTCATCGCCGGACAGAACCCGGGCACCAACCACCCGCGGATGCTGACCCAGCTCGAGCACGCCAAGCGCAACGGCGCCACCATCATCACGATCAACCCGCTGCGCGAGGCCGGGCTGATGCGGTTCAAGAACCCGCAGACCCCGACGGGCGTCCTCGGACACGGCACCGACATCTCCGACCTCCACCTGCCGGTCCGGGTCAACGGCGACCTCGCGCTGTTCCAGGCCATCGGCTCACTGCTCGTCGAGTGGGACGCCCTGGACCACGAGTTCCTCGACCGGCACACCAGCGGCTTCGACGCCTGGCGCGACCACGTCGCCTCGATCGACCGCGACGCCGTCACCCGGTCCACCGGGCTGTCCTGGGCCGACATCACCCGGGCCGCGGCCCTGTTGCGGGACTCGCGCAAGACCGTCTTCTGCTGGGCGATGGGTCTGACCCAGCACCGCAACGGCGTCGCGACGATCAAGGAGGTCGTCAACGTCGCCCTGGCCCAGGGCAACATCGGCCGTCCGGGCGCCGGGCTCTTCCCGGTCCGCGGCCACTCCAACGTCCAGGGCGACCGGACGATGGGCATCTGGGAGCGCGTCCCGGACTCCTTCCTCGACGCCCTGCAGGCCGAGTTCGCGTTCGACCCGCCCCGTGAGCACGGCCTGGACACCGTCGACAGCATCCGGGCCATGCGTGACCGGAAGGTCAAGGTCTTCGTCGGCCTCGGCGGCAACTTCCTGCAGGCCGCACCGGACACCGACGTCACGACCGCGGCGCTGACCGGCACCCGGCTGACCGTGCAGATCTCGACGAAGATCAACCGGTCGCACCTGCACGGCGGCCGGACCGCGCTGATCCTGCCCACCCTGGGCCGGACCGAGCGCGACGTCCAGGAGTCCGGACCGCAGTTCGTCTCGGTCGAGGACTCCACGTGCTCCGTGCACTCGTCCCGCGGCCCGCTGCCGCCGGCGAGCCCGCACCTGCGCTCGGAGGTCGCGATCCTCACCGGGATCGCCGAGGCCACCCTGGGCGACCGGTACGGCATCGACTGGGCGGCGATGCGCGGGGACTACCGCCGCATCCGCGACCACATCTCCCGCGTCGTGACCGGCTGCGAGAGCTACGAGGTGAACGTCCGTCGCCCCGGTGGGTTCGTGCTGCCGCACCCGCCGCGGGACTCGCGGACCTTCGAGACCGGGTCCGGGCGCGGCGAGTTCGCGGTGTCGCCGATCGAGGTCCTCGAGGTGCCCGACGGGCACCTGCTGCTCCAGACCCTGCGCAGCCACGACCAGTTCAACACCACCATCTACGGCCTGTCGGACCGCTACCGCGGCATCGAGGGCGGGCGCCGGGTCGTGTTCTGCCACCGCGAGGACATCGCCGCGCTCGGGTACTCCGAGGGCGACCACGTGGACCTGATCACGCGCTGGGAGGGCGACGAGCACGTGCGCTGCGCGTCCGACTTCCGCCTGGTGGCCTACGACGTCCCGCGGGGCACCGCGGCGGCGTACTACCCGGAGACGAACCCGCTGGTCCCGCTCGACGCCACCGCGCTGAAGAGCAACCAGCCGGCGTCGAAGTCGGTGGTGGTCCGGCTCGGCGTGGCCGGGAGCGAGGAGTGCGACCCGCGGGGCGCCCAGGGAGCGGTCGGCGACGACAACGGCCACAAGTCCCGGCCGGAGGTGTCGCACCTGTCCTGACCGTGAGGCGTGCCGGGGCTCACCAGGGGACGACCGCGCCGGTGTGGTCGAGGAACTGCAGGCCGCCGTCGTGCGCGTGGCCCACCAGGACCTCGGCCACCCCGCGCGCGCTCTCCGCGACGGTCAGCCGGGCCCCGGGGCCGCCCAGCTCGGTCTGCACCCACCCCGGGTGCAGGAGCAGCAGGGTGCGCGGGTCCTGCGCCGTCCGGGCGGCGTAGCTGCGCATGAGCTGGTTGAGCGCGGACTTGCTCGCCCGGTAGACCTCGTGCCCGCCCCGGGTGTTGAACCCGATGCTGCCCTGCCGCGACGACATGACACCGATCGTGCCGGTGGGAGGGACCAGCGGGGCGAGCCCCTCGACGACCCGCATCGGGCTCAGCGCGTTGGTCACCATGACCTCGACGAACACCTCGGTGGGCACCTGCGCGGCCGGCACGTCGGCGTCGGTGATGCCGGCGTTGACGAACAACAGGTCGATCCGGCGGCCGCCGAGCCGCTCGCGCAGCGCGTCGATCTGCCCGGTGTCGGTGATGTCGAGGTGCTCGACGGTCACCCGCCCGGTCCGGTCGGCGAGTGCCGCGAGGGCCTCCGGGGTCTCACCACGCACGGTGGCGACGACGTCGAACCCCCGCTCGGCGAGTTCGCCCGCCAGGGCGAGCCCGAGTGAGCGCGAGGCCCCGACGACGAGTGCGGTGCGGTCGGTCATGTCTGCTCCTGGGTGTCGGTGCGGGGGTCGCCGGCGAGCCCGTTCTCGATCCGGCGCAGCAGGACGACGGCCGTGTCGATCCCCGCGGGGTCGTCGGCGACCCCGGCGAGCAGCTCGCTCCAGATGCGACGCAGCTCGCGCAGGTTCTGCTCGGCGCGGTCGGTCGGGTACAGGCGGACCCGGCGCGCGTCGTCGGGGTCGGACACGCGCCGCACCAGGCCCTTGGCCTCGAGGTTGCGTAGCGCCCGGCTGGTGTTGCTGGAGATCAGCCGGGTCGCCCGGGCGACGGCACCGGCGGTGATGCCCGGCTCCCGGTCGATCACGCGCATCACCGCGCTCTCCAGCGGGGTCCAGCTCTGCCCGGCGAACGCGGGCTCCTTCGACGCGTGGATGAGCCTGCCGACCGCGAGGATGCGGTCGGCCAGCTCGAACAGCCGGGTCTCCTGGTCGTCGTCCACCCCATCACCGTAGCTGAAAAACTGTCAGACGACAGGTATCAGGCGACAGTATTCGGGTCCGGGAACATCCGCGTCGCGATGGCGTCGTCGCCGGCCGGGACCCGGTCGAGGCCGACCATCCGGTCGACGACCATGTTCTGGAAGCGGTGGACGGGCTCCTCGAAGCGGAAGCACATCCGGCCGCCGCGGAAGGCCGGGTCCGCCAGGCCCTGCTGGACCCGCTCGACGATGTCCAGGTCCTGGCGGTTGACCAGGTCCCAGAACGCCTCGAGCTGGTCGAGCCCCGCACGGCCGGCCTCGTCGTCGACGAACTCGGGGTGGGTGAGCAGCACCGCGGTCTCCTCCGTCCGGTCGGCGGCCACCGGGCGGTTGAGCAGCACGAAGGCGTGGTTGGGCAGGACCACCAGCGCGCAGCTGGGGAACAGCCACACGAAGCGGCCGCTGTCCGCGTCGTCGGGGCCGAGCGTGCTCAGCGGCGCCGGGCCGTCCCAGCCGCCTGCGTCGGTGTTGCGCGACACCGGGGTGGTGCACATGCCCGTGTACATGCCGGGGCCCTGCCAGCGGTAGTGGTCGGAGAACCGGGAGACCCGGTTGAGCTCGGGATGCACCCACGGCAGGTGGTAGTACTCCATGAAGTTCTCGCCGACGAGCTTGTAGTTGGCCGCGACGTCGTAGCGGCGGCGACGGCGGGGCGACCAGGTCTCCAGCCGGTGGTCGGCGAACCGGGCGGGCAGGTCACCGAGCTGCTCGCGCAACGGGCCCGGGTCGCGGCCGAGGTGGACGAACAGCAGGAACCCCCAGCTGTCGACGGCGACGGGGAGCAGCCCCTGGTCGGCGCGGTCGAAGCCGGTGGCGACCGAGGTGTCGAACACGGGCTCCTGCCCGGCCGGGACGTCGGAGCCCTCGAACAGCGGGGTGCCCAGGCACGCGCCGTCGGTGTCGTAGGTCCAGCTGTGGTACGGACAGCGGATGCGGCCGCGCCTGCCGACCTCGCGGGCGTCGGCGTCGAGCAGCCGGGTGGCGCGGTGGCGGCAGACGTTGTGGAAGGCGCGCAGCTCACCGTGCCGGTTGCGGGTGACGATCACCGACCGCCCCGCGACCTCGACGACGACGCAGGCGCCGTGCCGGTCGACGTCGGCGGTGAGGCCGACCGCGACCCAGCCGGTCGCGAACACCCGCTCCCGTTCGAGGACGAAGAACTCCGGTGAGGTGTAGGCGTCGGGCAGCAGGGTCGACGCCTGGTCCACGGGGAGGCGGGTGTGCCGGTAGGTGGCCTCGTCGCCGAACGTGGCGGGGTCGACCGGCCGGGCGGGCAGGGCGTCGTGGGGGGCGGGCGCCGGGCCCGCGGTGACCGGGAGGTCGATGCTCACGGGGGTCTCCTCTCGTCGCGGGGCGGACGGGCTCAGGTGTGGAAGCTGCGCCCGAAGGCGGGGTCGGTCAGCGCGGGCCGGGTGACGGAGAAGGCGTCGACCGGATGCGCCGGCTCCTTCCCGAGAGCGAGGTCGGCGAGCAGCCCACCGATCAGCGCGGCGAACTTGTACGCGTGCCCCGCCCCGATGGCGACGACGAACTGCGGGGTGCCGGGCAGGGTGTCGAGGACGAAGTCCTGGTCCGGCGGGACGGTGTAGAGACAGGTCCTCGAGTACAGCTCCGGACCGCGGAACCGCGGCAGGTGCCGGGCGAGGAAGGCGTCGTAGCGCTCGCGGCGGACCGGGTCGGGGTCGAACGAGCGGCCGTCGGCGGTGGTCTCCTCGCCGCCCATGTGCTGGCCGAGCTTGGTCGCGACCTCGCCGTACACCGGGAAGCCGTAGAAGTTGTGCTCGCCGTGCCACATGAAGACCGGGAAGCGGCCGGGCGAGAACTCGGCCAGGTGCGGGGTCGCGTAGTAGGTGACCTGCTCGCGCAGCACGGTCAGCGGCAGCCGCAGCCCCACCCCGGCGAGCAGCTGGTTGGTCCAGGCGTCGGCGGCCAGCACGACGCGGTCGGCGCGCAGGGTGCCCCCGTCGGTGACGACCGCGACCCCGCCGCCGTCGGCCCGGATCGACCGGACCGGGGTGTGCGGGCGGACCTCGGCGCCGTGCGCCCGGGCCAGCGCGACGTGCACCGCGTTCGCCCGCGCGGCGTCGACGATGCCGGAGTCCTCCTGGTACAGGGCCTGCTCGCCGCCCGAGGTCCGGAACTGGGGCCAGCGCCCGGTGAGGGCGTCGGCGTCGAGCAGCTCGTAGGCGACGTCGTGGCGGTCGAACAGCGCGGTGTATCCCTCGATGTTCCGGGTGCCGGTGGCGGTGCCCGCGCGGGCGACCCGGTCCTCGATCACCAGCCCGCCGGTGCGGGTGACGAGCCGCTGGCCGGACTCCTCCTCGACGGCGGCCCAGGCCCGGTAGGCGGGTGCGGCCAGGGCGGCGTAGGCGTCCTGGTGCTGGGCGAGCCGGATGATCCGGGAGTGGTCCTGGGACGCGCCCCGGTGATGGCCGAGCGCGAACTGCTCCAGACCCAGGACCCCCGGGCCGAGCTCGGTGGCGAGCCGGTGCAGCGCGGCCGAGCCGAGCCCCCCGAGGCCGATGACGATCGCGCGGTACGCACCCATCCGTCGTGCTCCTGCCGTTGCGCGGTGTGCTGACGACGACAGGGTGGGCGCCGGAAACCGTTCAGGTCCATCGCAGAATCGGACCCGGAATCTTGTACGTTCGGCGAATGATCGACCGGAGGCTGCGGGTGCTGGCCGCGATCGCCCGGCACGGGACGGTGACCGCGGCGGCCGAGGTGTGCCGGATGACGCCGTCGGCGGCGTCGCACCAGATGCAGGCGCTGGCCCGCGAGCTCGGGGTGACGCTGCTCGAACCCGACGGACGACGCGTGCGCCTGACCGCCGCGGCGCGGACCCTGCTGACGCACGGCGAGACCCTGCGGGCGCAGTGGGAACGGGCGCAGGCCGACCTCGCGGCCCACCGCGACGGCGACGCCGGCGGGGCGCTGCGGTTCTGCGGGTTCTCCACCGCGGCGGCGGCCGTCGTGCCGGAGGTGCTGGGACGGCTGCGCACCGCCCACCCCGGGTGGGAGCTTCAGCTGCGGGAGTGCGAGCCGGCGCGGGCGTTCGACCTGCTCGCCGCGGGTGACACCGACATCGTGGTGGTCGTCGCGACGTCGAGCCTCCCGCCGGTGACCGACCCGGCGTTCGACCAGCGGACCCTGTTCGACGAGCCGCTGGACCTGCTGGTCGGCCCGGACCACCCGCTGGTCGGGCACGCGGACGTGGCGCTGGCCGACACGGCCGCGGAGCGGTGGATCTGCAGCAATCCGGGACGGGCCTACCACCAGCTCGTGACGATGGCCTGCGCCGGGGCGGGGTTCGCGCCCGCCATCGCCCACCACGCCGACGAGTGGGACACCGGCGCCGCGCTCGTCTCCCGCGGGTTCGGCGTCGCGCTGGTCCCCCGCCTGGCCGACGTCCCGGCCCGTCACGAGACCCGGCGGATCCGGATCGGCACGCCGCCGGTGCCGATCCGCCGGGTGGTCGCCGCGGTCCGCGCCGGTGCGCGGCACCGGCCCGCGGTGGCCGCCGGGCTGGCGACCCTGGACGAGGTGTGCCGGGAGCTGGCCGACCGGCTCGCCGCGACCTGACCGCCGGCCCCCGGCCTAGGGGCCCGGCCGTTCCGGTGGGACGACGTCCAGTGCGTGACGACGGCGGGCCCCCTCCGGACCGAGCATCGCCGACAGCGGGCCCGCGATCTCCTCGGCCGCGGCCAGCACCGTGCCCGCGAGTGCGCGCAGACCGTCGTCGTCGACGGAGTCCTGGGCCCCGGACAGCGACAACGCACCCGTCACGGCGGACCCGGACCGCAACGGTACCGAGATCCCCCGCCGACCGGCGTGGTTGTCGGCGTGGGAGAGGGCGAACCCGTCCCCGCGGATGCGGCGCAGCTCCGACCGCAGGGCACGCCCGTCCCCACCGGGCCGCGCCCGCAGGACGACGGCGACCTCCGCCGCGGACAGGTGGGCGAGGATGGCCCGGCCGCTGCATCCGCGGGGCAGCGGCGACCGCTCCCCGATCCGCGTCCGCCACGACGGGTCGTGGTCGTGCGGAGGGACCGCGGCCAGCAGCAGCACGCGGTCGTGTCCGCTGCGCACGTGCAGCCGGGCGCTCAGCGAGGTCCGGCCCGCCAGCCGGACCAGGACCGGGCGGGCGAGCGCCCGCAGCTCGGGCCACGGGCCGAGCAGGGCGCCGAGACCGAGCGCCCGAGCGCCCAGCCGGTAGCCCTGGCGTCCCACGTGGTCGACGAAACCCTCGTGCTGCAACGCCCGCAGCATCCGGTAGGTCCGGCTGACCGGCGCGTCCAACCGCTCCGCGAGTGCCGGGAGGGTCACCGGCTGCTCCATCCCGGCCAGGGCCTCCAGGAGCACCAGGGAGCGGACGAGCACGGTGTCGACCGGCGCAGTTGCCACGTGGTGCAACTTAGATCGTCCGGGTGCGACCGCGGCGCGAGACTGGATCCATGCATGACGCAACGATCGATGACCGCACCGCGCTCTTCGCCCACCTCGCCGACCCCGCCACCACCGCCGGCTTCTTCGACCGGGTGGCCGACGACGTGTCCTGGACGGTCGAGGGCACGCACCCGCTCGCAGGCCACTACACGTCCAAGAAGGACTTCACCGCCGCCACGTTCGACCGCCTCGGCCCGCTGATGCGGGACGGGATCCGCCTCGAGGTCAGCCACCTGCACGTCGCCGGGGAGATCACCGTCGCCGAGCTGCACGCGACCTCGGTGACCCTCGATGGGGCGCCGTTCGACAACGGCTACTGCTGGGTCTGCCGGTTCGACTCGGCCCGGCCCGACGCCCGGATCGTGGAGGTCCGCGCCTACCTCGACAGCGCCATGGTCGCCTGGACCGTCGACCGCAACGAACCGCTGCGGGCGGGCTGAGCAGTGGGAGGGGCGGCGTGGCAGGCACGGAGCGCCGTCCCCTCCCGGCCGTGCCGCTCCGGCGACCGGACCCGCCCACGATCAGGGGTGGCTCGCGCGCCGACCGCCTCGGGCCTCTCCTCCGCCCGGTGTCGGGGCGGTGCCGCCGCGCGGGCCGGCGGCGAAGCTCCGCACCAGTCCGGTGACCCGCTCGGCCGCCTCCACGTTGGTGAGGTGCGCGGCCCCGTCGATGACGACGTAGCGCCCGTCCGCCACCCCGTGGGCGACGATCTTCGCCATCTCCGGCGGTGTGGCCGGGTCGGCGCCACCGGCGATCACGAGTGTCGGGACGGTGATCTCCGGCAGCCGTCGCCGGACGTCGAAGGCGCCGATCGCCTCGCAGCATCCGGCGTAGCCCTCCGGGTCGGTCGCCCCGAGCATCCGCAGCAGGCGGACGGCCTCCTCGTTGCGGGTGCGCACGAAGTCGTGGGTGAACCAGACCCCGGCCCGGCTCGTGATCATCGCGGCCGTCCCCTTCGCGCGGACCTCCTGCGCACGCGCCGGCCAGCTGGAGGGTTCGGCGAAGCGCGCGGCCGAGGCGATCACCGTGAGGGTCTCGAGACGGCCCGGGTGGTCGAGGACGATCTGCTGGCCGATGGCGCCGCCGATCGAGACCCCCGCGTAGTGGGCGCGGTCGATGCCGAGCCGGTCGAGCAGCGCGACGACGTCGCGCGCGAGGCCGGCCATCGTGTACGGCCCGGCGGGTGCCGGGCTCGCACCGTGCCCGGGCAGGTCGTAGCGCACGATGCGGAACTCGTCGGCCAGGGCGTCGACCTGCTCGTCGAACAGGTGCAGGTCGGTGCCCAGCGACGGTCCGAGCACGAGGACGGGGGCACCCTCGCGGCCGTCGATCCGGTGCGCGAGGTCGATCGGGGCGTGGACGAACTCGACCTCCGGTTCGGGCGCGCCCGTCCGGAAGGTCGCGGCGGCGTCCTCGACGCTGAACACGCCCTTCTCCCAGCCGTCGGCGAGCAGGGCGAAGTAGTCGAACGAGACGCGTTTGCGCCGGTAGCGCCACTCACCGTCGAGGCGCACGACGCGGTCGTCGTAGCGACCGGCGGCCACGTGCGGCACCCCGTCGCGGACGCAGGGCTGCCACAGCAGCGAGTGGACACGCGCCGCCGCGGGCTCGCCGTCGACGGCGTCGTCGTCCAGCTCGACCTCCAGGTTGGACACGTGGTGCCAGAACGAGGTGAGCCCCTCACGGGCCAGGCCGGCGAAGAAGCGGCGCAGACCGACCGGGCCCCGTACGTGGCGGAGGCCGACGAACTCGCCGTCGTCGGTGAACAGCGAGACCAGGGTGTCCCAGTCGCCGTCGTCGAGGGCCCGGCAGTAGCGCGCGTCGAGGGCCCGGATCTCCTCGATGGCCTCCAGCCGGGCGAGGCGCTGCTCCGCGGTGGTCATCGGAGCGCGCCGCCGTCCCCGGCGAAGACGACCGAGACCGGACCGTCCGGTGACGGCCGGTCCCCCGCGGCCGCGACGATCCGCACCTGCCCGTCGGGCAGCACCTCGACGTCGGCCGCCCTGCCGTCGACGAGGCCGTGGTAGCGGCCGGGCGGTGGGAGCGCCGTCCCGGGCTCGGGACGGACGACGTCACCGCGGCGGGCGCCGTCGACCCGGTGCGGGCGGCCGAGGGCCCGCGCCGCGGCGTCGAGCCGGCCCGACCGGATGCACCGCCGGGCGTGGGTGGACGAGCACGGGGCGTCGACCACGCGCAGCAGCGGCACCACGTGGGTGGTGAAGCCGAACCCCGTCCCCAGGGTCGCCAACGTGGTGACGTCGCCGGCGGCGCGGGCGCCGAAGGTGAAGTTCGCGCCGACGACGACCGCCGCGGCCCCCAGCCCGCGGGCCAGGACGTCGCGGGCGAACTCGTCCGGGGTCCGGGTGGCCAGCCCGGCGGTGAAGCGCAGTACGCAGACCGCGTCGACCCCGGCGGCGGCCGCGAGCTCGGCACGGTGGTCCACGGTGGTCAGGACGGCGGTGTCGCGGTCGACCCCGAGCACGCGGGCCGGATGCGGGTCGAAGGTGAGCAGCACGACCGGGAGCCCCCGCTCCCGCCCGACGGCCCGGGCGTGGTCGATGAGGCGTCGGTGGCCACGGTGGACGCCGTCGAAGACACCGACGGTCACCACGCAGGGGCCGAAGGAGTCGGGGACGGCGTCGACGCCCCACCACAGCGGGACGACGGGCCGGCTCGGGGTGCGGTCGGGTGCCTGGGCGGCGGTCATGACCGGGACCTCCACGTCACGGTTGCGCCGACGGGTGGGCGGGCCCGTGCCGGGGCCCGCCCACCCGTTCGGACTACTCGGGTTCGAGGACGAAGTCGTGGTCCGAACGGACCTCGTCGCCGTCGCCGGTGGGCTGCGGGTCGAGTACCAGCTCCGGCTTGGTCGCCGAGGCGACGTCGGAGTCCAGGTAGGGGTCACCGGTGAAGAACAGCTGGGTGGTGACCGTGCGGTGCCCGGGGGCGGAGACCAGGAGGTGCAGGTGGGCCGGTCTCCACGGGCTCCATCCCGCGGTCGTGGTGAGCTTCCCGGTCGGACCGTCCAGCGGGATCGTGTACGGGGCGGGCCTGCGGGTGTGGATCTCGAACCGGCCCTGCTCGTCGCAGGCGACGACGCCGCGCAGGTTCCCGGCCGGGGGCTTCTCCGCGAAGCCGGAGTACCAGCCCTCGTCGTCGGTGTGCCAGATGTCGACCGTCGCCCCGGGCAGCGGCGTGCCGTCGGTGCCGGTCACACGGCCGGCGAGGACGAGCGGGGTGCCGGGTTCGTCCTCGCGCATCGGCAGGGTCGCCGGGGACTGAAGCCGGACCTGGCCGTCGAGCCAGAACGGGCCGAGGATGGTGCCGGTCGAGCCCTGCCGGGACTCGGCGGCGACCCGCTCGACCTCGAACTCGAGGTAGACGTCGAGGAACAGCGGCCACTCGCCGGTGTCGGAGACCTCGATGAGCCAGCGCTTGAACGCGTCGAACTCGGAGTAGGTCACCTTGTGGTCGCGGATCGCCGCCCGGATCCCCTCCAGCGCGGCGCCCACGACGGCGGCGACGCGGTCGGCGTCGGCGCCGCCGCCCGCCGCGGTGCGCCTGCTGGACAGGCCGAGGCGGGCGGACTCGGTGGCGTTCGCGCCGGCGAGCCCGGCGCCGGAGGGGACGGTGTCGGAGGGGACGGTGTCGTGGTCGGTGGTGGTCATGGCGCGCCCCGGGTTCAGCGGCCGTTGCGGCCGAAGAGCCGCACGTCGTCGTTGTTGATCAGGTCGGGCACGGTCCAGCCGTTGAGGTCGTACTCGTCGAGGCACTGCTCGGCGAAGCCCTTCATCGCCGACGCGGTGCCCGACGCCTCGGCGGCGAACAGGAGCTCGGCACGCACGCCCTCGTGGTTGCCGGAGTAGTTGCGCTCGTAGAGCTCGTGGCGTCCGCCGAACTCCGAACCGATGGAGTCCCAGATCAGCTTCATGAGCTTGACCCGGTCGACGGCCTCGTAGCCGTTCGAGCCGCGGACGTACTTGTCCAGGTACGGCCGGACCTCCGGGGAGAGGAAGTCCGCGGAGTGGCTGGGCAGGTAGATCAGCGAGGCGCCGAGGTCCTGCATGATGATCTCCTTGACCCGCGGGTAGCCCAGGGTCATGAACCAGCGGTAGGCCAGGCCGTAGTCGAGCTTGGGCAGCTTCGCCCCGCCGACCCACTCGTCGGGGTTGGCGCACATCGCGTCCGACAGCGCCCAGAACATGTTGCGCCAGGCGATGACCTCACCGACGCGGGTCTGCACGCCGCGGAAGTCCTTGGAGCCGGTGACCTCCAGGCCCTTCATCAGCAGGCCGGCGATGAAGTCGAGCTTGACCGCGAGCCGGGTGACGCCGTGGAAGGTGAAACGGTGCAGGAAGCCCGACCCGGGGAAGAACGTCGACGCCTTCTCCGCGTCGCCGTAGATGAACACGTTCTCCCAGGGGATGAGCACCTTGTCGAGGATGAAGATCGTGTCGTTCTCGTCCATCCGCGAGGAGAGCGGATAGTCGAACGGGGTGCCCATCATCGAGGCCTGCTGGGCGTAGGACGGCCGGCAGATCAGCTTCATCCCGGGCGCACCCATCGGCACGGTGCAGACCAGCGAGTACTCGCGCTTCTTGATCGGCAGGCCGTAGTGGGCGAGGAAGTTGAAGTGGGTGATCGCCGAACCGGTGGCGACGACCTTGGCCCCGGAGACGACGACGCCGTTGTCGTTCTCCTCCTCGACGTGCATGAACACGTCGGAGACCTCGTCCGGCGGGCGGTGCCGGTCGACCGGCGGGTTGATGATCGCGTGGTTCCAGTAGAGGACCTTCTCCTGGGACTCCTCGTACCAGCGCCGGGCATTGGCGGCGTAGGGGTCGTAGAACTCGGAGTTCGCGCCCAGGGTGCCGAGGAACGCGGCCTTGTAGTCGGGGCTGCGCCCCATGAAGCCGTAGGTCATCCGGGCCCACTCGGCGATCGCCTCGCGGTCCTTCCTGAGGTCCTCGACCGAGTGCGGGGTCCGGAAGAACGGGTGGGTGACGCCGGAGCTGCCGGTGTCGGTGGGGACGGTGAGCTTCTCCGCCCGGGTCGGGTCGTGCAGCGCGTCGTAGAGCCGCGCGGTCATCCGCACGGCGTTGCGGAACGCCGGGTGCGTGGTCACGTCGGCGACCTTCTCGCCGTAGAGGTAGACCTCGCGGTCATCCTTGAGGCTCTCGATGTACTCGTCGCCGGTCATGGGCCGGGTCACGCGGCCGTCCGCCCCGGTGGGGGTGGCGACCGAGTCCTGCTGCAGGGTCATCGTCGACTCCTTCGTCGATCGGGCATGGGGTTCGGGCCGTGCGGACGCACGGCGCCGTGGGGGTCGTGGTCAGCGGACCGTCGCGCCGGTGATCCAGCTCTGGCCCGCCGGGCCGTCGGCCGAGTCACCCCAGAGGACGGGCTCGTGATCGTCGCCGAGGTGGTGGAACCGGCCGGTGTGGAACAGGAGCGGGGCTCCGTCGTGGATCAGGAACTCCTGGACCTCGCCCAGGTAAAGAACGTGATCACCGCCGTCGTAGGCCTGCCAGGGGGTGCAGGAGATGTGCGCCAGGGCGCCGGCGAGCCGGGGCGCGCCGCACGCGCTGTCGGGCAGCCAGCCGACGTCCTGGTTGGGCCGGCCCGCGAAGTGCAGCGCCAGCTCCTTCTGCCCCGAGGCGAGGACGTTCACGGTGAACGGCCGCCGCTCCTGCTCGACGAGCGCGCACAGGCGGGACCGCCGGTCCAGTGACACCAGCACCAGCGGCGGGTCGAGCGACACCGCGGTGAACGCGTTCACCGTCGCGCCGTGCGGCGTGCCGTCGGCTCCCTGGCAGGTGATGACGGTGACGCCGGTGGCGAAGTGCCCGAGGCACCGGCGCAGCTCTCGCGGGTCGATCGCCATCGATCGCTCCTTCCTGTACGCTCTGCGTACGTACTGCCCGCTTTGCGTTCACGACCACTGTGTCGGGTGAGTTCGCGCTGGTCAACGCCCCTGCGGCACCCGCACGGACCGGGTCACGATCGATTGAGAGGAATCCCGTCCCAATGACCCACGTGGCCGACGGTGCCGGCGACCGGGACCGCATCCAGAGCATCGAGCGGGGTTTCGCCGTGCTGCTCGCCTTCGACGCCGACCGGCCCCGGCCGACCAGCTCGGACGTGGCGGCGGCGACCGGCCTGTCCCGGCCCGCCGTCCGCAGGATCCTGCTGACCCTGGAGCACCTCGGCTACGTCGAGCAGGCGGACGGCCACTGGCGGCTGACGCCGCGCGTGCTGTCGGTCGGACAGCGGTACACCGCGACGCACTCGATCGTCGACGCCGCCCGCCCCTACCTGACGCAGCTGGCCGAGCAGACCGACGAGTCCGCCTCGCTGACCGTGCTGGACGGCACGGAAGCCGTCTACGTCGCCCGGGTGCCGGTACGCCGGATCATGCAGGTCGACGTCTCCCCCGGCACCCGGGTCCCGGCCACGGCGACCGCGATGGGGCGGGTCCTGCTGGCCTGGGCCGAGGAACCGACCATCGCCCGGGTGCTCGCCGCGGGTCCCCCGGCCTGCACCCCGCGGACCGTCACCGACCCGAAGGCGTTGCGCGGGATCCTCCGGGAGGTGCAGACCCGGGGCTGGGCGCTGGCCGTCGGCGAGCTCGACCCGGACCTCATGGCCGTGGCGGTCCCGGTGCGGGACCACACGGGGACGGTCGTCGCGGCGCTGGCGTCCGCGACCAGCGTCGGCCGGTGCTCACCGGAGAGGCTGGTCGAGACCGTCCTGCCGCACGTACTGGCCACGGCCGAACGCCTGAGCCGGAGCCTCGGACGGCCCTCGGGCTCCCGGTTCGGCGCCACCCGCGACGGGTTCTACTGACCTCGGGTCAGTCGTGCGCGACGAACAGGGTGGCGCCGCCGTCGGCGAAGCTCTCCAGGTCGGCGGCCGCCGCCCGGCCCTCCGGTGACGCCAGCCCCGCCTGCAGGTCCGCTGCCGAGTCGAACCCGAGTTGGGCGATCAGGTGGTAGGGCGGCCGGGTGCCGTCCAGCGACGCGCAGTGGCGCGCGGTGAACTCGCGTACCCCGGGCACGCTGCGCGCGAGCGGGGAGTGCGTGGCGGCGTAGTGGTCGTCGAAGGCCGCAGGGTCGGACGGATGTCCGTAGGCGACGGTGAGTACGTGCACGGTCTGCTCCTCGGAGGTGGGGGGTCAAGGACGGTCGGCGTCGACCGGGTTCGCCGCCGGGTCCCACTCGACGAGCACGTGGTCGGGACCGCGGAAGGACGTGTTCGGCGAGTAGGTCCATTCCTGGTCCGGGGTGAGCCGCAGGTGCGGCAGCCGCTTCGCGACCTCCTCGAGCATCACCCGCATCTCCATCCGGGCGAGCGCCTGTCCGAGACAGTGGTGGACCCCCCAGCCGAAGGCGAGGTGCCGGTCGGCGTTCTCCCGGTGGATGTCGAAGCTGTCACCGTCGGCGAAGATCTCCTCGTCGTGGTTCGCCGACCCGGTCAGCACCAGCAGCCGCTCACCCGCCCGGATGTCCTGCCCGCCCACCGTCACGTCGCGGGTCGCGACCCGGCGCCATGTGGGCACCGACGAGGCGTAGCGCAGGATCTCCTCGACCGCGCCCGGGATCAGCGACGGGTCCGCACACAGCTCGGCCCACTGCCCGGGGTGCTCGAGCAGAACCTTGAAGCCGCCGGCCGCCGCGTTGGTGGTGGTCTCGTGCGAGGCGTAGAGGTGGCTCTGCATGATCGAGGCGAGGTAGGTGCGGTCCCACACCTCGTCGTCTCCGTTCTTCGCCCATGCCCGGATGGCGTTCGACATGTAGTCGTCCCCCGGGTTCTCGATCAGCCGCTCCACGTGCTCCCGGGCGTAGACGAGGTAGGCGGCGAACTCCTCGGCCAGCGCCACCTGCTGCTCGTCGCTCGGGCGGCCCCAGATCCACAGCGCGAACCGGGACGCGTACCCGCGCACCCGGGCGACCTCGGCCTCGGGTACGCCCATGAGCACGAACGCGGTCAGGGCAGGGACCTCGAACGTGAGGTCACCGACGAGGTCCGCACGGCCCTCACGCACGACGGCGTCGAGGCACGCCGACACGAAGCGCCGGGTGAGCGGCTCGATCTCGGCCACCTTCGCGTCGGTGACCCCCTTGCGCAGCACCCGGCGCCGCTTGGTGTGCAGCGGCGCGTCCTCGTCGACGAGCATGGTCGAGGGCACGAAGTCGACCTCGGCGAGCTTCTCCATCGCCGCGGGGCACGGCGGCTTGATCAGCTCCCCCGCCGCGGTGGCGCTGAACGACGCGGTGTCCCGGAAGATCGCGAGGACGTCCTCGTACCGGCTGACCACCCAGTAGTCGATCTCGGGGCTGTAGAAGACGGGCTCCTCCTGCCGGGCCCGGGTGAAGACCGAGTACGGGTCCTGCAGGTAGTCCTCGTCGAACGGGTTGAAGTCCGCCGCGAACTGGGTGACCGGGCACCGCTGGGCCGGGCTGTCCGCCCGGTCGTCCGTCTGGGGCATCGTCGACTCCTTCGTCGGTTCGTCAGATCGGTTCGGGTCCGACACCGCCGGGGACCGGCGGTGGGGTTCGGGACGGGGCCGACGGCCCCGGGGATCCGGGTCAGAGATCGAGGACGATGCGCGGCGAGCGGGCGCGGGAGCAGCAGATCATCATGACCGCGCCCTCCTCCCGGTCGTCCTCGTCGAGGACCTGGTCGCGATGGTCGATCTCGCCCGAGAGGACGGAGGTCTCGCAGGAACCGCACACGCCTTCGGCGCAGCTGCTGGTCATCGGGACCCCGTGGTCGAGCAGGACCTCCAGCACGGTGCGGTCGGCCGGGACGCGCACGACCTCGCCGCTGCGCGCCAGCTCGACCTCGAAGCCGGTCTCCCGGTCCGGGTCGAGGTCGACGACCGTGCCGCTGAAGTGCTCGACGTGGAGCTGCCGGGACAGGCCCCGCTCGGCACAGAGCCCGCTCAGGGCGTCGAGCAGCCGGTCGGGCCCGCAGCCGTAGACCGCGGTCCGCCCACCGACCCCGTCGAGCACCTCGGCGAGGTCGGCGCGACCACCCTCGTCCGAGACGTGGATGCGCACGGCGCCGTCCTCGGACAGCCGCTCGACGAACGCCATCCCCGTCCGGGTCCGGCCGGCGTAGACCAGGGCGTAGGGGCGGCCCGCGGCCCGGGCGGCCGCGGTCATCGGCAGGAACGGGGTGACCCCGATCCCGCCGGCGACGAACAGGTAGTCCTCGGCGTCGACCAGCTCGAAGTTGTTCCGCGGTGCGGACACGCCGATACGGTCGCCCTTCGCCAGCTCGTCGTGGATCCAGGCCGACCCGCCCCGGCTCGCCGGGTCACGCAGGACGGCCACCTCGTAGCCGTGCCGGTCGTCGGGATCACCGCACAGCGAGTACTGGCGGACGAGACCGCCCGGCAGGTTCAGGTCGACGTGCGCCCCGGCCTCCCACGGCGGCAGCTCCTGCCCGGCCTCGTCCACGAGGGACACCACGACGACGTCGTCGGCCTCGTGACGCAGGTCGTCGACGACCAGCTCGAACGGGACTGCGGGTACGGGGGCGGACACCAGTGGCCTCCAGGACAGCGGCGGGGATCACGTTGTGACCCGGCCAACGCTAGGAAGCCCGCACCCGGCCGACCATCCACTCCGCGACGCGATCCGGCCGTTGCGCGACACACCCCCGGTGTCCGGGGAGCCGGGTCACCGGTGCGTGCGCAGCGTCTCCGACGGGCTGGTCCCGTACGCCTTCCGGTAGTCCTGCGCGAAACGGCCGTGGTTGGTGAACCCCCACCGGGACGCGATCGTCGTGACCGAGGTGACCCCGGGGTCACCGGCCTGCAGGTCCTCGTGCGCACGGCGCAGCCGCACGTCCCGCAGCACCTGCATCGGGGAGGTCTCGGTGTGCCGGCCGAAGCTGCGTTGCAGGGTCCGCACGCTGAGCCCGACCGCACGGGCGATGTCGGCGACGGTCAGCGGCTCCGCCGCGTGGGTGTGGATGAACTCGACCGCCCGGGCCACGACGGACGGGGCGGCGGTCGCGACGGGGGCCCGGAGCTCCTCGGAGAACTGGTTCGGGGTGAGGGTGAGCAGCCCGGTGACCAGCGAGGACGTCAGCGGCGCCGCCATCCGGGGATCCCGCATCATCGAGCCGAGCAGCTGGCTGCGATGGGTGTTCACCAGCAACGACCACCAGGCACGGCCGTCGGGGCCGGCGAGGTCGAGGACGCCGCGGAACCGGACGGTCTCCTGGATCTGGCGCCCCAGCAGGTCCTCCAGGGTCGCGTGCACGGCGGCGCGCTCGATCTTGACCGCGAACAGGTTCAGCCTGCTGTGTTCCGGGCTGATGATGCGGGCGTCGGAACCGGTGCGGTAGACGACGGCGCTGCTCGGCAGGACCGTCGTCCGCTCGCCGCGGGAAATCGACAGCAACCGGCCGGTGAGCGGAACGTTGACGTGGTAGCCGTCGATCTCCGGGCAGTAGAGGTCGCTGTTGCTGTTGTAGCGGAGCCGACCGCTCACCATGGCGCCGACCGCCACCGCGTCGAGCGCGGCGTGGAAGCGGTGCACCGGCCCCACCCTGGTCAACCGGTGCGGGTGGAAGATCCGCCCGACCTTCTCCGTCGCGTCCTCGACGTCGGAGCTGGCGAGGCTGATCGCCCCGCCGGGGCCGACCCCGGTCATCGGACGCCGTCGTCCCAGCTGACCATGGGCCGACCATACCCAACGTGTGACCCCGGCGACATGCACGCGCGCAGGCACACGAGGGTCGGCGCCGTGTCACCCGGCCGCCCGCGCCCCGTCCGGCGCGAGGACACGCTCCCGGGATCGGCCGGACGTGACGTCCGACCGTGACAGGACGGGATACCACTCTGGCCCCGTGCAGATCGGAGCCGGCTGGCCGACCGTCCTCGCCGTCGTCACACCGACCGCGATCGCCGCCCTGGCCGCCCGTGCCGGGGGCACCGGCACGGCACGGATGTCGGTGTGGGCGGCGTCGTCGGGGTCAGAGGCGGTAGAGGCGGATCTTGCTGTACAGCGCGGTGCGGGAGATCCCGAGCTCACGGGCGGCGGTGGACTTGTTCCCGTCGTGCTCGCGCAGCACGGCGGCGATGACCGAGGCCTCGGCGGTCTCCAGCGGCGTCAATGCGCGACGTCCGCCGGCGTACCGGACCCCGGGCCCCAGGTCGGCTGCGCCGACCGCCGGGCCGTCTGCGTCCCGGGCCGCGTCCCGCACGACGCGGGCGAGCTCGGCGAGGTTGCCGGGCCAGTGGTAGCGGCGCAGCGCGGCCAGCGCGTCCGCGGTGAACGTCAGCCCGTCGCCGTGCCGGCGCAGCTCGCCGCGGGCGAGGTCGGCGATCACGTCCGGGGTGCGGCGCAGGGGCGGTACCGGGACGACGCTCGCGGCGAGACCGTCCAGCAGCAGGGCGGCGGCGGACGCGGGGGGCTCACCCTCGGCGACGGTGACCGTGAGCCCGACCCGGGGCCGGGTGCCGTCGTCGGCGAGGACCTCGCCGAGGACGGCGGTGACGGTGCGGACCGCGGCGGTGTCGAGCAGCTCCGCGTGGCGGACTACCACGGCACCCCGGGCCGCGCCGCGGCGCAGGCGCGCGATCCATCCGGCGGGGTCGAGCCGGTGGGTGGCGGCGTCGAGGACCTCCGCCCCGTCGCCCATCGCGGTGCGGAGCACGGTGGTCCTCCCGGTCCCCGCCTCCCCGAGGACCGCGACCGGCCCGGTCCCGGCGAGGTCGGCGGCGCGGGCGGCGATCGCGGTCCGGTCCCCGCCCGCGGCGGCCGGGGGCCGGCGGGCGCGCCGGACCGCCGCGGTGGCACCGGCAGCGGCGGGCGGGTCGGCGGGGTCGTCGACGGTCAGCACCGCACCCGTCGGGGTGCCGCCGTCCCGGACGAGGCGCACCGTCGCGGTGAGGTCGGCCGGGAGCCCGAGGCTGATCCGGTCGCCGTTGCCGCGCAGGGCGCGGAGCTCGTCCCAGAGGTCGAGCCGGTCCAGCCCGAGGTCGGCCGCCCGCTGGTCGGTGATGATCAGGTTGTCGCCGATCACGGCGATCGGGCCGGAACCGAGGCGCTGCTCCTGCAGGAACGCCGAGAGCAGGCGGCGCTCGCGGCCGGTGGCCATGTCGGACATGGCCACCCGGATCTCCTCGACGAGCTTGCGCACGACCACCGTGAGCAGGGAGTTCGTGTCGGCGGCCCGGCAGGTCACGTTGACCGCACCGGCGATGCGACGGGTGATGGGGTGCCGGACCGGCGCGGCGACGCAGGTGACGTCGTGGAAGCGGTGCACGTAGTGCTCGGAACCGCGCACGACGGCCAGCGCGCCGGTCTCCAGTGCCGTGCCCAGCCCGTTGGTGCCGACGTGCTCCTCGCCGAAGTTGAAGTGCTCGACGACCGACAGCTCGTCGAGGGTGTCGCGCAGCATCGGCTCGGACACCCAGCGCCAGATCACGCTGCCCGACGCGTCGGCCAGCGCCAGGCACGAACTGTCGCCCACCAGCAGCTCGGCCATCCCGCTCATGATCGGGACGGCGACGCGGGCGAACTGGGTGTCGAGGTCGGTCTCGATGTAGGGGACGTCGACGTGCTCCGGGTCGACCCCGCTGAACCGTGACCGTCGCCAGGAGGTGAGCACCTCGTGGCGCAGGCCGCTCGGCTCCTCGCCGGACTGGAACCGCTCCCAGTCGTCGCCCCTGGTCGTCATCGGCCCTCCTCCCGGACCCATCCTGCACGTCGGGGAGCCCGGGGTGGGGCCGGCGGGCCGGCCCCACCCCGACCGGCTCAGTTCCCGGACGCCTTCTCCTGCTCGTACTTCCTGGTCATGTGGTCGACGGCGTCGAGCTGGGTCTGCGCGTGCGCCTCACGGGTGGCGCCGGCCCGGTCCTTCGCGTCGAGGGTGCTCTGCGCCTGCCCCTGGAAGTGCGGGAACACCTGCTGCGCGATCAGCTCGTAGGAGCGCCGGGTGGCCTCGGGGTTGGCCCACTCGTGGCCCAGCATCAGGAACGCCCCGAAGCCGCCGGACTGGTCGACCAGCTTCTGCACCTGCGCCCGGGCGTCCTCCACGGTGCCGATCGCACCGATCCCGGCCTCGTTGATGAAGTCGATCATCCCCTTTACGTCGACGCTGTCCCCAACCGCCATCTGCGGGAACGCGGCGACCTTCTGGAAGTACTGGAACCAGTGCTCGATGCCGTACTCCACGTCCTTGTAGGCCTGCTCGCGGGTCTCGGCGATGTGCATGAGCCCGCACAGCCGCCACGCGGAACGGTCCGGGGCGGGCTGCCCGTGGTGGGCGGCCCGCTCCTCGACCACGTTCCAGTGGTGGGCCAGGGCGTCGAAGCCGTCCTGGGTGAGCGTCGCACCGATCGAGAGGAGCCCGACGCCGTGCTGCCCGGCCATCCGCGGCCCGGTAGGCGAGGCCACCGCGGCGACGACGACGTCGAAGCACGGGTCGGTGTAGGGACGCAGCTGCAGCTGCGCGGCGACCAGGTCGTGGGTCTTCGTCTGCCGGGTGACCGACTCACCGCGCAGCAGCCGCATGATGATGTCGAGGTTCTGCTCCAGCAGCTCGCGGGTGTCGGTCGGAGTCAGGCCGATCATCGCCGAGTCGGTCGGCAGCGATCCCGGGCCGCACCCGAGCATCGCCCGGCCGCGGGTCAGGTGGTCCAGCATCACCATGCGGTCGGCCACCCACAGCGGGTTGTGGTAGGCGATCGAGGTGACGCCGGTGCCGAGCCGGATGCGACGGGTGCGCTCGGCCGCGGCGGCCATGAAGATCTCGGGCGAGGCGATGATCTCCGAACCGGCCGAGTGGTGCTCGCCGATCCAGGCCTCGTCGTAGCCGAGGGCGTCGAGGTGCTCGACGAGCTCGAGGTCGCGCTGCAGCGCCAGCGTCGGGTTCTGACCGGGCTTGTGGAAGGGCGCCAGGAAGGTGCCGAAACGCAGACGGCTCACGGGGACTCCAGTACGTGTCGATCAGCGGCCGCGTCCCGACCGCTCTGTCGGAGTCGTCAGCATGACCGCGGTCACGTCGTACGGACTGTGCGGAAAGTGGACACCCCGTGGTCGCCGTGGTGTCCGCTGGGCATCTCGCGACGACGTATCCGCATCTGCGGCGAATCATCTCGTCCTGATCCGCGCTGGTGAGGACGTGTCCGAACTGCCACTCTCGGAGCTGCCACCGGGCGGCACACGCACGACCCCGCCTGCCACGAGCGACGTCGACCGATGGAGGTCCGACACTCGATGAGCGGCCTGCACCCCGCGGACCGCCACCGATCCGAAGGCGTTGCGCGGGATCCTCCGGGAGGTGCAGACCCGGGGCCGGGCGTTGGCCGAACGCCTGAGCCGGAGCCTCGGACGGCCCTCGGGCACCGGTTCGGCGCCACCCGCGACGGGTTCTACTGACCGCGGGCCGGTCCTGCCCGACGGCGTCGACGGAGATCCCGGGTCAGGGCGTTCCCGACGGGTCGACGGACGCGTCCAGGTCCGGGACCACCGCGCCGCGCAGCTTCGCCTGGACGAGGCGGGTGGAGACCACCGCGGCACTGTCGAGCAGGGCATCTATCTGCCGGCTGCCCGGACGTTCGTGGCCGAAGGTGAGGGCCAGCGAACCGATGGCCCTGCCGGGTTCGGAGCGGATGGGGGCGGCGACGCTGCCCTGGTGCTCGATGACCTCCCCGAACGTCACGACGAAGCCCGCGGCGCGACCGCGGGTGACCTCGGGCCGTTCGCCCGGTCGCGCCTCTCCCCCGGCCAGCACTGCCAGGCCCGGTGAACCGACCTCCCGGGGGTGGCGCGCGCCCGGGCTGTAGACGACGTTCAGCCGGGCGCTGCTGGTGTCCACCGAGATGAGGGTGACCACGTCCGGCCCGTCGCGGACCACCAGGAACGCGGTCAGGTCGGTGCGGCGCGCGAGGTGGTAGACCTTGCCCTTCGCGACCTGCTGCACCACGGGCAGCGCAGCCCGTCCCAGTGCGGTGGTGCCCGTGCCGAGCACGTACCCGGTGGGAGTACGGGCGATGAGGTGGTGCGCCTGGAGCGTCCGCACCAGGCGGTGGGTGATGGAACGGTGGACACCCAGCCGCGCCGACAGGTCGGCGAGAGTCAGCGGATACCGCGCCTGGGCCAGGACCTCCAGGATCGTCAGCCCCCGGTCGAGGGTCTGCAGCAGCCCGGTGTCTCGCATACAGAGACGATGCCATTCTCTGCCGGGTCCGGTCGACCTAGCGTCCCCGCTCGCACCGAAGGACAACGTCCGTCCGTCGAGAGGAACGCACCGATGCGTCACCACGGTCCTGACGACACCGTCGTCTCCGCACAGATCCGCCGCAGTCTGACGACGGGCGCCATCGCCTTCGTCCTGCTGCTGGTGCTGGTCGTACTCATGCTGTTCACGCCGCTCTTCGCCGGCACCGTCGGGGGGATCGGGATCGGCTACCTGATCGGCTTCCTCGACTTCGTCCTCGTCGTGGCCGCGGCCGGGCTGTACGTCCGCGCCCAGAACCGCGCCGAGACCGACGGGGAGACGACCCCGTGAACGTCCTGTCGATCGTCGTCGCCGGATCCATCATCGCCGCCACCCTGGTCCTCGCGTTCCTGGCGGCTCGCCGCACGGCGGACGCCGGCGACCACTACGTCGCCGGCCGTCGGGTGTCCGGGCTGGGCAACGGACTGGCGCTGGCCGGCGAGCAGATCTCGTCGGCGGCCCTGCTGGGCATCACCGGAGCGGTCGCACTCACCGGGTTCGCGGGGTTCTACCTCGCGATCGGCATCCCGACCGCGTTCCTGCTCGTCCTGCTCGTGGTGGCCGTCCCGTTGCGCAACCTGGGTCGCTTCACCCTGGCCGACGTGGTCGCCTACCGGTTCGAGGGCCGGCTGCTGCGCGGAGGGATCGCCACGACGACGCTGGTCACCAGCGTCATCTACATGACCATCCAGTTCGTCGGGGCCGGCGTGCTGGCGCAGCTGCTGATCGGGGTGCCCTACGAGCTGGCGGTGGTCCTGCTCGCCGTGCTCATGACGGTGTACATGGTGATGGGTGGGATGGTCGCCGCGACCTACATCCAGATCTTCAAGACCGTCCTGCTGCTGGCCACCGTCGCCATCCTGCTGCTGTTCGTCGTCGCCCACTACGACTGGAACCCGCTGGGACCGCTCCGGGTCGCCGCCGAGCGGTTCGGCACCGACGTGGTGAGCGCCCACCCGCTCCCGCTGACGAGCTCCTTGAACAACGTGTCCCTGATGATCGGACCCTGCCTGGGCATCATGGGGCTGCCGCACGTGATGCTGCGCTTCCTCACCACCCGGGACGGGCGGGCGGCGCGGACGTCGGACTTCTACGGAATGATCATCTTCTCGGTGTTCTTCCTGCTGCTGCCGGTCTTCGGCTACGCCGCGCTCGACATCGTCGGACGGGAGCAGATCGTCGCCGACAGCCCCGGCGGCAACCTCGCCGTCGCGCGGCTGGCGGAGGTGCTGGGCGGCAACCTGCTGTTCGCGGTGCTGGCGGGTGTCGTCATCGCGACGATCCTCGCGGTGCTCAGCGGCATCGCCATCGCGGCGTCCGGGGCCGCGGCGCACGACCTCTACACCAATGTGATCAAGCGCGGTGAGGTCAGCGCGAAGCAGCAGCTGTTCACGGGTCGCGCGGCCGGCGTGGCGCTCGCCGTGGTGGCGATCCTGCTCGCGTTGGGTGCGCGGAACCTCAACATCGCGTTCCTCGCCAACGTCGCGTTCGCCATCGCCGCCAGCACGCTCACGCCGGTCCTGGTGCTCAGCATCTACTGGCGCGGGTTCAACCGGCTGGGCGCCGAGGTGGCCATCATCGGCGGTCTGCTGATCTCCCTGGTGCTCGTGGCACTCGGACCGGACGTCCTCGGCGCCGACAACGCGATCTTCCCCCTGTCCATCCCCGCGCTGGTCTCGGTCCCCGCGGCGTTCCTGCTCGCCGTGATCGGCAGCGCCGTCGGACGCTCCCGGCCCGGCGTCGCGGGACGTCCCTACGACGAGGTCCGCGCTGCGGCCTTCCCCCGCCGAGCGGACCGCTCGGCCCCTCAGAAGACGGAGAACAACACATGAAGGTCGTCATCTTCGGCGGCGCCGGCGGCATCGGCGCGTCGGTCGCGTTCAACCTCCTGCGCACGGACACCCCCTACGACGTCGTACTGGTCGACTCCCGGCCCAACATGATCGTCAGCCACGTCATGGACCTGCAGGACGTGCTCGCCCTGGGCGGGGCCCGCTCGGTCCGCGGGGGCGAACCGGGCGATGCGCTCGACGCCGACGTGGTGGTCCTGAGCGCCGCCGTCCCGCTGCGGCTCAACTCGTCGCGGTCGGTCTTCCTCGCCGAGAACGCCGCAATCCTCGACGGCATCGTGGACCCGCTCGTCGCGGCCGGCTGGGGTGGGATCCTGGTGGTCCTGACCAACCCGGTCGACGCCCTGCTCACGCGCCTGCAGTGGCGGACCGCGCTGGATCCGCGGCGACTCGTCGGCTACACCCTCAACGACGGGTTCCGGATGCGGACGGGCGTCGCCCGGGCGCTCGGGGCCCGGCCCCAGGACGTCGAGGCATGGGTGATCGGGGAGCACGGTGAGGCGCAGGTCCCGCTCTACAGCCGGGTGCGGCTGCACGGAGAGCCGGTGGTCCTGACCGACGCCCAGCGCGGGGTCGTGGACGAGTACATGACCACCTGGTACACGCGGCACGTGGCGCTCGACTCCGGGCGCACCTCCACCTGGAGCACCGGTGCGGGCGCGGCCGCCATGGTCGACGCCATCGCGACCGGATCAAGCGAGGCGTGGCCCGCCGCGGTGGTCCTCGGCGGCCAGTACGGGATCGACGGGGTCGGGGTCGGGGTGCCGACGCGGCTCGGCCCGGGCGGGATCGAGGAGATCCTCGAGTGGGACCTCTCCGACGAGGAGCGGGCAGCCCTGCTGCACGGCGCCGAACGGGTCCGCACCGCCGCGGCGAGCATCGACGACACCACCGGCGCGGCGGCCACCGCCGGTACCGGGAGGACCGCGCGATGACGACCGTCCGTGACGCAGCGCTGGCCGTGCTGCGCCGCCAGGGCGCGACGACACTGTTCGCCAACCCGGGCTCGACCGAGATCTCCTTGCTCACCGACCTACCCGGCGACCTGGAGTTCGTGCTCACGCTGCACGAGGGCTCGGTGGTGGGCATGGCGACCGGGTGGGCGCTCGCGCGACACCGCCCTGCCGTGGCGATCCTGCACACCACGGCAGGCCTCGGCAACGCGGTCGGAGCGCTGGCGACCGCGCGGGTCAACCGGGCGCCGATGGTGGTGGTGGTCGGACAGCAGGACCGTCGCCACCTCGCGTTCGAACCCTTTCTCACCGGACGGCGCCTCGACGAGCTCGTCCGCCCCCATGCGGTGTGGGTGGACGAGCCCGGCCGTGCCCAGGACGTGCCGGGGGCCCTGGCACGGGCCTGGCACGAGGCGGACCTGCATCGCGGCCCCGCGGTGGTGATCGTGCCGATGGACGACTGGGACGCCGAGCACGACGGCGCCGCCGGGGCCGCCCCGGTGCGGTCGCTGCGGCCGGCCGCGGCCGACCCGGCTGCGTGCGACGCGATCGCCGAGCTGATCGCCGGGTCGCGTTCGCCGGCGCTGGTCGCCGGGGCAGGTGCCGACGACGAACGGACGTGGGCGGCGCTGACGGCGCTGGCCGACCGGCTCGCGATGCCCGCGTGGCAGGAGCCGTTCGGGGCGCGGGCGGGCTTTCCCCGGGACCACCCCCGCTTCGCCGGGCACCTGCCGGCCGGGCGGGCCGGAGTGCGCTCCTCCCTGGAGGGGCACGACCTGGTGCTGGTGGTGGGCGCGGCGGCGTTCCGGCAGTACCCCTACGAGGACGGTCCACTCGTCGAGGGCGACACCCGGGTCGTCGTGATCACCGACGACCCGGACGAGGCGCTCCGCAGCCCTGCCGACCTGGCTGTGGTCGCGTCGCCCGCGGCCGTGTGCGCCGAGCTCGCCCGGCGCGTCCCGGCCCGCGACGCCGCACCGTCGGCCGTCCACCGCGCGCGGGTGGTCGAGCCGCCCGCCGCCGGTGCGCCCCTGCGGCCCGAGCACGTGTTCGCCGCGCTCGCAGAACGGCTGCCGCAGCAGGCCGTCGTGGTCGAGGAGACCCCGTCGAGCCGGGCGCTGCTGCACGAGCTCGTGCCGGCACGAGCGCCGCTGGGGTTCCTCAGCGCGGCCATGGGCGGGCTGGGCTTCGGCCTGCCGGCCGCGGTGGGGGTGCGCATGGGTTCCCCGCAGCGGCCCGTCGTGGCGCTGGTCGGCGACGGCTCCTCGCTGTACGGGATCCAGTCCCTGTGGAGCGCAGCCCACTACGACGTCGGAGTGCTCGTGATCGTGTTGTCCAACGGCCGCTACGCGATCATGGACCGGCTCGCCGGGGGGCGCGGCTCGGCCACCGGCACCCCGGGCACGGCCCCGTGGCCGGCGTTCGAGGAGATCAGCATCAGCGGGCTGGGGACCTCGCTCGGCTGCGAGTCACACCGGGTGGTCGACCACGCCGGCCTGCTCGAGGTGCTCGACGAGATCGTGCCGACCCTGGAGCGACGCACGACCCCCCTGGTGCTCGACGTCGCCGTCGCACCGTGAACCGCCCCGCCCCGGTTCCGCCGGACGACCACGACCGAGGTGACAGCATGCGCTTCCTGGAGACCAGCCGCTGGCAGGGACAGATCTACTCCGCGGGGTGGATCGACGGTGGGGCGGGGACCTACCCGGCCGTCGAGCCGGCCACCGGCGCGACCCTGGCCGAGGTGGGCGCGGCATCCGCCGCGGACGTCCGCACGGCGGCGCGGACGGCCGGCGCGGCCCAGCGGGAGTGGGCCGCGCAGCCCTACGACGCCCGTGCCGTGGTGCTGCGGCGGGCGGCGGAGCTGTTCGTCGAGCACGAGGACGAGATCCACGACTGGCTCATCCGCGAGTCCGGGGCGATCCGCCCGTTCGCCGACTTCCAGACGCGGGCCGTCGCCGCCGAGGAGTGCCGCGAGGCGGCCGCACTGGCCGCTCACCCCTACGGCAGGCTCCTGCGGTCGACCCAGCCGCGACTGTCGATGGAGCGGCGACGCCCGGTCGGGGTCGTCGGCGTCATCGCGCCGTTCAACGCCCCCATCATCCTGGCGATCCGGGCCATCGCGCCGGCGCTCGCCCTGGGCAACGCGGTGGTCCTCAAGCCGGACCCCCGCACCGCCGTCAGCGGCGGAGTCGTGTTCGCGCGGGTGTTCGAGGAGGCGGGGCTGCCCCCCGGGCTGCTGCACGTGCTGCCGGGCGGAGCGGACGTCGGTGCGGCGCTGGTCGACGACCCGGAGGTCCCGGTCATCGCCTTCACCGGCTCGACCCGGGCCGGGCAGGCCATCGCCAGGGCCGCGGCGGACCGGCTCAAGCGGGTGCACCTCGAGCTCGGCGGCAACTCCGCCCTGGTCGTACTCGACGACGTCGACCTGGACCGGGCCACCTCGGTCGGGGCGTTCGGCTCGTTCAACCACGCCGGCCAGATCTGCATGGCGTCCAGCCGTCATCTGGTGGCGTCCGGCATCGCGGCGGACTACGCGGCGCTGCTGGCGGAACGGGCCGAGAAGCTTCCCGTCGGCGACCCCGCCTCGGACGCGGTCGCCATCGGCCCGCTGATCGACGCGGGCCAGCGCGACCGGGTGCACGAGATCGTCACCGGCAGTGTGTCGGCCGGGGCACGGGTGCTCGCGGGCGGCAGCTACGAGGACCTGTTCTACCGCCCCACCGTGCTCGGCGACGTGCCCCTGACCGCGCCCGCCTACGCGGACGAGATCTTCGGGCCGGTCGCGCCCGTCGTCCCCTTCGACGACCTCGACGAGGCCGTCCGGCTGGCGGCGGGGACCGGGTACGGCCTCTCGCTGGGGATCCTGACCCGGGACGTGATGAAGGGCCTCGCGCTGGCCGACCGGGTCCCGTCCGGACTGGTCCACATCAACGACCAGACGGTCAACGACGAGGCGGTCGCCCCCTTCGGCGGGGTCGGGGACTCGGGCAACGGATCGCGCCACGGCGGCGCCGAGGCCAACATCGAGGCGTTCACCGAGACCCAGTGGGTCACGGTCCGCGGTGACCTGCCGCAGTACCCGTTCTGAGGACCGGCTCGCGCTCGGCCGGGTAGCCGGAGGACGCACGATGGGGCGGAGTACGGTGCGCCGGTGCGTGGGAACCCGGCGGTGAGAGCCCTCGTCGGGCTGGTGCTGGTGGGCGCCGTCGGATGCGCTCCGTCCGTGCCGGTGCCGCCACCGGCGACCGCTCCGGCGCCGCCGGCACCGCTCCTGTCACCGCTGACCGGGCTGCCCTCCGAGCCCGGAGCGAGAGTGTTCGCCGTGAAGGTCGACAACACCGCGAAGGCGCGCCCGTGGGACGGCGTCGAGTTCGCCGACGTCGTCTACGTCGAGCCGGTCGAGGGCGGCCTCACCCGGCTGCTCGCGGTGTTCGCCTCGCAGCTGCCGGGCTCGGTGGGGCCGGTGCGCAGTGCCCGGGAGACCGACATCGGCGTGCTCGGCGCCTACGGCCGCCCGGCCCTCGTCTTCTCCGGCGCCGCGCCGCCGGTCCTGGACCGGCTCGTCGCCGCGCCGCTGGTCCCGGTCGTGCCCCGTGGGTTCCCGGCGGCGTTCCGGCGTGACGAGCGGCGACCGGCGCCGGTGAACGTCTACGTGGACCTGGCGGACCTCGGCGGCCGGGTACCGGAGGCGGGGCCGGTCCAGGACATCGGCCTGCGCTTCGGGCCGGCGCCGGACGGGGGTGCCCCCGCCCCGGAGCGCACCGTCCGGGTGGGTTCCACCGCCGTCACCGTCACCTGGAGCGCGCCCGACGACGCCTGGACGATCGCGACCGGCGGCGAGCTCGCCGTGGCCGGTCCGGACCGGCGGCCGGTGCGGGCGGACACGGTCGTCGTGCAACGGGTCGGGGTCGTCGAGTCCTCCGTCCGGGACAGCGCCGGCTCGGCCTCCCCGATCGCGCTCACCGTCGGTGCGGGCGATGCCGAGGTCCTGCGTGACGGCCGTTCGTTCCCCGCCCGGTGGTCCCGCCCCGCCGTGGGCGACCCCACCCGTCTGACCGCGCCCGACGGCCGTGAGGTGCCCCTGCACCCGGGGCGGACCTGGGTACTGCTCGTCGCGTAGGCGGTCCGGTCGGGCATCGTGCGGCGTCGTTCCACGGTCGCAGGGCGCAGGTGCCGTGACGGCATCGTCGATCGCAGGGATTCCCGCTGGACGCCGCCCGGGTGACCCGCGTCGTGGCCGTCCCGTCGTACCACGCCGTCTAGCCCGTGCCGTTCCTCCGGTCGTTCGGTCGTTCGGTCGTGCGTTCGAACGAGAACAAACGACCCGAATGGGGGTAATTCGGGTACGGTCCGCGACGCAGCACAGCGGCCGTACGACGGGGGTTCCGACGATGACGACGAACGACAGCGGTCCCGAGCCCGGTACGGCCACGGCGGATCCGCCGGCTCCGGGAGCGGCGACCGCGGCCGACGGCAGAACCCCGCGGGCGACGTGGTCGCTGCGTCTGCTCGGCGTGGCTCTCGCCCTGCTGACGTAATTGCTGCTCGGGGCGGCGCAGGACCTGCCCGCCGAGGCGCGGATGGTCGCGGCGATCGGTGTCCTGATGGCGACGTGGTGGGTCACCGAGGCCATTCCGCTGTCGGCGACCGCGCTGCTGCCGGTGGTGTTGTTCCCCGCGTTCGGGGTGGTGTCGGTCGGGGACCCGATCGTCTTCCTGTTCCTGGGCGGGTTCCTCATCGCGATCGCCATGCAGAAGTGGCACCTGCACCGGCGGATCGCGCTGCTGACGCTGCGGACAGTGGGCACCACACCGACCCGGATCGTGCTCGGCATGATGGTGGCGACGGCGTTCCTGTCGATGTGGGTGTCCAACACCGCGACCACACTGATGATGCTGCCGATCGCGCTGTCGGTCCTGGCGCTGGTCGCCGAGCGTGCCGGGGGCGGCGGCGACGAGGTCCGTCGCGGCGCCCCGCTCAGTGAGACCATCCGCGACCCGGCGGTGCGCTCGTTCGGCATCGGACTGGTCCTCTCCGTGGCGTGGGCCTCGTCCATCGGCGGACTCGGAACGCTGCTGGGCAGCCCGCCGAACGCCATCGTCGCCGGCTACGTCCAGGACGAGCTCGACCGCGACATCAGCTTCGTCGGCTGGATGCAGCTCGGGGTCCCGATCGTCGTGGTGTTCGTGACCGTCGCGTGGTTGCTGATCACCCGGGTGCTGTTCCGGACCACACTGACCGAGATCCCCGGCGGCCGGGAGATGATCGACGAGCAGCTGCGCGAGATGGGCCCGGCCAGCACGGCCGAGAAGCGCGTACTCGCGGTGTTCGCCTCCGCGGCGTTCCTGTGGATCGTGCCGGGCCTGCTCACCGAGTTCGACGCCGTCGACGCCGCGCTGCCGTGGCTCGGCGGGCTCAACGACACCGCGATCGCGATCGCAGCGGGCATCGCGCTGTTCTTCCTGCCGTCGGCGACCACCCCGCCCGACGAGGCCGCGACCGGCCGGCGGGGTGGCGGATACCGGATGCTGCTGGCCTGGCCCGACGCCCAGGCGGGCCTGCCCTGGGGCGTCCTGCTGCTGTTCGGGGGCGGGCTCGCCCTGGCCGGGGCGGTGGCCTCCAGCGGGCTCGACGAGTTCATCGGTACGAGCGTCGCGGGCCTCGGCGTGCTGCCGGTGCTGCTGCTGGTCGCCGCGGTGGTGACGATCGTGCTGTTCCTGACCGAGGTCACCAGCAACACCGCGACGGCGGCGACGTTCATCCCGGTGCTCGGCGGGGTCGCGATCGGCATCGGCGCCGACTCGATGACGCTGCTCATCCCGGCGGCGCTGGCCGCGACCTGCGCGTTCATGCTGCCGGTCGGCACCCCGCCCAACGCCATCGTCTTCGGGTCCGGCGTGGTCACCATCGGTCAGATGGCCCGCGGCGGGCTGCTGCTCAACGTGGTCGGCGTCCTGCTGATCACCGGGTTCGCGTTCCTGCTCGGCGGGTGGGCGCTGGGCCTGCAGTTCTGAGTCGCCTCACCCCGCCCCGGGGCCGGCCGGCGCGGTGATCCCGCGACGGACGGCGTCGGGGTGGGAGTGGGCGAGCAGGTGCCCCGCGTCGGCGACGAACTCGACGCGGGCCCCGAGCAGCATCCGGGCGGGGCGGGTCAGCTCCTCCGCCGGGAAGATCGGGGCGCGGCGGCCGGCCAGGACGACGCACGGGGTGTCGCGCCAGGCGGTGAGGACCGCGTTGGGCAGGGGGGCCGGCGCCAGCGAGCTGCGGGCGTGCTCGGGGACCAGCGTCATCCACTCGACGAGGTGGCGCCGGTCGGGCAGCGGTGCACCGCCGGAGAGGAAGGACAGCACCCGCTCGGTGCGGGCCTCCGTGGGATGCCACAGCCAGGGCAGGGCCGGGCGCAGACTCGCGGTCACCCGCGCGGGCACGAGACCGGCCGGGGCGACGAGGAGGAGCCCGGCGACCGCCGGGCCGGGGCCGGCGCAGAGCGCGACAGCAGCGCCGAGGGACTCACCGACGATCGTCGCCGGCTCGGTCCCGACCGCGGCCAGCACCTCGTCGATCCAGGCGCGGTACCGGCCGACGAGATCGTCGGCGGGCCTCTCGCCGTGGCTGAGTCCGGGCTGTCCGGGGACGTCCACGGCCGTGACCCGGTGGTCGGCGGCCAGAGCCCGCACGACGTACGCCGATGCTGCGACGCCGAAGGTCGTACCGGGCAGGAGCACCACGGCCGGCCCGGAGCCGACGGTCGTGAGGTGGGTCGCCCCCAAGGGGGTGTCGATCCACCGGCAACGCGCGTCGGGCAGCAGCCGGCTGATCTGCAGGCTGCTCCAGTCGCGCAGCAGGGCACGGCCGGGTTCGGAGCGGTAGATGTCCATCGCGGGGCTGCCCTTCGTCGAGCGTGCGTGTTCTGCTCGCCGACCAGGCTTCCCGGCACACCGAGGCCACCGTAGGCACGTCGAGTCGCGTGGGTGAACGAGGGGCCCGTAAAGATCGCGCAAAGACAGTGCTCACGGATCGTCGCCGCAATTTTTTCGCCATGCAGCGAGAACGGTGGCGTGGATCGCATCCGTCCCGCGCGACGACAGCCGCAAGAATCGCGTATTCTCTGGGCGTGATTACTCGATGCGCCAACCGGGCCCTGCAGTGGCTCGTGCCGCATCCGGGCACCAATGGTCATCCCTCGTCGTGGGGAGCCATCCTCGCCGGCGTCGCTCCCGACGCCTGAGCTCGCGACTCCGCACCGACAGGCGGCATGTTGCCGCGACCTGACCGCATGCGCAGCATCGCGGTGCGCGGGTTGCAATGTTTCGACACGTCGGCGATTCCCATTTCGGGTTTCGTCTGATACTTGTGCCCGAAATTCGCGCGAGGAGCTCTTTCTCCGATGTCGTTGTTCTGTGTTCTGGCGGCCCTGTGGCTGCTCGTTCCCTCGGTCGCGGTACTCGCGAACCGGGTCGGGGCGCGCGGCGGATGGCTCGCCGTCGTGGTGCTCACGGCTCTGACCTCCGTCGTCGCCGCCCGCGGACCCGGCACGCGCACCGAGGCGGTGCCGTGGATCCCCTCGCTGGAGATCGCGCTGCGGCTGCGGGTGGACGGGCTCGGCTGGCTGTTCGCCCTGCTCGTCCTCGGAGTCGGCGCGGTGGTGCTGGCGTACTCGACCTCCTATGTCACCGAGGAGCGGGCGGGCGGCTTCTTCGCGCTGATGACCGCGTTCGCCGCGGCGATGCTGACCCTGGTCCTCGCCGACGACCTGGTCGTGCTGTTCGTGGCGTGGGAGATCACCACCCTCTGCTCCTATCTGCTGATCCTGCGGGTGGGATCTGCGGGGCGAGCACCGGCGGCACGGACGTTGCTGGTGACCGTCGCCGGCGGCCTGGCGCTGCTGGGTGCGGTGTGCGCGATCGTGGTGCGGACCGGGACCACGCAGCTGTCGGCCGCGCTCGCCGACCCGGCCTGGACGCAGGATCCGGTGTTCGCCGGTGTCGTCGCCGTCCTGGTCGCCGTGGCCGCGATGACCAAGGCGGCGCAGTTCCCGTTCCACTCGTGGCTGCCCGACGCCATGGTCGCCCCGGCACCCGTCAGCGCCTACCTGCACGCGGCGGCGATGGTCAAGGCCGGCATCTACCTGCTGATGCGCTTCGCCGGCGCGGCGTCGTCGTCGCCGCTGTGGCCATGGCTGCTGGTCACGGTCCGGCGTGGTGACGGCGCTGCTGGGCGGCGTGTT